>CAZIOY010000038.1:0-40333 GCA_964540915.1 uncultured Ohtaekwangia sp.
GGAAAATTGATTGATCAGATTTTTGGTGAGAAGTGTGAGCCGAATTTAATTCAGCCAACGTTTATTACGGATTATCCGTTGGAGATGTCACCCTTAGCGAAGAAGCATAGGACCCGGCCAGGATTGGTAGAACGTTTCGAAGCCATTTGTAATCGCAAAGAAATTTGCAACGCCTTCTCCGAGTTGAACGATCCCATTGATCAGCGCGAACGATTCGAAGAGCAACTTGAATTGGGTAAGCGTGGTGATGAAGAAGCGATGACGCTGGATGAAGATTTTCTGAGAGCATTGGAGTATGGTATGCCCCCTACCGCGGGATTGGGAATTGGCATCGATCGTCTTTCCATGATCATGACCAACTCACCATCCATACAGGATGTGATTTTCTTCCCTCAGATGAAACCTGAAAAGCAAGCCGAAGTGGCCGCTACCGATAATTTTGAATCCATCGGTGTGCGTGCTGAGTTAATTCCCATTCTTCAAAAATTAGGAATAACATCCATCGCGCAACTGAAAGAAATCAAAGCCACAAAACTTTTTAACGACATCCCCGGTATGCGCAAGAAGCTCAAGTTGGATGCGGTGCAGAACCCAACACTTCAGGAGATTGAAGGGTGGTTGAACTAGTGTCATGTTAAGTTTAAGTGGGCGTGGGCGTACCCCTTCGACAATATCATTAAGTTAAAGACGTGTTTTTTTTGGAGAGCCATCGGCTCGGCCAATATAATAACAACGGATTTCAATCCGTTGTCAAATGATCGATGATAAGTTGAGAGCCGTAGGCTCAACCCATTTTAAATTCTTTCAAGCATTTTATATGATCCGAGCCTACTGCTCTTAGATTGATTTTCCACATTCACCAACGGATTAAAATCCGTTGTTACAGATTGATCCGAGCCTTCGGCTCTTAACTAAATGACACTCCACGCTTCGGGTCGGGCTCATATCTTTGGCTATAGCTAAATTATATTTACATCAAAGAAGTGGGCTTTTCGCTTCTCCCTTACGCAACCCGTCATTTCACGATTAACGTAACACTAGGGTTTTAAAAGCGATAAAATATTGATATGCCGGTGGCAGGTAAGGGCTGCAGGCGAAAGTTATTGAATGCGTTGCTTGACTCGGCATACATAATACCATTACTGTCGTACGATTTAGAGCTGATCTCTTTCCAGCTATAAGAAACCCTCAGCAAAGCTTCAGTAGCAACATAAAGTCGGTCATTGATTTGAAAGCGAATGCCCAAAAAAGGAGATAACCTCAATCCAAAGTCATGGTCTTTATTTTTATTCTGTAGAGTGTTGGTACTATAATAATCTTGTCCATAGAACTTGTAGAATGGAGCTACATCGCCACCGTAATAGAAAATCCATCGTTTACTAAGTTGGTGTTGTTTTTCCTTTCCAAAAGAGATGCTCAGTGAATAGTTATCATATTGGTAATAACTGGTTGAACCTGCATAGGCATTGGTTGATATGTCGGTATAGACCTCAACACCAAAACGATTGGCCTGATTAGAGGTTTTTTGTTTCTTCAACATAAGATCAAATGGACTTCCATTTGCGCTTAGTACTCCGTTTAATAAAAAATTAGTATTGAATCCTATATCTTTTGAATAAGCTTTAAGATCAGGCAAATCCTGCGCGATAGAGTAGCTGCTAATCAAAAGAAATAGAAAAGTAAGTTTCGTTTTCATGGGATCGGGTTTTAATGATTTAATAAAACTAAGTAAGTAGACTGGTTTAATAAACCGAATAGATCTGGTAGTTGTGCCACCGGGACAAATATTATGCCACTGGCACAACTAATAGTTAACTCTAAGAAATGATTAATTATTATCAAAGAAATTCCGCTGGCGATCTAATTTCAGATCTTTCAGCATGCTTGATTTCAGACCAATTGAAAAATTGTAAGACTGATATCTACCGAATGGTGTCCAGCTTAAACTCATTTGCCAGCAATGCAAATCACGATTGATGCTTATCTGGGTCTGTGTAAAAGCTTTGTTTTCAAAATCATAACCTGAGTTATAAATTATCTTCCATTTTTCAGATAGGGAAAGATCTCCATTGAAACGTATGGCTTGAGTAATGGTGGGTTCTTTGTCTATGGCGTGCTGATAATCGATGTTATAACTTATCCGCAGGTTCCAGGGAATTGAAAAGTCCACATAGGCATCCGGATTTTGAAGAAGATATTGTTTTTCGGCATCGGGTAAATCTGACTTCGCTATTTTATCGCGGGTATCATTGTCTTTATTTTGTCCTTTAGGATTCAGGTTCGTGCTGAAGGCAAAATTTGCCTGCGTGATCCTCCCTACTTTCCCTGAATTCCAGACAAGTCTATTAATGCGTCTTTCAGAGAAAATGGGTGCATCGTTTTCATCATAATCAGTTATATAATTCCGGTATTCATACGGATCAAGTGTGGCGCCAAAATTAAGATTGATTTTATCTTGCAGAATATTCGTGTTGGCAGCAATCCCAAGATTTGAAAGCTTAAGTGAATCCGCAAGGAAGTTGTATGAACCACCGATTGAGAGTGTATTGAATAACGGAATTTTTCGGTCAACGGTATCATTTTCACTGCGCACTTTCAATTCAATATTATTATTGAGGCCCATGCTTAATGCACTGCTTTGGCCGGGGCTGGCAGTGCCATAAATGAAATTTTCATGGCGGGCTTTCAATACCTCATTTTCGTTTCCGGCACCGTCTTTTATGGTAAATCGCTGGTAGTAGTCATAACTTGGGTCACTGAAATCCGGTTGATAGCTATACCCAACGGAGGGATTAATAATATGCCGGATCGCCCGAATTTTGGACTTGGGATTCTTCGATAGGTAGGTTCCGTAAATACGGGTAGTTAGACTTGCTCCACCCGAATAATTGTACACCCGATTGAATATATCAATGGTATCGGCAACAAAACGCTCATCCGTTTCATTATAGTTCCAGTTTAGTTTTTCAAAATACCACCGCTCTTCAAAATTAATACCTGGGCTTACGGTAAAGAACTTTAGTAATTTGAACGAAGTACTGAGCGGTATACTATGACGTATCCCTTTCCGGGAATTCTTAAGGAAGAGTGAAAAATTATCAGCCGTAAAATTTGAAATACTATCAATGAGATTGCCATTTTCATCCTCGGCAATTTCCCCCAGGTTATTCGTTACCTGGTTGGTTCCATTCGCTGTATAGCGGAAATTTATATTTTGCAGAAACATACTCTTCTCTACATTTTTGAATGGATAAATATTGTTCATATTAAAACTCAAGTCAGGAAGTGTCAGGTCTACCTGTTTGGTACTGAGATCCTGGTTGTGGCGCAAGTTGACCCCAAGACTGAACGGTGTGCCCGGAAAAGTTTTGCTGTAATTGATATTCGAACTTAATTTCTGTGTCGTGTTATCAATACGTGATGACTGCGGATTTGAATTTACACCGATATAGTTGTTGCTATTATAGGAGGAGCTGGCTGCTGAAACTGATGCTGAAAATCGGCCAGTCCCTTTGGTTTGAGGCGAATGATTCCAGCTTAATTGAAAGTCTTTCGTTTTGGCTGGGGACTCTATTTTATCGGTAATAACATTGTTGGTAAATGAAAAGTTGAATGCCCCGGTGTATTTATAGAGCGTATTGTAGTTTGTATTCAGATTGACAGCGCTTCCTCCTTTTGAATAAATATCACCGGTGATGGTAAGTTTTATGTATTCGTTGATGTCAAAGAAATACCCCCCTCTTCGAAGGTGGAAACCACGTCTTCGTTCTTCACCGAAAGAGGGAACGATGATACCGGATGCACTTTTTTTAGGAGAAGGGAAAATTCCAAAGGCAAAACCTAAGGGTGTTGGAACACCATTGAATTCCATGTAGAACGGACCTGAAACCATCTTATCACCGGGGATTGCTTTTACTTTCGTTGAAATGATTCGGAAGTGAGGCTCGGCAAGGTCGCACGTAGTGTAGGCGTTACCGACTGTGAAAAGTTCATTTTTCTCATTTTTGTAAACCGTGTCGCCATGTAAAAAACCATCTCCTTGTTTTGTCACCACGCCTGATATTTTGGCTTTTTGGGTTTTGAAATTATAGACCATATCCTTCGTCTCATATTTCTCAGCACCATTGATGAAGATGGGGTAGCCATAGGTGCGACCTGTAGAGTCAACACGACTTTTGGCTGTTATGGTTGTGTTTTCATAATCGATTACTATTTCCTCCGCTTGCAATTCAATGATCCCATATTTCACAATAGCCCCACCATACAGCCACATCATTTTGGAATTGAGGTTGGAAATGATTGAATCTTGTGCTGAGTAGGTTACAGTAGTTTCAATATCACTTTTTGGGGGTGTCTTTAGAGTGTCGGCCTTGTTAGTTGTATTTAGGGTATCCTTTTTGTTAGTAACGGTATCTGATTTTACAGGTAAGGTACCTGCCGGGGCACGCAGGGGTTTTTCCACCTGGCTGTAGCCATTCATAACAAAACCACAAAACGATAAAAGGCAAATGACGATGAAGCGCAACACAATAAATGCAGTCTCTGATTTGATTTTCAGGAGTTTAGCTTTTAGCGAAAAATTCACAACTTTGTACAAATTTATTGCAAATACTTCAGACATCGGTAAGACAGTGATGAATATCAAAATTAAACTCATCTTGATAGCAATAACCTTGCTAAATTTTTCAGGTAAAAGCCCCATCCTGGAAACGAAAGTAGATGTGATTGTGATCGATGCTGGCCATGGCGGCCATGACCCCGGAACCTCAGGAAAAAATCTGAAAGAAAAAGATGTCGCCTTGAAAATAGCATTAAAGGTCGGGGCTTATATTGAAAAGAATTTACCTGATGTAAAGGTGATTTATACCCGAAAAACTGATCGTTACCTTTCCTTAGACGAGCGGGCCGAAATTGCGAATAGGAATAAGGCTGATCTATTTATATGTATTCACGCCAATTCTCTTCCCGGAGCCCCCGCCAAAGGTACAGAAACCTATGTTATGGGATTGCATAAAGACAATAGCAATTTTGAGGTGGCGAAACGGGAAAACTCTGTAATTTTAATGGATGAAAATTATGAAGAGCGCTATGAAGGGTTCGATCCTAAGAGTCCTGAATCCTATATTTTGTTTGCACTCAACCAAAGCGCTTACCAGGAAAGCAGTTTGAGATTTGCGGCTAAGATTGAAAGTCAGTTTAAGACGCGGGCAGGCAGACCCAGTCGAGGGGTAAAGCAGGCTGGATTCATGGTTCTTTGGAAAACTACCATGCCAAGCGTATTGATTGAAACAGGATTTTTATCCAACATAAATGAAGAGAAATTTTTAGGGAGTGAAAGTGGTCAAGACCTGATAGCTTCCGGCATTTATCGGGCCTTTAAAGAGTATAAAATAGAAATTGAATCGATAAACTAACCAGTGTGAAGAATAAAGAATTTAAAGTAGGATTATTTGTTGCCGCTGCAATGGCCTTGTTATACTTCGGATTTAATTATTTGAAAGGAATAGATTTCTTCTCTTCTACAAATAAGTATTATGCGGTATATGAAAATGTTGATCAGCTTGCCGCGTCTAACCCGATTCTCGTCAATGGGTTTGCGGTGGGGCGTGTGAGCAGAATTAAAATTCTTCAGGAAAGACAAAACAAAATATTGGTTGAGCTGGATATTGATTCAGATGTGATTTTGGGTGATTCAAGCAAAGCGATTCTTAATAGTGATTTCCTGGGTGGCAAATCCATTATTCTGTCCATTGGCCGAATTACTAAACCCCTGCAACCCGAGGATACGTTATTAGCAGAAGTGGCCAAAGGTATGTTCGATGTGATTTCAGAAACCGCTACACCGGTAGCGGATAACGTGCAGACTACGTTACGAAAATTCAATCTGATCATTGATAACCTTACCAAAAACTCGCAACAGCTTGAATTGATTTTTGCTAAACTTTTAGTGACTCCTGACCTGATCAACGAAACACTGCGAACCACTAACGGAAAAGTGGAGGACTTATCGGGTAACTTTAAAGAAGTTGCTGTTAATCTCAATGGAACCCTGGAGGAGCTTAAGCCTACCTTAGCCAACTTCAAAATCATTTCCGACTCGCTAAAACAAATGCAACTGAATGAGACCATTGCAAAGACTCAACGTACCCTATCTCAATTAAATGAAACATTGAGTAAGCTGAACAACGGAGATAATACGGCCAGCAAATTAATGACCGAGGATTCCCTGTATGTAAATCTTAATAATTTGTTGATGCATCTTGATACACTGGCAAACAATTTCAATAATAACCCGCGTCATTTTCTAGCTCCCTTAGGCAGGAGCTCAAAAAAAATAGAGCGTGAGAGAAGGAAGGAAGAAGAAGAGAAAGCAAAGGCAACGGAAAAAAGTAATTAATTTTCATTTACACTAAATAGGCAAGTCTGATGGAACTGGAATTCAACAAAAATGAGGACCAGATGAAGCAACTTTGTTCCCGATTAAAGTCCAAAGCTGAGAAGACAGCGTTGGGTGGAGGCGAAAAGAAAATTTCGGAACAACACCAAAAAGGTAAACTCACTGCGCGGGAGCGAATAAAATATTTAACTGATCCAGGTTCTGATTTTTTGGAAGTAGGATTGTTTGTGGGTGAAGGGATGTATCAGGAACAGGGCGGTTGTCCATCGGGTGGTGTAATTACGGGTATTGGATTTGTCGAAGGAAGACAATGTATTATTGTGGCTAATGATGCCACTGTTAAAGCGGGAGCGTGGTTTCCTATCACCGCTAAAAAGAATCTTCGGGCACAGGAGATAGCGATGGAAAACCGCTTACCAATTATTTATCTGGTGGATAGTGCAGGTGTTTTTCTTCCCATGCAGGATGAAATCTTTCCTGATAAGGAACATTTTGGTCGGCAGTTTAGGAACAATGCGAAGATGTCATCGATGGGCATCATTCAGATAGCGGCCATCATGGGTAGTTGCGTTGCCGGTGGCGCTTATCTTCCGATCATGTCAGATGAGGCGATGATTGTGGATAAAACAGGTTCTATTTTTCTGGCGGGTTCGTATTTGGTCAAGGCTGCTATTGGTGAAGAGATTGACAATGAAACTCTGGGAGGTGCAACCACACATTGTGAGATTTCCGGGGTTACCGATAATAAATTTCCAACGGACCAGGCTTGCCTGGATCACATTCGAAATCTGTTCGATAAACTTGGCTCATTTGAGAAAGCAGGTTTTGATCGGACTGCATCTCAGCCGCCCAAAGAAAATGCCGAAGAAATTTATGGCATCATGCCAGCGGATCGCGCGAAGCCTTACGACATGTTGGACATCATCAAACGGATCGTTGACAATTCTGAATTTGATGAATATAAAGCACTGTATGGAAAAACTATTCTCTGCGGTTTTGCCCGTGTGGATGGTTGGGCAGTGGGCATTGTAGCGAATCAACGCAAAGTAGTGAAGACAAAAAAGGGCGAGATGCAAATGGGAGGAGTTATCTATTCCGACTCAGCGGATAAAGCCGCACGATTTATTATGAATTGCAATCAGCGCAAGATACCACTTGTGTTCTTGCAGGATGTGAGTGGATTCATGGTGGGTAGTAAAGCCGAGCAAGGGGGCATTATTAAGGATGGAGCAAAAATGGTGAATGCCATGGCCAACTCGACCGTACCCAAATTTACTTTCATCTTAGGCAACTCATACGGAGCAGGAAATTATGCTATGTGCGGTAAAGCCTACGATCCGCGGCTAATTTATGCCTGGCCTACAGCACAAATTGCCGTGATGAGTGGAAACTCCGCAGCGAAGACATTACTTCAAATTCGAGTAAGCACGTTGAAGGCTCAGGGCAAAATCATCTCCAGCGAAGAAGAGACTCAATTGCTAAAGGAAATTACGGATCGGTATAACGAGCAGTTGAGTCCTTATTATGCGGCTGCACGCTTGTGGGTAGATGGATTGATCGATCCGCTAGAAACCAGAAAAGTTATTTCGATGGGGATTGCCGCGGCAAACCATGCGCCTGTTGAGAAATTCAACACAGGAATTATTCAAACCTGATCACCATGATTTAAAAATTCCATAATTAGTGCTGATGAAAAAATAATTTAATATTCTTGCATCAATGACTGAGAATGAATTAAAGGCACTGGTCTCGCTCCTGGACGATGAGGATAAGCAAATCACCGCTCACGTAGAGGAAAAGATTATGTCTTTGGGCACAGAGGCAATCCCTTTTTTAGAGAAGGAGTGGGAGAGTAACCTCAGTCCAACGGTGCAAAGCAGAATTGAAGAGTTGATTCATACACTGCAATATGACCTGGTAAAGGAACGTCTTAAAAATTGGCATGAAAGCAAAGATCAGGATTTGCTCACCGGCATGTGGATTATTGCCACCTACCAATACCCTGACATTGAGCTCGAGAAATTGAAGCAAGAGCTAGAGCAAATTTACTATGAAACATGGCTAGAATTTCGCCCCGATTTATATGCCTTCGATCAGATTAAGGTGATCAACAGCGTCATCTTCAACAAACTTAAGTTTGGTGCGAATACAAAAAATTTTCATTCTCCTGGAAATTCGATGATCAATGTTGTGTTAGAAACCAGAAAGGGAAACCCCATCACTTTGTGTGTCATTTATATGTTGGTGGCCCAGAAACTGAAACTTCCGGTGTCAGGAGTTAATCTTCCCAATCTCTTTATTCTTACTTATAAAGACGATAACCATCAGTTTTATATCAACACCTTTAACAGAGGCCTGATATTTTCAAAGCAAGACATTGAAAACTACATCAATGAATTGCACTTAGTGCCTCAGACTTCTTTCTTTGAGACCTGCGGCAATCTGGAAATAATACGCAGGGCTTTGAGAAACCTGGTGATGTCATTTGAAAAAATGGGTGAGCATGCCAAGGCGGACGAAGTTAAAATGCTTTTGATAGAAATTTCAGAAGGCGGTGATCTGGGTGTGTGAGTTAGTTATTGGAGTCAGATAAATTTATTGAGGACGTCTTCATTAAGTTCATGGCCTCCATCAAATTCGATAAGCGTTGGTTGGATGTTGACCCGCTTGTTCAGTGTTGTAACTTCTTTCAATCGTTCATCGGTAAGGTAAGGGTCGGTTTTTCCGAAGACTTCAATTATTTTTTTATCCTTTAGTATTTCATGAGCTTTTTCAAAGTTCATATCCGGAGGCAGGACCCCTGCCCATAAAATCAATTGATGAAACACATGATTGCCTTCAATGGCCCAGCGAGTGGCGGTGGCAGCACCCTGCGAGAAACCAAGAAAGGTAATCTCTCCCTGGAAGTCGGGGGGCACTTCCTTCGTGTAAATCGTATTCAGATACGTTATATAATTTTCAATATCCGATAATCGGTTTTCACGTGTCATCCAGGTGGCACCTACCCGGTTGTTGCCGGTGCGCGCCCTGCTGCTGATATCCTCCAGATAGAATTTTGAAAGACCTTCCGGGCCAATTACGTAGACTCCCGCATTGGACAATATTTTGAATTTATCGATGAAAAATTTGGCGAGTTGCCCATAACCGTGCAAGACAAACCAAATTTTCTTAGTGGCTGAAGTACAGGATCCTAGTGTGTAGTATCGTGCTTTATAATTGAAATTCAATTCTTGTTCTTTCATGCTCCGGATAATTAACAAAAAAAAGGGCTATTGGAATCCCAATAGCCGTCATTGAAGAAGATCATAATTCTTATCTTTTAAAACCAAGAGCGCTGCCTCCGCAATGACTGGATGGATCATCAAAGGTATATTGAATATAGTAGATGCCAGAAGCATTGCAGGGGAAGGCAATGGCCGAGACGAACTGCCCATTTATTTTGCTGGAGGCAATTTTGTTACGGTCTTTGTCCAGGATACTTACCACCAGGCCATCCGTGACGGCACCAGACGCACATAGATTAATCATGTACTGGGTTCCCTTCATAAACACATAGCTATATTCTATCCGGTCCTTGGCGGTGCCATCTACTTTATAGCTTTTTAGAAAATTAAAGCCTTCTGAAAGTTTTGGAATGCATTCATTGGCGAGGTTATCCGAATTGCACTGTTGCACGATTTCACCCGCACCTACACCGAAAGCAGAAGAGAATAAAATGAGAAAAATTATCTTTTTCATAATACTGGATTGCATGGTTAACTAATAATTCTGATTCTGATGGAGTTGGTGATCGTCCTGATTTCCTCCACGTTTTGCTCAGTGATATCAATGGTGGTCGTGCTGTTGTCTTTTATTACGGCTACGCCATTTACAATCTCCATCGAGGATTCCTTGTAGGTGTAGTTAATGGATACTTTTTCATAGGCGGCCTTTAATAGCTCGAGATCTTTCAATAACCCAGCCATATTGGTGTCATCCTTGTAAAAGGAGAAAAGCAGCAGGATTTGCTCAAGGATAATTTTCTGTTCACCGATTTTTTCAAACAACTCTTTACTGGGTTTTTTAGCGGCTACCTGGCAAGTGATCTGCATCGCTTCCAACCATCCACCGGTTAAGAGCAACACACTGAGATTATCGCGTCCTTGAGATTGCAGGTAATGATTGATATGATTAAAGTTTAATGTCGTTATCAGCAAAAGTGAATCAAGATTCTTACTGTTGGTAGCAAGCCTTCCGATGGTTTCAATATCAAAAAATTGGCCAATGTTCAGTTCATCAGCCAATGATTTTATGGTAGAAATGTATTTGATGCCATCCTGATTCTGACCGTAAATATTGGTGTAGCCCAGATCGGTACCATACACACCAAGGTTGAGCGCTTTTTTGTAATTATTGTTGTACTTAGGTAGGTTATCTGATTGGTTTAGCAAAGCGCCATTGTATTTCGAACCGGATTCCTTAAGAAGAACGGATATTTCCAATGGACTGGGGATCTGATCAAGGATCGCATTAATAACATCCTCATCGATCCCGGTTTTTTCTTCTGTGGATTCAAGACTTTTTAGGAACTCCTGATCATCCGGTTTTTTTTCTGATGTGCAACTGACAAAAAAAGCAGTCAGGACTCCAATGATAAAAATTCTCATCGTTTTAAAGTTGGTCGTATTACAAATTTAACAATTAAGGCCTCGTTACCAAAAATCGAACCGGGCATCAGGATTTTCCAATGCGGGTGAAAAAATCAACGATTTTACGAAGAAATTCCATGTATAATAAGATATAGCACATCAAGGTCATCAACCAAATGATGAGAATATCAAACCAATAGGTGCTTATGAAATAGCCGGCCAGATTTTTTTTCGGAACAAAAAATGCGGTTCGGTAGTCGAGCCGATAGGCGGGGTGTGGTAGCTGAAAAATGGGATTGATGGTCTGTATCAATTTACCTTTATACTCCAGTATCCGATCCTTGACGCTGCTGTTCCTAACCAGGTCCGCCATGCTTTCATTGAAGAATTTATTTTTCTCTTCAAGAATATTGACACCTTTGATTTCATAAAAAGCCATCTTTTTTTCAATTAGGTCAGCATTCGTATTATATTCTTCCTGATAGTGTTTTTTATAGCTTAAGAAGTATTGATCGAGCAGCGTTCCTGATTCCTGACTATATCCGTCTTTGGAAAACATACTTTTCAGGTCCAGTTTTTCAATCCCTTCCCGGAAGGGTTCGGCCCTCAATTGCGAATAGATTATTTTCTTTTCTTTGGTAACCAGTGTCTGAACGGAATCATTTTTTGAAGCCAGGTTATCGAGGAGAAATTGATTTCGTTTTTTTAATTCATCAGCCAGGTAGGCCGACTTGAAATCAGCAATAGATTCCTTTCGCTCATATTCAAAATAGGGCCGTTGGTATTCATTGTTTTTGAATTGATGAACCGCCATGGCTTCATACGCCCAGCGCGAAGCCATCATGTCTGCGATAAGAGGCACTTTTCCTTTATTGCTGATTAATTCGTTGAGTTTATCAAAACTGAACAACAGCCCGCTTAAAATCATTTGAGGGATAAGCAACAAGGGGATCAGAATGTAAACGGTTATGGCCGAATTGAACGCGGAAGAAATATTTAACCCGATTACGTTGGCCAGGCACGATGTGGAAAAAAGAACTAAACCGAAAGCCCAGGTCATGCCCTCGATTTCTAAAATCAGATTGCCAATCGCGATGAAGGAAATGGATTGTATGGCCGACAGAAGAAATAAGATAGAGAGTTTGGAGAGCAGATAGCTGTTCCAGCTAAGATTCAGAAATGATTCGCGTTTAAGAATCTTTCTATCCCTGATGATTTCTTCCGCACTCACCGTGAGCCCCATAAACAATGAGACAATAATGGACATAAGCAGGAAGGCAGGTATATTTTCGTTGTAGCGAAAAATATATTCTTTACCATTGGGGGCACTATTGTATTTTATAATGAAGGCAAGAATAACGGCTAATAAGGGAGCTTCAAGTAGATTGATTAATAGATACTGTTTGTTGCTCAGTTTAGCCAGCAAGTCACGCTTGGTGAAAATAAAGATTTGCTTCACGCGCGAAGCAAGATGCAGGTTGCGGGGTGGTTCGTCTTTTACTTCCTCAAGGCGGTCATTTTTAAATTGCGCCTTATACATTTCGTGCCACTCAATCGGTGTTATTTTTCTTTTGTTGGTGGATTGCCCGTATTCATCAACCACTTTTGCTTCCAGAATGTTAAAGATTTGTTCTGGGTTCACGTTACCGCAAATCTCACATTGCCCGCGGTTGCTGTCTACCTGATGGGTAGCTTTCTTAAAATAGGTTACCGCCTCGATAGGATTGCCGTTATAAACGGGCAATCCACCAGTATCCATAATGATCATCTTGTCAAACATCTTGTAGATGTCGGAAGAAGGTTGATGGATTACGACAAAGATTAATTTTCCTTTCAGTGAGAGTTCCTTCAGCAAGTCGATCACATTTTCAGAATCCCGGGATGACAGCCCAGAGGTGGGTTCATCTAAAAACAGTACTGCGGGCTCTCGTATCAACTCAAGGGCAATGTTGAGTCTTTTCCTTTGCCCACCGCTTATTTTTTTATCCAACACGCTGCCCACCTTAAGATCTTTACGTTGCTCAAGGCCAAGGTCTTCCAATACTTTCACGACCCGATCGTGTATATCGGTGTCGTTTAAATTTGCAAAGCAAAGTTTAGCGTTAAAGAATAGGTTTTGGTAAACAGTAAGTTCTTCAATCAGAAGATCATCCTGCGATACAAATCCAATGACGCCTTCCAGTTCATTTTTATCCTGATGGATATCAAAACCATTGATCTTAATTTTTCCTTTACCGGGTTTTTCGAGGCCCGCCAGTATATTTAGCAAAGTGGTCTTTCCGGCCCCACTGGCCCCCATGATACCAATCAGTTTGCCGGGGCCTTCGTTAATGGTTACATCGCGAATGCCAACAGCACCATTAGGAAATTTAAACTCCTCAATTTCAGCCTTGAACGAAAGCTTTACGGTGAGCATCTCATTATTGAACTCAGCAACCAGATCGCTATAGTACACCGCATTTCCTCCCTGCGTTTTCACCGTGCTGCCGTGTGAGAAGAGATAAATGCGCCCCTGTTGCATGATGAAACTATTCAAATTGGTTGAATCAGCGCCCAGGTATTTTACAAAATACATGCCTATGCTGCTTACTTTCAAAAAGACCAGGTTGCCATCCAGATGGGCATGAATGTGTTTCTGTTTGCTGCCTGAATTTTTAATATTCTCATTGACGATTAAAATATCTGGAAGATCAAGGGCGGAAATATTTTCTGATAGCACAAAGGCTTCAATGAGTTTGTATTCCTCCTGCGGTATATTAAATACAGTTGAAACTGTATTTACAATTTCCATTCGCTGAGCAGAGAAGTTCTTATCGGAACTCACCAATTCCAATAACTTGATCAATACAACTACTTTCTGTTTTTGGGTGAGCGTTTTATTTATTTTTTTGCAAATCGCCAGGGTCTTCAATGAATCTTTTACAGACGGAACAGAACCCCTTTCATCTTCATGATGCTTTGATTGCGTGTGATAGCCTGAAATGGTATCATATACATCCAGATAGGATTGGATAGCAGATTGCTCTAATTCCTGTTGGAAAAAAGTGATTACAAATTGCCTTTCGTTTTCAGTAACCCCGCCATCCTGTTTGGTGATAATGGCAAAAAGCTGGGTCAGTGCCTTCAGTATTTCTTCGCTCATCCTGCCAGGTTAGGTTCACATACTTACTACCACATCAATAGGTTCTAAACTCAAAAGGAACAATCACTAATTCAGCAAGCTCTTGTCCCATCTCTTCCATGTCTTCATCTTCGTCTGAAAATTGCCAGACTATTTTGGATTCAGGTATTCCCTCCAGTATTTTAAAGAGGTCCAAAAACTGTCGTGAGGTAGCCGTGTTCAGGTATTCAAGCTTTATGTTCAATTCAGTTTTTGGATTAGGATTTTTGCGATATTCTGTAAGCCATTCCTTTAGCGGTTTAAAGAAGTTACCGGCATCTTCCATTAATGATCTACCCTCAATGCTAAATTGATTTTTTTGCTGGTTAAAGTTTAGTGAGGGTGTTGTTTCAGAACCAGTAATTTCAAGATTTTTCACAGTAGTAAATATTTATAATTTTAGCTATTCATGCAGATTATTCCGCTTGAAAACGTAAGGCAAAAGACTTTCGGCAGAAACACATTTGAGCCATTCATTTTTTGATTTTAACATGATTACTTCAAAGGACTTGTTTTGTCTTACTTCAAATTCACTCATCACTTGCCGGCAAGCTCCGCAGCAGGTAGCTGGTGAAAGCTCTTTGTGGTTTTTGCGGTGTGCGACAACTGCCATTTTCATGATTTTTTTTTCAGGGTATTGAGTGGCAGCCGTATAGAGCACAACACGTTCGGCACATATGCATAACGGATAGGATGCATTTTCCTGATTAGATCCCGTCACTAGTGTTCCATCATCCAGAATCACCGCAGCACCAACGTGAAATTTAGAATAGGGTGCATACGCGTGGCTGGCAGCTTCTTTTGCTTTGTGAATAAGATATTTCGATTCGTTATCAAGTTCTTCTATGTCGTGAAATATTTCAAATTCTTTCATAAAAGTAAAATTTTTAGAATGATGCTTCATGCAGGGTTTACGCTCTATCCGATGCAGACGTAGAAATATAGCAAACTCAGATATTCTTATGAAATATTAACCCATAATTCCATTAATTTAGATCTTCTTTAGATTATGGAACATAAGTTTATTCTGGTTGTTGGCGCTGGCCGATCTTCTTCATCGTTGATCTCCTATCTGCTAACACAGGCATCCCTGTATAATTGGACTATTACCGTTGGGGATATCTCTATTCAGGCGGCTCAGAGTCGGGTAGGGGAATCTCCCTTTGGGAAACCGATTCAATTCAATATTGATGAACAGGAACGTAGCCGTAAAGCGATTGCTGCCAGCGATCTGGTTATTTCATTGTTGCCGGCTCAATTGCACCCTACCGTAGCAAAAATCTGTCTGGCCGAAAAGAAACATTTGCTCACCGCCAGTTATGTTTCAGATGAGATGAAAGCATTGGATACTCAGGCAAAGTCAAATGACCTGCTCTTTTTGAATGAATGTGGGTTGGATCCGGGCATTGATCACATGAGTGCCATGCAGGTAATTGACAAGATAAAGGCAAAGGGAGGAAGGCTAACTTCTTTTGAGTCTTTTACCGGGGGACTCATTGCTCCGGAAACGGATCCTGAAAATCCCTGGCGATATAAATTCACCTGGAATCCCCGCAATGTGGTGATGGCAGGGCAAGGCACTGCTAAATTTTTGCAGGAGGATCAATATAAGTTTATCCCTTATCAGCAGCTTTTCCTGCGAACCACTCCCGTTTCTGTTCCTGGTTATGGAGAGTATGATGGGTATGCCAATCGTGATTCTTTAAAATACCTGGAAACATATGAATTGAAAGGAATTAAAACCATGTTGCGTGGCACGCTCCGAAATAAAGGATATTGCCAGGCGTGGAATGTGTTGGTTCAATTAGGTTGTTGCGATGATAGTTATCAGATGGAAGGACTAGAGGACATGACTCATGCCGAATTTATCAACTCCTTTCTTGATAATCAGGCATCCGCATCGGTGGAAGAAAAGTTGACTGCTGCGTTCAAACTTTTGCCTGATGGAGCGGAGATGAAGCGACTTCGGTGGAGCGGACTATTCACCAGTGAAAAAATTGGGATAACTACCGGATCGCCAGCGCAGGCGCTTGAACATATTCTCAATAAGAAATGGAAGTTAAGGTCCGGTGATAAAGATTTTATCGTGATGTGGCATCGGTTCGTTTTTGAAATAGGAAATACCAGGAGAGAAATTCAGGCGCATCTTACCGTAACTGGTGACGATGAAGTGAATACGGCTATGGCGAAGACAGTGGGTCTACCATTAGCGATTGCAGCGAAACTATTATTGGAAGGAAAAATTAAAAGCAGGGGTGTTGTTATTCCTGTGTATAATGATATTTATGATCCTGTGCTTAAAGAATTAGCTCAATATGGAATCCGGTTAGTTGAACGAGAAATCTATTAGCGCCTGAGCAAGACACTGATTGGAAGGGATAAGAAGTAAGCAATCGATATAGGCCATGATTGCGAGATCACAAAACATAAACCGGTTTGAATGACATAAAAACCGGGCACCAGCACCATACCAAGTGCATACTTGAGTGATCCGATGAATTGAGGGTCTTTCACTTTGTTTTTTAAAATCCACCGGAGTATGAATCGTGGAGGAAAGTGATTGATTGATTCGTAAATCCGAATGGGGTTTTTCCAAGGATTAGATTTTTGATCTTCCCTTTTATTTGGAATAACGTCAGATGAAGGATTTTGCAAAATTAATTTCTGGTCCGCCTGAAGTTGTTCAATTAAGTCCGTTTTCATTTGTCTATTAGAGCGCCAGTAGATTAACTTGCTTTCATAGTGCTCCGGATCGATATGCAACATCAGCGGTTGAATCCCCTCACTGGTTTTTTTGAGTAGTACGTCAATGTTTTCCGGTGCACTTGATTCGATATTATAATTTTCTTTTACGGAGATCGGGTTTCCAAAAGTTACCAGCACACGTGAACGAAAATCAATATGTGATTCATATTGGATTCCCACGGGTACAATCTGTACATCCAATTTCCAGTTGTTTCTTTCTTCGGCTGCTATCGCCATTCGGGCAAATCCTTTTTGCAAGGGTCTCAGAAACCATTGGTCATTATGATTGCCTTCCCCAAAAATCAAAATCGATTTTTGCTGCGAAAGTAATTTCACACAGTTTTCAATAACCTCATCATTTTTACGCAATGTGTTAAACCCATCGCGAAAGCGATACACGGGGATCATCTGCAGCATGGTTAAAAATTTCTTAGCCCATGGATCGTTAAAAACATTGGCACGAGTCAGAAACCACGGCTCACGGCTTGAGCTGCAACTAATCAGCACGGCATCCAGAAATGCATTTTGATGGTTGGACACAAAAATCACCGGACCTTTTGGAATGGGCACAATTTCCTGAACCTGCCACCGACTAAAGTAGAATCTGAGAGCTGTTTTGCAATATTGCTTTAATGAATGATAAACTATTTTTTGTATCATGGTTACATGCTCATCACGATTGAATTGTTTCTACGAAAGATTGTTTGCGCATCACTGCGGAAAAAACAAATCCCGAAATCAAATGCCATACCTACCACCATTGCTTATCGGTAAAACAGTGACGAGTAATACCGTAAGAAGAGGGAGTAGTATAAACTGTGAAAACAACCCGGTGAGTACGGCTTTCTTTTGATTCAGTAATTGCGTGAAGGACTCCGCTTTTATATCCAGTGCTACACCAAACATGATGACTGCCAGGCAGATGTTCAGGGCGGTAAGGCTGCCGGATGAAAAATGTATGGATACAGGTTTTGACAAAATGGTTAGTTATCGGAATTTAAATATACACGAATCCTCAAAAATCAATCTTCTTCTTTATTCTTATTTTGCTCGTACCAATGATCAACATGCAGTCGGTTGCCTTCCGCGGCTTGCACGGCAAGTTCATCGCAGCGTTCATTTTCCAGATGACCGGCATGACCTTTTATCCACACAAACTTCGGTTTGTATTTTTGGTGAAGCGGAATGTAGCGCTGCCATAAATCAGCATTTGCCTTTTTGGCAAAATTCTTTTTCTCCCATCCCCAGATCCAACCTTTTTCTACCGAATCTACCACATATTTTGAGTCTGAGTAGATAGTGACGGCAATACCACTTTTTTTAATTGCCTCGAGGCCGGTGATCACGGCTAACAATTCCATGCGGTTATTGGTGGTGAGGCGAAATCCATCCGAAAGTTCTTTTTCATGATGATTGAATTTGAGAATCACACCGAATCCTCCGGGTCCGGGATTGCCTTGAGCGGCACCATCTGTGTAGATGCGAATCATGAGAGTAATACATTACTTTTGAAAATCTTTACCGCGATGGCAAGCAGAATAACGCCAAACACTCTGCGCAAGACGGCAAAACCAGATTTACCAATCACGCGCTCCAACCAGGAAATAGAGCGCAACACGAGATAAACAAACACAAGGTTTAAGAGAATTCCAATCAACACATTAGTTTCTTCATATACCGCACGCAAAGAAAGAATGGTGGTAAGCGTGCCCGCTCCGGCAATGAGCGGAAAGGCAAGTGGAACGATGGAACCTGTGCCCTTTGCTTCCGGATCGTCTTTGATTAATGTGATTCCTAAAATCATTTCAATGGCTACAATGAATATGACAATGGCTCCGGCCACGGCAAAGGAGGCAACATCCAATCCAAAAAGTTTTAGAATGGAAAGTCCCAGGTATAGGAATCCAACCATCAACACAGCAGAAATTAAGGTAGCCTTTTCAGCGTAAATCCTCCCTTCCCGTTTTTTGATCAGAATAATAAAGGGCACTGAGCCTATAATATCAATAACAGAGAATAGAATGAGCGATACAGAAAATATTTCTTTTAAGTCCATGTGTAAAATTGAACCACAAAATTAGCAGAAATTCCGTTGTGCGGTTTATCTTGTTGTTACTATGGGCAAACAAGCAAAATTGTTCTTTATCGTTACAATCGCTACCATTGGCTGGATCATCCTGATGCGACCTTTCTCACCGGCCAATATTGTTCAGTTCGAGCTGGCAAAGACGGTAGAGTCGGCTCAACATATTATTACAGAGTGGGGCACGGAGGGAGTATCAAAAGCGCGGGTAAGCATTTACCTGGACTTTATATTTATTTTTTTATATGCGTGGGCAATCGGTTTGGGCTGTAAAGTATCTGCCGCTTTTTCTGCCAATGAAAAGTTGATGGTGGCGGGCACTTTCTTTTCACGCGTAATCTGGTTTGCCAGCAGTTGCGACTTGATTGAAAACTTTGCCATGCTGTTTACGCTTACTGAAATGAACGAGCTTACCGTTTTGATGGCATTTTACTTTGCCGTGATCAAGTTTATTGTTGTCTTGCTGGCTTTGTTGCTGATCTTCTTTGCCATGGCAGTAGGGGTATTTAAGTTCATCATGAAGGATTAAAAAGAAAGGGTGTCAATGACTGACACCCTTTTCTCAATCCAAACTAAACGTAAACTATAACCTAAAAGAAAATCTGGTACTGCAATACGACCTGGCCCTTTCTTCCATTTCGTAAAAGATCGGAGCCTTGCTGTTCATAATAAGGACGGTTTTGATAATCCAGTGTGATTTTGCTGTTGTGTCCTTTCAGAAGCCAGTTAATTCCCACATCCACGACATTCATTTGCTTATCAAGTCTTTCATAATTTGCACTCATTAAGGATGCATAAGGCATCAGTGTTCCATTGCCTTCACCGAGCAAGTCTTTTTTCATCAGGAAACCTATCTGCGTGTACCAGATTTTTCCTGTACCGAACATTGGAAAAGCATTTCCCTGACTTCCTCCCGGATACGGTCCGCTTACCGATGAAGCGGGATTCATAATGCCATTGTAGCGAAGATAGCCCGGTCCAAAATCATAATTGTAGTATCCTACATACGCATTGAGGGCTGTTCCTTTTTCTGCATTAACCGGAGCATCATAAAAGACTGCGGCAGACCATAAGTTCATGGAGTGATAAATAGTATCTGCAACTTCTTTCGTCCACGTGGCTTTACTTTGTGTAATAAATCCTGCTTCCAGGTTCAGCACCCTCTTCTTACCTAAATAGGTGCCTGTCATGTATGGCGTAGTATGCGCTTCCTTATCGAAGAAGTTATAAATAAAGAGTCCCTGATACTGCTTATGATGGCCGTGTTGTGAAAACGTAGCGTTGTTTGATAATGCAGGAAGCGCTTGTCCATTGGTTGTTACCGGAAATGGATCACTGAGCACCACTCGATAATCAAATTTGCCTAATTGACCGCGAGCATACGCACTAAGTTTTCTGGAAAACTCATCAGTTTGATCTACGGTAGCTTGAGCAAATACCGGAACATCCATAGTCATGATAGAGGACACACCGGGCTGACTAAATCGTGATAAGCCGTTGGCAATGGTAAGACCACCACCTAGAATTAGCTTTTCATTTTCTTTCGTCACACGATATTCTCCCAATGCATCGTGAAAGAAGGCTTGTAATTTTCGATTGCCTGCATTTTGCGACAGATAGTTGAAATTATTTTGCCCAAACTGGAAATAGAAAAATACGCGGTCTGTCATCTGTCCATACAATTGAAAACGTGTTCTTCTCAAGCCGATATCGAGCGTTTCATTTTTTGGTTCTCCCAAAACACGCGTACCCGGATTACTCTGGTCATAGCGTAACCAAACCTGGTTAAAGAAGGTAGCTTTGATATAGCGGCTACCGGTATCATTTAAATTCAATTTCAACTCATTGAGTTCTTTCGGTTTATCTTGTGCCTGCGCAAAAGTGCATAGGCAAAGCAAAACCACTGAAGCGAGAATTCTGTTCATGGTTTTAAATAATTTGAGTAGCAAAAATAGGAAGGAGAAATTCATTCACCCTCAACATTCATTTAAACGGTTTGTTCCTTTTTTTGAAGGAGCGATACAAACTCTTCAGCAAATTTTGCGATGTACAAAATCTCGGAAGGTTCTAACAGGTCTCGTTTTTTATAGAAAATGAGCCTGTTTCGGTGACATTCAATGTGCATCTCTTCGCGATTTTCGAGAAACTGAATGATCGGCTCCGTGAATGAATTACGAACCTGATTTTCATTCAACCCTCTCAAATAGTATTTCTTGGAGAATACGGGATGGTTGTCAAAATCAATATCCTTTCCTGAAACTCCTTCAAAGAGTACAGAAAATAATCCTTCTGGTTCCAATGCAAAATCAGGAACGGTGATATCGGTTTCTGACACTTGCAGAATGGTGATTTGAATTTCATTCTGCGACTGTCTTGCACCCTCCTGAAGCGTGATGTCCGAAGATTCAAGTTTTCCCGCATCAACATATTTGCCTAGTGTGTTTTCTTCAAATGGAATTTTATTTCCATTTTGAATGGGGAAGTCTTTATACTTCACACCGCTTTTTACTTTTTGAGGAAAGAAGCCCCACTCATTATTTTCAGCAAACTTTCTTAACTCTAATTGACGTGGGCTCAGCTTTATTTCAAACTTGTTCATATTCTCAGAAGAGAACCTGCGCGCAGCCAGGGGATGGTTGGAGAAAGGTTTGAACCGATCAAAACCAACTGACACGACAGAACCACCCGCATGCGCACACTCGTCTTCCATATGATGCAAGTATTCCATGAAGGTATGATCCAATAAATGAGCATCCGAAAAATCGACTGTTATTTTTTTACTATGATCAATTGCAGCAAGGGCTTTCTTGAAACCAATCAGGTTAGAGAAGATGATTGACTCTTTAATTTTTATAAAGTACTCATCGCCCTGTTGGCTGAATTCGTATTTCGCTTTAAAGAGATTTTTAAACGAAACACCATTCAAAATATGGAATACAAATTTAATCAGAATACCTGCGCCAACACCCACCAATAGATCGGTTGAAACGGTAACAATGATGGTGACCACAAAAATGACCAACTGCTCAGAACCAATTTTATAAGTCTTAAAGAATTCATTGGGTGATGCCAGGCGATAACCAACAGCAATCAGCAAGGCTGCCAATGCCGTGTTAGGTATCATCTCAATAACAGGAATGAACAGTAGCATGGCGATTAACAAAAAGAACCCATGGAAGAAGTTACTCCAGCGAGTTCGTGCTCCAAAATTTACATTGGCAGAACTTCTGGCTACTTCTGAAATCATGGGTAG
Organism: uncultured Ohtaekwangia sp.; assembly: GCA_964540915.1. Taxonomy (GTDB): domain Bacteria; phylum Bacteroidota; class Bacteroidia; order Cytophagales; family Cyclobacteriaceae; genus ELB16-189. The sequence continues at coordinate 22,267 of CAZIOY010000038.1, forward strand.
GCCACCCAATAATCCTGAAAGAGCATTGCCCGCACCTACGGCCATCAAATCTTTATTGGGGTTAGATATTCTTTTCCACGGGTCAAGGCCATCAATTGCTTTTACGGTAAGAAGGGATTCAAGGCTATTTACCAATAGAAACATTATGACATACTTCCAGAATACGAATGTTCCGATCAGGCTAAAGTTGGCATTAAAACCTATGTTTTGCCAGAAGTCACCTATCTTCACCATATCAAAGGCAGGTTCGGTATGTTTAAAATCCATGATCCATGCCAACGGAATAGTCACCAGCAGGACGAGCACTGGTGCAGGTACTTTCTTAACTAATTTACCTTTGAGTAAGGGGAGACCAAAGATGATAATTAAGCTGATGATCCCCACAAGGGTTACCCGGGGATCTTCATGCATGAGCGAATCCGGAATCATCTTAAATAATTCAATCGGCTCTTTTCCTTTTAGAATAGCCGGATCGATACCTAATAGAATATGAATTTGCTTTGAAAAAATAATCAACCCAATTGCTGCCAACATGCCATGCACTGCAGAGGGAGGAAAGAAATCACTGAGTGAACCAAACTTTAACCAACCGAAAGCGATTTGGATAAGAGCGGCAACAACGATTGCTCCAAGGGCAAGCTTCCAGCCTTCTGTGCCTCCACCCATTTCCATCACTGCACCAGCACAAATTGTAATTAGACCGGCAGCGGGGCCTTTTATCGTGAGGCGAGATCCTGCAAAAATACTTACAAACAAGCCTCCAATCATGGCCGTGAGTACACCCATCGCGGGAGGAAACTCACTGGCTTTGGCAATGCCCAAACTGAGGGGTAAAGCAAGAAGGAACACAAGAAAGCCGGATACTGCATCGTTGGTCCAGTTTTGTTTTAATCCTTCTAATCCATCTTTAGGGATTTCTATAGTCTTCATAATTAATTTTTAGGGGTGTCGTGAACGTGCAAGACACGGGTATAAATTTTCTTTAAAACAGGATGAATTGACTTTGCTATGGCAAGTCAAAGGTGGTCATGGCAATAGCCACAACTCGTGTTGTGAAAATTTAAATCAGATGAGAAGAACCCCGTGCAGGGTATACAGGGAAGGTTGTGTATCAAACCGGTCTTTAGCAAGTGACCAGGTGACGTGTACAGGTTCAAATTTTTGAAGCTCGTTGAAGACTTCAACGAAGCAAACACTGATCAGATAATCATCTTTTCCTTCGCGTTCTTCATTATTGACTTCCTCAAAAATAAGGTGTGCAATAAGGTCTATAGGTTGATTCTGGTCACTGTAATGACTAATCGTATTCGCTGAAGTCAAATTGCCTTCGGGTGCACCCAGCAATACAGCAGGGGCAAGCAATTCAAAACTGAAGAGGAGGATGGCAAAAATTCTCAAAATCTTGTTATATCTCAACAGCATGGATACGTGAAGTTGGTACAAATGTCTGATATATTTTTGATTTTCTTCAATAGGCCCTTCGGCAACCGTTTGTTTTGCTGATTTTAACAAGGTAATCGGAACCCAAGAACGCTTCCTGATCCAATTTTGTTGAAAGTCGTGTATTGCGTATTTTTTTGAGACCTTAAGAATTTCATACCTTTGAAGCAATGAAGATAAAAAACCCCATACTGGCCCTCATAAGTATTGTGTTGGTTTTGTTTTTGTTTGCACCCATCGTAGTAAGGTTCTTGCACACCTATTTGGATAGTTATTCAAAAACTACAGGCCTTGCTAAACCTTCGAGCACTTCTGGCAAAGCTGATGCACAGATGCCTTTTGAAGAAAAGGAAAAAGAGGAAGGTTCGGATAATACAATCATTGCACTTCCGCTGATTTATATTTTAACGGAACATATTTCATTCTCTGCCGAACGCGTAAAGAAATTCCCGGAGGTTCACACGTCCGGTTTCTATGGAGATATACCGCTCTATCTTTCCAAGCGATCTATTCTTATCTGATTTAGTTTTTCATACCCCCACGCGCACCCTGCGCGTTTTCAATTTTTTGTTGAATTAAAAGTGGCATACCCGTCACACTATGTATGAAAAATAATCCATCATCACTATTTAATGAACATCATGTGCTTCATGAGTTGAAGCATTACTTGCCGGCACAGGCACCACTAAAAGACTTTATTCATCACAACACCTTGCACGGATTTCAAAATCTGAAATTCAATAAGGCCATCTACAGCGCTTCTGCCATTTTCGGCTATCGCGTTTCTCTTTCCCTGGCTGAATATCGGTCGCACTATCAATCGGGTAGAATAAACCATGTCGTCATGGAAAAAGTAATCGCACAGCGCAAGGGAGTCAATCAAGTTGGTGAGTGGAAAGATAAACTCTTAAATAACCACTATCACAAAGACTCTCCCCGCATTGGTTCATTGCGGTCTAATTGGAAAAGACATTATCGCCTGGATTTAGATTCACAAGTTCACCCCCTGCTTTTTAGAATACTTTGTTCCTACCTCGACCAGGGAATCTCCATGTGGAATTTTCCTGTAGGGGATAAAGGATTTTTGACTTCCGTAAGGGAAATGGAAAAAGGAAGCTTCGCCAGTTTTTTTAAGACAAAGCGGGCTCAAAATTTATTGGTGTCCGCTCATTGTGGCATTCAATCCCTATTGAAGATTTTGGTCGGTGACGATGAAACACTGTATGATCAATATATTTTTGATCAACAATTTTCGCATCAAGGCTGGTCGGGCATGGTGGCCACCGTTGAGCAACAGCCGCAAACGCTATTGGATCACAAAAAAATTACCCTACATGATGTAATCATTTTCGAATTGCTGCTCGAGATTGATGCCATCGACAGTCACTTCGGTGAAAATTGGTTGCCTCTTGATAAGGTTATTAAAGAACGGCCCGTTGAATTGTTTGCCGAAGTAGCCACCACAGAATTGGATGAAGTAACTTCACTTTGGCAGGAAGCTTTTGAATGGAGTTATTATGATGAGGTACTGGCAGGTTTAAAAGATACCAAACAGGAAGTGCGCATTGACACGCCAAGCTTTCAAGCCATGTTTTGTATCGATGATCGCGAATGTTCTCTACGCAGATACCTGGAGAAGGAAGATCCTAAATGCGAAACCTTTGGAACACCGGGTTTTTTCGGAGTGGAGTTTTATTTTCAGCCCGATCATGGAAAGTTTTATACCAAGCTTTGTCCCGCACCGGTCAATCCCAAATTCCTTATAAAAGAAATAGGCGCACGCAGAAAAAATGAAAAAGATGCACACTTCACCAAGCATTCGCATTCGTTATTCCGTGGCTGGATGATTACCCAAACGTTGGGCTTTTGGTCTGCATTTCGTTTGTTCATAAATATTTTCAAACCATCCATGGGGCCAGCAACAGCCTCATCATTTAAGCACATGGATCAGTTTTCCAAACTTACCATTGAGAACAAAAAACCAGATCATCGTGAAAATGATTTACAGGTAGGATTTACCGTGGATGAAATGGCTAATCGTGTGGAAGGCCTGTTACGAAGCATTGGGCTCATTAGGAAATTTTCTAGCCTGGTGTATGTAATTGGTCACGGGTCGAGTAGTGTTAACAATCCGCACTTTGCAGCTTATGATTGTGGGGCTTGCTCCGGGCGCGCGGGATCTGTGAATTCGCGGGTAGTTTGTCACATGGCCAATCATGCCGAGGTGCGTGCAATTTTGAGAACCAGGGGCTTGGTTATTCCAGATGAGACCCAGTTCGTTGGAGGGCTTCATGACACGACACGGGATGAAGTTATTTTTTTTGATGTGGATTCACTTACGCCAAAAAATAAAGAACTCCACAGCCGAAGTGAAAGTATCTTTAGGGAAGCATTGGATTTAAATGCTAAAGAGCGATCCAGAAGATTTGAATCCATCGATTCACACGCGAGTGCAAAAAGAATCCATGAGAAAATCAGAATACGTTCGGTTTCATTATTTGAACCACGCCCTGAACTCAATCACGCAACCAACTCGTTGTGTATTGTAGGCCGCAGAGATCTTACACGACATTTATTTTTGGATAGACGCTCTTTTTTGAATTCGTATGACTATGCTACGGATCTGGATGGCAAACTTCTATTAGGTATCATAAGACCACTCGGCCCTGTATGTGGAGGAATTAACCTGGAGTATTTTTTCTCGCGCGTTGATAATCAGAAATTAGGTGCCGGTACAAAACTTCCTCACAACGTGATGGGGCTTTTTGGTGTAGCCAACGGAATTGATGGTGATTTACGTCCGGGTCTGCCCAGCCAAATGATTGAAGTGCATGATCCTGTGCGGCTCTTAATTGTTGTAGAACACTTTTCTGATATAGTGTTGCAGACGATCCAGAAACAAGAGGATACCTATCAATGGTTTATTAACAACTGGGTGCATCTGGTGGCGATCAATCCAGAGACTCGTGAGCTTTCTGTATTTAAGGAAGGTGAGTTTATGCTGTACCAACCGCTCAAAGAACACGTAGAGGTTGCGGCTGATTTAGTGAGTGTGCTCGAATCACACGATGAAAATTTACCTGTCTACTCAATTTCGTAATTACGTTATGGCATACTTACTTCAATTTTTTATTCTGTTGCCTTTAGTGGGCTATGGAATTAGTTTAGTCATCCCGCACTCGAAGGAGGATATTATTTCCTGGAACGCATTTACCACGGTGGGTGCACATTTGATATTCTTCCAGGTATTTCTGGTGTATTGGTTGTTCAATGGTCATCCTATACTTGATTACAAAGAGCTGGTTATATTTACCACAACGGATTATGAATTCTTTGTCGATTTTTATTTTGATAAAATTACGGCCGTATATCTGTTCGTAGGTTCATTCCTTACTTTCCTGGTCACCATCTACAGCCGTTATTATATGCACCGGGAGAGCGGTTATAAAAGATTCTTCAACACGATCCTCTTCTTTTACCTGGGTTATAACATTGTGATCTTTTCGGGCAACATGGAGACCTTGTTTATCGGATGGGAGATCTTAGGGATTTCCTCTTTTCTACTGATTGCCTTTTATCGTGATCGTTACTTGCCGGTGAAGAATGCGGTAAAAGTTTTTTCCATCTATCGCATCGGGGATGTAGGACTTATTCTGGCGATGTGGATGGCACACCATTTATTTCATGAGAACATTACGTTCCTGCGATTGAATAATTATGAACTGGTGCATGGTCATCTTTTATCTCATAACTGGATTGGGATTTTTATTTCACTGATGATTTTGCTTTCGGCCACGGCTAAGTCGGCACAATTTCCATTTTCTTCCTGGTTGCCGAGGGCTATGGAAGGACCAACGCCATCCAGTGCCATTTTTTATGGTTCGCTCTCAGTTCATTTAGGTGTTTTTGTTTTGATGAGAACCTTTCCATTCTGGGATCATCAGTTATCGGTTCGCATCATCATCGCGCTGGTGGGCTTGGTATCGAGTGTTATTGCAACGGGAATTGCACGTGTTCAGTCCTCGGTGAAAAGCCAAATCGCCTACTCTTCTATAGCTCAAATCGGTTTGATCTTTATTGAACTGGCAGCAGGTTTTGAAGATCTTGCATTAATTCATTTTGCCGGAAATGCTTTTTTAAGAACCTACCAGCTGTTGGTTTCGCCTTCAGTGGTGAGCTACCTGATCCGTGAACAGTTTTATAATTTTGTTCCCCGTCAGCATACTATTGAAGACTCTTTTCCAAGGAAAATGGAGTACACTTTATACATGTTATGTTTGAAAGAATGGAATCTGGATACATTGATGTATCGCTATCTCTGGAATCCATTAAAATTAGCTGGGCGCAGACTCGACTTCCTGTCGCTGGAAAGAGTGATTTATTTTCTTGTACCTATTTATTTGTTTGGATTATTAAGTGTATATAATAGAGAGTTAGTGCCTGACCAGATAAGCGAGTACTTGCCTTATGTATTTTCTCTTATTGCTTTGATCACCGTACTGAAGGCATTCACTGAGAGAAAGCACGCCCGGGTAAGTTGGTTGCTGGTGGTGATGAATCACTTCTGGATTGCATTAGCGATTTCGTTCAATGAGCAATTTAGTTTCAGCCAGGTACATTACTATTTGAGCGGGGTGGCATTGGCGGGTGTTCTTGGATTTCTCTGCTTGCGCTGGTTAAAATCCCACGAAGGAAGCATTGATCTGGATCAGTTTCATGGTCATTCGTATAAGCACCCAAAATTTGCCGTTGCATTTTTGCTTGCTTGCCTGGGCGTATCCGGCTTTCCAATCACACCTACGTTCATCGGTGAGGACTTAATCTTTACCCATATTCATGAAGATCAGCCGATGCTTGCCCTGATTGTTTCACTTACATTCATTATTGACGGATTGGCGATCATTAGAATGTATGCACGGATCTTTCTTGGGCCTCACGTTAAATCAACGTATGATATGGCCTATCGTTCTTCTTAGTTTTAGTTTGGTTTGGTGGCTGTCAACGAAAGTTGGCAGCCATTATTTTTTTCGCTTCTGTATCAGTTCAAGAATGCCATTAATAAATGTGAGTGGGTGAGGCGGATTACCTGGCACATAAAGATCAACCGTATAGGCATCAAGGAAACTTCTGTTTAATGCACCACTGCCAGCAAAGATTCCACCGCTGATTGCATCGGTACCAGCAAGAATTAAAATTTTTGGTTCAGGAACAGCATCATAGCAAACCTGAACAGCCTCTGCCATATTTTCAGAAATCGGTCCGGTAATTACAACGCCATCACAATGACGGGGAGAAGCAAGGAATTCAATTCCAAACCGGCCCATGTCGAAATTGGGATTTCCGCACGCGTTGAGTTCGGCCTCATCAGCATTTGAACCTGCGGCAGAAATTTGGCGAAGTTTCAATGAACGGCCATAGAGTGAACGAATTTCTTTACGGATTTCACGTTCATCCACCGTGATGGGATTTGCATCACCTTCTTTAATGATCAATCGTTCACGCACATTCGTGGCAATTTTATAATCTGTTGTAAATTTTATTTTACCAGGAAAAGAAAACGCACACTCACCACACATGACACACTTTCCCATGTCGATACTCACTGGCGCTTTGCCAATAGCTCCGGCAGGGCATAGGGAAGCTAATACATCTTCATTTATTTTTTCCGATGAGATTTCTGGCCTTCCCTTGAAGGGGCCCGGTAATTGAGGTTTGGTTACATCAGGTATAAACTGCTTGCCCAACCGGTTTAATATTTGAATTTCTTCAATGAGCATGGTTAGTACGGTTTAAGAATTATAAATCATGACCACAGTAAGAGAGATTGTAGCTTTTATTGTTGATCGGAAAATCGGATATCTCCAGATCGCGAAGTGAAAGCGCCAATGCCATCCAATTATGAACCGATGGATCTTTCACTTTATAGTGTATCACTTCACCTTCATCATTGGTGACTGCGGCATGACATATCTCACCTCGCCAGCCTTCCACTAATGAAATACAAAATGAGTTTGCAGCTAACTTTAATTCACCCATTGCAATCGGTTTTCCGGAAGGTTCTTTTATTTTTTTATGTTCTGAAATTAAATTCCTTATATAATCCATCGAATTTTTAATTTCTAGTTTTCGTAGATAAGCCCGCGCCCACACATCTCCATTCACCAATGTTTCACTGGTTATTGTAATTTCCTTGTAGGTTCCGGATGGATGGGATATCCGAACATCTCTGGAGATACCGGCCATACGGGCAGCCATGCCTACTGCTCCGATCAACTGCATTTGAGTTTTAGTTACTTTTCCGATGTTCTCCATTCGCATCAGTGCAGAAGAGAGTGAGAAAAGCCGATCACTCATGGGTTTAAAACTCTTCTCAAACTTGTCAAGTAATTTCAAAAGTGTTTCAATCAATTCATAGGTAAATGGATAATGAGTGCCACCCACCCGATTGATTCCTTTTCCAAACCGGTTGCCACACCACGTTTGTGTGTAATTGATAACGGGCGTGCGAAGGGTTCCAAATACCGAGGACGCGAGTTGATAGGCAAGCCCAATATTCATATTGCCCAAGTCGCCTACATGCATGGCGATACGTTCTAATTCGAGTGCAATAATGCGTTCCATCTCCAGTTGTTTGTTAATGAATACCTTGCCCATGGATTCCATCAGATTTACAAAAGCTGTAGAGTGACCTATTGCAGTGTCTCCGGCAATTGACTCGGAGAGGATGGTACGTTGCAGTAGGGATGATTTTTTCAGAAACAGATCTTCGATACCACGATGCTGCCAGCCCAACTGTATTTCAAGATGCAACACGGTTTCTCCATTACATAAAAAGCGAAAATGCCCCGGCTCAATCACACCCGCATGTATAGGACCTACACCGACCTCATGCAATTCATCACTTTCTATTTTATAAAATGGATAGTTGTTGATTAGTTTATTTTTATCGGCCCGGTTGAAGGCGTATCGCACGGGCTTTGACCATGGACTGTTAATAAATTCAACGCCATAATTTTCAGTGATCTCCCGCTCATAGATATGAAAGGCATATACTTCGCGCGTAATAGAAGTAAGTTGCATTTTTTCCTTTTTAGCCATTTCATGGGAGAATATTTTGATGTTATGCTCCACGTCATCGGCCAGGCAACAAATAAATTTTAGTGTTTCATCTTTCTGGTAAGCATAGTAATTCACACAATGAATGTGAGGCGCCTTCATTAGAGCCACCACTTCTTTATAGAAATTCCCATAGTCCAGTACCGGTATCAGAGAGAGCGGGATCGTCTCCTGATTCTTTATTGTGATATACGTTGATGTTGTTTCCATACTTAAGCGGGTAACGATTGAATGGCCACAAGAATGGTGTCGACAATGAAAGGGGGTCTGAACAATCCAATATAAAAGACGATGATAATCAGTATTAGTTGCAAGATGGATTCGTAGGGTGAAGCTCCCTGCATATTAATGGAGGCCGTATTCTTTTTCAGAAAAATGATGCCCAGCATTTTTACAGCAAGACCATAAATAATAATCAATACGAGTAACAATACAATCAATGCAACCCACCAGTAATTTTTTGCTACTAATGCCTGAAACATATACAACTCCGATATCAGCATACCTGACGGAGGCATGGCAATAATGGAGAGAAACCCCAATAACATAACCAGGCCACCCAAGGGATTTACACGCAAATAGCTTCCAATGTTTTCATCCAGCTTGCTGTTGAAAATCCGGTGCATCTGGGATACCTGGAAAAACAAACTTGACTTTACCAGTGAATGCATCACCAGATGTAAGATCGCAGCAAAGTATCCCAGTCCTCCGCAGGAGAACGCAATCATCACCAACGAGGCATGTTCCATACTTGAATAGGCAAACATCCTTTTTACATTTTTTACCCGCAACACATAAACGGCTGCAAAGAACAAGGAGAGTAGACCAACAATCATTAACAGCTTGTTCATCCATGGCAGGATAGAAGTACCAGAAAAAGCTTCGTAAAAACGATAGATGGCAATAAAGCCTGCGTTCATCAGCACAGAAGAAAGACTGGCTCCTACCTGAGAAGGTGAAGCATCCTTAGCATCAATGTCAACATTGAACAAGGGCACTAGTCCCATTTTTACACTAAAGCCAGTTACGATTAAAAGAAAGCAGGCTTTTAGCCATACCGTATTAAGTTGACCTGCTTCGGCTTTGATGGCCGCAAACGAAAAATCGATATGACCGACCTGTTGTGCGGCAAAACCAAGAAACAAAACACCGGCAAATGCAATGGCAATACCGATGGAGCAAACATAAAGATATTTCCACGTAGCCTCGAGCGCATCCTGGTTTCGATTGTGGTAGATGAGCACAGAAGCCCCGAGCGTAGTTGCTTCCATAAATGCCCAAAGAATTCCAAAGTGTGATGTAAACAATACTCCCACAATGGCGCCAGTAAAAAAAATAGTACCAGCATTGTGTAGTGCAACATCGGCTACCTTTACATTTCTGTCGACTACAAATTTCATATAATGAATTGCTGACAGGAGACTTACCAGAATCAGAATGAAATAGAAAATCAAACCAAGCCGGTCACTATAGAAATATGCATTTAATGATTGACCTGGTTGTGGCCAGAGATGAACAGCGAGCACCATCATCAAGGCTACATAAAGAAAGACCATGACATGGCTGAGTACTCTTTGCCTGATAAAATAAGTGAGTATTGCAAGGACAGCCGTGAGAATGAAAAACAGATAAATCATACGTGTTAGTCTTTAAGTTGCGACAGCTGGCCTGAATCTGCATTCTGAAAATAATCTTTCATCTTGTTAAAGAATATACCCATGATCAGCACACTGGTAAAAATATCCAGAAGTATCGCTGAGTTGACAAACATAGGCATCTCTGCACCAAGCCCCAGTGACAGGAGAAATATCCCATTCTCAATCACTAGATAACCGATCAGGTGTGTAATCAGATCGCGATTGTTAATGGCAATGAACAACCCAACCAGGATGGAGGATATGGCTGCGGTGAAATATTTTACCTGATGATCGGCATTAATCGTGAGTTCATCGTGAATCTCATAAGAAATCATAAAGCAACCGATGACGATGACTGCCGTGATCAATACGGAGTAATATCCTTTTATGGGGGCATTATGATGCCGGTGAATTCGATTTTTTGTTACCCGTTGTAAAAACAGGGGCACAAAGATGGCTTTGAAAACGAGTGTCTCGAGTAGGATGAATAAAAGATGAACCAGATCAATCTCCTTCAATTCAAAATAAGCCAGGCCAAAGAGTAGAATGCCTTGCATGGCCATCAGCATAAAATAACTTTTCACCATCTCGACTTTGGATAGGTAGATAAGAGAAACGATAAATAGTACTATGAAGAAATTGATCATGGCTTATATTTTATTTTTAATGATCATCACCACAAAAATCAGAATCAATGCTACGGCATTAACGGAAAGAATGTATTGTGCATTCATGGCCATTTTATTTCTGGCCCGGAATGATTCAAGCCAACCTATGCCTGCTGCAAATAACACCTGCATGCTTAAAAGGATACCCATACGCATCCAGATATTAAGGGATTGAGGAATCAGGCAATTGGCACTGAGCATGCTAAAAAGGATGAACTTTAAATTGTTCGCAATTTTTATAATACCTAAATCAAAGCCACTGTGATCCAGCACCATCACTTCATGCACCATGGTGAGTTCAAGATGAGTGAGTGGATCATCTACGGGTAATCTGCTGGTTTCTACCAGCGTGATATTGGCGAGTACATAACCTGCAATCACGGCAATGATGAATGAGAAGTAGGAGTTGTAATGGAGATTGGCAAAGATGTCATGAAATGATGAGTAACCCGTAAACAAGGCCAGTGATCCCAGCAGAATAAAAAAAGCAGGTTCCATCAGCATGGAATAAAACGCTTCGCGATTTGCCCCCATACCTTCAAACCCACTCGAAACATCCAGGGCGCTCACAATAAGCATGAAGCGACCAAGCCCTAAGACATATGCAAAAAAGACAAAATCACCGGCAAAGGAGAAAATCGCATTGTTCTCTTCAAACGGAATAAATAATGAAGCAACGATTACGGTAGCCAGGTAAATGGGTGCGCCTATCTGAAAAACAAAACTGGAGGATGTGCTATACACACTTCCTTTTTTTAACAACCTGTATATGTCGTGCCAGGGCTGAAGGATACCGGGGCCTTTTCTTCCGCTAAACATGGCCTTTGTTTTTACAATCACACCTGGAAAGTAAATGGCCGATGCAAGAATCAGAATGAGAGAGAGCATATTATAGAATATTTAAAACGATGAGGAAACCGATGAGAACCAAAAACAACAGGGGATAAATCAGATAGTGGTTGATTAGACCCGATTGTGCGATACCCGCTTTAGGCAGATGGTTCACAATTAAATGAACCCAGCTTAAAATGGTTTTCTCTTCCACAAGATCTTTGCTTTCTGTGTGGAAAGTTTTTGGTGGTGGAAAGATTTCATTCTCTTCAAAAGATTTATACACACGCTTATAGTGAATTACAGGGTCGGCCAACTCACGCAGGCTGTCTGCATACGATGTGGGTGTATATTGATGACGAAAATCTCCTGCTGTGTAGCCGCATCCCCAGGTGGGGCCTTCTGATACTTTTACGGAAGACTGTTGCCATGCGCGTAGTGCGGCAATTACGACCAGCACGGCTATCAAAGTAATATTTACATAGCTGATGGATTTCAGTGAATTTAGTAAGGGTTCAATGGTTATAGTAGTATGTGTAAGACTTTGAAGAACTCCGGCAACCTGATTGACAAAAAACGCAGGGACAAGTCCAATTGCCAGCATACAACCGATGAGTATAAAGGCAGGTACCAGCATGATCACCGGAACTTCTTTTACCGGGTGGCTATGTTCTTGCCTGCGCGAACCCAGGAAACTTAATCCAAATGCCTTTGTGAAACAGTAGATACAAAGTCCGCCAATCAGCACCAGGCTGAGCAGGCTGACAACACTTAAAATCGAATACGAAAATACTGAATCAGACATTTGGTTTAGGATGCCATTGTAGATCAGGAACTCAGAAATAAATCCATTGAACGGTGGAATGCCGCTGATGGCGAGTGCACCAATGAGGAAGGCAATGGAAGTGTAGCGCATATTTTTTGCGAGCCCCCCAAGATGATCCATGTTAATCTTATGTACCGAGTAGAATACATTGCCGGCCGTGAAGAAGAGCAGCGACTTGAACAGCGCATGATTTAATGTGTGTAGTAAAGCGCCTCCTAAACCCAGTACCATCAAGTAGCTTGAACCGTTTGCCTTCCCTAATAGACCAATGCCAATACCTATACCGATAATTCCGATGTTCTCAATACTGTGATAGGCCAGTAATTTTTTCAGGTCATGCTGCATGATGGCCATAATCACACCTAACAAACCTGATACAATACCGGCTGCAAGCACAATGATGCCAATGGCCTTGAGATCATATTGCAGTAATAAACTAATTCTGAAAATACCGTATATGCCCATCTTTATCATGACCCCACTCATGATGCCCGAAACATGTGAAGGCGCAGCGGGGTGTGCCCGCGGCAGCCAGGAATGAAATGGAATGAAACCTGCTTTAATACCAAAGCCCGCAAAGAATACCAGGAAAAGCGGAATGTTGTTTGAATGAGAAAAGAATTGCCTTACCCCCTCAAAACTCAGCTCACCAGTTTGATTAGCGGCAATCAGAAAACCCAGCATGATCAGAGCAAAACCCAGGTGCATTTGCAATAGATAATTGATTCCTGTTTTTAACGTAGCTTCTTTCTGTGCTTCAAAAATTACGAGGATGAAAGAGAATAACGACATGAGTTCCCAGGCCAGCAGAAAAGCAATGCCGTCTTGAATGGAGATCACCAAAAGCATGGCACCGTGAAGCCATAGCAAGCTAAAGAGATGCAATGAAATGAAGACTGACCTTTTTTTTGGCAAATAGGGTTTAAGGTATCCGCCTGCGTATAATACTCCGCAAAAACAAATCAGGTTAATGATCAGCATGAAGTAAGCACTCAACTGATCGATGACTAATGTTATCTCACCGCTCCACGTGGTTACTCCCAGTGCGATGGTAAGTGTATCATGATTCAATACATGCCAGGCCCAACGCGTGCTGGCAGCAATCAAGATGAGATGCAGCGAAAGACCAAAAATGTATTTTATATTTTTTGGAATAAAGAACATTCCAAAGGAAAGAAGGAGAGCGATTTTGAACAGAACTACCGTCATGGTTTTTATTTATTGAATGTTCCTGAAGATCAATTTCAGGTGTTTTAGATTTCACCTGTGCAATTCATGTAGTGTTAAACAGCAGACTTCTTAGAAGGGGTGGTTATGATAACCAGGTTATCAATTTGAAGGGACTTACTGTTGGTTAACCCTGAAGAATTTTAAATCAGAAAGGCACAATGCAATCTGAATAGCCGGGCCTTTGAACTAAAAATCTGGTGTGTTTTGTAAGTTGAATAGTTAACCGATGAAGGAGTGTAATTGTGATTTGAATAGGTGGAGTGAATTATCAAACCGGTAGCAAGAAAATTGCTTTTGTGATTCACCCGTTCTTCTTCATTTTCGGTTAATTGTTCTGAGAATAGGGTAAGTTGAAATCCGGAATGTTTGATGGTGTCTATCTGATAGGGATGATCAAACGCAGAGATGGGTATAGTCACCTGAATGAATGAAGGCGATAGGAACTCCGCCAGGAAAAGCAGTGTGATGAATAATGTAAAGAATCTATTTGTTCTCAGGTTCATTCCATTGAAATATAGGCATTAATCGCCATATTTCAAATGAACCAGATAAGAGATCTGTTATAGAATTAAGGCTGGGAATGGCGTTGCTGTAACTGAAGAAATGCTACCTGTGCAATAGAAGAAAAGCACGGAGTTGTTCAATCTCACCTTTCTTAATAGCTGGAAAGTTAGCAATACGAAATGTATCAGCCTTTAAAGCGCCATAGCCATCACCGAGTATAAATCCTGCTGCTTTTGCCTTTTTTTTGATCTCAATAATGTAGTCAGGCTTGCCGGTGACGGTGATCACGGTGAGTGAACGAACTCCCTGATTCCGGATATGTAGTTTTAAATTCTTTGCCCCTCTGAAAAATTTCTGCCAGGCTATGGCACGCGCTTTTATTTTTTGATGAACAAGATCAATCGGCTTGCTCTTTTTTAAAACCCGCATCAATAAATAAATCCCCAGCACATTAGGGGTATAGCTGGTTTGCCATTTGTCCATCATCTCGTTCATAAACACTAAACTGTTATAATGCTTTTTCTCGTTGATGGATTTGATGTATTGAACTGCCTGCGGTGAACACACCATGATGGCCAGGCCGGCTGGCAATCCAAAACATTTTTGCACGGAGGCAAACCATATATCGGCAGATTTGAAATTCAGTTCAATGCCTGCCATGGAAGAGGTGGCATCTACAGCAATAAGCGCACGCGGATTTTTTCTTTTTATGGATGCGATGATCGAAGCGTTGAGCTCTGTGCCATTGCTGGTTTCATTTTGTGTGAGACAGATTACCTCCTGATTTTTCAGCGGCAGTTTTTTTATATCCAGTTTACTTTCTGCATCAAACGGAAAAGCCTGGGCACCGGGTACCAACCGATGGGTGTAATCAAACCATTTCTCACCGAAGGCGCCATTATAGATATGTAGACTTTTTTCGGTAATCAACGACTGCGCAATTACTTCCCAGCATTCGGTAGCCGAAGAGGTAAAAAAGATCGTATAGCTTTTGGGGATGTTCAGCTTTTCTTTGAATAGCGTGACGGTTTTTTCACAAAGGGTCATGAACTCTTCACTGCGGTGGTTCATGCTCAGGATTCCTTTGCGATAAGCATCTTTTACATATTTTGGAATCTGATCGTGTACACGCGAAGGGCCGGGGTAGAAGGAGATCATGATAAATGGATTGAGTATCAAAATTAGAAGAATAAGGCCCGATCTGAAAAATCAAAGCAAGAAACATTGGCATTTTCAGTCAGGGCAGCTAACTATGTAGTGATTAATAAGAAAAACTGCCATGATGGGGAAATTAATTTTTTTTCTAGTTGCGCTGCACAGCACTTTTTTAGGTGTGGCGCAGCAAAAAACCTATTGCAACCCCATCAATATTGATTACGGCTACACGCCTATTCCCAACTTCAGCGAATGGGGCCGCCACCGCGCCACAGCCGACCCGGTGATTGTCAATTATAAAGGTGATTACATCTTATTCAGCACCAACCAGTGGGGCTATTGGATGAGCAACGACATGCTGAATTGGAAATTCTATCCGCAGTTGTTCCTGCGCCCGTGGAATAAAGTGTATGACGAACTATGTGCACCCGCGGTGGGCATCATCGGTGATACCGTAATTGTGATGGGCTCCACCTATGCCAATGACTTTACGATCTGGATGAGTACCAATCCTAAAGCCAATGAATGGAAGCCGCTGGTGGAAAAATTTGACATTGGTGGATGGGACCCTGATTTTTTTACAGACGATGACGGACGATTATACATGTATAATGGCAGTAGCAATAAATTCCCGTTGTATGGTGTTGAGCTGGATAGGAAAACCCTGCAACCTAAAGGCACCCGAAAGGAAATGTATTTACTGGAACCAGATCGTTATGGATGGCAACGTTTTGGCGAGCACATGGATAATACTTTTTTAGATCCCTTTATGGAAGGCGCCCACGTGACCAAACACAACGGTAAGTATTATCTTCAATACGGTGCACCCGGCACCGAGTTCAGTGGCTATTCTGATGGAGTGGTGGTAGGCACTTCACCGTTAGGCCCTTTCACTCCGCAATCTGATCCGTTGAGTATGAAGCTCGGAGGCTTTGCACGTGGGGCTGGCCATGGCGCTACCTTTCAGGACAACAACAAGAACTATTGGCATGTGAGCACGATCATGATTTCGGTAAAAAATACCTTTGAGCGCAGGTTGGGCATCTGGCCTGCAGGATTTGATAAAGATGGAGTGATGTGGAGCAGCACCGCGTTTGGCGATTATCCGCATTATGCACCAGGCGCTTCAACACCGGGCGCGTTCACCGGGTGGATGTTATTGAATTATGATAAGCCGATGGCCGTATCTTCTACGCTGGGAAATTATACAGGCAACAAAGCGAATGACGAAGATCTGAAAACTTATTGGAGTGCTGCTAGCGGTAGCCAGGGCGAATGGATACAAACTGATTTGGGAAACATGAGCACAGTGAATGCAGTGCAGATCAATTATGCCGATCAGGATGTTGACACTGACCGGTTGGGAAAAAGAAACGGTCAGTATCACCAATATAAACTGTATTACTCGCTGGATGGAAAGAAGTGGCACGCACTGATTGACAAGAGCACAAATAAAACTGATGTGCCTCATGAGTATGTAGAACTTGCCAAGCCCGTGCAGGCGCGCTACATCAAACTGGAAAACATGCACATGCCCACCGGCAAATTTGCATTGAGCGGATTTCGTGTATTTGGAAATGGCAATGGAGCAGTGCCCGAAGCTGTGAAACAGTTTATCGTGTTGCGTACCGAAAAAGACAAGCGCAGTGCTTTCATCAAATGGAAGCCGGTGGATAACGCTTACGCGTATAACATTCACTATGGCACCGCACCTGATAAATTATATACAGCCATCATGGTGCAGGGCAACAATGAATACTGGCTGAAGACGATGGATCGAATGAAGACCTATTATTTTACCATTGAGGCCATCAATGAAAGTGGAGTGAGCAGCCGGTTTGAAACGGTAAAGGTGGAGTAGGAGCAGGTTCATCCCAGTGCTTTGATGCTAAATAGTCATTACAGGGTGTTTTCCTGGCATCGTATCCAGGAAAAAACCGTATCTATTGTTGGTTTTTATTTTCTATTTTGAGGAGATAATGCGGTTATGGAGGATACAGGGTGTCTTAGTAAGATTACCCCTTGTTTAAATCTTAAACTTTGACAAATTTTGTCAAAACGAAAACATTCAAAGAAATGGACAGTTTAGGTGATAACATTAGAAAACTTCGTGAGTACAAGGAATTGCCACTACGGACTGTGGCTGCCTATCTTGACATTGATCAAGCAATATTAAGCAAGATAGAGAGAGGCCAACGAAAAGCATCACGAGAGCAAGTTGTTAAAATTGCTGAGTATTTTGGAGCAAAGGAAAATGAACTCATAATAGCATGGCTTTCGGACAAATTGGTTTACGAAGTTGAGGACGAGAAATTTGCCTTGCAGGCTATTCATGTTGCTGAGGAAAAGATAAAATACCTTATCAGAAATAAGAAATAAAGATGCCAACACTCCAATTCAAAGGAAAGACGTTTGTTCAGAATCATCATTTGGCGGTGCAGTATCACCAGCTTGTGCCCCAAAAAAAATTAAGCCTCACCGACAAAGTTTCGCTTCATGACAACTTGATTATTCAAGGCGATAATCTGAAAGCTCTAAAGGCATTGTTGCCCACCTACAGTGGAAAAATAAAGTGCATCTATATTGACCCTCCTTACAATACAGGAAATGAAAACTGGGTTTACAACGACAATGTTAATAGCCCAATGATAAAAGATTGG
>CAZIOY010000039.1:0-39561 GCA_964540915.1 uncultured Ohtaekwangia sp.
CTTGGAAGAATTTTGCCAATAGCAAAACAACGCATACCACTGAAAGAGGTATACCAACGCCAACTGCCACATTACTTTGGGCATCTCAAGGATGGCTTCAATGATTTCAATGTTCTGAGCAAATACGATTTTTGTGAACTGATGCTTTTTTGTTGCCTCCAGTGTTTCTCTCAATAGCGATCTATAAAAGATTGAAGGCAACAATAAAAGAAGAAGCATGACATAGGCGATCACAGAGGTGAGAATGGAAATAAAAAACTGAACAACCAGATGAGGCTGACCTTCATTACTTTTTTCTATGGCCCTGATCTCTTCTTCCGTGGGGGCAATCTCGGAGGTGGTTCTCATACTCCACCATATTGTTCCGATCGAACAAACCGACCCTAAGAAGAAAGAGGCAAAAACCCAGTTAGGGATGGCTCCCGTTTTTCCAATGATAATCAAAGGGAAAACAAACAGCGAAACGTTTGCCAGGGTTTGACCTAAGCCTGTAAAAAAACTTTGTGTTTGAAACCCGGTAGGACGTTGTTCATCATTCAGTTTATCTGCAATGAAAGCGCGATAAGGTTCCATAGCAGTATTATTTCCAACATCCAATATCCAAAGCAATCCTGCCGCCATCCACAAGGCACTGCTGAATGGATAAAAGAAAAGACAGATACTGCAGATCATCGCTCCTATAAAAAAGTAGGGCTTACGTCTACCAAATTTAGAGTGCCACGTTTTATCACTCAGCGCCCCGATAATTGGCTGAATAATCAGGCCTGTTACAGGGCCTGCTAAATTGAGTAAAGGAATTTCATCCGGACTCGCACCAAGGAAATCATAGATAGGATTGACAGCACTCTGTTGCAACCCAAAACTATATTGGATGCCAAAGAATCCAACATTCATATTGATGATCTGCCAGAAGGAGAGTTGGGGTTTTAAGGACATGGATTGACCAGATTTTTAATTTGGAAGATGCGGAAAGTAACGCAAAGTTCCAAGCATGATTAAATGTATTCAATCGTTTGCATTGACCATTAATCAAAAAGCTTGAGTTACTCATGAAATACTTTCAATGTGAAGTCAACTTAGACTATCTTTCTTCGTGTAATAGCAATCCTCTGGCTTAAATCTTCATCATCTTGTTTCAAAGACTGTTTATTCTGTTTGGTTTGTCGGTGACTTCAATAGTTTGTTATGCCCAAACTGATTGGCAATTAATTCCATGGAAAACATTAGGTAAGGACTCAGCCAATTTAGATATACGCAGAAATATTCTGGTTACTGGAAATATCCGGGCCAAAAACTCCAACAGCCCAATTACTGGCGCGTCTATTTCCGTAGATACATACAAATACTTTGATTACTCGGATGCCAACGGCCAATATGCTCTTGAAATGCCTCCAGGCGACTACCGAATTACGGTACGGCATATTGGAATGTTACCTCGCTACTTTCGATTGAAAGTTTTGTCGGGTGGTTTATTTAATGTTGAAATGGAGGAAGGCGTGGTGAACCTGGAAGAGTTAATAATCATGGCGCGGCCCCTCAACAGCAATGTGCAGCAATCCATTTCCGGACTAACCACGATGAGTGTGGGTGAAATAAAGACACTGCCGATGTTGCTGGGTGAAGTAGATATTATTAAAAGTCTTCAACTCATGCCGGGTGTTAGTTCGGTAGGCGAAGCCGCTTCTGGATTTAATGTGAGAGGCGGAAGACCCGATCAAAACCTGATGTTATTAAACGAAGCTCCTATCTTCAACACCTCGCACGCTCTTGGATTCGTTTCTGCTTTTAACCAGGATATCATTCGCGACTTTAGTTTGTATAAAGGATCTGTACCTTCACAATTTGGTGGACGTGCTTCCTCGGTTTTAGAAATTAACACACGAAGAGGTGATAAAGAAAAGTGGACCTATCAAGGAGGAGTTGGACCAATCACCGCACGCTTTACGGCAGAGGGGCCCCTTGTAAAATCAAAAACCTCACTGCTGTTATCCGGAAGGATCGCCTACCCAAACTGGATGCTAAAGCAAGTTTCTGATCCGAACGTAAGCAACAGTTCCGCATCATTCAATGACGCCTATGTTTCCCTCAGCCATAGTATAAATGAAAACAGTTCGCTGGAAGCATCAGTATACCAAAGCCACGATGGATTTAAGTTTTCTGACCGTTTTGGATATGAATGGAATAACTTCCTGGCTCAAGGTAAATGGACAGGACTAGCTAATCGCAAGGCTTCACCATCCATTTTATTTTCATACGGCCAATTTAAAACTACGTTAATTGATCCCGTAGGACAAAACGCTTCGCAATTAAAGAACGCGATGGGTTATCTACAGATGAAGCCCTACGTAAATTACATACCAAACGACAAGCACAGTTTCACAGCCGGTGCAGAATCAATTTTGTATATACCTACCGATGAGCGTCAGGAAGCCTATGAAGGAAGTGCCTTCATTCCAAAGCAAGTAAATAAAGACAACGGTTGGGAAGCAGCACTTTTTGTAAACGATGAGTATCAACTTAGTGAACGTATCTCAATATCAGCCGGCCTTCGATTGTCTGGTTATATGCATCTTGGACAGGACACAATCTTCCGCTACGCGGATGGAATTCCAAAGTCAGCATCAACAATAACGGATTCTGTTTATTACAGTTCGTTCGAAAAAATAAAAACGTATGGAGGCCTTGAACCACGACTGGCCGTGCGGATTAACACCTTCAAAAATCAATCTGTTAAAGTAAGTTATGGTCGCATGCGCCAATACATTCATCAGATCAGCAATACGGCATCCGCTACCCCGGTTGACATCTGGCAGGTGAGTACGGGTTATCTACCTCCGCAAATTGCAGATCATTACTCAGCAGGCTATTTCTGGAACCTGAATGACAACGAATGGGAAACATCGCTGGAAGGATTTTATAAAAGAATGCAAAACCTGGTTGAGTATAAAGACTTTCCGGAGCTGTATGTAAATCGTCATATCGAAACAGAACTTCTCACTGGTGATGGAAGAGCGTATGGTGGCGAAGTTTATGTAAGAAGACTGAAAGGTCGCTGGACCGGTTGGGTATCGTATACCTATTCACAAACTGAAGTAAAAGTTGATTCACCCTTTGAACCGGAAACCATTAATGACGGAGCGTGGTACCCATCTAATTATAATAAGCCGCACATTTTTAATTTTGTCTTGAACAGACTTTATAGAACGGGTAGTGCATTTTCATTTCTTGTATCGTACAATACCGGCAGACCTTTCACTGCGGTAGAGTCCAGTTATATTTCATCGGGAACCGTGGTACCGGTTTTTTCTGATCGCAATAAATATCAAATACCAAATTATTTGCGTGTTGATCTATCTTTCACGATCGGAAACTTAATTCGAAAAATTGATGACTCATTAGTGTTCTCGATTTACAATTTATTCGGGCGCGATAATGCCTATTCGGTCTTCTATCAACGACCTGCGTCAAACTTTTTTATCCCAAAAACTTATCAGCTTTCGATATTAGGTTCTGCTTTGCCATCCTTAACGTATAACTTTAAATTTTGAAAATGAATTTACATAGCTCCTTTAGCAAGATCGTGTGGATTGATTTTTTCAAAAGGTATGCTTTTAAGCTTTTGCTATTTACTTTACTTTCAAGTTGCCTGTCACCCCTTGATTTTCCTGTGGAAATAAAAGGTGGTGTTCTGGTGGTGACGGGACAAATAAGTACGATCCGCGACCAGAACATTATTCAATTAGGCAGAACCGCAAATGTCGAGCAACTTCCTTTTCCAGAAAGTGGCGCTACTATTCAGTTGTATGATGATGTTGGCAACGTCTATTTATACGAGGAAGATTTTCAAAATTTGGGCACTTACTATTTGAAGAATGTGGCGGGAGTTGCTGGTCGAACGTATTACATTCAGATAGATATTCCTGGGGGAGAATCCTACAAATCACTTCCGGAAAAATTACCGGAACCTGCTGTGCAGGAATCTGTCTCATACAACATCGTTAAGAAGGAATTAACGGACGCAGAAGGTGCGGTTGTAATTGAGGATTATATCGAACTATTCTCGAATAGTAAATTATTGTCAACGAACAACCCTACTTATTTGAAGTGGGGCGTTGAGGAAGCTTTTCTCCTCTCGCCTACTGATTTTCCTGATCCTTTTGGGGTCATTCCCCCTCCCTGCTTCGTTGTTCAGAATGCCGATCCTCAAAGAATTGTTTTATTTAATGGCTCAGAAGTATCCGTTGCTTCCATTAACAATCTTCTGGTCGCTTCACGAATAATTGATTGGTCCTTTTTGGAACGACATTATTTTACTACTTACCAATCTTCTATCACCAAAGATGCCTATGATTACTGGCGCAAAGTAAACATTGTGGCAAACCAGGTGGGCACTATCTTTGACACCCCTCCTGCTGCTATTGTTGGCAACATCGTGCGTGAAGGAAATCCAAACGAAAGAGCACTGGGATATTTTCAGGCCACCAATCAGACCTTCAATCGATTCTTTGTTTTTCCAACCGATCTTCCCTTTCGGCTAACAGTAACAACCTGTAACTTTACTGGCAGTTTTAATTCACTAGAATATCCTGTCAGATGCATTGATTGTACTTCTGTACGGAATAGTAGTTATAACCGACCTGATTGGTTTTAGAAACAAAGATCAATTCATCGCAGCGTCTTCTTTGCGTGTTCTTATTTTTTGCAGTATATACGTTCCAACGGCCCGCCCTTCGGTCATGCCTACTTCTACCGCTGGTCGATAGTGAATTCCTCCATACATGCGACTAATGGCAGCCTCCTCAGAAGCCTGAATAAATGACTTGAAGCTTCTGGATGTCAGGCCAAATTCTATTTCAGTTGAATCGGTAAAAGCGAAATTATCGCCAAATAATTTTGTAAGGGTAACGGCAGAAGCTGCTGAGATCATGCTGTGGCCACTGGTGTATTCCGGGAAGGGTGGTGTTTGCAGAACAGGAACCCAATCTTCATCGATGTATTGGTTAATATATGTTTCCGGGCGGATCAGTTTGCTTCTGTATTTTTCATCCCAGCAGGACATAAAAGCATCAACGAGTGCTATTGAAACGCGTGCATACGCCTCAGCGCTTTGCGCAAGGTCAGCATTCACTTTTTTGCATGCCACATTGGTAATGTTAATCCAATGGCCACCGGGAGAAATTTTCTTAGTGGCAAACATCACATGGCCCTTCACATTCATCATAAAAGGATTGCAATCCCAGAAGAAAGCGATTTCACGTTGCTCCGTAGTAAGATTATTACCCATGTCAAGTACTTCAACAGCTTCTTTATAAAACTGGCTATTTTTATCAGTAGAAAAAGGTGTGGGTGGTACTGGTTTAAATTGCTGGGCCGAGTCAATAGCAAAGGGACGCATCTTATTCCAATGGGGTTCAACGGCATCCATGTAGGCGGGAGGCGTAGGTTTCCAGGTAGCAAGATCGTTCTGAATAGAGTATTTAGGAAACGAACGCGACTGTTTGTAATTATCCTTGGATGACCAGGCAATCACATGATCGGCTACGCTTGTACCGTAATCGACAGAGCGTTCAAACACATCATCCGGCACTCCGGCATGGCGAAATTCCTTCATGATCTGATTATAAAAAACATCCATCTTGTCTTCTGAAAACACCAGTGTGCGACCTACTTTGAGAGCAGCTTGCACCGAAGCCAGCGGGTAGCAATATTCTTTTCCTGCTTCAGGTTGAGGCACAGCTTCCAAGCCTGTTACCTGACCGGCCAGACTGCGGTATTTTGAATGTTGATGAATGGCCACCTCATACGCAGCAATACTGCTGTACGCATAAATGCGCGAAGCCACTGGCGGTGAGAAAATATCATAAACAATGACATCAGTAATCTGTTTCAACGAGCGATGAAGGAAATCAGCACGCTGAGTCTTTGTCTTCCACTCTCCGCTATCTGAAGCACAGGAAGAAATAAGTATGGCTAATGCTGCTACTTTAAGGATATTTTTCATAGATCAATTTTCGAAACACAAAAATAATAGATAACCAACTATAAAGTATGACTTCAGTCATCAAATGTCAGTCGTGTGACAATGGCCTTTACTGAGAAAGCTTAAAGATTAAAACAGAATCGTTATTTCGAGTCACTAATATCTCCGTTTTTCCTTTACCCATACGTAAAACCTTCACATCCCGACTTTCTCCCGGAACCCAAAAACCCGTGTCGTGCATAGGCTCGGGTGTAAAGTTACCCTTTCCATCGCCCAATAAGATTAAGCCATAGCCAGCATCTTGCCGGCCCAAATCCGGTTGTACTGCAAACCAGTTACCTACCGCGAGTATATCGGCATGACCATCGTGATTAACATCATGAACAGCAAATGAAAAAACAGGAAATAATTGCGCTTCATCTGGCAGCTCATGAACCTGATATTTTCCATCACCATTATTTTCGATCCACACCGAAGCAAACAGCGCTGCCTTACGGTGAACAACTTTCTTCAGCTTTTCAGAAGCGATGATATCCTCCAATTTCACGTGCCTGTAATCTGCGTATTTTAAGAACTTCCGTTTTAAGGGCGGCACTTGTTTCACCAACTGATCGCGCGATACGAAGGGATAGCGCTGATGATTATTGAAATACGTGATGATCGGATCGGTACTTCCATTAAAATCAAGATCATCCACCCATATCTCCACCGGTTCCTTTTCACTGGCACGCAATCGTGAATTAAGTCCGGCATTGCCAACTAAAAAATCGATGTCTCCATCTTCATCAATATCTGTCTGACTCATGGTATTCCACCACCCCGAAGAATTTTCAAGACCATAATCGTTGGTATGATCAATGAAATCTCCCTGCTGATTTTGAAGGAGTATCGTAATGGGCATCCATTCGCCAACCAAAATCAAATCTTTTTTTCCATCAGCATTCCAATCATGCCATGATGCATCTGAAATCATGCCTAATGCGGCTACCGGTAACTTCTGCGTTACATCAGAAAATTTTCCTTTTCCATCATTCATGAATAAAAAACTTGGTGGCGTCATTCCATAGCTTCCGGCCACCACCCTGCCACCAATAAATAAATCCACATCACCATCGCCATCAAAGTCTTCAGGTTTTACACACGCTGCATTCACATAAAGATGAGGAAATGCATCCTCCTCCTTTTTGAATTTTCCCTTTCCGGTATTTACATAAAGTCTTGGTCGTAATTCCGGAATAGCACCCTCCTGCTCTTGGCCTCCACTAACCACCACCAAATCGTTTTCTCCATCACCATCGGCATCAAAAAAAACAGCGTTCGTGTCTTCAGCTAAAGAGTCGGAATCAAACACCGCTTGCCCGGATGTTCTAAATCTTCCTTGCTGATCTTGTATGAACAATACACCCGACTGGCCTTTCGCTCCGCCAATAAATACATCGTCAAGCTGATCGCCATTGACGTCACCCACAGCCGCCTTAGGACCTTGTGTAGAAAGTGTATGTGGTATCAGTCGCTCTATTTCGAAACCAGTAAAATCATTCTCACGATGAGTGAAATCAATGGATTCAGCAATTTGTAACAACGACTTATTCTGACTTTGGATAGAATACCAATTTCCTTGTGAGTCAGGTTGCTTTAATTCTAACGTTTGGTTAGGCTTTAGCGACTTAATCGTTTGAAATTTTCCACCGGGCCAGATCACAATTAAGGAATCAATCAGACTAGTTTTTCCTAAACCAAAATGAAGCATGTAGTCGCTGCTAGATTGCCAACCGCGTGAAGGAATTAATTCATTAGTCAACGTTAACGCTTCAGTATAAACGTTGACCTTCGCTCCCACTCCAAATAAGTTTGATGAAGTTCCCAGAAGCTTAACTTTCAAATAATTAGAAGCCCGATCAATTGAATTTCTGTAGACTGAAGCTTGCTCATTGATATTGTTAACAACCAAATCCAAATCACCATCATTATCAAAATCTGCATACGCTGAACCGTTTGACAATGTTGGGTTTACTGTTGTCCAGCTTTCGGAAACATTATCAAATGTTAAATCACCATTATTCCTAAAAAAGAAGTTAGGAACTTTTCCTGATGGCATTTTATCAATCATTGCCTGATCAGAAAGAAAACGCTGAGCTGAATCGCTCGATATATAGTTGATATAATCGAGATCATTGGGTCGTCTCATAATACCATTAGCAATGAAAAGATCACGCAACCCATCATTATCAAAATCAGCAAGTAATGGTCCCCAACTCCAGTCGGTAGCTTCAACGCCTGCTATTGGAGCAATATCGCTGAAGGCCAGGGTTTGATCTGGGGTAAGTCCCAGATTTAATTGAAGTGCGTTTCGCGAAACTTGATAATGATATCCAAATTGAAGTTTGTATTGAAAAATTTCATATGGGTCTTCACCTCCAGATGCTTTTAATACTGCCTCTTCGTTGGGCAACATATCGAGCGTGTATATATCTTGCCAACCATCGTTGTTGATATCCGCAATATCGCTGCCCATTGAAAAGCGACTGGTGTGAGGAATACTTCTTTCCAGCTCCTGTTTAAACGTACCATCTCTTTGGTTGATATAGAGGTAATCATTCTCATGAAAATCATTAGATACATAAATGTCGAGATAACCATCATTGTTTAGATCCGATATTCCTACACTCAATCCATATCCCACCTGGCTGCTATAAATACCAGCTTGTGAAGTCACTTCCGTAAAAGAAGGATTACCTGATGGAATCAATTCATTTCTATACAACTTGTCGCCTGCTTTGTAATCGCTTTGATTACGAAGTAAAACATCACCATACGATCGCACCGAATGCACAGAGTGATTAACCAGATACATATCCAGATCTCCATCATTATCATAATCGAAGAATGAAGATTGCGTAGAGAACCCCTGAAAAGTTAAGCCATATTCATCGGTCTTGTCTGTAAACGAAAGATCTCTGTTGTTAATCAATAATTGATTCCTTCCCGTAAAACTCTTGTATCCACCCACGCCACAACTAAAAATATCCAGGTATCCGTCACCATTCACATCAGCCATAGTGACACCGGTCTTCCAGTTTCCGAGACCGGATACGCCAGCTTTGGTAGAAATATCTTCAAACTTAAAATCACCCTTATTGAGAAAAAGTTTGTTTGGACCTTGGTTAGATGAAAAATATAAATCTGGTAACCCATCATTATTTATATCGCCTGCAGAAACACCGGCACCATTATAGAAATACAAATACTCTATTATGCTAAACTGATCTGTTTCTTCAATGTCGTTTGAAAATTTAATTCCAGTTTGTCCAGATGGCATCCTCTGGAATAACTTATTCGTTCCATCCTCCTCGTTACAAGAAGCTAACATGGCCACCATCAGCCAAACATAAAAACTATATGGAAGAGTTTTTGTGAGGCCCACTTATTTGACCTTAAATGTCAGGATTGAATTATTGTTACGCGTTGCCAATAGGTACTTCTTACCGGCAACCTCTACCGTGGTCATATCACGTATCTCACCATCTAAAAACAAACCCGACTCATCAGTATTCACTGAAATGAAATTACCTTTACCATCGCCTTGTAAGAAAGTTCCATAGCTCGCATCGTAACGACCCATTTCTGGTTTTACATGGTATAAGTTTCCACCGAGTGCAATATCCATATTGCCGTCATGATTAAAATCTTCAATAGAAATAGCATATACTGCAGAAAACTGAGCTTCAACAGCAAGACGTTTTAAAGCAAATCCCTCTTTGCCTTTATTGATTAGCAAGCAGGACGATAATTCATATACCTCCAACTTCACAGTTTTGTCCAATTCCTCCGGAGTAAAAATATCGGTGATGGTTTGATCCTTAAAGTTGTCGTATTTCAAATATTTCTTCTTAATCGCAGGTATCTGTGCCGTTAGGTCATGCCTGAGCACAAGAGGATAACTTTTGTCACCATAGAAAGTACAGATGATCTGTTCTACGGTTCCGTTTTTATCGAAATCATTCACGTACATACTCACAGGCTTATCAAGAGAAGCTCTGAATCTTGAATTTAATCCGTGGTTTGCCAGCACAAAATCCATATCACCATCCTTATCAAGATCTGCTGCTTCAATGGCATTCCACCAACCATTACTTTTCCCAAGATTCATTGATTCAGTCTTATCAATGAGTTTGCCTGATTCCTGAATAAATATTTTGACGGGCATGTAGTCGCCCACGACAATCAAATCAACAAAATCATCACTATTAATATCTGCCCATACAGCATCTGTAATCATTCCAACTCCTGTCAGCGCAGGCGCAATTGAATCTGTTATATTCGTAAAAATTCCCTTTCCATCGTTGGATAATATATAACCGTTCATTGGCATGCCGTATAAGAATGGATGACTGCGCACGCCAACAAATAAGTCGCTATCTCCATCTTTATCATAATCAAAAGGTTTAACTACTGAAGTGCTCTCAAAATTAAACGTTGGTAAAATCTGCAGTGACTTGGTGAAGTTTCCATTACCATCATTCATGTATAATCGATCAGCCAGGGCAATTGAACTGGTGGAAAATTCATTGCTGCCACTGCAAACATATAAGTCTTGATCACCGTCACTATCTGAATCAAAGAAAACGCTTTGCATATCTTCAGAGGCCTTATCATCGATAAAAGCTTTTTGAGATCGCTCCTGAAAAGAGCCATTGCTGGTTTGAATAAACATTGCACCAGCAACATCTTTTGCCCCACCAACGTAAAAGTCCTCCCTGCCATCTCCGTTCGCATCACCTTTAGAAATTCTTGGTCCTTCAGTACTCAACATGTGAAAGACCAATTTATCTCTGTCAAAATCAACAAACTCACTTTCAGTATGCGTGTAGTCTAAATTCAATGCATCAGATGCTTCAAAAGTATGAGCAACCTCTACGCTCTTGTTCTCTTCTGGTTCAACACCTTCCTTCTGCCTCAATTTTAAAACCTGATTGGTGAGAACATTTGTTAATCGAGTCTCATTTCCATCCGGCCAACGAACAAGGATCAGGTCAACCGTTTCAATCTTTCCCAGCCCTACATTAGGTCTGGGGTCCATAGAAGATTCAAAACCACGGTTGGGCATTTGCTCAATATAAAAGATCTTATCACCGTGGGCGATTGTTATTGAAGTGCCCCAGGCAAACGAATTATAACCAAGACCTTCCAACTCAAATTTCAAATAACGGTTAAATGATCTTTGTATATTAGTCTCGTTGCGAAAGATCGAAGCCAGCCCATTCACATTATTAGTGATTAGATCCAAATCGCCATCATTATCGATATCACCATAAGCCGATCCATTTGAAAACCCTGGCTTACCCAAACCCCAATCATTTGCTTTATTTTTAAAACTGAGGTTGCCTTCATTATGAAAAGCAAAATTTGAAACCGGGTTGGAGGGAATCAGTTCCACAAGTTTTTTGTAATCAACATTTTTATCTGTAATCACAGATCGAATCACTTCTTCATTGGAGACATACTGAAGATAATCCTGATTGGTTAGGTCCTGATAAATTCCATTAGCAACAAAAATATCTTTAAGGCCGTCATTGTCCATATCAAACATGAGGGCGCCCCAGCTCCAATCGGTAGCCTCTACGTTGCATAGTCTTCCAATCTCACTAAATGTATTATTGCCATTGTTCAACTGAAGCATGTTGCGGGTAAACTGATGATAGTATCCATTGCCGAGGTTATACTGATATCGATCCCAGTTTTCGAATGTAGTCACGGTCTTAATCCTGGCATTATCTGCCGGTAACATTTCTGTTACAAAAATATCCGGATAGCTGTCATTATTGATATCGGCCAGATCCGCACCCATCGAGGCTCCGCTGATTGATTTCATCTGTTCTGTCAGCGTTTCTTTAAACGTGCCGTTTCCATTATTGAGATAGAGATAATCTCTTTCAAAGAAATCGTTTGAAATGTAGATGTCAGACCATCCATCCTTATTAATATCACCCACAGTTACTCCTAAACCAAAGCCAATCACGCTACCATAAATTCCAGCCTCTTCGCTTACATCTGTAAAATGACCATTGTCATTACGCATAAGCTTATCACCTCCCAATGAATCGCGTTTAGGACGCTCGTTCTTGCGCAGGTTAAAACTGCCGATAGCCTGATAGGAATTATTGAGGATATAAAGATCGAGATCATTATCCTTATCGTAATCTAAAAATGCTGCGTGGGTGGTAAAGCCTTTATCGGCAACGCCATATTCCTTTGCTTTTTCAGAAAATGTTAAATCGCCATTGTTAATGAACAGTTCATTCTCTTTGTTGTCGCCTTTTACATCGCCAGAATTACAGACATAAATATCTATCCATCCATCTCCATTTACATCGGCCATACTTACTCCTGTTGACCATGCTTTTGTTCCTGAAACCCCTGCCTTTTCGGTAACGTCCTCAAAGATAAAGTTTCCTTTATTCAGATATAATTTATTAGGTCCTTGGTTGGCTGTGAAATAAATATCGATAAGGCCATCATTGTTAATGTCACCCAGGGCAACGCCTCCGCCATTATAAAAATTACGGTACGTGTAAATATTAAATTTTTGATCAAAGTTCAGATTATTCGCAAAATCGATTCCGGTGTGGTCACTACTCACTTCGGTGAATAAAGTATTTGCATTATTTCCCGATTTACATGAAAATAAAAAAGCTGACCATAGCACAATCCAAATTATGCATTTCATTTAGTACTAATTATTTAATTTGCTTTTTTTGATTGTTCTTCGGACAATTTCTTAAGCTCTTTCTCTACTTTTAAATCAGTGAAAACAGCTTGAACAAATTGATCATCTTTAATAAATAAATTGATTCTCCTCTTTCCATCCATTTTATAATACACCTTTCCCATGGTGTTGTGGTCTAATTCCTTGAAGTCAGGACCATACCACTTCTTGAAGACCTTAAGCATATTCACAAGAAGTGTATCTGATTTATACTGCCTGTTCCACGGGGCCCAGGAATCGTAAGTAAAAGTTACGGGCATCTCAAATATTTTATCCTCGTAAAAAGTTGGATAAAATCTCATGCTCACCGGACTATTAATACCATCCACCAATTTATATTCTACATTCTGGTTTGTTGGGCCATGCGTAAAAATTTTCCTTTTGTTATACTCCCAGCAGTGGTCATAAAATGCCTTTTTTTCCATTCCTAATGAAATACCTAAAAACAAACTATCATACCTGGATTCATTTTCTTTGCGACTTCCTGAACATGAAATCATGGCTGCCATCACGGCAATGGATACAATGGAGCCCAATAATACCTTTTTCATTTTTAATGCTTGTTAATAACTTAAAACTTCTAATTGATCATTACTCTTTCCTACCAATACCACATTCCTTTTTTTAAAGCGTATCGATTTTAAGGATCTGATTTCTCCTTTCAGAGAGACACCCGATCGTGTTGACGTTTCTGCCGCAAATCTACCTGTTCCATCACCCGTGAGCAACAAACCATAGCTGCCATCATAGATACCGGTTTCAGGTTTTGCCCGATGCAAATTGCCCCCCATCAGCAAATCCAGATTTCCATCGTGATTAAAATCTTCTGCCAAAATGGAATATACCGGTGAAAATTGAGCTTGCATTGGCAAAGCCTTTTTTTCAAAGCTATTTCCTTTGTTTATGAATACTGTGGTTTCAAAAGAATAGGCATTCAAAACTATTGATTCCTTTAGTTGCTCAGGGCTAAAAATATCAGCCATGGTTTTCAAACGGTAATCAGAAAAATAAAGGTATTTTTTCTTTAGGGATGGAATTTGGGCTATCAAATCATTTCTAAGAACCAATGGATATGAAATGCCCTGATCAAAGCGTGAAATAATCTGCTCCATAGTTCCATTACGATCAAAATCGTTGAGATAGAGACTAACCGGTTCTTTCAGAGAGGCTCGAAATCGAGAGTTTAAACCATGATTTCCTACAGCCATATCCATTTTCCCATCCTTATTGAAATCTCCTACTTCCAGGGCATGATACCAACCATTCGTGCCATCCAATGCAAATTCGCTGGTTCTATTTACAAATTTCCCATTCTCCTGAATGAATACAGTTACTGGCATCCATTCGCCCACAATGACCAGATCAGTAAACTGGTCATTATTTAAATCTACCCAGTGGCTGTCGGTAATCATTCCTACCTGCTGCAATTGTGGCGCTAACTCCACCGTGGCATCTACAAAATTGCCCTTGCCATCATTCTTCAACAGATAACCATTGCCTGGCATGCCATAGAGAAATGGAATGAGCCGAACCCCAACAAAAAGATCCTGATCGCCATCACTATCAAAGTCAGCCGCGGAAACTGTTGAGGTACTTTCAAAAGAAGTCAATACCGGAAGTGGCTGGGTCGATTTATCAAAGTTTCCGTTACCTTGATTCATATATAAACGATCTAATAAAGCGGCAGAACTGGATGAAAATTCATTGCCACCGCTAGTCACATATAAATCATCTCTTCCATCCCCATCAGCATCAAAGAATAGACAATCGGTGTCTTCGGAGTCCTTATCTTTTTCAAAGATCGCTGCACCAGTTTTCTTAAAACCAACCGTACTTTGTATGAATAAAACGCCCGCCTGATCCTTTGCTCCTCCAATATAAAAGTCATCGAGACCATCTTGATTAACATCACCTTCACAAACACAGGGCCCCTCATTGGAGATCATATTAAAAAGCAACCGATCCCGATCAAAATCAACGTACTCATTTTCCTTATGCTCAAAGAAAACGCCTTGCAGATTTTCTATTTTTGATAAAACCGTTTGAGGTGCCTCGCGCTCAACAACCGGTGCAGAGGCTAAGGCATCCTTTTGAAAAACGTGGAGCAACTGATTCGATGAGGTATTCTTTAATAGCGTCAATCTCCCATCGGGCCACACCGTGCGTACGGAATCAATTGATGTTATAGCGCCTACGCCAAAATGCAAACGCGAATCCACCGTAGACATAAATCCGCGCATGGGCGATACTTCCTGATAAAAGAGTTTGCCACTGTCATATAGAAAAATTTTTGCACCCAGGGCAAATGAATTTAAGCCTTCACCATGTAGTGCAACTGATAGGGTATTGTTTTTTGGATTGATTTGTTTTGATCGGTTTTCATAAACAGAAGACAGCATATTCACGTTGTTCAAAACAAGATCAAGATCTCCATCGTTGTCTAAATCTCCATAGGCAGATCCATTGGAATGGGTTGGCATTTCCAAGCCCCAATCTGCCGCTTTATTCGTAAAGGTGAGATCGCCATTATTTTTAAACGCATAGTTTGGTATCTGATTCGTGGGTATTGAATCCACCAAACGTTTAATCACTTTCTTCTCTGTTCTTAGAATCTCCCTGACAGCATTGGCATTGGCAATAAAGTTGACATAGTCTTGATTGATCAGATCTTTGTATATTCCATTGGCAACAAAAATATCTTTCATGCCATCATTATCCATATCAAAAATTAAAGCACCCCAACTCCAGTCGGTCGCTTCTGTTCTTGCCAATCTTGAAATTTCAGAAAACGTGCCATCCCCATTATTTAATTGCAAGGCATTCCTGCTAAACTGATGATAATAGCCCTGCTCGGAAGCGATCTTATACTTATCCCAACTTTCAAATTGCGATGTGGTTTTTAATCGATCATCGTGCTCAGGAAGCATTTCCGTTACAAACAATTCAGGCAACCCATCATTATTGATATCGGCAAAGTCGGCACCCATCGACCCCAGGCTTATTTCCCGGATCATATTCTCTAAAGACTCTGTAAATGTTCCATCGTGATTATTGATATACAGGTAGTCTTTCTCGAAAAAATCATTAGAGACAAACATATCCGACCAGCCATCTTGATTAATGTCCCCGATGGTAACTCCTAAACCAAAACCAATTTTACTGGAATAAATACCTGACTGCTGACTCACATCGACATAGTTGCCGTTGTCATTGCGAAGTAGTCTATTGCCGCCTTCCGGATCTGGAATATTTCGCTGGTCTTTTCTTAAATCAAATCCACCTACGGAGCGTAACGAGTTATTTAAGAGATAGCAATCCAGATCCCCATCTTTATCGTAGTCAAAGAAAGCCGCGTGTATGGATAGCCCTTCGAAGGCAAGGCCATATTCCGAAGCTTGTTCTTTGAAGGTAAGGTCTCCTTGATTAATGAATAATTCATTTTTCCTTCTTGCCCCACCGGGTGGCCCTGATTTGCACACATAGATGTCCAGATAACCATCGGAATTAATATCAACCACACTAACACCGGTGCTCCACACACGCTCTGTTTGCAATCCGGCCGATACCGTAATGTCGTCAAATTTAAAATTCCCTTTATTCCTGTATAACTTATTCGAGACAATATTGCCTGCCAGGAAAATGTCCAGCAATCCGTCATTATCAAAATCACCAAGCCCCACTCCTCCTCCATTATAAAAACTCCGAAACGTATAAGGATTCAATTCTTCGCTATACGTAAGCTCGTTTAAGAAGGTGATACCCGTAGTGGACGATTCATGTAAACGAAATAATTGATCGCTTCTGAGCTCCAAATGCTCAGTTGTACAAGCCACCAAGGTAATGACTGTAAAAACAATTTGAAGGATGGAGTAAAACAGGCGTTTCAATTTCACTAAACTATAAAAATCAACTCGATTCCAAAATTAAGAACACCCATGGGGTTTTTAAACATGCTGCGCTAAGTATAATCCAATTAACGCAGTAAAGCACAAAAAAAGGCAAGCATTACATGCTTGCCTTTTAAATTCATAATACTATCTAAAAATTAATAACCAGGATTCTGAGTCAACTTGCTGTTTGCATCAAGTTGTTGCTTTGGAATCGGGAATAAAGAGTACTTAGTTACACTAGCAGCATCCTTTGCAGGTTTAAAACCCCAGGCCTGACCAAATTTACCAAAGCGAATCAAGTCTTGTCTGCGGGTCATTTCAGCAAACATTTCACGTCCACGTTCTGCCAAAAAATTATCAGCAGTAAGGGAAGCGAAAGGTGTTACTTTAGCTCTGGTACGAATTTGATTAACAAGAGTTAGAGCTTCAGCGTCTGCATTGCTTATTCTCCATAGTGCTTCTGCTCTGATAAGAAGAATATCGGCATAACGGAAGACTACAAAGTCATTGCTCATATTAGGAGTTCCACCCAGCTCGTAGGCATACTTACCAATACGAGCTCCACCCTGGCGCCATGCGTTGGGACCAAGTTCGTTGATCTTTGGAGTGAAGTTCAAATTAGTTCCATCAGGATCAATACCTTCAAAAGCAGGATCGATTGCTTTTTCACCACTTGGCTTATACTGAGGACCAACTACGAAATTAGATAATCTATCATCCAACGTTCCTTGTGTGTCCGGAACTTTGTCGTTATTCGCATCAACGGCTAGACCTAACCAAACAGGTCCTTGTGGGCCAGGGTTCGTTACAGGATTAGAATAAGAGTTATAGAATTCCTCTACTACAGAGTATCCGTTCCAAGGCTGAGCGGTAAAGTTATAGACCGTCTGACTTGCGTAGTGCAAGGTCATCATTGGCCAGTTGAATCCACCATTGAAAACTTTGTCATAAGGATAAACGAAGATGTTCTCGTTTGAACCGGCATTGTTTACTGCAAAGTTATCCTTGTAGGTTGGCTCCAGATTGAATTTTGCGCCATCAATAATAGCCTTTGCATCTGCTGCTGCTTTAGCATATTGAGGTGTGCCAGTATAAACACCGGCATTCAAATACAACTTAGCGCGAACTGATAGGGCAGCCCATTTAGTCATCCTTCCGTAAGTAGTTGCGTCTTTTGCAGTTGGAAGCACATCAACAATGGCATTAAGTTCAGACTCAATGAAAGTGTATAGTTGCTGCCGCGTAGAAGCTCCCTTCACTTCGATATCAGTAAAATCGGTAACTAAAGGACCTCTTCCGAATCCATCCATAATCCAAAAATACCACAACGCACGTATGGCACGAAGTTCTGCAATAAATGCATCGGCACTAGGGTTTCCTTTTGCCTTCAATTCTTCAAATTGAAAAATCAAACGGTTGGCGGTATTAACGCCACCGTACAGCATGCCCCAGGTGTTGTTAAAGAAACCGTTATCAGGTGTAAAGGTATGCAAATGCAATTGCTGAAGCACACCACCGTCAAACCAGTCTCCACCTTTGGTGGTGATGATCAATTCATCAGACACCAATTCATTTGTAGACCAAAGGTTAGAATGGTTTCCTAATCCTCCGAAACTTGAGTAGGCGGCACCCAAACCGGCAATTAATTCCTGATCCGTTCGGAAAAAGTTATCGGCCGTTACCTGATCAAACAATTCTTCATCCAGATTGGTACACGAGAAAGTCACCAGAGACATTCCCAACCCAATTGCCCATATTTTTCTTAAAAATGTTCTTTTCATATTCATCATTATTAAAATCCAAGATTCACACCAAATGTAAATGTCCTTGTAGTGAAGTAAGTAGATCTTCTCTCAATACCAGGAGCTAAACCGTCATCCGAATCAGTATCCTTATAACGAACTTCAGGATCAACACCCGTATAATTCGTTAACGTAAACAAATTCTGTCCAGCAACAAAGAATCTAAGATTTCTTACTGCTGCTCCACTTTCCAGAGGCACATTGTAACCAATGGACATGTTGTTCAAACGTAAAAAGTCAGCCTTTTCTACGTGAATGCTGTTTACGTTAGCCTTCGTCACTTTAGGATCATAGAATTCGGTTTTAACAATGTTCCAGTTTTTTATGGTCGTTGTTTCATTATTCTCATAAAATCCTCTGTAACTATTTAGCAATTCATGACCAATAGCACCGTTGAAGAAAATGTTCATATCAAAGTGCTTATAGGTAAAGCTGTTGTTAAAACCAAACGTAGCTGAAGGAAGACCATTTCCTATTACAGTACGATCATCATCGCTGGTAGGGTCTACCGTGCCGTCACCGTCAATATCAACAAATTTATAGCTTCCATCGGCATTAACTCCGTCATATAGAGCACCCCATAATTGACCTAATGGATCACCCTCCTTTACTCTAACCGTTTGCACTGCACTCTGTCCTGGTGCGCCCATTGATGAACGATAAAGAACTCCGGTTTCAGCAAAGTTGTATATGTCATTCTTCAAGCTAACTACCTGAGTTTTGTAGGTACCAATATTTCCACCTACTGTCCATGTAAAATCAGGTTTGGTGATAGCAGCGTAATTCAATGACAATTCAAAACCTGAATTCTTCAACTCACCAATGTTTACCTCCGTTTGTTGTACTAGGTTTGGAGGTTGCGGAACGTTTACAGGCAAAATCATGTCTGTTGTAGTTCTGTTATAATAATCGAATGTACCCGTCAACTTATTATTAAGCATGGCGAAATCAAAACCAAAGTCGATTTCTGCTTTCGTTTCCCACTTTAAATCAGGGTTAGGATTGCTCTTCGGTCCGTAGCTTGGTCCAAAAACACCATTGTAGAAGAAGCTTCCCGTTCTTGTGAATTTCTGAAGTGAGATATACGATGAACCAGGTTGATTGCCGGTAACACCGTAACTAGCTCTTAGTTTCAAGCTATTCACAGAAGGTATGTCAATCAAATTACTCAAAGTAACACCGGCACTTACCGCTGGGAAAAGACCCCATTTGTTATTCTCTCCAAAACGAGAAGATCCTTCATAACGGGCACTGGCAGACACAAAATAGTTTCCTCCAATATTCACGTTAGCTCTTCCAAAGAATGCAACGAGTTTGTTAGAGTTAGCATAACTGAAAACTGATCCAAGTCCATTGTTGAAATCCAAAGCAGTGCTCAAATTATTATAGGTAAAGGCATCGGTTACAAAATTACCGCCTGACAATCCGAATCCCTCATTATAAAAATCCTGGTAAGAATATCCAGCTAATAAAGCCAGATCTGCACCACCAAGGTTCTTATCGAAATTAACAGTCGTCTCAAAAAGTTCATTGACACGTTGATCTGTTGAGCGAGATGCGAAACCTAATCCGTTATTACCGCCAAATTTTGCGCTCTTTTTACTGTATGAACCATAAAAATCAGATTCACGCTGGGCTGAATAAAACGCAGCGAATCGTAAGCCTTCAACAAGGTCGCTGAAATCATACTCAGCGCGGAGACTTGCCTGTTGTCTGGTTTCTTTTTTATCGCGTTCATTTTGTTCAACAAGAGAAAGTGGATTGAAAAAGTCAAAAATATCACGTTCTGCATATCCCCCGAATCTACCACCTGCTGTTGGGCTGGTAGTAGTGTTATCATAAATAGGCATGGTCGGGTTAGCCAGAATACCATAATTGAAGGATGCAGCATTACCTAACTGAGCATCTTTTGTCGTTGACGCCAAATTTACAGTAAAAGTAGCTCTGTCTTTTAGCGCCTTCTGAGTTATTGTCAAACGACCATTGAGTTGCTCGAAACCAGATTTAAGACCTACACCATTCGCGTTACGCACGTTGATAGATGCACGGTAAGTAGTTGATTGACTACCTCCTGATAAGGCTAAATTATGAACCTGGGCATTTCCCTGACGAGTGATTACATCTAACCAATCAGTGGTTGAGCCAAGGTCAACGTGACCTGGAACTTGACGATATTCTTCGGCTGTCATAACAGGGATACTATTGTTAACATTCTCGATTGCATAAGATCCATTATAACTTACTTGAGTGGTTCCTTTCTTACCAGATTTGGTAGTTACAAGGATAACCCCGCTACCACCCCGGCTACCATAAATTGCGGCAGCAGAACCATCTTTTAAAACGTCTATGGATAAAATGTCGTTAGGGTCTACCGTGCTCAATGAACCGCCAATGATACCATCGATAACCACCAATGGTTCTGCGTTGGCACCTATTGTTCCAACACCACGAAGACGAATGTTAAAACCACCGTTAGGGTCACCACCTGCGCGGGTAATATTCAAACCGGCTACTTTACCTTGCAATAATTGAACTGGATCATTAACTGTACCCTTATTGAAATCTTCAGATTTAATACTGGTTACAGCACTGGTTATTTCCTTTTTCTCTTGGGTTCCATATCCAACCACCACAACCTCACTGAGGGCTGTAACATCGGATTGCATTGAAACATTAATGGCGCTTTGAGATCCAACGGTTACTTCCTGGGCTTGATAGCCAACGAAGGAGAAAATTAACGTTGCATTACTTCCAACGCTAATACGGAAATTTCCATCAGAGTCAGACACGGTTCCGTTGCTAGATCCTTTTTCAAGGATGTTAACACCTGGAATTCCAGAGCCGTCATCCGATGACGTTACTTTACCTGTTACGACTCTTTCCTGAGCGAAACTGACTAGAGTTCCGAGCACGAGAAGAACCGCCAGATACCTGCGAACAAACAGATACAATTTGGTCATACTTAATTGTTTTAGGGTTTAATTGTTGTTTTATAAGAGTAATTTTCAAAATCTAATTTGTTAATTGCGTTAACTAATAAAATTAGAATTTGGCTTCAATAATACCCTTAAAAAACTATTTGGCAAGCGCCATTTTTGAATTTATTCACCTAAATTTCGTGGAAACGGATTCGCAACCGTTTGCGCTATTTCGGAAATCTTTAAATTCCTTCAAAAACAATGAGATTTAACCAAATAACCATCAAAGATATCGCTCGCGAGCTGGGCATTTCACCATCAACCGTATCGCGCGCACTAAAGGATCACCCTGATATT
Organism: uncultured Ohtaekwangia sp.; assembly: GCA_964540915.1. GTDB lineage: Bacteria > Bacteroidota > Bacteroidia > Cytophagales > Cyclobacteriaceae > ELB16-189. The sequence continues at coordinate 21,714 of CAZIOY010000039.1, forward strand.
AGTGTGCAAACAAAAAAAGCAGTTAATGAGCTAGCCGAAAAGCTCAATTATCAACCCAACATTGTTGCCCTTAATCTGAGACAAAGGAAAACAAATACTATTGGTGTAATCATACCCGAAATCGTCCATTTCTTCTTTTCTACGGTGATTAGCGGCATTGAAGATGTTGCTTATACGGCCGGTTATAATGTGATTCTGTCTCAATCCAATGAATCGTATCAGAGAGAAATGACGGATATGAAGGCCCTTTTTAATAGCCGCGTTGACGGAATGTTGCTTTCCGTATCCAGAGAAACGACCAATTTCGATCATATCGAATCCATCATTTCAAAAGGGGTTCCAATTGTATTCTACGATCGCATGTACAATAGCCCTACTTCCAGCAAAGTAATTGTAGATGACTACACAGGAGCCAAAGAAGCAGTCAACCACTTGATAGAACAAGACTGCAAAAAAATTGCGCATTTAAATGGCGCCCCCAATCTGATCATCAGTATTGATCGCTTTCGCGGATATACCGATGCCTTGAAAGAGAATAAAATGAATATAATTGACAGCCTGGTGGTTAACTGTCCATCAGGTACTTTTGAAGAGGGAAAAAAGGCTACCAATAAACTATTGGCGCTATCCAATCCTCCGGATGCCATTTTTGCCAATAATGACCCTATGGCTATGGGCGCTATGATGGCAATAAAAGAAAAAGGTCTTAAAATTCCTCAGGATGTGGCAATTGTTGGATTCAGCAATTGGTTTTTTGGCGAACTCATGGAACCTTCTTTGACCACGGTGGATCAGCCCGGTTTTGAAATGGGCCAGGAAGCAGCTCGTTTGCTAATCCGGCAAATTGAAATGAAAGACAAAGACCAGTTTGAAATTCAGCCTGAAACAAAAATTCTTAAGACGAGGCTCATCATCAGAAACTCCTCTCTTAAAAAGCAGGCAAAGAAGAAATAGCGCAATCGTTTTCTGATTTTTTGATGCATATTTTTAGGTTTAGTAGGGCTATTTAGGTTTACTTTAGCCATTAAACCTATTAATAAATCAGTTAATGGCCTCCACCTTTCAATCGATGACCAGCGAGAGTCTGGGCAACTTAATTTCTTTTTCAAAACATTCTTGTGGTATTGAGGGCCATACTTCTCATGGAACTTTCAAAGTCTGCATCTATACCGATTCAATAGCCCGGATTACCGCTACACTCAAAGATAAATTTGAGGACTTCTCCTACTCCGTGGTTTCAAAACCTGACAAGGCTCCTTTCGAAATAATCGATAAGGATGACTTTATCAAAATAAATACAAAGGCATTTGTCTTATCCATTTCCAAAAAGCCAGTTCGCTTCTCATTTCATGATCTACAAGGGCGTGTTATTAATGAGGATGACTCTTTCGGCACTTCATGGATTGGTGACCAAGTTACGACCTATAAAAAACTGCAACCGCACGAACGGTTTATTGGATTAGGTGAAAAAACCGGACCTCTTGATCGCAAAGGAGCAGCCTATCAAAACTGGAACTCCGATGCATATGCCTACAACACTGGAACAGATCCGCTTTATTCGTCCATGCCTTTTTACATTGGTGTGCACCACCCATTTACCTATGGAATATTTCTCGATAACACACATAAATCATTTTTCAACTTCGGTGCATCAAACAATCGCTTTGCCAGTTTTTCAGCGGATGCGGGAGAAATGAATTACTACTTTATGATTGGCAATTCCGTAGGTGAGGTAATCAAACATTATACGCAATTAACAGGGCGGATGGAATTGCCGCCTCTGTGGAGTATCGGCTATCAGCAATGTCGTTATAGTTATTATCCCGACAAGGAGGTATTTGCTGTAGCTCAAACCTTCCGCGAAAAAGATATACCTGCCGATGCTATTGTACTCGATATTCATTACATGGATAAGTATAAAATTTTTACGTGGGACAAAAAGCACTTTTCAGATCCAAAAGAACTACTGGCCGCCATTAAGAAACAAGGATTTCATGTCGTGATCATGTGTGATCCGGGAATAAAAGTAGAGCCCGGCTATGAAGCGTATGATGATGGAATTAAAAACGATGTCTTCCTTAAATATCCAGACGGAGAAAACTACCAGGGGCAAGTGTGGCCAGGATGGTGTCACTTTCCGGACTTCACCAAACCCGCGGCAAGAGAATGGTGGGCATCCAAATTCAAAGACTATGTAGCGCTGGGCGTTGAAGGATTCTGGAATGACATGAATGAAATCGCCACCTGGGGCAATGCCTTGCCGGAAAATCTTGAATTTGACTTTGAAGGCAATAAAGCCACCATGCGCAGAGGAAGGAATTTGTTTGGATTTCAGATGGCTCGCAGCACCTACGAAGGCACAAAGAAATTAATGAATGGCAAAAGACCCTTTACCCTCACCCGCTCAAGTTTCTCAGGCATTCAACGATACTCAGCTGTTTGGACGGGTGATAACGTTGCGTATGATGAACACATGTTGTTAGGCGTGCGTATTGTTAACAGTATGGGCCTTACCGGGGTTGCCTTTGCCGGATATGATGCCGGTGGATTTGTGGGCGAAGCGAACACTAAACTTTTTGCCCGTTGGATTTCAATCGCTTCCTTTTCTCCTTTCTTCAGAGCGCATAGTATGATCAATACCCGCGACAGTGAACCCTGGTCGTACGGTGAAGAAGTAGAGGGTATTTGCAGAAACTATATCAAGTTCCGTTATCAACTATTGCCCTATATCTATTCGTTGTTTTACGATGCTTCCCTAACCGGAATGCCCGTGCAACGATCGCTCGCCATCAATTACACACACGATGCACGGGTGTATAATGGATTGTATCATAACCAATATCTATTTGGTCCTTGCATTTTGGTGGCTCCTGTTGAAAGTAATAAAGAACTCTTAAAAGTATTTTTACCGGGTGGCGATTGGTTTGATCTATATACCGGAAAATTATTTAATGGCAATCAGGAAATCATTGTTGACTCCCCCATTCACAAACTACCCGTATTTATTAAAGCCGGAAGTGTGTTACCCATGCAGCAAGCAACGGCACATACAGGCATTAAACAGGAAGAGTGGATTCTTCATATCTATTGCGGAAACGAATCGAGCGATTTTCTTTACTATACCGATGATGGTCAAACATTCGATTATCAAAATGGAAAATCCATGAAACGGTTAATTCGATATCATGCTCATGAGAATAAGGTTGTGGTCACCGCTGAAGAAGGAAATTATCAAACTGATTTTAAAACAGTGAAGATTGTATTACATGGGGCAAGTTCCGATGAGGTGTACGTTAATGGTGCCAAACAAAAATTAACACACCAGATACACTCCTTCTTTTCACCTCTTGAAAAATATGATCCCATCAATGATCCGGATTCGATGGGAGAAGAAAATGTTATAATGGCCTCCAGTGAATATTCACAATCGCAAATTGAAATAACGTGGTGATGAGGGAGAAACAACAAAAATTCTCAAATGCATTTTATGCTTTTATTCAAGACGCTATTAACAAAAATATTATCTTTATTATCTGCACTGCGTGTCTTGCTTTCTCTACTGTGCTTTGGAGTTTAGTAAAAGAAAATAGCCGTATCAACGATACTCAAAATAAAATGCATCCCAGTTCATCATACTAACTACCTATGGACCAGCCTCAAACATTTAAACCCCGACTCAACTTCTGGCAAATCTGGAATATGAGTTTTGGCTTTTTAGGAATTCAATTTGGATTTGAATTGCAGAATTCTAATGTGAGTAGAATTTTTGAAACTCTAGGTGCTAACAAAGACGAGATTCCTATACTTTGGATAGCAGCACCATTAACTGGTTTATTGGTTCAACCAATAATTGGTTACATAAGCGACAGAACATGGCACCCATATTGGGGAAGGCGAAGACCCTTCTTTTTCATAGGGGCAATATTGGCAACTTGTGCATTGGTAATAATGCCTAACTCTCCGTCACTTTGGGTGGCGGGAGGCATGCTATGGATTCTGGATGCCTCTATCAACATTTCTATGGAACCGTTTCGTGCTTTTGTTGGAGACAAACTGCCCCCTTCACAAAGAACATCAGGCTTTGCTATGCAAAGTTTTTTCATAGGTACGGGATCTGTCATTGCCGCACTATTACCATGGATTTTTAATAATTGGTTTGATGTTAGCAATACTGCTGAAAGCGGAACCATTCCAGATTCTGTTAAATGGTCATTTTACACGGGCGCTTTCGCCTTCCTTGCTGCCGTGATGTATACAGTTTTTACGACAAAGGAATTTCCACCTGAAAGCATTGAAAAACTAAAAGAAGAGAATAGAAAGACAACCTTCATGGATGGTTTAAAAGAATCATACCAGGGAGTATTTAATATGCCCAAGGCAATGAAACAACTTGCCTATGTTCAGTTCTTTACATGGTTTGCGTTGTTTTCAATGTGGATCTATTCGACCAACGCGGTGACAAGCAATATCTATGATATGAAGGTACCCGCTGAACTTTACTTAAAACTAAAGAGTAGCATTATAAATGGAGAAGCTGCTTTAGGTGAAAAAGAATTCAATTCATTGGAAAAAGATATTAATGAAATAGATAAATTTCAAAATGGTAACGATCAAATCATCGTAACAATTAATTTGACTAACCATTCTTTAAAATCGAAAGACCTCGTTACGGCTGAAAAAAACATCTTAAAGAAAGTTCAAGCAGAATATAATGACGGAGCAGATTGGTTAGGTGTCTGCTCATCAGTTCGAAATGGTGTTGCGGCTATATTTGCATTCATCATTCCAATCATTGCAATACGATTTGGTAGAAAAAAGACTCATATGATTTGCCTAATAATTGGCGGAATAGGGCTTATCTCTCTAAATTTTATAAGCAATCCTAATTCCATTGCAATCTCAATGGGCCTTGTCGGAATTGCCTGGGCAAGTATTCTTTCAATGCCTTATGCAATATTATCAGGCGCGTTACCAGCAAATAAAATGGGTTACTATATGGGAGTGTTTAATTTTTTCATCGTTATACCTCAAATATTTGCTGCCACCATTTTAGGATTCTTAACCATAAATATTTTCGGTGGTAACACCATGTTAACATTGGTACTTGGAGGATTTTTAATGATTCTGGCAGGATTACTATCTCTTAGGGTTGAGGATAAAGATTAAATCAAGAAATGGTAAAGCATTTACATATTCTAATTGGGGCAATTACTTTATTTAGCTATCCATTGCAAGGACAAGATTTTGGTTACAGAAATTTCACAAATACTGCTAAAAGATTAGAATCATCGGGCCCCTCCGATGTGAAAGAGTTGTTCGATTCGTTATCTAAAAAATCAAGAATCCCCTTTATATACAAAGATTCAGTATTATTCTTAATCCAAAGCCCTGCCAAAACGGTTGAGTGGATGGGTGATTTTAATGGATGGGGCTTTCAAAAGAACTTCCCCAATAAAGGAACACTGATGAATGGCACCGACATCTGGATATTGAGAGCTTCTTTCCCAAAAGATGCGCGCCTCGATTATAAGATTCTTATTGACGGAACAAATTGGATTTTGGATCCCGAAAACAAATTCCAGCAATGGTCAGGGGTCGGTGGTGGGAGCCCCAACTCTGAACTGCGCATGCCCGATTGGAAAGAAGATCCAATTCAAACAGAGCGAAAGAATAATCAAAAAGGTACGCTCATCAGCGATGTGCTTTTGAATAGCAAGGTGCTCGGATATCAGACCACCTATTCCGTATACATACCCTATGCATTTTCTAATTCCGAGAAGCTATCCTCCATCTATGTTACTGATGGTTATGAATACCTGCATCCTAAACTCGGCAACATGAGCACCGTGTTGGATAACCTTATTGAAGATAAAAAGATCGAACGGGTTATTGCGATATTCATCGATCACCGCGCACCGATCGATCGATCCAACAACCGTAGAATGCAGGAGTTAGCCATGAACGCAAAATACCTTGACTTTTTCACGCAAGAATTAATACCCCAAATTGAAACCGCATACCCCGTAATCAGAAACTCTCAACACCGCGCTATCCTGGGCACTTCCATGGGTGGATTGACCGCTACCTATTTTGCCTTTACACGACCTGACGTATTCGGGATGGCGGGTATCCAGTCACCTGCCTTTTATACAAGGCCACAAATCTATTTACTCTGCTCAAACCCAGCCGATCCGAAAATGAAAATCTCCATGACTTCGGGCGTCATCAACGATACCAGTGCGGAAAGTAGAAAAATGAAAGATGTATTAGAGGCAAACAGTTGTGTGTATAACTATCGGGAAGTGAATGAAGGCCATTCGTGGGGAAATTGGAGGAGACTGATTGATGATATTCTCATTGATCTCTTCGCGCAAACCAATTAGTTTTAGTTTATCACCCTATTATTTAATTAATTTAAGGCATTCATTTTGAATGTAGCATGATTATGAAAACATATTTACCCTTTGCTGTACTCATTTTTTTATTCGTCTTGGATTCTTGCTCATCCGGAAAAGGAGCGCTGAAGCAAGGTGATTATTATTCCGCTGTATCCCAGGCGGTGGCCCGGCTCAGGCAAAACCCAGACCATAAGAAATCAAAAGAGGTTTTACGGACAAGCTACAAGATGGCCGTTGATTATCTGGAAACAGATGCGCAAAATCAAATAACCTCCAATGCCAATTTCAAATGGAGCAATGCCGTTCAGAACTATGAAAGTATCAATAATCTATATGAACAAATACGCACTTCACCCGGTGCGCTCACGGTTGTTCCCAACCCTATCAATAAGTATAAAGAGCTGACGGAAGTAAAAAGTAAAGCCGCTGAAGAAACCTATGAGGCGGGTATACAGGCCATGCTAAAAAATACGCGCGAAGATGCGAAGCGTGCCTATTTTCTCTTTTCAGACGCAAACAATTTTTATCCCGGCTATCGTGAGTCCATTGAGATGATTGAACAATCTAAATACAACGCAACTATAAAAGTCGTGGTGGACCCTTCTATTCAAAACTACTATGACTGGAATTTTGAGCCCGTAATTTTTGGTGTCAGACCCAGTCAGTTTGTAAAGTTCTATACCCCTCGCGAAGCTAACGAAGCGAATCTCCAAAGAGTTGATCAATTTGTAAAAGTGGTTGTCAATACCTATTCAGAAGGAAGGCCTACTACCACCAAGCGGGTAGAAACCTTTAAGGACAGTGTAAAAGTCAGCGAGAAAACCGTAAACAATCAAAAAGTGCCGGTTTATGAAAAAGTTACTGCCACGATGACCTTTTTTGAAAAGTCAATCACATCGCGAGGATCAATCACTCTGTACATTAAAGACGCCACCAGCAATGCCGAACTCCGAAACTCAGACATTATCAGCGAAGAGCGTTGGTCGGATCGATGGGCCACATGCACGGGTGATTTAAGAGCACTGTCTGAAACAAATAAGAAAATGTGTGGCCTAAAAGAACCTTACATGGCCCGTGATTTTCTTCGGAATCAAACCAAAAAAGAGCTGGATAATAAATTGGCCAATACGCTTTCCGGATTTTATAGCCAATACTAAACCTGGCATTGTAAGCGGGAAGACAATTGATGTTTTTTCTAAAACCATTTGATTCTTTAATTGGTTAAATAGGGTATATGAAGAAGATCAACCTGACAATCTTGTTTTGTTTCACTTCTTTAGCGCTTTTGGCGCAAACCATCAAACCAAAAACTATGAATGAGGAATTGGAAGTAGCCACATTAGGCTCCGGTTGTTTCTGGTGTACGGAGGCCTTCTTTTTAAAATTAAATGGTGTTGAATCAGTCGTGTCCGGATACTCTGGCGGAAAGGTTAAAAACCCTGCGTACCGTGAAGTTTGCACCGGCATGACCGGTCATGCGGAAGTAATTCAGGTAAAATTTAATCCAAAAGTAATCTCCTTTGAAGAGATTCTTGAAGTATTTTGGAACACGCACGACCCAACCACACTCAACAAACAGGGGGCTGATGAGGGCACCCAATATCGATCTGCGGTTTTCTATCACAGTGAGGAACAGAAAAAAGTCGCGGATCAATACAAAGGTCAGTTGGATAAATCCGGGGTTTATAAGAATCTAATCGTAACTGAAATAACCCCCTTCTCTGTTTTTTATCCAGCCGAGGATTATCATCAGAACTATTATGCGCTTAACCCAAATCAGGGCTATTGTCAATATGTAATACGCCCGAAGGTGGAAAAATTCAATAAGCAGTACGCTTCAAAATTTAAGAAGTAGTGTACTTGTTAGAAAAATATTAAAACCGACAACCTAAGTGAAACATATTGTCATTGTCACCGTTCTTATGGTCAGAGTAGTAAAAACTCTCATAGGTTTAGGTTTAGGTTACAAATAACCCCTCAGACGGAGGGGTTATTGTATTTATAGGCAATCCAAAAAAATGATACCCAGATTATGAAACTATTACATATAACTACCCTTTTATTCACACTTTCATTAATTGCCTGCGGCCAGGAAAAATCAAAAACAACTCCGGATAAAAATCAATATGCCATAAACAAAACAGAAGCGGAGTGGAAGAATTCACTTACGCCTATTCAGTTTGAAGTGTTGAGACAAAAGGGAACTGAAACAGCCTTTACCGGAGCACTGTGGGACAATCATGAAGCAGGCGTTTATTACTGCGCTGGATGCCAACAGGAATTATTCAGTTCGGAAACCAAATTTGAATCTGGCAGCGGGTGGCCTAGTTTTTATAAACCTATCAAAGAAGGAGCCGTTGCCGTTGGAACAGATACCAGCCATGGTATGGTGCGCGATGAAGTAGTGTGCAGCAATTGTGGCGGGCATCTGGGGCATGTTTTCGGTGATGGCCCCAAACCAACCGGCATGCGCTACTGCATGAACTCCGCTTCCTTGAAATTTGAAAAGAAAGTCAAAAAGTAATTTTCATTCCAGAAAGCATTAAAGAAGACCTTTGGCAATAGTCAAAGGTCTTTTTATTTATTAACTTTTGTAAAAAATATCCATCCTATGTGCAGACTCATGGCCTACAAGGGCACCCCCATTGTTATTGATAGCTTACTGTATCAACCAAAAAATTCGTTGATAAACCAAAGCTTCAACGCGAAGGAAATTGAAGAACCTTTAAACGGTGATGGTTTTGGAATAGGATGGTATGTGCCTGAAGTCACTAATGAACCGGTAACATTTGTTTCTGTAAATCCTGCCTGGAGTAATAGAAACCTGAGAAACCTGGCTCCAAAAATCAAAACCGAATGTCTGATCGCTCATGTAAGAGCGGCCAGTGTAGGGGAAGTGTCAGAATCGAATTGCCACCCATTTCAATACAATAACATCCTGATGGCTCATAATGGTGGTGTGGAAGAGTTCGCAAAAATAAAACGACACTTGCGATCACCTCTCAGTGACGAGCTCTATAATTGGATCAAAGGGCAGACAGATTCGGAGCACATCTTCGCTTTACTTATTAACCACCTGAAAGCAAATCACAACGCGATAACACCAGAAACTGTTACGGACTCTTTTGAGCATACCTTCCGAAATATAAAACACCTGATGACGAAATATGATATCCGTGAGCCCGCCTATTTAAACATGGTATTTACTGATGGCAATTTCATGGTGGCAACCCGATATGTATCAGACGAAAAAGAAGAACCATTGACCTTGTATCACTCTGAAGGCAGCCGGTATGTAGTTGAAGATGGCATCACCCGATTGGAAGCTCCGCGAGATAATGATCAGGCCGTTTTAGTCGTGTCTGAAAAACTCTCGGATGATAAAGATTGGAGAATGATACCACCCAATCATTTTGTGATTGTAGAGCCTTCTTTAAATGTTCGGATAAGACCCATTAAAGATTGATGTAAATCATTGCACTTCCTTTCCGGAATCCATTAGCTTCGCAGTAAATATAAAAGCGTGAATTACGATATCATTGTTATAGGTGGTGGGATTGTTGGACTTGCCACGGCACTGAAAATAAAAACCGCCAACCCTTTTCTTAAAGTCCTATTGCTGGAAAAAGAGAATGAACTGGCGAAACACCAGACCGGAAATAACAGTGGAGTAATTCACTCAGGACTTTACTATAAGCCAGGAAGCTTAAAAGCAAAAAATTGTATTCACGGCTATCACCTTCTTATCGATTTTTGCAAAGAGAATAATGTTCCGTTCGAATTGTGTGGTAAAATTGTAGTAGCCACAGAAAAAGAAGAATTGCCCTTATTGGAGAATCTGCACGTGCGAGGTCTGCAGAATGGACTTGAGAATTTAAAAAAGCTAACGAAAGACGAACTAAAAGAGTATGAGCCCCATGTAAATGGACTGGCTGGAATCTTTGTTCCTCAAACTGGAATTGTTGATTACAAAAAGGTTTCTGAAAAATACGGAGAGCTCCTCAAACAAAAAGAAGCCGATATTCATTTGGAAGAGCAGGTAATCGACATCCAGGTGGACGCCTCTAAAGTGGTGGTGGTTACACAGAAGCAAAGTTACTCGGCAAAACTGGTGGTGAACTGCGCGGGTTTATACTCCGACAAGGTTGCCCGCATGACGGTGAAAGATTTGAACGTTAAGATCATTCCTTTCAGAGGAGAATACTTTAAACTGAGAAAAGAAAAGGAGTACCTGGTAAAGAATCTGATCTATCCTGTGCCCGATCCAAACTTTCCATTCCTGGGTGTTCATTTTACACGCATGGCAAAGGGCGGTGTAGAAGCGGGACCTAATGCGGTGCTTGCATTCAAAAGAGAAGGCTACAAAAAATCGGATATCAATCTTTCTGAATTAGCTGAAACGCTGGCCTGGCCGGGTTTCCAAAAAGTAGCAGCAAAATATTGGCGCACAGGATTCAGAGAAATGTATCGCTCGTTTTCAAAAGCGGCTTTCACCAAAGCACTTCAAAAATTAATCCCTGAAATTCAGGAATCAGATTTAGTGGAGGGTGGTGCCGGAGTGCGCGCTCAAGCGTGTGATCGCGAAGGCGGGTTGGTGGATGACTTTATGATCCTTGAAAACGAACATGTGATTAACGTATGCAATGCGCCCTCTCCGGCCGCTACCTCCTCATTAGCTATTGGTGAAACCGTCTCGAATCTAGCACTTAAACGTTTTAGCTAATCCTTAAAATTATCGATTCCTTTAGGGTTAATCTTTCACACCTCCGTATCAATGCTTTTCTCTGTCTGATTTATCGTTAGAAATCAGACATCAATCGAAACACAAAGTAGGCCAACAAACAGAAGCCTATCATGGCAACAAAAAATCGTCCCCGGGAATAATAAAATTTTGAAAGCTTCATGTTATTAGATTTTTGATGAACAACCAAGATATCCTGAAGTATGATATCTCTTAATTACTTTCCGTTGAACAAACCAAAAACCGTAGCGAAATGATTTTTTACTCGTGCAAATATTTTATTTAACCTCCGAAATCCTTAGGGCTTCGTTGACCGACTAGGATTTTAATAATCTTCCTTGTCCGATACGATGACAGGTCGATGAAGACGGAATATCATGCCCGCCTGCACTCCCCAAACAGAAACACTGCTATAATAGCGTTGATATACTCCGCCCAGCGTTGCAAAACCGTGAAATGCTCCGTTTGAAAACAATTGTTTCTCGAAGGAAGCACTAACTTCTCTGCGTGGTGTGGCATTGGTTTCATAATCTTTAGCAACACGATACTCGAAACTTCCTCCAATTTTATGATCTGAAGATACGATCGATAAGCCTATGGTGGATTCAGCATAGGATTGCTTGTTGCCAAAGTTCTCGTTCATCATTCCAATTCCTACACGACCGATCACATGCCTTGCCGTAACCAAATTAAGTTGAATGATCTGCCAGTCATATGTAGTGAGATCTTTTGGTCCATTGATATCTTCTTCCACCAGGTAATTCACCCTGAAGTCGGTAGAAAACAAACCCCAGTTACCCCGGATGCGAGGATTGAAAACGTAATAGTTCGAAGGCTGCACAGCCGCTTGCATGGGAAGTTCCAAAGAAACAATGCGGGGATTGATTTCCTTCTTAGCCAACTTACTGCGTTGCCACTCTCCTATTCCATGACCAATAAGATCAACAAAGAAATAAACAAACATACCCGATGATGAACCTGAACCTTCACCCGATCGTGAACCTCCACTTCCTTTTGAATTGGATGATGAGGAACTCTTAATTTGATCCACCTGACCCCATGCGTGGGTAAGCATGAAAAAAAACAACAGGCCAAGTACATATTTATGAAGATGCTTCATAAAAAAGGATTTACTCTTTCACAGCCGATACTTCAATCTCAACCAAATAATCCGGATCGATCAGTGCGCTCACCTCCACCATGGTGGTCACCGGTTTTATGTCTTTAAAAAACTCACCATGCGCTTTACCCACGGCTTCCCAGTTTGAAATGTCAGTGACAAAAATTCGTGTGCGCACCACATCTTTCAGTTCAAACCCAGCCTGCTTCAGCACTTTTTCAATTTTTTCAATAATGAATTTTGTCTGACCATAAAAATCGCCTTTGGCTACTACATCACTACCTTCCGTGGCTACTGTGCCGGATACTTCTAGTGTGTTGCCCATTTTCACCGCCCGGCTATAACCAACAATATCCTCCCATTTGGCACCCGTAGAATAGGTTGTTCGCATCGTTCAACGTTAAATTTTAGTATTGTAAATTACGCATTATGAGTAATAAGGTTGACAATAATTTTTCAAAAGATGAACAAATTCGCTATAGCCGTCAATTTGTTTTACCCGGTTTTGGCCATGAAGCTCAGTTGAAATTAAAATCATCGAAGGTTATTGTCATCGGTGCTGGCGGATTGGGTTGCCCGGTATTGCTTTACCTGGCTGCTGCTGGTGTTGGCACCCTTGCGATAGTAGATCATGATCAGGTAAGCTTATCAAACCTGCAGAGGCAAATTCTGTACACAACCGAAGACGTAACAAAATCCAAAGCATTGGCTGCAGCGGAAAAATTAAAAAAGCTAAATCCGGAAATTAATTTTGAAGTCATTGAAAAAAAAATCACATCCGATAACGCGCTTACCTTTTTCGCTGGATATGATGTGGTCGTGGATTGTACGGATAACTTTCCAACGCGCTATCTTATAAATGATGCCTGCATAATTCTTGACAAACCGTTGGTGTTTGGATCCATATTCCGATACGAAGGCCAGGTGTCTGTATTTAATTATCAAAAGAGTCCTAACTACCGCGACCTGTATCCACTGCCTCCTACCCCTGATTCAGTACCCAATTGTGAAGAAGGCGGTGTATTGGGTGTATTAGCCGGTATTATTGGATGCATGCAGGCCAATGAGGTGATAAAAATCGCGGGTGACTTTGGGGAACCATTGGCTGGCAGACTAATGATATTTGATTCACATACCTTTGAATTCACCCAAATAAAAATTCCGGATCAAAACTCCCGGGCAAAAATCAAAAGTTTGATCAATTATGATGAGTTTTGTGGAATAGCAACAAACCCCACTAATGCCATGAAAGAAGTAACTGTTCAGGAATTAAAAGCACTGATTGATTCAGGTGCCGACTTCCAACTGATTGATGTGCGCGAGCCACATGAATATGATATTTGTAACCTTGGCGGTGAACTCATTCCGCAGGGAGAAATTCCGCATCAGGTAGAAAAGGTTTCGAAAGACAGGCAGGTTATACTTCAGTGCCGCAGTGGTGCGCGCAGTGGCAACATGGTGCAGTGGCTTGAGAAAAATCATGGTTTCACCAATCTCTATAACTTAAAGGGCGGCATCCTTGCCTGGGCAAGAGAGATTGATCCGGCTATGCCTACGTATTAATTACTATTCCTTATTGCCTGCTCTATATCGTTGATGATGTCTTGAATATTCTCAAGGCCCACAGAAATACGAATAAGGCCGGGGGTAATACCTACAGCCATGCGCTCCGCCTCAGTTAGTTTAGAGTGAGTAGTGGAAGCCGGGTGTGTGGCAATCGTTCGCGTGTCGCCCACGTTGGCCGAGTGTGAAAGCATCTTCAGCGAATTCAAAAATTTTCTTCCACGGTCAATGCCTCCCTTGATTTCAAACGTAACTAATCCACCACCAAGTTTCATTTGCTTTTTAGCCACCTCGTGTTGCGGGTGCGAAGGGAGAAATGGATATTTTACTTTTAAGACTTCACTATGCGATTGCAAATGATTGGCAAGCTGCAAAGCATTCTGACAATGACGTTCCATACGCACCGCCAGTGTCTCTAAACTCTTCGACAAGACCCAGGCATTGAAGGGCGACATGGAAGGTCCGGTGTGTCGCGCGAAGAAGCGAATCTCTTTAATCAATTCCTTTTTTCCCAGCACGGCACCGCCAATTACTCTACCCTGGCCATCGATAAATTTAGTAGCCGAGTGGGTTACTAAATGAGCCCCCCATTTGGCAGGGTTTTGTAAGTAGGGTGTTGCAAAACAATTATCCACATTCAAAATCAGGTTATACTTGTTGGCGAGTTTACCCAACCACTCCAGGTCAATGACATCGAGTGCCGGATTCGAGGGGGTCTCAACAAAAATCATTTTTGTGTTGGGCTGAATCTTGCTTTCCCATGAAGCCGGGTCTTCAATATCAGCATAGGTATGTGAGATGTTTACTTTCGGGAAAATGACACTTAGTATCTGATGCGTTGATCCAAACACGGACCGTGATGCCAGCACATGATCGCCCGATTTTAAAAGCGATGCCATACTGATATACATCGCAGCCATACCCGATGCTGTAGCGATGCCATCTTCAGTACCTTCGAGTAAGCAAAGCTTTTGGATTAATTCAGTGTTATTAGGATTCGAAAAACGAGTATAAATATTTCCAGGAATTTCGTCAGCAAATAATGCCCTTGCCTGTTCAGCATCTTCAAAAACAAAGCTGGATGTGAGATAAAGAGGAACTGAATGTTCGCGATACGTGGTTCGCTCGCTTTGCGCTCTTACTGCATCCGTTTCAAAATTTCTATCTTCCATGCCTACTGAGTAATGATTTCAAAACTGTGCGTAACCTTAGCAGTTTTCTCTAATGTTTTCGCCACCGAACAATATTTATCCACCGAGAGTTGAACTGCTCTTTCTGCTTTTTCATTATTTATATTTCCGAATAACCGAAAGTGAGCATGCACTTCAGTATATAAAGAAGGCACTACGCCCTGCTCACGCTCACCGGTTACGGTAATTTTTAAATCGTTAAGAGGTTCACGTTGTTTTCGCAAAATTGCGATCAAGTCAATAGCACTACAACCTCCAAAGGCTGCCAGTAATAACTGCATAGGACGAAACCCCAATTCATGTCCACCATCAGCAGGCCCGGCATCCATATGTATTTTGTTGCCCACTTCGTTCACTGCCTCCATGTGAAAATCCTGGTCAATACGATTGATTTCAACTTTTATCATATCACTCTATTTATGCTTCCATACTAAACTTCCAACAATCATCGCTAACACACTTACAATTAATCCAGGGACAAGACTGGGCCAATCGCTCTCCATTCTCTCAAAAATAATCCACGTAAAAGTACCTAATACCATAGACAATAGCGCGCCTGCGGCCGTAGACCTTTTCCAGTATAAACCAAAAACCAGGGGGGCAAACAGGGAAACTAAACTTAAGATGGAAGACTCTCCAACCAATTCATAAATATTCGAACGAACGGTAGCCATGACGGTGGCTAAAATACTAAATCCCAAAACGGATAGGCGCGTTACCATTAACAACTGTTTATCACTCAATCTTCCTTTGGCAATAGGTTTCACCAAATTTTCTGAAAAAATTGCAGCCGGAGCTAATATGGCAGAACTAGTAGTACTCATAATGGCTGACAAGAGAGAGCCAAAAAAAAGTATCTGCACAGGCATAGTCGCATGACTGAGCACCATACTGGGCAATGCCAGCTGGGCATCTCCTGATGCAAATTCGGGATATAAATGTTTAACGCATAAACTAATGAATAAAGGAAGCATGGCAACTGTCAAATACAGGAGGGCAGCTATGTAACACGAACGCACCGCAGTATTTACACTACCTGATGACATTACCCGTTGAAATACATCCTGTGATGGAATAGAGCCAAGTCCCAGCACCGACCATGCTCCGAAATAAATCACAACCTCTTTAAAATTGGCTTCTGGGAGAAAGCGAAATGTTTCAGGAGGGGCTTCATTTAATATTACAGAAACACCACCGGCCTTTATAGAAAGATTAACAGCCAGCACAACAAGTCCCCCGATTATGATCACACTTTGAATGAAATCTGTAATGGAAATTGCCCACATGCCGCCCACATAGGTGTAGAAAGTTACAACCAATGCCGAAATGACCACGCCCTGCCAAACTTCCATGCCGGTGACGACATTTAGTATCAACCCCATGGCGAGCAGTTGAGCTGCGATATAACCTACATAGGATGGAACAATAAAGACGCTGGCAACTAATTCAGTTTTTTTTCCAAATCGAACCTTGAAAAAATCACCCAGGGTGAGCAGGTTCATGGAATATAACTTGCGGGCGAAGAATAATCCGAACAGAACCAGGCAAAGCGCGGCTCCAAACGGATCTTCAATTACAGCGAAGAGACCACCTTTTAAAAATTCAGAGGAAGCCCCAAAAACGGTTTCTGAACCGAACCAGGTGGCAAATAAAGCAGAGGAGCTAAGTAATAAAGGCAGGCTGCGACCTGCCAGCATAAAATCACCAGAAGTTTTTACCCTGCGCGAAGCCCAATAGCCAATCACGACCGTGATGATCAGGTAAACGATGATGGAAAAAAGCAGCAAGTCGGTTTAGGTCAAAACGAAAACCTAAAAGTAAAAAAGAGAAAGGTTAAATCAACTACTTTTTATAGGCACTGTTAAATTGAAATAGAGAATGCCTTTTAAATTTAGACCATAATCTCTCACACTTGGAGAAACAACCTAAAGCCAACAAGTAGATCGAGCTATGTTGATGTTAGTTATTCAGTGCTCCATCATCTACCCAGCACGCAATGTCGTCCAGCTGCGCTTGTGGTAATTTAGCTGCATTCTTAGGCATATTACCGCTCTGAACGACTCTATGTATTGCATAGGCATTTTCTTGAATGTTAGCAAAAACAGTAAAGTTACCTGGGCCACTTCCGCCTGCTACATGACATCCGGTTATTGCACAATTCGTATTGATGATATTTTTTATATCTGTACTGAATTTAATATCGGTTACTACTTTAATGGTTTGAGTTATTTCGCAGCCCGTCTCATCTATTACACTAATTGGGTAGCTGTCTGCCGACAGTGAAATAAATGAATTGGTAGAGGAAGCAGGGCCATTATTGAACTTATAAGAATAGGGGCCAGAACCGCCTGTAGCATTAATCGTGATTGCTCCTGTGCTGGTATTACATTTGCTGTTAGTCGTTTGAACACTAAAAGCCAATGTAGATCCTACTGGCTTTAGCGTAATGCTACTTATACGCTCACAACCATTTGCATCTGTTAGCTTCATTTGATAGGTGCCAGCTCCCAATCCTAAAAAAACCGGTTTAATCCCATTCGATTGGGCATCAAGAGAATACTGATAAGGCTCCTTACCTCCACTAGCTATAACTGCTATTGAACCATCATTCGCACTACAGGAGGTTGGCTCTGAAATAGTAAAACTTAACGTAAGATTTGAAGTTGTGCAGTCAACCGGTGCTGGTTCAATCTCGCTGGAACAGCCTCCACTAAAGAATAATGATGAATACAATACTATGCCAACATAGCCAATTAGATTCTTAGTAAACATTCTACTTCAGATTATTTAATTGATTAAAGTTTTAAAAAAACATATTATTGGACAAGACCTCGTA
>CAZIOY010000040.1:0-38903 GCA_964540915.1 uncultured Ohtaekwangia sp.
TATATTTTTTTTTTGGCGACTCGGTACCCTTTCCGGTTCCGGTCGCCTTTGAAGTTGCTTCTTCATCGCCATCTTCTCCATCTTCAAGACTTCCGTCTTCAGGCTCTTCTAGTGGTTTAACTTTCGTGACTTTGAATTGTGAAAGTCGGTTGCCCATCGCCTTCCACCCTTTCACATCAATGATGTCTTCCAGGTTGATGATATCTTTTTCTTTGTCCTTACCTTTTCCTTTCAGCATCTCTACTTCTACTTCTGGTGTGTCCGAAGTGGTAGCAAATTCCAGGCGTGATCCAATGCCTTCTGAAATAAATAAAAACTCCTTATCGAAGGTGTTGGTCTCAATCAGGAAACGCTTTACGATATACTGTTTGCTCTCGCCATCCACATAGATCGCAGAGATTGCTTTCTTTGGATTGAACTTCTCTACCAGAATTGTTTTCTCTGGTTCGTAGCGGTTGGTGAGTTCATAGTTGGTAATCTTATACGTTCCACTTTTCGTGATCGCCAGAATTTGATCATCTCCATCAAACTTGCCCACATACTTGCCGCGCTTGTCTTTATTCAATCGGCCGGAGGCTTCGTCAAACCATAGATCCAATCCGCTCAAGGTTGAACCCTTTGCTTCTTTGAAATCCACTTTGCGTACCGGATATTTCGTGATCGTATTTCCTTTTGCTCCACGACCTTTGATTTCCAACTCCGAGAAATCGAAATCGAAAATCTTTTTGCGTGCCGTGCTGGCCTGGCTCAGTTTCACTTCCACAATCTCAGCTTCACCGTTCGGGTTGGCACTGAGGTAATGAACTTTACTATTCGGATGGCCCTGATCTAAATTATATTCTTTATCACGAATGATAGCCGGCATCGCAAAGCGTTTTGCAAATGTGGTTCCTGTTTTACCATCGCTGTATATTAAATTATACACCATGCGCTCATCGCCTTTCTTCCACACACTGATGTGAAGAATGTCTTTACCCATAAACTTGCGTTCACCGATGCGACTTACTAAGGCTTTACCGTCTTTGCGGATCACAATGATATCATCGAGTTCAGAACATTCGCACAGGTATTCATCCTTGCGCATGCCATAACCCACAAAACCATCTTCACGATTCACATACAACTTTTGATTGTTGGCGATTACTTCCGTGGCCATCACCGATTGGAAGCTCTTCATCTCCGTTTTTCTCTCGCGGCCTTTACCATATTTATCTAATAAGTTCTGGTAGTAGGCAATCGCATAGTCCGTCAGATGCTTGAGGTGATGAAGCGTTTGCTTCAATTCATTCTCCAGGTCCTTCAATAAATCGTTGGTCTTGAACGTATCGTATTTTGAAATGCGTTTGATACGGATTTCCAACAAACGAAGAATATCATCGCGGGTGATCTCGCGATAGAATTGTTTTTTATACGGCTTCAATCCTTTGTCTGTAGTGATGATGACCTCTTCAAAAGTTTCGCAATTTTCAATGTCGCGGTAAATTCTCTTTTCGATGAATATTTTTTCAAGTGACGAGAAAAGAATTTTTTCCATCAACTCTCCTCTTCTGATCTCCAACTCCTGCTTTAACAGTTTCACCGTTTGTTCGGTGTTGTATCGCAGAATGTCATTCACCTTCATGAACTGAGGCTTATCCTCCACGATCACACAAGCATTGGGCGAAATAGAAACTTCACAATCCGTGAAGGCATATAATGCATCAATGGCAATTTCAGGAGAAAGTCCGGCTTGCAAGTGAATCTGGATCTCTACATCCTTCGCGGTGTTATCTACCACCTGTTTTACTTTGATCTTTCCTTTCTCACTCGCCTTCACAATCGAATCCATCAACGAACTCGTTGTCGTTCCAAATGGAATTTCATGGATGGCCAGTGTCTTTTTATCTATGATATCGATCTTGGCGCGTACTTTAATCTTTCCTCCCCGGATACCCTGATCGTATTCCGTAAAGTCGGCAATACCTCCCGTAAGGAAATCAGGGAAAATTTTTGGATTCTTCCCTTTCAATATATCCATCGATGCTTTGATCAACTCGCAAAAGTTGTGAGGAAGAATTTTCGTTGATAACCCTACGGCAATACCTTCTACACCTTGCGCCAGCAACAATGGAAACTTCACCGGCAAAGTAATTGGCTCTTTCTTACGACCATCATACGATAGTTGCCAATCAGTAGTCTGTGCATTGTAGGCCACATCGAGCGCAAACTTTGACAAGCGAGCTTCAATATAACGTGGAGCCGCTGAACTATCACCGGTGCGCACATCGCCCCAGTTACCTTGTGTGTCGAGCAATAAATCTTTCTGACCAATATTTACAATCGCTTCACCAATAGCGGCATCACCGTGTGGGTGATATTGCATGGTGTTACCAATGACGTTCGCAACTTTATTAAAGCGGCCATCATCCATCTCCTTCAAGGAGTGCATGATTCTTCGCTGCACGGGCTTCAATCCGTCTTCAATGCGTGGCACGGCACGCTCCAGAATTACATAGGAGGCGTAATCCAAAAACCAGTTTTCGTAGAGACCATCCAACGACACTAATCCATGAACGATGTCTCCATCTTCATTTCTCACTGATTTGTCTGTAATCGCTTTCTTCTTACTCATTTTAAATCTCTGTAAAGGCGTCTGATCGCTTTGAGCGATCAGACGCCTAAGTAATTATTTATGATTCAATTTCTTCTTTTTCATTTGCTTCGATCACGTCTAATTCGAAGCGCAGGTTTTCGATAATAAATTCCTGACGGTCGGGTGTGTTTTTACCCATGTAGAATTCAAGAATTTTTTGCAAGTGCTTTTCCGCATCAATGCGCACGGGCTGCAATCGGATTTCATCCCCAATGAAATTCCCAAACTCCTCTGGTGAAATTTCTCCTAATCCTTTGAAGCGTGTGATCTCGGGTTTGCTTCCCAACTTTGCTACCGCAGCTTGTTTCTCTTCTTCGCTGTAGCAATAATGCGTTTCCTTTTTATTGCGAACACGGAATAAAGGAGTCTCTAAAATATACACATGACCTGCCTTTACTAAATCGGGGAAGAACTGCAGGAAAAATGTCATCAACAATAAGCGGATGTGCATACCGTCCACATCGGCATCGGTAGCTACAATTACTTTGTTGTAACGCAATCCCTCCAAACCATCTTCAATGTTCAACGCATGCTGAAGCAGGTTGAACTCTTCATTTTCATACACCACTTTTTTAGTGAGGCCAAAACAGTTGAGCGGCTTACCACGCAAACTGAACACAGCTTGCCTTTCTACATCACGTGACTTTGTGATCGATCCACTGGCAGAGTCACCCTCGGTGATAAAGATCATTGACTCAGCACCTTTCTCTCCTTTCTCGTCATCAAAATGAAAACGGCAATCGCGAAGTTTCTTATTGTGAAGGTTTGCCTTCTTTGCTCTTTCGTTGGCGAGTTTTTTTATGCCGGCAATTTCTTTACGCTCACGCTCTGATTGCAAAATGCGTTTGAGCATGGCATCGGCCACGATTGGATTTTTATGTAAATAGATTTCGAGTTCCTTCGATACGAAATCGCCCACAAAGTTTTTAACCGTAGCACCATCAGGTGCCATGTTCATCGACCCAAGTTTGGTCTTGGTCTGCGATTCGAACACAGGCTCTTGCACGCGCACGGCAATGGCTGCCACAATACTGGCCCGGATGTCGGCAGCATCGAAGTCTTTCTTATAAAAATCACGCACCCCGCGAACGACCCCTTCGCGGAAAGCCGCCAGGTGAGTACCGCCTTGTGTCGTGTTCTGTCCGTTCACGAATGAATAATACTCTTCTCCGTATTGTCCTCCATGGGTAATCGCAACTTCGATATCCTCACCTTTAAAGTGAATGATTGGGTAGCGAATATCTTCGGCATCGGATTTTTGCTTTAGCAGATCAAGGAGCCCGTCTTTGGAATAGAATTTTCGTCCGTTATAATTGATGATAAGGCCGGCATTCAAAAATGCATAGTTCCACATCAGGTCGTCCAGGTATTCCAGGATGAAGTGATAATGTTTGAACATGGTGTTGTCCGGCTCGAACTCTACCAGCGTTCCGTTTCTTTCGTCTGTCTTGGTCTCTTTCGGATCGGCCGTCAAAATTCCTTTCTTAAACTCAGCCAGTTTTGTTTTGCCTTCGCGGAAAGCCTGTACTTTAAAAAAATTGGAAAGAGCGTTCACCGCCTTGGTACCAACACCATTCAAGCCCACTGACTTTTGAAACGCTCCTGAATCGTACTTGGCACCCGTGTTGATTTTGGAAACCACATCCACCACTTTGCCCAACGGTATGCCGCGGCCATAGTCGCGCACCATCACATGCTGATCGGTGATTTTCACATCGATGGTTTTTCCATAGCCCATCATGTGCTCATCAATGCAGTTATCGATCACCTCCTTCACTAACACATAGATACCATCATCTTTGGCAGAGCCATCTCCCAGCTTGCCAATGTACATACCCGGACGCAGCCGGATGTGCTCGCGCCAATCGAGTGATCTGATACTCGATTCATTGTACTCTATACTCTCCTTCGCCATGTTATTAATCCTATTTTAAATCGCGCAAAGTTTAAAAAATCGACCTGAACTTCCATTGAAGAAATTTCAATTACGGTCGTTAAACACTGATTTGAAGTGATTCAAAAAATAATCAAGACTCAAATCACTTCTAATAAAGCAATTTTTATGCTTACTACAAGCATCGAAATTTTTACCTGCTTACAAAAAATCATAAGGTGAATCGCAGTAATTGATTGATTTTCAGAAATCAAAACCCATTCAGGCAAATTCTTTATTTCGAAAGAATTTTTCTATACGTCAAATAAACCGGCCAGCTCACGATCCAAACACAAACTAAAATCAGGCTTCCAAACAGGGCGGGCGCCATATTGCTGAAATCATACCGGTCGCCTCCATTGAAGACATGTAAGAATCCGAGAGACGTGAGGAAGAAGAAATTAAATGTGACAATAAGTCCATAAAACCACGCACTAAAACGCTGATCCCCATTGCTTAGCAATTTATTTACCACAAACACCAGTGCGTTGATAAACGCGAAGAGCAAGATGGAAGCGTAAAAGAAGCCATTGCGTGAAATAGAGAGGGATCCTTCTGATTCTGAGAAGACTACCTCCTCAGGCATGCCGGCATAGATATAGAAAAACACCACGAAAAGCCCCACCAGGGAAAAGAACCATACTCCTTTTAATATCTTTAAGATCATGTGATTAAATTTGTAGGCAAAACTAACTGATATTTTAGATTTGATCCTTCCTGATATCGGCTCTGTTGTAAAATTTTGAGGATCGTGCGTAATAAACATAAACTAAAAATGAAAAAACTTGTCTGGGTAGGCCTTTCACTGTTACTCATCACGTGCGGAAAGCCCCTTCCCGATCTCGCTCCTATCGATCTCGCTCAATGGAAAGATGACAAGGGTGGTTGCAAACAACGGAGACTGGCCTTTATTGAAGAGTTGAAAAGCCAGAAAGATGAACTAAAGGGTTTTTCAGAAAAGGATATCATTAAAATTTTAGGAAGGCCCGATCACAATGAACTCTACAAGCGCAATCAAAAATTCTATTATTACGACATCGACCCGGGAAAAAGCTGTAACGATCAGGTAGCCGGCCAGCAGTTGGTAATACGCTTCACCGCTATGGGCTACTCCAAGGAAGTTTCGATTGAATCAATCGAGTGATTTTCATCAACTATGCAGGGCATTTGTTTGAAAATGTTGGGTCTGGGCTTGGGCCTGGTTGATAGATTTCCTGAGCACATTCACCAGGGCATCCTTCTTTTTATAATTGAAGGGGTAAAGTAATGAAGGCTTGAAATAGAATTTCTTTCCAAGCTGCTCAGCAGTATATAGTTCTACCTCATACACGCCACCCAATGTTTTAATTTCCACCTCTTTGATATTCTCCAAAGGAATCAAAATATCCTGACCGCCAAGAATCACATAGAGATACTTTTCATCAAACTCCACCCGGTAAACGTTCCGGTTTATTCGTATCCACCCGTAAGTAAGAAACCCAAAATAAACGGTGGTAGATATGGGGCTAACGTAGAGTTTGTCTCCCATAAAAGCCTGGACGGCTGCGAAGATAAAAAACAACATTGTCCCGACCAGTATTACCAACACACTCTTCTTATAAAACTCCAGATAGCGCGTAGATAAACTCTTTATTCGTTGACTTTGCATCACAGGCATTACCTTTACCTGGAGTTAATATACACACATTCATGAAAAATATAGCTGTTATAGGTTCTGGCGCCATGGGAAATGGAATTGCCCACGTTCTTGCGCAACACGGATATTCAGTAAACCTGATTGATATTTCAGAAGAAGCATTGAAAAAAGCCGTTGCCACCATTGAGAAAAATCTTGGGCGACAAGTTGAAAAAGGGGTGATCACAGAAGCCGCCAAATCAAAAGCATTGGAAAATCTTTCCACCACCACGTTTATGAAAGAAGGTGTGCGCGATGCCGAATTGGTCATTGAGGCCGCTACAGAAAATATCGATTTAAAATTGAAGATATTCAAGGAACTGGATGAAAGCACCAAGCCGAATACGATCCTGGCCTCAAACACCTCCTCTATTTCAATCACAAAAATTGCCTCGGTAACTAAAAGCCCTGATCTGGTCATTGGCATGCATTTCATGAACCCCGTGCCGGTGATGAAACTCGTAGAGGTGATTCGCGGATATCGCACCAGCGATGCGGTGACCACGCAGATCATGGATCTTTCCCGGAAGCTGGAAAAAATTCCGGTAGAGGTGAACGACTATCCCGGATTTGTCGCCAATCGCATTTTGATGCCCATGATCAATGAGGCCATCAGCACGTTACACGAAGGTGTTGCCGGTGTAGCAGAGATTGATACGGTGATGAAGCTAGGAATGGCTCACCCGATGGGGCCGTTGCAACTGGCCGACTTCATCGGACTGGATGTGTGCCTCTCCATTCTTCACGTGCTTTATAACGGATTCGGAAACTCTAAATATGCTCCTTGTCCTTTGTTGGTTAATATGGTGCAAGCAGGCCATCGGGGTGTTAAAACGGGCAGTGGTTTTTACCAATATCAAACAGGAAGTAAAGAGTTAGTGATTGCCGAGCGCTTCAGGAAATAACTAACGCATACCTGGAAAAAAAAGGAGGCAAGACGTCCTCCTTTTTAGTTCTGTTTTATTCACTATTACTTCTTCAACAAATCTCTTATTTCGGTCAACAAGAGAATATCTGCCGGTGGTGCGGTAGTGGGCTTTGCTTCTTCTTTCTTTTTCATTGCGTTAATGCCTTTAATAATCAGGAAAAGAACAAAAGCAATAATGATGAAGTTGATCACCGCTGATAAGAACATACCATACTTCACGGCTCCAAAAACCGTGAGGTCCCCTAGCTTAGTGAGATTAGCTGCTTCTAATGCTGGCTTTAATAAGAGTGGAGTGATCACATCATTGATAAATGAGGTAATGATGGCACCAAAGGCACCACCGATAATCACACCAACAGCAAGGTCAAGTACATTGCCCCGCATGGCGAACGCTTTAAATTCTTTTAGCATAAATGTTAGTTTAGGGTTGTTGGGTTCGAAATTAATTAAAGAAAATAAAAAAAGTTATTTCTGCACTACCCTCAATTGATTTCTTAAGCCGCTAAAACTTATCAGTTCCACACCCGTGCTGCCAATAAACATCTTTGCCTGAATTCTAACAGGGATCTTATTCCGATCATCTGAAATCCAGCAAGTGATAGAATTTTCTCCATCAAAAATTTTATTATCGGGCATAACCGGTATCAATTTATGGCAGGGGATTACTCCGATTTTCGTTTCCACATTCTCCTTACCGGAATAGATAATCTTCAGATTATAGGGTGTATCCTCAAAAAATCCGGATATCGACAGGGTGTCTCCCTTCTTATACTTTGAATAATCTATTACTCGGAGATAAAGAAATCCTCCTACCATATCCCTCACATTAGCGGGTGTTGGATAAAATTTTGGATCGCCATAAATACCGGTTTTCTGATCCATCACTTTAACCTCTGCCTGTAACTTATCGTGGTCATAGGTGATCATTTCATCTTTGCGATAGTTGCCTTCTTTGATTTTGCGATACGATACATGCGTGACCAGGGCAGCCGTGTCTACATAAGCTCCCCATTGATCTTTTACCTTGGTTATCCAGGAAACAAACCCCAGAGTTTCGCCATAGGCGTCCACCTTATAGGAAGGTCGTGAGTTTATGTTGTAGATTTTCTTTTCGACAATGGTCGATGCTTTGCCCACGGTAAAGAATCCGAAGTTCACCCGGTAGTCAAGAACTTCCCCTGTTCCAAAACTGGTATTCTTAATTGGAATGAAGTCTTTCCTTTTCTCGCCTGAAAAAGAGGCGAACATCATCACCATCAATAACCCTTTAACCAGAAGTTTCATATCTTAAAGTAATCTATCAACCATGGAATGACAAAGCGCATGCCAACGCTATACTGAAACACTGTTTTCGCGCAAAGCGTCATTCAAAGAGGTCTTTTTATCCGTACTCTCTTTTCGTGTACCAATGATCAGGGCGCAAGGAACCTGGTATTCGCCAGCCGGAAAATTCTTAGGAATAGTACCGGGTATAACCACCGAACGCGGAGGCACATACCCTTTGTATTCAATAGGCTGGGAATTCGTTACATCAATGATCTTTGAACTGGCCGTTAGCACCACATTGGCACCTAGTACCGCTTCTCTGCCCACTCTTACTCCCTCTACAACAATACAACGGGAACCCACAAACACATTATCCTCAATGATTACCGGGGCTGCCTGCACGGGTTCCAACACACCACCCAACCCAACGCCTCCGCTAAGGTGCACATTCTTTCCAACCTGTGCACAGCTGCCCACAGTTGCCCACGTGTCAACCATCGTGCCTTCATCTACATAAGCTCCGATGTTTACATACGAAGGCATTAAAATCACACCTCGGTTTACAAACGATCCATGCCTGGCAATGGCATGAGGAACTACCCTTACCCCCAGATTTTTGTAATCTTTCTTTAGCGCAATTTTATCGTGGAACTCAAACGGACCTACCTCAATAACCTCCATTTGCTGGATGGGAAAATACATGATCACCGCCTTCTTAATCCACTCATTCACCTTCCAGTTTTCGCCATCAGGCTCGGCCACCCTAATTTTGCCTTTGTCTAAAAGTGCCACCACCTCGCGCACCGCAGTTTGTATCTCCGCAGACTTAAGCAACTCCCGGTCGGCCCACGCTTTTTCAATTAGTTCTTTCAGTTCCATTTATATCCTATTTTTAAACCGGGTTGCAATAAATGAAAAAACAAAGAATAGTCCTCGCCTCAGTACTCAAACCAGTAGATGATACACGCATGTTTGAGAAGTTGGGAAAGTCTCTTTCCGGTAACCCAAACTATGAGATTTTTATTCTTGGATATCCTTCAAAACAACTGCCAGCCGATGCTAAAATCATTCTCCTTCCGCACCCAAATTTTGTTCGGCTAAGCCTGCAAAGGGTGATAACACCGCTCCTCATCTTTAAAAAGATATCTAAAGTAAAGCCTGATGTATTAATAGTTAATACCCATGAATTACTGATAGTTGCTGTGCTGATCAGAATATTATTTGGTTCTAAGATCATCTACGATGTTCAGGAGAACTACTGGCGGAATATTCTTTGGACAGACACTTTTCCTTCTCTTATCAAACCTCTTCTGGCAATTTGGGTGCGAGGCAAAGAGGTTCTGCTTTCACCATTTTTTCACCTCTTCTTTTTGGCCGAAAAAGGCTTTGAAAAAGAAATGAAATTCTTCCAAAATAAATCAGTCGTTCTAGAGAACAAGAGCATACTTCCAAAGGGATCTGTCCGAACAAAATCGAACGGCATGATCCGCCTGCTTTTCAGTGGAACCATCAGCGAAAGCACCGGTGTGTTTGAGGCCATCGATCTGGTTACTATCCTTCATCAATACGACCAGTCGGTGAGACTTCACATCATCGGTTATTGTTCCCTCCCTTCCACGTTGAACACGGTTAAGTCCGTCATCCACGATAAACCATTTATCTCCTTAACCGGTGGCGACCAACTCGTGCCGCATCGTGAAATAATAACCCAGATTTTCAACTCCGACTTTGGCATCATCTATTATCCTTCGTCCCCCCACACAGAAAATAGAATACCCACCAAATTGTATGAGTACATGTCCGCACAGTTGCCCTTACTTCTGCAAAACTATCCACCTTGGGTAACCTTATGTGATCCCTGTCGGGCAGCTATTCCGATCGACTTGCATGCACCCATTGACGCACCTGCGCTATTACAGAAAATGAAGCTGACAGACTTCTACCCGGTAGCTCCCACTGGCGTGGACTGGTCTTCGGAAGAAAAAAAATTGCTCGAATCAATCAAGAAAGTTTTAGTCTAAATTATTTTTTAGGCTAATCTAAACTTTTATATTTGCCGATCGATCTATTCGCTGATGCTAAGTCTTACCGAAGAAAATTACCTGAAGGCCATCTATCACCTTTCTGACGGTGGCTCAAAATCTGTGCTCACCAACGAACTGGCGGAAGCCATGAACACCAAGGCTGCCTCGGCCACCGACATGATTAAAAAACTGGCGGCCAAAGAGTTTATAAGTTATGAAAAATACTATGGAGTAAATGTCACTAGTAAAGGAAAGTCGGAAGCCCTGATGGTAATTCGCAAGCATCGGCTGTGGGAAACCTTCCTGGTAGAGAAACTCGGCTTCACCTGGGATGAAGTGCACGAAGTGGCCGAACAACTGGAACATATTAACTCCCACCGGCTGATTGAAAAACTCGATGAGTTTCTGGGCTATCCCAAGGTAGATCCTCACGGAGATCCTATCCCCGACAGCAAGGGAAAAATCAAGTTACAACCCCAGATCACGTTAGATCAGTTGAAAGCTGGCTATCATGGAAAAATTGCTGCCGTAAAAGATTCTGATTCAAATCTTTTAAAATACCTCGACAAGATTGGCGCCAAGCCCGGAACCAAAATCAAGATTCTCGGAAAAGAGGACTACGATGAATCGATGGAGGTTTTAATCAATGATCACAGGGTGTTCATTTCAAAGGAAGTATCACAAAATATTTTAGTTTCTGAATGATATGAGGGAGCGTGATGTTTCAAGAAAGTCATTAAGTGAGGTACATGCTTCGGTGGATGTAACCAACCGCAAAGGCTGGAGAAAATTATTTGCTTTTTTAGGACCGGCCTATCTCGTAAGCGTTGGCTACATGGATCCGGGCAATTGGGCTACCGATATAGCAGGAGGCAGTCAGTTTGGTTACAAGTTAATTTGGGTGTTGCTCATGTCGAACCTCATGGCGTTGCTTCTGCAAAGCCTGAGTGCGCGATTAGGTCTGGTGCGCCAATTGGACCTGGCACAGGCATCCCGAACGTCCTACCATCCCATAGTAAATTTCTGCTTGTGGATTCTGGCTGAGATCGCCATTGCTGCCACGGATCTTGCCGAAGTATTGGGTATGGCCATTGGCCTGCAACTGCTATTTGGCCTGCCATTAATGTGGGGGGTCTCTTTAACCGTTTTAGACACTCTCTTGCTTTTAGTACTTCAAAGCTATGGCATGCGTAAGATTGAAGCGTTCATTGTGGCATTGGTTGCCATCATCGGGGTTTCTTTCCTGTTGGAAATGATCTGGGCAAAACCCGACATGGGTGAACTGGTTAAAGGATTTATTCCTTCGCTCCCATCGGATGCCGCTTTGTATATCGCCATAGGAATTATTGGAGCAACCGTGATGCCTCATAATCTCTATCTGCATTCTTCCTTGGTTCAAACCAGAAGAATCGACCCAAGCGAAAGAGGTGTGTGGAGCGCCATCAAATACAATCTGATCGATTCTACCATCGCACTTAATGCAGCATTCCTCGTTAACTCAGCCATTCTGATCCTGGCGGCCTCCACATTTTTCAGGGCCGGGATGTTTGAGGTGTCCGACATTCAGGATGCTTATAAATTCTTATCGCCTCTGTTAGGCAATGAATGGGCCTCTATCATGTTTGGTATTGCTTTGATTGCTGCCGGACAAAGTTCAACCATCACCGGTACGCTCGCAGGGCAAATCGTGATGGAAGGATACCTGAATCTTCGTATCGCTCCTTGGCTCCGCAGACTTATTACACGACTCATCGCCATCATTCCGGCATACATCGTCATTCTCATGTATGGCGAAGGAAAAACCGGAGAACTACTGGTGTTCAGCCAGGTGGTATTGAGTCTTCAACTAGGTTTTGCCATTATTCCATTAATCCATTTCACCAGCGACAAAGAAAAAATGGGTGTGTTTGTGATCAAGCCGTGGATGAAAATTGCTGCCTGGACCATTGCCATCATTATCGTTTCGCTCAATGGAAAGTTGGTGACGCAGGAAATTTCCAGTTGGCTCATCATTGCCGGAGACAATGCCTGGATTGTTTGGCTTACCGCTATTCCTTTCTGTTTGGCCGCAGGCATCCTGTTGTTATATATCTCCTTCAAGCCATGGTTGGATAGAAGAAGAAGCGAAAAAACAGCACGCGCTCCGCATGGATCTGCCACCGAACTCATTAGCCTTGATAAAGCACCTTATAAACAAATTGCCGTGACGATCGATTTTAGCTCTATCGATTCATTGACCATTCGCAGTGCCGTTTCTCAGGGAGGTAAAGATGCCCGCTATTTGCTCGTGCATGTGGTGGAAACAGCCGGGGCCATGTGGTATGGAAGTGAAATCGCTGACCATGAATCAAGCGCAGATACAGCCGCGCTGAACAGCTACGCCACTCAATTGAAAGAGCAGGGTTATCAGGCTGCGATAAAAATTGGATTTGGTAATCCAAAACTTGTTATCCCTGAGATCGTGAATGAATTTGATGCTGATTTACTGGTGATGGGTGCCCATGGCCATAAGTGGGTGAAGGACCTCATCTTCGGAACCACCGTTGACACCGTTCGTCATAGAGTGAAAATTCCGGTCCTCATTGTTCGGGAGCCAATCGGATAATGTAGAT
Source organism: uncultured Ohtaekwangia sp. (assembly GCA_964540915.1). Taxonomy (GTDB): domain Bacteria; phylum Bacteroidota; class Bacteroidia; order Cytophagales; family Cyclobacteriaceae; genus ELB16-189. The sequence goes on from CAZIOY010000040.1 coordinate 13,071, forward strand.
CAGAACATCTCTGACAGAAATCTTACCCTTTAACAAAATCTCAGTTGGCCAATTACTCATTATCTTGCAGCCATGTCTTCTCTTTCTCCTGTTGATGATACCATCATTGCCTTGGCTTCTGCCCAAGGGATTAGTGCCATTGCCGTAATCAGGTTGTCAGGAAAAGATTCTATCCACATCACCCAGCAATTATTCAAAGGAAAAAATCTGGAGAGTCAGCCTTCACATACCGTGCACCTTGGCACGATTGAAGAAGACGGTAAATCAATAGATGAAGTATTGGTCACCATTTTTAAAGAGCCCAACTCATTTACCCGTGAAAATTCCGTGGAGATCTCATGTCATGGATCTCCTTTTATTGTCAAGCAACTGATCAAAGCATTTCTGCATGCAGGTGCACGTTTGGCTGGACCGGGGGAGTTTACTAAGAGAGCTTTTCTTCATGGCCGTTTTGACCTGGCCCAGGCCGAGGCGGTGGCTGACCTGATCAATGCCGAAACTGATAACGCACGACAGGCGGCCATCAACCAGATGCGCGGTGGGTTTTCGAAAGAGATCAAACATTTGCGTGACGAGCTTATCCATTTTGCATCTCTTATCGAACTTGAATTAGACTTTGGAGAAGAAGATGTAGAGTTTGCCGGTCGCAAAGATCTTTCTGATCTGGTAAACAGAATCATGAACTACCTGCATATTCTTATTCAATCTTTTGACGAAGGAAACGTAATCAAAAACGGTATACCTACGGTGATTGCCGGTAAGCCCAATGCCGGTAAGTCAACGTTGCTTAACGCGTTGCTCAATGAAGAGAAGGCGATTGTCTCAGACATACCCGGCACCACGCGCGATGTTATTGAAGATGAAATTACTTTAGGTGGGATCAGTTTTCGATTTATGGATACTGCCGGGCTTAGGGAAACTACCGATGTTATTGAGTCGTTAGGTATAACCCGCACCCGCGAAAGCATGAAGAAGGCTTCCTTGATTCTGTACATGTTTGATCTCTCGAATACCAATTTAAAAGAGTTGGAAGCTGAAGAGAATGAACTTAAAAGTTTGGGTATCCCCTATCTGAAAATTGGAAATAAAGTTGATCGCGCCCAACCAGATATTTTAAAAGCAATAGAAAATCAGAACTTCATATTGATCTCTGCTGCATCAAAAACCAATCTACATGTTTTGAAGGAAAGTATCCTTTCTAAGTTTCAAATTCATGAAGTGCGCCAGGGAGATGTGTTGGTTACCAATCTTCGTCACTATCAAAAGCTGGTGGAGACCAATCAATCGCTTCATCGTGTGTTGACAGGACTTGAATCCGGAGTGACCGGGGATTTTCTAGCCATGGACATACGGCAATCATTACATCATCTTGGTGAGATCACCGGAGAAATCACAACAGAGGATTTGCTTGATAACATTTTTTCGAAGTTTTGTATCGGAAAGTAATTGCAATTCCTTTATTTCATAAATGCTTGTCTGTGTTACGTTTTAGCTGATTTATCTTTACTGGAACTGATATACGTGAAAAGTTTATTGAACAATTACGTAAGTTGGCAGACCCTCAATTTGGTAATGTAGTGTTCGCTGCAGCAAATGAAATTATTGATGAACTACTCGACCAGGAGAATGATGTCTTCTTGATTCTTCCCAAAGCAATCAGCTACTTAAAAGGTATTACTCAGGAGTCAGAAGTCAATAGTAGGATAGTTTTTTACAGTCAGGTTAATACAAGGATTGAAGGCATACGATCTCAGGTGAGCATTGAAAGTATATTCAACCATCTTGAAAGGCAAAGAAATACCCCCCTCCCAATCAAAGCTAAAGTATCCCTGAGCAAGCTAATTGAAGAAGCAAAAGCAATAATTGTCACAGGGAAAATTGAGGATTCGAAGTCGAGGAAGATTTTAGATTTATGAACCTTTAATATTTACTAACTTTAAAACAGAAAGCACACCATGAAATTGATAAGTACCATTTGTTTATCAGGATATAAGAAACGACAGCGTTTTACAATCGCTAAACACTTGAAGCAATTAGCCTCATTAAGGGTTAAAACTCTTCCGGTATTGTCAGCCTCATCGGTTTATTCATCATTGATTGAGGGTAGTGGTATTGATATGGATAGCTACTTGTACAATAAGCAATCTGGATATGAGAATAGGGAAATGAAACAGATTGACGATTTGATTGAGGCCTATCAGTTTGCACGCGATCACGCTTTGACCTTGCCAAATTTATTCAAAGCCCATAAGATATTAAGCCGTAATTTTTCTATGGACGATCGCTACAGAGGAAAAGTGAGAGACAAAGACGTAAAAGTTGGTAATATTCTGTTCACCGTTTATCGTGGAGCCGACAAGGAAATTGCAGGTAAGGAAACGAAATTGTTATTCACCGATATAGCTGGCTTGAGGGCAAAGAAGTTAACAATGGATGATTGTTTCTACTATGCCTCATTTATTCATCTGGTATTTGTCAAGATACACCCCTTTGCAGATGGCAACGGGCGGGCAGTCAGGTTGCTGGAGAAGTGGTACCTTGCAAGTCATATCGGTAACGTTGCATGGAGCATACCCAGTGAGATTAATTACTATTTAAAACGGGAGAAGTATTATGATACCTTGAAGATCGGATCTTCATACAGTGAGGTTGACTATTCTCAGGCCTTACCTTTCTTGCTATTGTTGCCGTCTTCCTTTGCTATCAGTAAGAAGTACTATGTCAAATAAGGGCTCAACATAAAACCGTTTAACGCAATCAGTAAAACGTATTCCTAAAACGTTTTTTAAGTAATCGTCCAGGTTATTTACCTGTTTTTAGGGGTAAAAAAAGGTAAAGGTCTTGTGTTTCTAAGTGTGGCAGCCGTTTGTCCGGTGGCGTGGCGACACGTGGCACACATACATGTTGCTCGCAGTATGCAATAATAAAGGCGCAATGCGTTTTTTCGCTTTGCGCTTCCTTCAAAAGTATTGCGGCTTACTTTGAGTCTTTCAACTCAATTTGTTCGATGTCCGTGTCCTTTCTGTAAGGCTTCTTTCCTAGTCCTACATTGGTCCGAGAGTCCGTAAGTAGGGATGACCGAAGTAATTCTGGATGACCGAATTAATTCTGATAGCATTGTAAAATATTGATAACGTAATCTGAATTATTTCGTTTATCTTTATAAAATATTACAATATGGATTATAGGCCTACACTCACGCGTTTGTCGAACCAGCCATTGTCGCATCAATTGCTGGTATCCATATTGAAGGATTACGAGCGACCCAATGACAAAATTTATCAATTGGCAAAAGAAGGCGTCATTCAATCGATCAAAAAAGGATTATATGTTGTTGGTCCGGCTTTAAACATCGACCGGAAACCAGAACCGTTTCTTCTGGCCAATCATATTTTGGGTCCCAGCTACGTATCGGTAGAAACCGCGTTGTCTTATCACGGCCTTATTCCGGAACGTGTTTATGAAATCGCGTCAATGACTACTCAGGCTCCTCGCAAATTCAAAACACCATCGGGTACCTTTACCTATACGCGACTACCCCTGCCATACTATGCATTTGGAATTCGATCCGAAAAACTTGCCGATGAACAATACGCCATGGTTGCGTCTCCAGAAAAAGCATTGTTTGATAAAATCATCACCACTTCAGGATTGTTGCTTCGCAGCAGGAAAGCCGCAAAAGAATTCCTGCTTGAAAACTTGCGAATGGATGAAGATGCTTTAAGACAACTCAACGCTAAAGAAATGAGGACCTGGATAAAAGGAAGTCTGAAAGAAGAAAGTTTATCAATGGTTGTTAATGTGATACAGGAATTATGATTAAAGACTTGTTGGCAGAATATAATGCGAAGAACACGGACGAGGCACAATCAGCCCTTCGTGAGATCATGCAGGAAGTTGCGCTGGCCGGCTTGTATCGCGGTGGCTTCTTTGAGAAGGCTGCATTTTATGGCGGCACTGCTCTTCGCATATTTCATGGACTTGATCGCTTTTCAGAAGATTTGGATTTTTCTCTTCTGGAGTCCGATCCTGACTTTTCCCTGGACAAATATCTGAACGCCATTCAGAATGAATTTCAGGCATTGGGCATGCAGGTGTCCATCAAAGAAAAAAAGAAAGTAAAGGATACTCATGTTGACTCCGCTTTTTTGAAATCCGAGACGATCTGGAAAGAGCTTGTACTGGAAGGCATCATTCCGCAAAGCGGTCTCTCACAGCAAGCCCACATCAAAATCAAAATTGAAGTTGATACGGTTCCACCTATTGGTTTTGAAACAGAAGAGAAATTGCTGCTGCGACCTTTTTCATTCTATGTGAAATGTTTTACGTTGCCCTACCTCTTTGCCGGTAAAATGCACGCACTGCTTTTTCGCAAATGGAAAGAAAATGTGAAAGGTCGTGACTGGTATGATTTCGAATGGTATGTAAAGAAAGGCGTTGCCATGAATTTAAAACACTTTGTTAAACGAGCCTACGGCAGCGGAGATCTTGAAAAAGAAAAACTGACTGAACAACAATTCAGAAAATTGTTAACCAACAGAATCAATTCGGTTGATATGGAAAAAGTAAAAGCCGATGTCGTTCGATTTATTCCGGAGGGCAACAAGCTTGTCATTTGGTCGAAGAAATATTTCAATGACTTATCAGCACACTTGAAACTGGGTTAGTGCTTCATATCTCTCGTCCAATTTTTTCTTTTCACAGTAATTGAACTACCGTCTGGCGAGATGCATTAGAAAATTCTATCTTTGTTTTGATAACAAACTCCAAAACATCTTTTTCGGGATGTTTAGGTTTCTATAGCGATGATTCGGTAATTTTTGTTGCTGCTTTGTTGCGTGACCTGCCTGACGCACTGATTACTTGCTGTGAGCAAATTCTGTATCGGGAAGTAATTCATTTTCTCTTTTACATTAACGACCTGTTTTTCTAATACATATTAGCCTTGCAGTAATACCACTAAGGGTTTATTGATGTATAGTTGATACTTGCCCACTTGCTGATACCGCCAGAATCCTTCTTTTTCCAATTGCTTTAGGTAACGTGTGGCCGTGGTATAGTGAATATTCAGCATACTGCCCAGGCGAACAGGGGTAACAATAGGCATGGAGAATAATTGCTCTACCAGATCGGCTGAGTAAATACTGCCACATTTTTCTTTGATGCCTGTTTTGTATGCATTGAACAAATCCATCACCTTAAATAATTGCTCTTTTGTTTCGCGTGCCTGTAAATAAAATCCTTTCAACAGGTATTCAATGAACTCACACCAGTTTTCTTGTATGGTCACTTCACGAAGTAAACGATAGTAATCACTTCGGTTTTTATTGATGTAGCCGCTGATAAACAAAATAGGATAATTGAGCAGACCGGCCTGCACTAAATAAAGCACAATTAGAATCCGACCTGTTCTTCCGTTGCCATCACCAAATGGGCGAATGGCCTCGAACTGATAATGGGCAATGGCGCATTTGATTAATGGGTCAATTCCGTCTTCTTCGTTGTGAATGAAGTTTTCCCAATTGGCAATGAGCTTAACTATCTCGGTGGCAGGCGGTGGTGTGTATAACACTTCACCGGAAGTGGAATTTTCAATTTTGTTTTGATTGGTGCGGTAGCCATGACTGCGTTCGCCAAGCAACTCCTTATGAATACCGGTGATCAGGCGATTGCCCAATGGCACATTCTTCATGTTTTCAAAACCCCATAGTATAGCATCGCGGTAGCGAAGCACTTCTTTGTTTTCAATTTTCTGTTCTGTCTCCGGAAAGAGTTGCTGCTCCAGTACTTTTTCTACGGTGGTGTTAATGTTTTCTATGCCAGAGCTGGCCACAGACTCGCGAATGATTGCCGGACTCAACAATAACATGGGGTTAGGTGGAGTTTTCCACAATAACATTCAATCAGTATCATTAATTGAATGAATGACCTGAACACGGTATTTATCATGAACACGTTGGAATCCCGCGTAATCCATGCCTATAATGATCTGCTCAAGCGAGTAATCCTTATCAAGGTTTGAATTGACAATGGCATGCAATTCCGTCAACGATATCAGGTTACTGCTATCATGCTTGAAAAGATGACGAAGGCTATGGCAGAATTCCATATCTGAACTTGCTTATCGGGTGTCCAATTTATTAAATTATTCCCTTAAAATTTCAAAGGCTATCAGGCCAGAACTAACCAAAAAGTAATTGCCGTTCTCTCGTCAGGCAAGTTGTGCAAATCTCTGAGCTATTGCCTTAAGATTCTGCATCTCCACCCGGATTGATCAAACTAACTGTAAAAAAAGTGCCTACTTATTGCATAGGTGAGTAAATCTGTTTCTACATTTACTAAAGAAGTGTTATGAAAACTCTGACTTTTACCAAAACCCAAAAAAATAAACCTGATACACTATGGCAAAAAAAGCAAAAAAGGCTGCTAAAAAAGGGAAGGCAAAACCCAAAAAAGCAGTGAAGAAGGCAGCTAAAAAATCAGCAAAAAAAGCTGTGAAAAAAGTAGCAAAAAAAGCAGCTAAGAAAGTTGTGAAGAAAGCTACTAAAAAAGCAACTAAGAAAGCTGTTAAGAAAGTGGCGAAAAAGGCTGCAACACCGGTAAAGAAAGCCGCTCCGAAAAAAGTGGTGAAGAAGGCGGCTCCTAAGAAAGCTACTGCTCCGGCACCTGTAGCACCTGCTCCTGCTGTTCTTCCACCGGCACCGACCCCAACACCAACACCCGCTCCTTCTGAAAATACAGGCGAAGAAGGATCAGGCACTACCAACTAACATTAGAATTCATCTAATGAAAAAGCGATTTCCGAAAGGGTATCGCTTTTTTCATTTTTAGACACTACTATATTATACATTTTATTGGATCAAATTGCTAGCTTCGCGATGCATCTCACACATCCATGTTTCAACTAATAGCCAAAGGTTTTTTAAGCAAGCTTGAACTTCAAAAAGAGAAGGCAAAAGACTACCGAAATGTGGTGGTCATCCAGATCGCATTAGTCGTGCTGGGACTTATCCTTTATGAGCCCCTGCTTGAGGATTCAAAATCTGATCTGTCAAAATTCATTATAACCGTATTTTCCTCCTTTGGCGCTGTCTATGCTTTTTTATTGTGGGACTTACTCCGAAATTTCACGGATAGTAAGATTCTTATACTTGTCATTCTCATACTCCTTGTTGGGATCGTAACGACAGGCATTTTAGTTGAATTTCCATATTATCAAATTATTCATGTTGCCGACCGCCAAGCCTACCTCCTGATTATACATGGTATACTTTTTCCGATAGAGGTGACCGTAATTGGCTTTGCCATCCGTGACATGTTTTCGGCAGGATTCATCACTTCCGATAAACTATGGGGTGCGGCCTGCGTTTTTCTTATGGTGGGTATCTCATTCGGAAGTTTATACGATTTAATCAGCATTGCCCGGCCCGGAAGTTTAGGTGTCGAAGTTGAGCTGGGGTTGCCCAACTACTCAGAATGTGTTACCTATAGTTTTAGTGTATTGGGGGGAATTGACTCTGATCTTAATCCTTCCAAATTGATCAAAAATGTAAGTGTCATTGAATCGGTTTGGGGCACCTTATATGCCATGCTGATTATTGGAAAATTGCTGGGATTGCCCAGGAATGAAAGTGAAAACAAAAACTAATAAATATGAATAACAGAAGATTACCCTTTATCATTTTAGGCATCATCGCTTTCATTGTGGTGATGGCCTTGTCATCAAGCTTATTTTACACCATTAGTGCCACCGAGCGGGCGGTGGTATTCTATCCCTTTGGAAAAGGGTTGGACAAAGACAATATAGCGGGGCCAGGCACCCACATGAAAGCACCCTGGAATGATGTATATACCTACAAGGTGAATGAAATGTCATCCGAAGAAAATATGGATGTACTGGATAGGAATGGTCTTTCCATCCACATTGATATTACCGTGCGCTACTATCCTATTCCCGATAAAATAGGGTATATCCACGAACAGTTTACCACCGACTATGAGACCGTATTGGTAATTCCTGAGGTGAGATCGACCGTGCGCCAGGTAATGGGTCGATTTACTGCAGAAGAAATTTACTCCACCAAACGTGCAGAAGTAGAAACTGCCATTAAAAGCGAAACGGAAACAATTCTTAATAAGAATAACGTACATGCAACGGCCGTGTTGATACGCTCCATCATGCTGCCCGAACAAATTAAAGTAGCCATTGAAAGTAAACTGCAACAGGAACAGGAAGCCCTTGCCTATCAGTTTCGCCTCGACAAAGAAAAAAGCGAAGCAGAACGTAAGCGTATTGCCGCGGAAGGTGAATCGCGAGCGAACAATATCATCAACAACAGCTTGACTGACAAACTATTGAAAATGAGAGGAATAGAAGCAACCTTAGAATTGTCAAAATCTCCCAACAGCAAAACCATTATCATCGGCTCAGGAAAGGATGGCATGCCGCTGATCTTAGGTAACAACTAATTTACACGAGGGATTTTTTTGTAAGCGTTCTACGGTATATCTTTAAAACCAAAGTTAAATCGATCTATCATGGCAAAGACAGCAGAAATAATTATTGACGGCAAATCATACACATTTCCAATAGTAGAAGGAAGCGAAGGGGAACAGGGAATTGATATCAGTAATTTGTTAGAGCAAACAGGCACCGTTACGCTTGACTTTGGTTATAAAAATACCGGTGCAACCAAAAGTGCCATTACGTTTCTGGATGGTGATAAGGGGATCCTTCGCTATCGCGGATATTCCATTGAGGAACTTGCAGAAAAATCAACTTTTATTGAAGTCGCCTACCTGCTTATTTTTGGTGAACTACCCACTCCTGAACAACTGAATAAGTTCAGCGGGGACATCAAGAACCACACCATGGTTCACGAGGACATCAAGAAAATACTGGATGGGTTTCCATCCAGCGCACATCCCATGGGAGTTCTATCATCACTATTTTGCGCACAAACTGCTTTCTATCCTGAGTCTTTAGATCCAAACAGATCTAAAGAAGGAGTACATCTGAGCATTATCCGTTCACTTGCCAAGATGCCCACGTTTGCTGCGTGGGCGTATAAAAATGAAGTAGGACATCCGGTAAACTATCCTGACAATTCATTGGACTATTGCTCTCGCTTCCTGAAAATGATGTTCGCCCTTCCGGCTGAACAATATGAAGTGGATCCAGTGGTAGCCGCAGCACTCGACAAATTATTGATTCTACATGCTGATCACGAGCAAAACTGCTCTACCTCAACGGTGCGCATTGTGGGTTCATCAAAAGCGAGTATCTATTCTTCCATTTCAGCCGGAATCAATGCGCTCTGGGGGCCTCTTCACGGAGGTGCCAACCAGGAAGTGATTCTGATGCTCGAAGAAATTAAGAAAGATGGTGGCAACGTAGATAAATGGATTGACAAGGCAAAAGACAAAAATGATTCTTTCCGTCTCATGGGCTTCGGTCATCGCGTTTATAAAAACTTTGACCCACGCGCCAGAATTATCAAGAAAGCTGCAGATGATGTTTTATCAAAGTTGGGAGTGAATGACCCAACCTTGGAGATTGCCATGAAACTGGAAGAAATTGCCCTGAAAGACCCTTATTTTGTAGAGCGCAAGTTGTATCCCAACGTGGACTTCTATTCAGGAATCATTTACAGAGCATTAGGCATACCGGTAGACATGTTCACAGTAATGTTTGCCATTGGCCGTTTACCCGGATGGATCGCTCAATGGAAAGAACTTCGCGAAAACAAAGAACCCATTGGTCGCCCGCGCCAGATTTATACTGGTCCTAATCTCAGGCCATACGTTGGCCTCGACAAGCGATAAACTAATACTCATAACCATTATCTTTAAGGCTGGATTTACTACCCGGCCTTTTTGCTGTTGTATTTCCGCTCAATCAAATTTTAACTCTATACTTATAACAATAAAACCATGGCACTCATCGATGATTTCACTATCGCGGTAACAAAGTCAAAAGAACTGACCAAACGTCCGTCCAACGAAGAGCTTCTCGATTTATACGCCCTATTCAAGCAAGCCATTGATGGAGATGTATCAGGCGATCGCCCAGGAGGTTTTGATTTCAAAGCCATTGCAAAGTTTGATGCGTGGGCTTCCAAAAAAGGGATTGCAAAAGAGCAAGCCATGCAGGATTATGTAAACCACGTTTCCAAACTTCAAGAATCTTATTCCTGATTACGCATTGAATCTGTTTTATCAACCCGCCATCTCGCAAGGAATCCTTCATCTGGATCCCGATGAATCGCGGCATGCCGTCAAAGTGTTGCGTATGCAAATGGGTGATACCATCGAGCTGACCGATGGCCATGGTTTTTTATACCGGGCATTCATCAGCGATGCTGATCCAAAAAAATGTGGCTTTACCATCAGTGAAAAAAAGGAAATACCTCCGCGGGGCTTTAGTATATCCATTGCCATAGCTCCCACCAAGAATATGGACAGAACGGAGTGGTTTGTAGAGAAAGCCGTAGAGATTGGTGTGGAGAACATTCATCTTCTCTTATGCAAAAACTCAGTGCGAAAAACCGTGAATCTGGATCGACTTACAAAAATTGCTGTGAGTGCCATGAAGCAATCGGGGCAAGCCCGGTTGCCTTACATTACTGATATGGTTTCCCTCAAAGAGATCCTTTCACAAGAAGCCACTCAAAAATTCATTTGCTACGTAGATGCCAGCAATCCAGATCAGCTAAAATTATTGGCTAAACCCAAACAGAGCTACCTCGTTTTGATTGGCCCTGAAGGTGATTTCAATAAGGATGAAATACAGTTAGCGACCGAACATGGTTTCAAAAAAGTAAGCTTAGGTCCCAATCGCCTGCGAACAGAAACAGCGGCATTAACTGCCTGCCAGATTCTGAATTTCGTTAATTTGTAGAACCTTTATGAAAGCAGAAGAAGCAAAAAAGAAGATACAGGAACTAACGGATCAGGTTACCCATCACAACGATCTCTATTATCAAAAAAGTAAACCTGAAATTTCAGATTACGAATTTGATCAACTGCTTGATCAATTAATCTCCTTAGAAAATCAATATCCTGAACTTCGTCTGCCCGACTCGCCCACCCTTCGCGTGGGTGGCACCATCACCAGGGAATTTGCTACCGTATATCATCAATACCCTATGCTTTCGTTGGGGAATACCTACTCCGAAGAAGAGCTAACAGATTTTGACGGACGTGTCGCAAAGATTTTAGAGGGTGATGAATACGAGTATTTCTGCGAACTAAAATTTGATGGAGTTTCCATCAGTTTGATTTACGAAAATGGATTGCTTATAAAAGCAGTAACCCGTGGCGATGGAGTACGAGGTGATGATGTCACCGCCAACATTAAAACAATTCGAAGTCTTCCCCTGAGAGTAAAGTCAAAAAATGTGCCCGCAAAGTTTGAAGTGCGTGGTGAAGTCTATTTACCGAAAGAAGTATTCAAACAACTCAATAAAGATCGCGAAGACATTGGTGAAGAAACCTATGCGAATGCACGCAACACTGCCTCGGGTACAGTTAAGATGCAAGACTCAACTGAAGTGGCTAAGCGTAAATTGGATTGCTATGCCTACTATCTTCTTGGCGAAGACAACGAGGTAGAAACACATGCGGATGCCATTCATAAACTGGAAGCTTGGGGATTCAGAGTCTCTCCTACTTATAAAAAATGCAAAGACATTCAAGCGGTACTTCTGTACATTAAAGAGTGGGAACACAAAAGATCCGATTTACCACTCGATACCGATGGCGTTGTTATTAAAGTAAATAATCTTGAACAACAAGAGCGATTAGGATTTACAGCAAAAAGCCCACGGTGGGCGATCGCTTATAAATATAAATCTGAGAGTATCAGCACGCGGTTGAACGGGATCACTTACCAGGTGGGTCGAACAGGTGCTGTAACTCCGGTGGCGGAACTAGAACCAGTATTTCTGGCGGGCACAACCGTTAAAAGAGCATCGCTACACAATGCTAATGAAATTGCAAGACTTGATTTACGCGTTGGTGATTATGTCTTTGTTGAAAAAGGTGGTGAGATCATTCCTAAAGTGACCGGGGTGGATATCGAAAAAAGAAATCCTATGCTGGAGCCGGTGGTTTATATATCCCGATGCCCGGAGTGCAATACAGAATTAATCCGCAAAGAAGGAGAAGCAAACCATTACTGCCCAAATGAAAAAGGCTGTCCTCCTCAGATTAAAGGTCGTGTTGAACATTTCATTCAACGCAAAGCCATGGATATTGATTCGTTGGGTGAGCAGACCATCAAGCAACTCTATGATCTGGGGTTGGTAAAAACCCCGGCAGATTTATATGATTTGACAAAAGATGATTTGTTGAAACTTGACAAAGTGAAAGAGAAGTCAGCACAAAACATGCTGGATGGAATCGAGCAATCGAAATCACAGAGTTTTGAAAGCGTACTATTTGGTATCGGCATTCGCTACGTGGGCAAAACGGTGGCAGAAAAATTAGCGCGTCATTTTAAAAATATTGATGCGCTTTCCGCAGCTTCCTATGAGCAATTGCTAGAGGCCCCGGAAGTAGGAGAAAAAATTGCACAAAGTGTTGTGGACTTTTTCAAGGATACGGATAATACAAAAGAAATAGATCGCTTAAAAAAATCGGGCCTGCAGTTCCAGTCCACTCAACTCGAACCAACCCTGGTAAGTGATGTGTTAGGCGGCAAGTCATTTGTTGTCTCAGGTGTTTTTCAAAATTATGAACGAGATCAACTGAAAGAAGTAATTATTTCCCATGGTGGAAAAGTACTTTCTTCCATTTCAGGTAAACTTGACTATGTACTCGCTGGCGACAATATGGGACCTGTCAAAAAAGAAAAAGCAGAGAAGCTCGGTGTAAAAATCATCTCCGAAAAAGAGTTTGAAGACCTGCTGAAAAATTAGCCTAAATAAAATAGCGCCATAGTTTGAACATACTTTATTAGCTTTCGACCATGTTTAAAATGACCTTTCTGAAGATGCGGACGGACTCCGCTCTTAAAAAAAATAAAACATCGCGTGCCAGCATGCCCTATAAGCAAGCGGCAAGTATGGGAATAATTTTTACCGTGGAGGACAAGCAAAAACATGAGGATATAAAGGAGTTTGTGCAACAACTGGAACGGGATGGCAAGAAAGTTCAGATACTTGAATTTCTTCCTGAAGAAAAAACCAATCACGAATTTAAGTTTGACTTCTTCACCATTAAGGACCTATCATTCTGGGGGGATGTGAACGCACCCAATGCATTAAAATTTGCCGAGACTGCGTTTGACTACTTATTTTATATTGACAAGGAATCAAATCCACTAATTTTGCACCTGCTTGCGCGGAGCAAAGCCCATTGTAGGGTGGGTAAGTTCAACGAGTTGGAGAGTCCCTATTTTGAGTTGATGATCGAACAAAATGGAACTATCAAAGGATTAATAGAAACGATGTATAATTATACCAGACAATTGCGGTAATGAAAAAACTTTTTGGCACCGGAGTCGCGTTGGTCACCCCTTTTGAGGAAATCGGAAAAATTGATTTCAAGGCCCTTAAAAGGTTGTTGATACATACCGCTAAGGGGGTAGATTATTTTGTTGTGATGGGCACCACCGGTGAATCAGCAACCTTAAGCAAAGAGGAAAAAAAGAGTGTATTGAAATTCGTTTTGGAAAACAACCCAAAAAGACTTCCCATTGTGTATGGTATTGGCGGCAACAATACGCAAAATGTTTTGGACGAACTTACGTCAACGGATCTGAAAGGAGTCACTGCAATTCTATCTGTAAGTCCATATTATAATAAACCTCCGCAGGAAGGAATTTTTCAGCACTTCAAGCAGGTCGCAGCGGCCTCTCCTTTGCCAATCATTCTATATAATGTTCCGGGCCGCACAGGTTCCAACATAAGTGCACAAACAACCTTGCGTTTGGCTTCACTGAAAAATATCATCGGCATAAAAGAAGCCTCTGGTAACCTGGAACAGTGTATGAAAATCGTGAAGGAAAAACCGAAAGGCTTCATGCTGATATCGGGTGACGACATGTTAACACTGCCACTTTATTCTATCGGAGGAGTTGGCGTGATTTCGGTGCTCGCCAATGCTTTGCCTCAGATATTTTTAAAAATCAAAGAGAATTTTTATTCAGGAAGATTGAAACAAGCACAGACCGAACAATTCAAGATCATCAATATCAACGGTGCTATGTATGAAGAAGGAAACCCGGTAGGTCTAAAGTATCTGCTGAGTTTGATTGGAGTTTGTGGACACACCGTGAGATTACCTTTAACAAAACCCTCATCGGGTCTGCAGAAAAAAATCAGTGCACTTTATAAAAAGCTCTGAACAAAAAAAGGCTGAATCAGAAGATCCGGCCTTTTTTAAAGTGATTATCAACTCGTGATTAATTACCGGTCTTGTTCTTCAATTCCTGAACTTCGGCACGAATCGCCTGAGCTGCATTTTTTAGGTCTTGCATGCCCTTTCTGATTCGGGTTCCAGCAGCGCTATTTCCTTTGTTGTAGAACTTATCTGCATCGCCTTCAAGTGATGCAATCAGAGTCTTTAGTTCTTCAAATTTTTTCATTTTTTATAAGATTTTAAGATTTAAAAATTGATTTCGTAATGCCAATTTAACTAAAAACCTTTAAAAAAAAGCCAAAAACCCATTTTTTTAGATTTTGGTAACGTTAACCAACTCCTCTTTGCGGTAAAAACCACTGTCAAGCTTCGTTTTTAGGGCAGAAAAGGCATTTAACGTTTCTTCCACATCCGACAGGGTATGAGCCGCTGTGGGGATGATTCTAAACATAATCACGTCTTTTGGCACCACGGGATAGATTACCACAGAACAGAAAATGCCGCTATTTTCCCTTAAATCCATAGACATATTAGCAGCTTCACCAACCCCACCTTTAAAGAGTACAGGGGTTGGAGGTGTCTGTGTTGGATTGATGTTAAACCCACGGTCCTTCAAGCCAGTCTTAATGGCAGCCATGACTTGCTTCAAATCTGATCTTAATTCAGGATGCTTCTTTACTAATTCCAGGCGCTTTAGGTTACCGATCACGAATGGCATTGGCAGCGACTTAGCATAAATCTGTGAGCGAACGGTGTAGCGCAAGTATTTCAAAATTTTCTTATCGCCTGCTACAAAAGCACCAATGCTGGCCATTGATTTCGCAAAGGTTGAGAAATAAAGATCGATCTGGTCTTGTACTCCTAGCTCCTCACCTACTCCGGCACCTGTTGCACCCATCGTACCAAAACCGTGTGCATCGTCCACCAACAAGCGGAAATTATACTTCTTCTTTAGTTCAACAATTCCTTTCAGATCACCCATGTTACCTGACATACCAAACACGCCCTCAGTGATTACTAAAATACCACCACCTGTCTCATTGGCTAGCTTAGTGGCACGCTGAAGTTGTTTCTCCAGGTTCTCCATGTTATTGTGAGGATAAACAAAGCGCTTACCCATGTGCAGGCGCACGCCATCTATAATACACGCATGTGATTCAGAATCATAAACAATGACGTCCTTACGATCAACCAATGCATCGATGACTGATAAAACGCCTTGATAGCCGTAGTTGAGCAAAAAAGCATCTTCTTTCATAACGAATGATGCCAGTTGTTTTTCTAACTCAATGTGATGTACTGAGTTTCCAGACATCATACGTGCACCCATGGGCGATGCTAATCCGTATTCAGCCGCTGCCTCTGCATCAGCCTTTCTCACCTCCGGGTGGTTGGCTAATCCCAAATAGTTATTCAAGCTCCAGTTTAAAACTTCCTTTCCATTGAATTTCATCCGCGGACCTATTTCACCTTCCAGCTTGGGGAAGAAAAAATAATCATCAGGCAGATGTGAATACTTGGCCAGTGGGCCGGCCTCCATTTTTAACTTTTCAAATAAGTCGACCATTGTTTAGGTTGTTTTCGGTGAAGATATCCTATAGCTGCATCAATCCATTAATCAAACTGATAATCAACTAAAATTGCGGCAAAAATAAAAAAATAAACGCACAGTATACAGGAACTTTGAAAAAGGTCTCTTTTAAGCTTAGCTTATAATCGTTAGCATTGCAGAAGCGAAACGTTATGACAAAAATCAAAAAATTGCTGGTTGCCAACCGTGGCGAAATAGCCCTGAGAATCATGAGAAGTGCCCGTGAAATGGGTATTCAAACAGTAGCGGTCTTTAGCGAGGCCGATCGCAACGCGCTGCATGTACGATTTGCCGATGAGGCGATTTGCATTGGTCCTCCTGCCTCTTCGCAGTCCTACCTGGTCATTCATAAAATTATTGATGCCGCAAAAATGGTTAACGCGGATGCTATTCATCCCGGGTATGGCTTCCTGTCTGAAAATGAAGATTTCGCTGCTGAAGTAAAAAAGGCTGGCTTGATTTTCATCGGGCCCTCTGCCGAATCCATTGAATTGATGGGAAGTAAACTTGCTGCCAAAACTGCTGCTGCTAAGTTTAATGTTCCATTGGTGCCTGGCACAGCCGAACCCATTTCTGATATTCCAAAGGCAAAAAAAATTTCCAAAGAAATCGGTTATCCGATTTTAATCAAAGCAAGTGCCGGAGGTGGAGGAAAAGGGATGCGAATTGTAAACAACGAAGGTGAATTTGAAGAACAGATGGAACGCGCCATCAGCGAGGCCATGTCTGCCTTTGGCGATGGCTCTGTATTCATTGAAAAATATGTTACCCATCCCCGCCACATCGAATTCCAGATTTTTGGCGACCAGCATGGTAATGTAGTCCATCTTTTTGAACGCGAATGCTCTATTCAACGGAGACATCAAAAAGTAATTGAAGAAGCTCCTTCTTCCATTCTCACTGAAGAACTTAGAGCGAGAATGGGCAAAGCGGCTGTAGCCGTTGCCAAGGCCGCCAATTACTACAATGCCGGCACTGTTGAATTCATTTTGGATGAGAATAAGAATTTCTATTTCCTGGAGATGAATACACGTTTGCAGGTTGAACACCCAGTAACCGAACAAATCACTGGACTGGATTTGGTGAAACTTCAAATCAAAATAGCCGAAGGAGAAAAGCTACCCTTTAAACAAGAAGATCTTTCTATTCACGGTCACGCGATAGAGGTCAGGGTTTATGCCGAAGATCCAACCAATAATTTCTTACCGGATATTGGAACTCTTAAAACCTATAAACGCCCGCAAGGTCATGGGATTAGAGTAGACGATGGCTTTGAACAAGGGATGACAATTCCATTTTATTACGATCCTATGATTGCCAAAATGATTTGTCATGACGAAACCCGTGAGAAAGCCATTCAGAAAACTATCCGGGCCATTGATGAGTATGAGATTACAGGGCTGGAGACCACACTCGGTTTTTGTAAATTTGTGATGAACCATGAAGCCTTTCGTTCCGGTGACTTTGACACTAAGTTTGTTGAAAAATATTTCACACCAGAACGTATCCAGGACAAATCAATCGAAGATGAGGAAGTGCTCGCCTCGGTGCTGGCCACCCAGGCAATCAACGAAATCAAAAGGACTTCTCTTAAAACAGAGAACATAAATTCCACTTCGAGTAACTGGCGGAAAAATCGGGTTAACTAATGGCTGAAATAAAACCAATAAGGGCCTGGAGATACAATGACTCTTTGGCAAAAGATATCGATACTCTTACTTCTCCTTTGTTTGATGTGGTTTCTGATAAACAGCGTAAGTCGTTATATCAAAATCCATTAAATTCCATCCATCTGTCTGTGCCCGAAGGACCGGATGCCTCGATCCGGGCCGCGTTTCTTTTAAAACAATGGAAAAAAGAAGGGGTTATTGTTCAGGATAAGCTGCCGGCTATCTATGTATACTATCAGTATTTTAAACTTTCAGGATCAAGCAAAGAATATTGTCGCAAGGGCTTTATCAGTCATATCAGGACTTACGATTGGAGTGAGAATGTCCTTCTCCGTCATGAAAACACGATACCCAAATCAGTGAATGACCGCATTGAATTGTTGGAAAAAACAGAATTACATGTGAGTCCCACGCATGGACTTTATACCGATGAATCGTTTACTCTGGAGAAATATATGGATGAGGCTATCCTGAGTCCTGTCTATGATTGCGAAGATTATCAAGGTGTGCGCGATGTGCTGGGGGTGATTCATGACGCGTATGTTATTCAGAAATTTATTGATTTCATCAAAGACAAATCCATTATCCTTGCGGATGGACACCATCGTTATGAAGGGTCCTTGCTCTCTAAAAAGAGAAAGGCTAAGCAAAATCCTAAGCACACCGGAGAGGAGGGTTATAATTTCCATCTGATGTATCTCACCAATACAGAAGCGGGCGATTTGAGAATACTACCTACTCACCGGGTGATTCAGGGGATCTCAAATTTTGATGAGGGTCAGATCATTGAGAAGTTACAGGTTGATTTTGAAGTAAAAGAGATTGAAGATGCCGATACGCTCAATGAAATCATTGTGGGCAAGAAATGGGCATTCGGAATTTTATTGAAAGACAAAACACTTAAAGTAAAATTAAAACCTGGGTCGCTCGCTAAAATGAAATGGCATTTTCCAGATGAAGTAAAAGAACTGGATTTAACCGTGCTGCATTATTTCATCATTGAAAAAGTTCTTGGTATTCCCGGCAAAGATCAACGCCAATCCGAAACTATTACATTCGACAGAAGTTTTTCAGATTGCCTTACTAAAGTGATCAGGGGAGATGCCCAAATGGCCATCATCACACAAGATGTTTCTATAGAAGAAGTCAAGAAGGTTTGCCACAGCGGTTATACGATGCCTCAAAAATCTACTTACTTCTATCCGAAAGTGATTTGCGGATTCTTGTTCAGTTCAATCAAAGAAAATGAATTTCAATCGCCCTCTTATTCTCGCTTCTAGTTCTCCCCGCAGACAATACCTGATGAAGGAGGCCGGCTTTACCTTTCGGGCTCAGTCGCCCGATATTGATGAGTCCTTTCCTTTGGAATTAGATATTAAACAAGTCCCGCAATATCTCGCTAAAAAAAAGGCGAAGGTTTTTGAAAATAGTATCACCAATGAAATTGTAATCTCTTCGGATACCGTGGTGATCTTAAAAGATGAAATTCTCAATAAGCCACTCAACCGGAACGAAGCCATCGAAATGCTTGGCAAACTGAGCGGTCAGACACATACCGTGATTACTGCGGTTTGCCTCTACAGCAAAGAAAAAATTGATTGCTTTGATGATCACACCGAAGTGACTTTCAAAATACTAACACAGGAAGAAATTGAGTTTTATGTAGATACCTACAAACCTTACGACAAAGCGGGAGCCTACGGAGCACAAGACTGGATTGGCATGGTTGCCATAGAAAAAATTAATGGCTCTTACTTCACCGTGATGGGCATGCCCATGCACCTTGTTTACAGACACCTGAAAAACTTCTGATATTGAAAAAAATTCTGGCATTGATCACAACTCATGTGCGACAGGATTTTCAGTACACTTATTATTTAACTCTGGTATTCTTACTGGCCACCTTTTTTAGTATCAACTACTCGGTTGATCTGGAGAATACGTGGATTGATCAATACCCTGAAAAAACCGTTCGCATATTTCTGTATTTTCTTCTCTATGGTTTTGGTTACTATGCTTCTTGCATGATCGTATCTCATTTTAAAAAAGTAACGGATTTCTGGCGATCAAAAAGGTTTTGGCTCTTCTCACTCTTTGGATTAGGTGTCCTTTCCATCGCTAAAGGATTTCCTTATCTGCCTGAAATAATGAGCTCTCTCCAACAGCCCTATGAAGTGTATGCGTGGCTGTATAGAATTGCTACGAATGTAACTTCATTTGTAATCGTGTTTTTGCCCCTATCTATATTTTATGCCGCCATCGACCGTGAAAAATCAGGAGTGTATGGATTAACTACAAAAAGTAACATTGAACCTTATTTATACCTCCTGTTAATATTAATTCCATTCATCTTCATAGCTTCCTTGCAAAAAGGCTTTACATATTATTATCCTGTTTACAAAGCCAACACCGTTTCTGAAATATGGAATTGGCCCACCTATCTACCAATGATGTTATTCGAATTTTTCTATGGAATTGATTTCATAAATGTAGAATTCCTTTTCAGGGGCTTCTTTGTTATAGGGATGACTCAAATTTTAGGGAAACATTCAATTGTGCCAATGGTTGTCATCTACTGCTTTCTTCATTTTGGCAAACCACCCGGTGAAGCCATCACTTCAATTTTTGGAGGATTTATATTAGGTATTGTTGCCTTTTACACGCGATCCATTTGGGGTGGTATCATAATACACATAGGTATTGCCTGGCTGATGGAAGCCATTGCCTACTTCTCTAAACAGTTTTGAAGGGATTCATTTGTAATCGTAGTAGCACATTTGAAATGACCTTCAGGACATGCTTTATAACCATGCAAGCCACAAGGGCGGCATTCCAGCTTTTCGGTTGTCTGAACTATTTTTGATTTTTCAGAGAGCGGCCCAAATCCAAAAGAAGCAATCGTTGAACAAAAAATTGCCGTTACCGGGGCGTTCATGGCAGACGCTATGTGCATAGGTGCAGAGTCATTTACAAAATTCATCAACGCTCCTTTCATGAGTGCAGCCGATTCAAGAAAACTGAGTTGACCAGACAGGTTAACTACCTTCTTATTTTGAGTTTGTGTTTTTATCTTTTCACAAAGAGTTTGATCGGAAAACGCGCCCAGCAAAAAAATTGAATCAACTCGATCTATTACCGAATTTAAAAAATCGATCCACTGATCTGCCGGCAATTGCTTGGTAAACCAAACCGAAGTTGGCGCCACACAAATATATCTGCCCACCTGAAACGCCCGCACTTTTTCAAAATCCTTCGTTGAAGGATAAAGCCTGGGAAGTTCCCTATTTTTATCCGTTATGAATTCAATTAGTTTTTGATTGCGTTCAGTCTCATGCAGATTTGATTCAAGATCGTGCTTACTACGATGGGTGAAAAAGAACGACCAGGGATTTTTATCAAATCCGCTTTTTATTCTTGATCCTGAAAACGCGGTAATCAATCCCGAGCTGGCAAACCGATGTGCATTAACAACGCAGTCATAGTTCTTATTGCGAACATATGCGGTGAGTTTCAGAAGGTTTTTGATCTTTCCCTTCTTTTTGTCCCATATGATCACTTCACTCAGATGAGGATTTCCGATAACCAAACTTTCGTTACCCTTGCGAAGAAAGAAATCAATCGAAGCAGTTGGATATGATTTATGAATCTTCTCAATTAATGCCGTGGCAAGAATCACATCGCCAATAAAAGCGGTTTGAATGATTAAGAAAGACTGAATAGAAGCCACCATGATCGCTTTCTAATTCTTGGTTTTGTAGAAACTCAGCGCCTTGTTTACGATATCCAGTGCTACCATTTTCCCTTGAAAATCGGGAACGGTTACGGTCTTATTTTCCAATCGCTTATAACTCTCAAAGAATTCTTTTAATTCAAGTTTAAAGTGGCCAGCCAATTCACTGATATCTATCAAATGCCTGGTGTTAGCATCGTTTTCGGCAACAGCAAGAATTTTGTCATCTTCCAGTCCCTGGTCAATCATTCGCATGACACCGATTACCCGACAAGGCACAAGGCATAGCGGCTGAATAGGTTCACGGCATAAGATCATGATATCCAGCGGGTCCAAATCATCGCCTAATGACTGAGGAATAAAACCGTAGTTAGCAGGATAAATTACAGAAGAATACAATACCCTATCCAATTTCAGAAGTCCGGTTTCCTTATCCACTTCATACTTCGTGCGCATGCCTGCGGAAATCTCAATGATACCATTAATAAACTCCGGAGGATTTAATCCGGGTGATACTTCGTGCCACGGGTGATTTATCATAATTCAAAGTTAATATAAAAAAAGAAGCCCATCCTTATCATTCGGATGGGCTTGCTGTAGCAAGAATTTATCTGATCACCTTACTCATTCTTGTCAGCGTCATCCTCTTT
Organism: uncultured Ohtaekwangia sp.; assembly: GCA_964540915.1. Classification (GTDB taxonomy): domain Bacteria; phylum Bacteroidota; class Bacteroidia; order Cytophagales; family Cyclobacteriaceae; genus ELB16-189. The sequence goes on from CAZIOY010000040.1 coordinate 35,076, forward strand.
CTTTTCCTCCTTCTTTACACTGATCTTATCACCATCTTTCAATCGCTTTGAAACGACCAGGAATGGCCCGGTGATAACCTCCACGCTATCCGGTAGACCCGAAATAATTTCGATATTATCATAGTCACTTATACCGGTTTTAACTTCCTTCATTTTAGCAACGCCATTTTCATTCACGAAAATAACTACCAGATCTTCCTTCTTCTCAGCTTTTGGCTTGCTTGAATCAGTGACGGTGCGCTTATCATCATCATCCCGACCTTCAGCACCCGCATTCTTCTTATCTGCGTCTGGGTTACGTGTGGTTACGGCTGCCAATGGTACTGAAAGAACATTTTCTTTGCGAGTGGTAATGATATCTACGCTCGCTGTCATACCCGGACGGAACGGGTAGCGATTTCCTTCCTTAATCAAATCCTCATAGGAGGATTGCAAAATCAAGATACGAACCTCAAATTCTGTAATGGCGTCTGTGGATTGTTTATCGCGAGCCGTGTTGGCAATGTTGGTAACGATGCCTTTAAATTGCTTTCCAGTATTGCCATAGGCATCCACATCGATAATAACGGAATCGCTATAATGAACCCGAACGATGTCATTTTCATTCACGTTCACACGAACCTCCATTTTATTAAGATCCGCGATGCGCATCATTTCTGTTCCAGCCATCTGAGCCGTACCTACTACACGCTCACCCTTCTTCACATTTAACTTTGACACCACACCTTTCATCGGTGCGTTTACGGTTGTCTTTCTCACATTCTCGCGCGATTCTCTTACCGTTGCTTCCGTACTGTTGACCACATACTTGGCCGCCTCCAGTGCTTGCTCCGCTGATTTCAAATCATTGGTCGCGATTTTGAAATTCTGTTGAGCCAGTTGCCAGTCTGATTCAGAAATAACTTTTTCATTCCATAATTTTTCCTGGCGTTTATAATCCTGTTCGGCACGCATAAATGTTGCCTGTGCTCTCGATAAGTTTGCCCTTGATGATTCCACATTGGCCATCTGCTGATTTAATCCAGCTTCGGAGCGCTCTAATTGACTCTTCCAAACATCAGGTCTGATCTTTACCAACACATCGCCTAATAGCACAGAGTCTCCATCTTCTACATTCAGCTCAATGATCTCACCAGATACTTCTGGCGCTAACTTTACTTCGATCACAGGCTGTACGGTTCCGGAAGCACTTACCTTCTCGGTAATGGATGTTTTTCTAGCCTTCGCCAATTCAACCTCAATCGTTTTTGCTTTACCAATCCATCCTTGTGATCTTCCGACTACAAGTAATACGATTAAAAGGGCCACTGCACCAATAATGATATACAGTAACTTATTTGATTTTTTCTTCTGCTTAGCCATTAGGTTAGATATTAATATTCAATTGGTTTACCCTGATAAAAATCCAGTACTTTTTTCTTAAAAATGAAATCATATTTAGCACGCACTAAGTCAGACTTTGCCTGAAACAATGCATTTTCTGCTATCTGATAATCAACAAAGTTGACAGCACCATTATCAAAACGCTGCTTTGACATGCGGAATGCTTCGTCACGGGCAGACACTTGCTTAAGTGCCGACTGATAAGTCTTTGCTGCAGCCAATGCATCATTGTAAGCGGTCTCTACAAGTCTCCTCAATGTATTTTCTGTGTCTTGTAAATTAATGGAAGCCTGCTGATTGAATACCATGGAACGTTGCACAGAAGCTCTGGTCTGATACCCGTTGAAAATTGGAATCTGCAAGCTCAAAGAAAGTGCACGTGAAATATTGTCTTTGATCTGATCTTGCAAAACATAACCTTCCGTGAGTTGACCTGATGGAACTTGTACGTCTGTCAGAACCGGAATATTTGCGCCTTGCACATAACCGATTTGTTGAGCTACGGTAATTGGCGTTCCTCCATCACGAATAAACCGATCACGATCAGCAGCACTTGAGTAGTTACTGAATAAGTTACCATTCAAGCTTAAACGAGGATACAACGAACCTCGTGAAGCTTTCATTGCCAATGTGGAGCTCTGAAGTTTCAACTGCGCACTCTTCACTTCGGGTAACGTGAGGCGGGCTGCTTCGTAGATTTGCTCTGATGTCTCTGATATCAACATTTCCGTACCAATATCCAATACAGGCACTTCGATATCCATTTGAGTTGAAGCGGGCAATTGCAATGCTTGCTTTAATTGCAAAAGCGAAAGATTCAATGAATTCTCACGATTAATTAAATTCAATTCATTGGTAGCTTGTTGGGCTTCAAGATCAAGCACATTCCCTCTCGGCACAGAACCTGCCTCAGCCAGTTTGCGTGTGCGCTCCAGCTGTTGTGCGGTAGTTGCCAATTGTGATTCTGCATTTGAGAATAACTCTTGATTGAAAATCACATTCGTATAAAATGTGATCACACTTAAAATCACATCATTTTTTGCTTTGGTAAAATCTTCTTTTGATGCTTCATTATCCAGATCATTTTGGCGATAGGTATTTACCAATCTGAATCCATTGAATAAGATAACCGAACTGTTTGCATTGAGGTTGAAGGAATTGATCCGCTGGGTGCTGAATAAGTTTGTAGTCGGGTCAATACTACGACCCCAGTTATATCCAAAAGTGCTACCTCCGTTTAAGCTTGGCAACATTTGAAACTTTGATTGAGTTAGCCCGATCTGGCTATTCTCTACCGTCAAAAGACTTCTCTTTACATTCAAGTTGTTCTGTAATGCGTAATCAATGCACTCTTTCAATGTCCAGATTTTTTTATCCTGTGCAATGCCTGCATGCATACAGATCAGGCAAATGCTCATTAAAATTATTTTCTTCATCATAGGTTATAAAACAATGGCCGGTATGTTAATTACTTCTTTTACCCAACTTAGACTCTTTAAATACTCAAATGTTACAGGTTTGATCGTTGAATCCATTTCGATCACCTGGCACGCCAGATCATTTTTTCCCTTCCGGGAAACCGACATGGTAGCAATGTTACAATCATCATGAGCAAGTACATTGGCGATAAACGCAATGCTCCCTTTTATATCATCCGCAAAAAAAATAAGGGTTCTCAAACTGGCAGAAAAGTCCGCCTTGAATCCGTTTACCTCAGCAATATTGATTGCTCCTCCTCCTTTGCTCTCACCAAGGACCTCAACCGTTCGATCACCTTTCGTAATTACCAATCGAATAGAGTTGGGATGTAGTGTGGATGCGTTGCCCACGGATTTGAAGCGATATTTCAATCCTGCTTGATTCGCTATTTCAATGGCCTCGCGGATTCTCTTGTCATCCGTATTAAAATCCATCAGGCCTGCCAATATAGCGCGATCACTACCGTGACCTTCGTAGGTTCTGGCAAATGAGTTATAAAAAATGATTTCAGCCGTATCTGGCACCGAACCCAAAATTTTTACCGCTACCAGCGCAATACGCACTACCCCTGCCGTGTGAGAGCTTGACGGACCGATCATCACCGGGCCAATCATATCAAAAATGCTACTCTTTTCAGGCATACGGACTTAGATAACGGAATATTGAACAAAAGGATTTCTTTTATGGGTATTTAATGTTCTCAATCAGGTATTTTCTATTGAGCGGCAAAAATAGAGGTTATTGCGCCAATCTCATATACAGAGCGGAAAATGGTTATCGTTTGATTGTTAATTGGTTAACCCTCAAATCCAGAAACAACGATCATTTTTGTATGGGAGGTTCTCTGTCTTAGGGCTTTGGCTGGTGCATACCCTTCTGAGTTCCACCAGGCTTTCGCCTTCTCAATAGTTGGGAATTCAAGCACCACGATTCGTTCTGGGTTCCAATCACCCTCCAGCGTTTCAG
>CAZIOY010000041.1:0-38692 GCA_964540915.1 uncultured Ohtaekwangia sp.
GATGACCAAATTGTCTTTGACCCTATTATTGCTAACAAGTATATACAAGTAAGTATGTCCTAATATATTTCTTACTCTACTATGAGCGGGAAACGGGAATCGAACCCGCGACTTTCAGCTTGGGAAGCTGACACTCTACCAACTGAGCTACTCCCGCTTATTTCATTCCAAATTAGAAATTCCGCGCTCAAAAGGCAATAGAATCGGTGTTTGTTTAGGCCTCTATTCATTATTGTTTCTGAATTTTTATTCTGATCTTTGGTTAGTTGGCAATAGGGGATAGCATTCTATTTATTCCATTTATTCTTATAACTAATCTGTAAGACACACACCATGAGAGTTACACTTTTATGTCTGTTATGTTTAGTCATTTTAAAAGGCCAGGCGCAGGAAGGCAAGATTTATACATCCTTTGATGAAGCCTTAAAAAATCCAAATATTGTTTTCTCCCTCGATCTTACGCTGGGCGAATTGGATGAAGTGCCGGAAAACATTGGAACCTTATCCAATCTGAGAGAACTGTATTTAAGCGCCAACAAATTAACCGCGCTCCCGGAAAGCATTGGTAAATTAAACGGCCTTAGAAATTTGAGCATGGGCACGAACTCTCTCATCAGGTTGCCGGAAAGTATTGGCAAACTTGCCAACCTGAAAAACCTGGGACTCAGTGATAATAAACTCACCGAATTACCTGGCAGTATCGGCAATCTTCCGAAGTTGATTAAGCTGGACCTGGTCAATAACCAACTCACTACATTGCCCGAAACCATTGGCAAGCTGACTGAACTTGTTGCCCTTCAATTGGATGATAATATGATTACTTCCCTGCCAGCGAGTATCGGTAATCTTTCCAAACTCACCTCGCTGGGCTTAGCAGGAAATCAATTGACTGCCTTGCCCGAGAGTATTGGCAAGCTTACGTATCTTCAATCACTCTACCTTGGCAACAACCAACTTACGGCACTTCCGGCAAGCATCACCAAACTCACCAATCTGAAATTTATCCATTTGGATGGTAATCCCAACCTGGTGTTAACACCCGAACAAAAATCGTTTATTGACAAGTTGAAATAAGATCCTTATTGAATTTGTCCGATTGAGCTTCTCGAAATCGAGCTTCTCGAAATCAATCAGAGCTTAGAGAAAATCTTTTTTCGGTACAGGAAGTAGCACAGTCTCCACTCGAGTGCAAAAATACAGAGCGGTGTAACAATCATCTTGATGAAGCCGCGCAGAAAATCAAGTAAAAGCAGCCGGTTATTTTTTTCAAGAACCATGCGGGCAAGTTAGAAGAAATTTGAATTTACTTCTAATGGCCTATGCGATGGAAAGTCCGACTCCCTTTGCAATGAGGCCAGCGAGAATAGGAATGATGAAGACGAGCAAAAGTTCTATGCGCAGCATCCAGAAGATTGCTTTTGGTATTTATACCGTTTCGTCAGGTTGTCCCTTTCGGTTCTTAATAAAAAATACCATAGGATAGATGGACAACAGGCCGATCGCAATGAACAGGGAAATTTTAATTTGAAAGATTCAGTTTTTACTATAGAACTCAGCAGGCTTGCCAATGGATCCAAGCCAAAGAGTAAGTACGACACCCAGTAAAGTAATAGCGGCCAATCCATATATAGAATCAATCCTGGCAAGTCTACGCAGCTCACCTCTGGTCATCGTATTCTTGAGTAGCAGATGCTCAGAAACCAATGCGCTCACAATCGCAAAAATGCTGACGAAGTGGAGGTAACGAAGAATGAGCTCGAGTGACATCTTGCTTTATTTGAGCGCTTCCAGTCTTTGTAAGAGTGGAGGGTGCGAGTAATGAAAAAATACGTAGGCCGGATGCGGATATAAGTTACTGAGTGAATCCACCGAAAGTTTTTTCAGTGCGTTGGACAATGCTTTTCCATCAAACGTTTCTTTCGCGTAGGCATCGGCCTCAAATTCATTCTTGCGACTCAGCATGCTCATCAGCAAACCGGTGATACCGGAGATCGGGGAGAAGAGAATGCCAAAGGCGATCAGGTTGAGATGGATTGCCTGCTGACTTCCACCGAGTGCGATGGAAAGATTTTCATTGAACACCATTCTTGAAAGCACAAAGAGCACAAAGAAGATCTGAATGATAGAGATGAGATAGCTCCAGATGATGTGTTTCTTTTTGAAATGGCCTACTTCATGGGCCAGCACAGCCACCAGTTCTTCTGTGGTATGATTGTTAATGAGCGTATCATACAATACAATCTTTTTCTTTTTGCCGATGCCGGAAAAGAAGGCATTCGCTTTCGCGGATCGTTTGGAGCCATCCATGACAAAGATGTTGTCGAGTGGGAAATTTATTTTTCGTGCGAACTCTTCTATGGATGTTTTCAACTCGCCTTCCGCCAGCGGAGTAAGTTTATTGAACAGCGGAAGAATGAGCGAAGTGTAAAACATATTTACAAACAGGATGAAGGTGGCTGCCAGTATGCCAAACCACATCCAGAAATCAGGTCCTATTGAGTTAATGAGATAGATCAACACGGAAAGTAATGCACCTCCGATCAATGCGCCCAATACATAACCTTTGAGTTTATCGGTAATGAAAGTTTTTACCGTGGTTTTATTGAAGCCATACTTTTCCTCTATCACGAACGTGCCATACCATTGAAATGGGATTGTGAGGAGATCAGAGACAATCATGATCACGCCAAAAAATACAAGAGCCAATGTGATCTCATTGTTAAAGAAAGGTCGCAGCTCACTATCAAGCCAGCCGAAGCCACCGAAAATCAACATGCCCAATGAAAGGAGGAAACTAAAAGCAGCGGTGATGAATGAGAACCTCGTTTGGTCTTTCTGATAGTTGAGCGATTTCTGATATTTCTCCTTATTATAAAAACCTTCTACTTCGGCCGGAATGTCTTTGCGTTGTGCCTTCAGGTTGATGTAATCAAGAATCTGGTCGAACAAATAACTTAGGATTGAAATACTTAGTATAACGAAGAGGATGAGTTCAGGCTTCATGTGTGATTTAGTTCTTTAGTAAGTGACTGAAGGCTCCGGCAGTTTTTTCAAATTGAAATCCAGTCAACACATTTTCAAAATTATCTTTTATTTTGTCATTCATGAGATTCCCAATACTCCCTTCGTGGGTGTGCTGAACCTGTGTCGAATAGGTGAACTTTCCTTGCTCAATGTCCATCCCCACTTTTTTATAGGCATCACGGAAAGGTATGCCTGTTAAAACCAGTTTATTGACTTCCTCCACACTAAAGAGATATTTATACTTTTCATCAGCCAGAATGGTTTCTTTTACCTGAATGGCAGAGATCATCAGGTGCGTCATGCGCAGGCAGTCTTTCAAGGTGCCGATTGCTGGAAATAATTTTTCCTTCAGCAATTGCAGATCGCGGTGATAGCCCGAAGGAAGATTGGAGGTAAGTAAGGTGAGTTCGTTGGGCAGTGCTTGTAAGGCATTGCACTTCGCCCGGATGAGTTCAAATACATCCGGATTTTTTTTATGCGGCATAATGCTGGAGCCCGTGGTCAGTTCATCCGGAAAGGAAATAAAACTGAAGTTCTGATTTAAAAACAGCGTAGCATCCATCGCCAGTTTACCTAACGTAGCGGCAACATTGCTCATGCCTTGCGCCATAATGCGCTCTGTTTTACCGCGACCCATTTGCGCATACACGACATTGTAATTCAAGTCTTCGAATCCAAGTAATTGTGTAGTGAGCGTGCGGTTGAGTGGGAAAGAGGAGCCATAACCAGCTGCCGATCCCAACGGATTTTTGTTCACGATCCGGTATGCAGCATGCAGGGTAATGGTATCGTCCACCAGGCTTTCGGCATACGCGCCAAACCACAATCCAAAAGAAGAGGGCATGGCCAATTGCAAATGCGTATAGCCCGGCAGGAGTTTTTCTTTGTGTTCTTCGCTTTTAGAAATCAGTAGTTCAAAGAGCGATTTTATCTGAGTGACTAATTCTTCAATTTCATTTCTCAGAAAAAGTTTTACGTCCACCAGCACCTGATCATTGCGCGAACGGCCGCTGTGAATCTTCTTGCCTACATCGCCTAACTTTCGCGTCAACAGTAATTCTACCTGTGAATGAATGTCTTCAACGCCTTCTTCGCTTTTGAAATCACCAGCGATAATCTGCGTATAAATATTTTTTAGCTCTTTGCTGAGAAGTGAAAGTTCTTCTTTTGAAAGCAGCCCAATCGATTCGAGCATGGTTATGTGCGCGAGTGAGCCCAGCACATCAAAGGGAGCTAAATGTAAATCCAATACGTTATCCTGCCCGGTGGTGAAGTCCGTTACTTCTTTGAGTGATTCTTTGTCTTTGGTCCAGAGTTTCATATCCATTGATCTTAGTGAACCTTCGTGTCTTTGAGCCTGAGTGGTTCCACAAGCTTTATGAGCCACGAAGACACGCGCCAAGTTACACTAAGTTTATAAAATAGTGTGAAGTTTCAGGTATTGCAGCAGCATGATCGTTTTTGCATCTTTGATTTCTCCGGTCTCTATCATGTGCAGGGCTTTGGTAAATGGTAACTCCAGCACCTCGATGTCTTCATTATCACCCACGCCACCACCTTCAGAGGTCTTCATGTCTTTCGTGTATTCGGCAATGAAGAAATGCAAAATTTCTGTAACAGAACCCGGTGACATGTAGGCTTCAAAGATTTTTTTCACATCGCTAATGGTGAAGCCCGTTTCTTCTTCGGTTTCTTTGCGAATGCAATCTTCAGCGTTGTCAAGCTCGAGTAGCCCTGCGCAAGCTTCGATGAGCATACCATCGGCATTTCCATTGATATACGTGGGCAAACGGAATTGCCTGGTAAGAATGACGGTTTTCGTTTCTTTATTATAAAGCAAAATCGTGGCGCCATTGCCGCGATCATACGCCTCGCGATTTTGTTGCGCCCAGGTTCCGTTGTTTCGCAGGTAATCGAAGGTTACCTTTTTTAGCGTGTACCAATTGTCGGACAGGATTTCTGTTTTCAGGATGCGTACATGGTCGGTCATTGGATTATTTTTTCTAAGAGTGAAATGTACGAATCAATTCCTTCTTCAATTTCTTTTACAAATATAAATTCATCCGCGCTGTGCGATCGTGCCGAGTCTCCCGGTCCCATTTTAATCGAAGGCACAGGAATCAATGCCTGATCAGATGTGGTAGGGGAGCCATATAATTTCTTGCCCAAAGATTTTCCGGCTGCTGCCAGCGGATGATCTTCAGCAACACCAGAAGACCGCAACCTCATTGAGCGAGGCATTACTTCACAAGACACATGATGATTGATGATATCCAGCACTTCTTCCAGGGTGTATGCATCCGTCACGCGCACATCAACGGTGAACGTGCACTCGGCCGGCACCTGGTTGTGAGCTTGTCCGGCATGAATCACTGTCACCGACATTTTTACTTTGCCTAATGAATCAGATACTTTCGGAAACTGAAAAGTGTGAAACCATTCAATGTCTTTCAGGGATTTATAGATAGCGTTCACTCCTTCTTCACGTGCAGCATGACCGGCTTTACCTTTGGCTACACAATCCAACACCAGTAAACCTTTTTCTGCAACAGCGATGTCAGTTAACGTAGGTTCGCCTACAAGAGCAAAATCAATTTTAGGAAGATCATTCCAGATCAGTTCAACACCATTGGTACCTGAAATTTCTTCTTCGGCAGTGGCGGCCATTACTAAATTGTAGGTTAGATTCTGCTCATTGTAGAAATAGAAGAACGTCATGATCAATGACACGAGCGGACCACCAGCATCATTACTGCCGAGTCCGTAAAGTTTTCCATCTTCAAGATCTGCCCAAAATGGATCGCGTGTATAACCGGGATTCGGCTTTACAGTATCATGATGAGAATTCAGCAGGATCGTTGGTTTGATGGGATCAAAGAATTTATTTTTTGACCACACATTATTTCCTTTTCGCATTGCCTCCATGCCATGGTGCTTGAAAAAACCCATCAGCAGGTTAGCTGTTTTTTCTTCTTCCTTGCTAAATGAAGGAATAGAAATCAACTGCTGAAGCAAGCCGATGGCAATTGAAGGCAGGTGTTCTCTCATGATTGGGTGATCAGGGTACCTTTCGTTTCGTAACCGGTGTTTGCCAGCAGGTTGGTATGTTCTCCAATCAGCACTTCTTTTACTCCGGATTGAATGGCACTAAACGCATTTTCAAGTTTTGGCAGGATACCATCGTGAAAAGAACCTTTTGCTAGTAATTCCTTATACACTGTGAGATTGAGGTTGCGAATGACCGAGTCGTCTTTATTCACATCTGTCAGTACACCTTGTTTTTCAAAACAGAAAATCAATCGCACATCAAAATGCTTGCTTAACGAAATTGCCAATACCGAAGCAATGGTATCGGCATTGGTATTCAGCATCACTCCGTTGGCGTGCGTAAGGGGTGCAAAAATTGGAATGACATTTTGCTTTAATAGAAAGTACAACAAGGTACTGTTTACACTGTCGGGTGTGATGTCACCCACAAAACCAAAATCCACTTCACCTACCGGACGCTTCACGGCTTTGATCAGGTTGCCATCGGCACCGGTTACGCCCATTGCATTGCAGTGATGGGATTGAAGCTGCGCTACAATTTGTTTGTTCACCAGGCCACCATAGACCATCGTCACCAGGTCGAGCGTTTGAGCATCCGTGATTCTTCTCCCTTTTACATAGTGTGATTCGATACCCAGTTGTTCACCCAACTTGGTAGCAATCTTTCCACCACCGTGTATCAATATTTTTGGTGCCTGAATGGAAGCGAAGTCTTTCAGAAAACTCTTCAATGACTTTTCATCGTCCAGTACGTTGCCACCTATTTTGATAATGTATAGTTTGTTCATATTTCTAGTCCTGAGTCGTTAGTCTTGAGTAATTAGTCCTCAGTAATTTAGTGTTGAGTTATGTTCATTGATCTTGTATTCCTAAATACTTACGACTCAGGACTATTTACTCTTTAATAATTCCGCCAATACTGCCTGTGCCGCCCACACGCGATTTCCGGCTTGTTGTGTTACAATGCTGCTTGAGCCGTCTAATATTTCATCGCTTAGTTCCACATTTCTTCTTACCGGAAGGCAATGCATTACTTTTGCGTTGTTTGTCGTAGCGAGTTTTTCATTGGTAAGCATCCACTCCGGGTCGTTGCAATAAATCTTTCCGTAGTCAGCATAGGTGCTCCAGTTTTTGACGTAGACAAAGTCAGCGTCTTTCAGTGCTTCGTCCTGATCGTGTGTGATCGTTGCGCCTTTTGTGAACTTACTGTCTAGTTCATAATCTTCCGGATGCGTGATAACGAAGTCGGCCCCGCCCCAGGCATTGATCCACTGAGAGAAGCTATTCGACACACATTGCGGCAAGGCTTTCACATGCGGTGCCCAGGTCAATACAATTTTAGGTTTTCTTTTTTCTTTGAAGGTCTCCTGAATGGTAATGACATCCGTAAGACTTTGCAGCGGATGCAGGGTGGCGCTCTCCAAACTCAAAATTGGCACGCCCGCATATTTTATAAATTGATTGACATAGAGTTCGCTGTAATCATCTTCTTTATTTTTCAGCGAAGGAAATGTGCGAACACCCAGGATGTCAAAATAGTTACCAAGCACCGGGGCCGCATCTTTTACGTGCTCCACGGTAGTGCCACTCATGATGGCTTCATCTTCAAATTCGAGCGACCAGCCGTCCTGACCTACATTAAATACGATCGCATCCATGCCCAGATTTTTTGCAGCTATCTGTGTGCTGATGCGGGTGCGCATGCTGGGATTAAGAAAGAGCATGCCCAATCTTTTGTTATGACCGAGGGCTGCGTCTTTGAATGGATTGGCTTTATAGGCAAGCGCACTATCAACCAGTTGAGATAGATTCGTTACTTCGTTTACAGAGAGAAAATGCTTCATAGTAACACAGGCTTTTTAAGTTCTACGGAGAGCGCCTCCAGCAAAATATCAGCTTCATCTTTTGATAAAGCCAGGGAAGGAAGAAGTCGCACGGTGTTGGGTTTGGCTTCACCAGTAAATATATTGTGCTTGAATAATAAATCTTTTCTCAGCGAAGATAGCGAATCGGGTAAATCAAATCCAATCATCAGGCCTTTGCCGCGTACTTCGGTAATGGAAGCAAACGAGTTAAGTTGTTCCATCCAGTAATTTCCAATGGTGGATGCAGTGGTCATCAGGTCTTCCTGTTCAATTACTTCCAGCACGGATAAAGCAGCCGCGCAGGCTAAATAATTTCCGCCAAACGTAGTGCCCAGCATTCCGCTCCATGGTTTTATGTCGGGATGAATTAATACACCGCCCACAGGAAAACCATTACCCATACCTTTAGCGATAGTGATCAAGTCAGCCACAATTCCTGAGAACTGGTGGGCAAAAAACTTTCCGGTTCTTCCATAGCCGGACTGCACCTCATCAAGGATTAATAACGCACCCACTTCTTTACACTTCGCGGAAAGCAATTGCAAGAATGAATCCGAAGGTAAATGAATTCCACCGACACCCTGAATGCCTTCAATGATAACAGCAGCGATATCTTTGTTGATCGCGTGAGCAAAGGCCCTCTCATCATTGAAGGGCAGAAATACGATATCATGACCCGCATTGAAGGGAGCTACAATCTTTGGATTATCCGTTGCCGCTACAGCACCAGAAGTTCTTCCATGAAAGGCTTTCTTGAAAGCGATTACCTTTTTTCTTCCGGTAACGAACGAAGCAAGCTTCAATGCATTTTCATTCGCTTCCGCTCCGGAGTTGCAAAGGAAGAGCTGATGATTCGGATACCCTGAAAGCTGTCCCAATTTTTCAGCCAGTTTTTCCTGTAAGGAATTCTGAACGCTGTTGGAATAGAAACTGATTTTATCCAACTGACTTTTCAGCGCTTCCACAAAATGCGGATGGTTGTGGCCGATGGAAATCACCGCATGACCTCCGTATAAGTCTAAATATTTTTTTCCTTCACTATCCCAAAGCCAGGAGCCGGTAGCTTTTACGGGCTCAATGGGGAAGAGGGAGTAGACATCGAATAATTTCACTTTTTAAAAGTTATAAGTTGAAAGCATAAAGTTAAAAGTTTTATGCTCTTACTTTTTTGATTAACGAGATGAGCATAGCTTTTACTTCATTGTTAAGAGATTCTATTTTTTGGTATTCTGTTTTGTTAAAGTAATTAAGTTCAGAAGAAAGAAGGGAGAGATATTCTACTTCCCGGGCTGATCCAAAAGCAATTTGAAGAAAATGAGCAAAATCCTTCTTCGTAAATTTTCCACACCCTTCAGCTACATTTGTAGGTATAAAGACCGCAGCTCTTCTGATTTGGCTAGTTATACCGAATAGTTCTTCTTTGGGAAATCCTTTGGTCGAACTATAAATTAAGAGAGCATTTTCATGAGCTTTTTGCCAAACGATGAGATCTTTGAAATTTTGCATAGATGCCTAGTTTTTGATTGATACTCCAGCCAAACTTTTCACTTTCAACTTAGTACTTCTAACTTTTGCTAAAAAATCATTCCTTTCAACTTCAGTCCCTCACGCTCATCAAACCCAAACATCAAATTCATATTCTGAACTGCCTGGCCGCTGGCTCCCTTTAATAAGTTATCGGTAATGGAATGAATCGCGAGTTTGCTTCCAACTTTCTCCAAATGAATTAAACACTTGTTGGTGTTCACCACTTGCTTCAGGTCGATCATCTGATCAATCACATGAGTGAAGGGATGAGAAGTGTAATATTCTTTATAGAGTTTATTTGCCTCCTCAAGGGTGAGTGAGCATTCTAAAACAGAAGTCACAAAAATGCCTCGTGTAAAATCACCACGCCAGGGAACAAAGTTCACGGCATCTGCAAAGTTTGGTTGCAGGCTTTTCAATGTTTGATTGATTTCACCTAAATGCTGGTGCGTTAATGTTTTGTAGCCAGAAATATTATTAGCTCTCCACGTGAAGTGTGTAGCGTCTTGTAATTTTTGTCCGGCACCGGTGGATCCTGTAATTCCAGTAGTGTGAACTTCTTTCAGCAAACCTGCTGCCGCTAATGGCAGCAATCCCAATTGAATGGTAGTAGCAAAACAGCCCGGGTTGGCAATGTTTTTTGCTGACTTAATTTTATCGCGCTGAAATTCAGGAAGACCATAAACAAACTCGCGATCTGCTGCAGTATCACCCAATCTAAAATCATTTCCAAGATCAATGATACGCGTTGTTGCAGGGAAACTATTTTCATTTAACAACGTTTTGCTTTCTCCATGACTCAGACAAAGAAAAAGAACATCCACAGGTTGATTAAAATCGGAGGTGTAAATAAGATCGGTTTCACCCAGTAAGTCTGCATGAGTTGCTGTTACGGGTTTGCCCGCCTGACTTCTACTTTGTACAAAAGCAACTTCTACCTGCGGATGAAGCAATAGAAGACGCAGGGTTTCCCCTCCGGTATATCCGGCCCCACCGATGATGCCTGCTTTTATTTTGTTTGCCATTAATGTTAAGTTAAAAGTTTAAAGCGGAAAGTTTAAAGTCAAATTAGTTCAAAGCTACTTTCAACTTACAACTTTTAACTAACTACTTCTCCGCTTCATTTTTCACCTGATGATAAATCGACACCTGGTTTCCGAATATCTTTGTAAACCCTTTTACATCATCCGCTGTCCAGCCTACGTTCATCTCACCGTACTTGCCAAACTTGGCCGACATCAAATCATATTTGGATTCAATGCCATTGATCTGATAGCGATAAGGATGTAAGGTAATCGAAACTTCACCCGTTACATTTTGCTGTGAGCTGGTTAAGAATGCTTCCATGTCGCGCATGATCGGATCGAGGTATTGGCCTTCGTGCAACCAGTTGCCGTAGAATTGCGCCAGCTGATCTTTCCAGCTCAACTGCCACTTGGTGAGCACGTGCTTCTCCAAAGCATGATGGGCTTTGATGATCAATACCGGAGCGGCAGCCTCAAATCCTACGCGGCCTTTTATTCCAATGATCGTATCTCCTACATGAATGTCGCGACCAATCCCGTAAGGTCCAGCGAGTGCTTGCAAATAATGAATCGCTTCTACAGAATGAGAAAATGTTTTTCCATTCACGGTCTTCAATTCACCTTTTTCAAATCCCAGCTTCACCTCTTCGCTGCCCTGTTTGGTCACTTGTGTTGGCCATGCTTCTTCTGGCAATTGACCTAATGAATTCAGCGTTTCTCTTCCGCCTACAGAAGTTCCCCAGATACCTTTATTAATAGAGTATTTGGCTTTCTCGAAATTGAAGACAACACCTTTCGATTTCAGGTATTCAATCTCTGCTTCGCGGCTCAGCTTCATATCGCGGATCGGAGTGATGATCTCCGTGCCGGGAGCCAAAATCTGAATGATCATGTCGAAGCGAACCTGATCGTTGCCTGCACCAGTGCTTCCGTGTGCTACGGCATCGGCCTTTATTGCTTTTGCGTATTGCGCGGATGCCAATGCCTGCGACATGCGCTCAGCACTTACGCTTAACGGATACGTTCCATTCTTCAACACGTTTCCGAACACGAGGTAGCGAATTACTTTTTCGTAATACGTTTTTGTTTCGTCCACCGTCTTATGTGAAGTCACCCCTAAACTCAGGGCGCGCTTTTCTATTTCCTTAATTTCCTCAGGGCCAAAACCACCGGTGTTCACAGTAATGGTGTGCACTTCATAGCCAAGGTCCTTGGATAAATAGATGGCACAGTAGGAGGTATCCAATCCTCCGCTAAATGCTAAAACAACTTTCTTCATCGACAAGTATTGATTACCAGAAAAACAAAAAACTTAATATCGAAGGCTTCTTTCCTTCATCTCCTTCTTTTTTCTTCCAACCTTTCAGCAGGACGAATTGCTTGAATTGCACCCAGCGCTCAAACAACTTAAAGTTACCGGCAAACTCGCGCTTGCGGTGGTGTTCTAAATCACCTGATGGAGTTACTACCGTTTTAGCAAGCTCCACTTTTTTCTTTGCGTCTTCTACCGGATCAAAAAGCATGGCGGTGCACATGCAGTTCTTCCGCTCCTTGCTCATGAGAATTTCAAAGTTCACACAACTGCGGCAACCTTTCCAAAACTCTTCATCGGTGGTAAGTTCTGAATAGGTAACAGGTTCGTAACCCAGGTCGGAGTTGATTTTCATCACGGCCAGACCGGTGGTTAGCCCGAAGATTTTTGCGTTGGGATATTTCTTGCGTGACAGTTCAAACACCTTGCGTTTGATTAGCGTGGCAACGCCCGACTTGCGGAACGCAGGAGAAACGATGAGACCTGAGTTGGCCACATAGTTTTCAAGTTCCCAGGCTTCGATGTAGCAAAAGCCCACCCATGTGCCATCGGGTGTTAGGGCAATCACGGCTTTGCCTTCTTCCATTTTCATTCTGATGTAATCAGGAGAACGCTTGGCAATGCCGGTGCCTCTCGCTTTCGCGGATTCAGCCATCTCGTGAGTGATGGTTTCTGCGTAATGTGTGTCGGCAACGGTGGCTGCTCTGACAATTATATTTTGTTCCAATGTAAATTCTATGTTAAATGAATGATGTAAAAGAAATGCGATAAAAGCACTTCAGGCGAAATCTGCCTTGCAGATCCGCCATACGTATGTTAGTAAGAAAGGTATCAGATTCTGATTTGCCTTCGGAAGCTCTTGAACCCCGGTCGGGGGGAGAGTTCGATGCAAATGAGCATAGTTGCCGGGAGGGCAAAGCTGATTGTGGAGTCAGCAGGCTCAAAAGGGGCAATGGTTGTTTTCAATTTCAGTTGTTGCGTTTAAATCGTCAGATAAAATGCATCAGAAAATTTTTCACAAAAATAATATAATAAGGAACGAATATTTCAATTGTTAGTTCATTTTTATAAAAGTTTTTTAACCTCAACCAACGGATGGAAAAGTTTCTCGACCAATATGGATACATCGCGCTGCTGATTGGCACCTTTATGGAAGGAGAGACTGCTATCCTCATGGCTTCATCACTCATCTATAAAGGTCTTTTTAATTTCCCACTCACGGTGTTGGCTGCCTTCACTGGTTCGTTCATCAGTGACTGGATCTATTATTTCATTGGAAGACTGAATGGAAAATATTTTCTGGCCACCCGGCCCAAACTCAGTGAGAAGGTTAAGCCTGTGACGGATTTCTTTCACCGTCATAAATTTCAAATCCTTTTCAGCTATCGCTTTCTCTATGGCTTTAGGATTATCATTCCCTTAGTCATAGGCATGAGTGGACTTCGTCCCGTAAAATTTCTGTTCTATAGCACAGCAACAGGTCTGTTGTGGGCGGCTTCGGTTAGCACTACAGGTTACTGGATTGGCAGGATACTTGAATTACGTATTCAATCGTTCGAAGAAAACATCCTCTTCATCATCCTTGGCTTCGGCACACTCGGCATCCTGATAGGCTACACCATCAAACATGTGGCGATGCGCAAGATGCACGTGGAGTGATCACATTATTCATACCGCAACGTATCGCCCGGGTTGGTCATCGCAGCTTTCAGGGTTTGCGTGCTCACCGTTATCAGGGCAAGCGTAACAGCGGCCATCGCAGCCAGCAGATAGATGGCCACATTCATATCAATATGATAGGCGAAGGTGCTGAGCCATTGATTCATGAAATACCAGGCCAGCGGCCAGGCGATCAGGTTAGCGGCTATTAAGAGAATCACAATCTCTTTGGAAAGAAGCGTGAGTATACTAGGTATGGAAGCCCCCATTACTTTGCGGATACCAATTTCCTTCACGCGTTGCAACGTATTGAAGGTAGCTAAACCAAACAGACCAAGACAAGCAATGAAGATGGCTAAACCTGAGAAGATCGTAAACAGCTGACTTTGCTTCTGTTCTTCTTCATAAAGACGCAGATAGTTTTCACTCAGAAACTTATAGCTGAATGGACGCTTGGGTAAAAACTCCTTCCATACTTTTTCAATGTGCTCCAGCCCTTGTGTCACCTGGTTGCCGGAAATCTTAATGGAAAGGTCGCTGTAAATTCCAGGGCGCGAAAAGAAAACAAGGGGAACAATGGACTGATGCAACGACTCAAAGTGAAAGTCTTTCACAACGCCTACCAGCTTGCCTTTGATGTTGGCATAACTAAAATCTTTGTCGATTCCATCATCTATTTTAGTCCATCCATAGGCTTTGGCGGCTGTCTCGTTGATGATAAAGGCGAGTGAGTCATCGGTGGGGATTGATTTCGATAAATCTCTGCCGGCTTGCATTTCCATGCCATACGTTCTGAAAAACTCCACGTCAATGGCCACATATTTTGTGGTGACCGAAGAGGTGATCAGGCTATCTCCTTTGGTGATCAACGGTGGGCCCGAGCTATCGAGCAGTCTTCCTGTTGGTATGCGGGACGAGCGACTTACATTTTCCACCGCTGCCGATTTCGTAAGCTCATTGTAGAATGCTTCGTAGCTATTGTCAACTTCATTGTAATAAAAGAGTGTAACAATCTGGTCTTTGTCGTAGCCAAGGTTTCTTGTATTCAGATAATCCAACTGTTGAAAGGTGATGGCAGTCGCAATCAACAACACAATGGAAATAGAAAACTGTGTCACTACCAGAGTTCTTCTTACCAACCCTTTTCCTTTTACAGAACCATGCTGACCTTTTAAAGCAAGGGCCGGTTTAAAACCGGATAGAATGAAAGCCGGATACATTCCTGCGAGCACGCCAACGATCACGGCAAAACCAATGAGGCCTGCATAAAGCTGCCAGTTGGTAACCGGATTCATGCTTAACGACTTGCCGGTAAATCCATTCAACCAGGAGATGCATACCAATGCCAGGCCAATGCCCAACACCAGGGCAAGCGATGAAATCAACACCGACTCACTCAGGTATTGATTGATCAACTGACTTTTAAATGCACCCACTACTTTTCTTAATCCTACTTCTTTTGATCGTTTGGTGGCGCGTGCTGTTGATAAGTTGATGAAATTGAAACAAGCAATCAGAATAATGAAAATGCCAATCACCGACATCATGCGTACGTTGTTGATGTTGCCATTCACCTCTAGTTCGTCATCAAGGTGAGAGCGTAGATGAATGTCAGTAAGTTTTTGAAGAAAGAGTGTAGTGGCTTTAGAAGCCGTAAAGTCTGGCGTGGCACCCCAGTTTGTCCGTGCAAAGTTCGCAAAGTGCCGCTCCATAAAATCGGGCAGACCTGCTTCTACTTTTCTGGGATCTGATCCTTCTTCCAGTAGTACATACGTACCAAAGGAATTATTACCCCAATTAGTTTCGAGCCCTTGCCTTCCATAGATATTATCATCTTCCAGAGTGCTGAACGAAACCATGTATTCCGGGTGCCAGTGCGACTGAGTGGGGAAATCAGCAAACACGCCTGTCACTTCTAAATCAAATTGATTATTGGCACGCAGCCGTTTACCTAATGCATTTTCATTATCAAAAAATTTCTTTGCGGATTTTTCTGACAGCATGATGGTGAACGGACGCGTGAGGGCGGTGTTTTTATCTCCGGCTGTCACTTCGATGTCAAAGATTTTAAAGATGTCCGGTTCTGCTACGAAGAGATAGTTCTCTGAAAAGTTTTTTACCAGTTCCCCATTTTCCTCCCGGCCAATCACCAATCCATAATTGATCGTGCGCGCCATCACTTCAATTTCCCCAAAGTCATTTTTTAATAACGGCCCGATGGGCGGAGCCACATTGGCAAGGTGCAGGTTGGGCACGCCATCTTTATTAAGAAAATTCCGGGTTACCCGATACGTTCTCTCGGCTTTGGCGTGATACCGATCATAACTTAATTCATCAGCCACAAACAGATAGATCAATATGCAGCACATCATGGCCATGGCCAGCCCGGCAATATTAATAAAGGCAGTGAGCTTGTTTCGAAAAATGGAGCGTAGAGCTACTTTCAGATAATTTCGTATCATAATGGAGGATTATTATTCATAGGACTACGATTTTCGAAAAAGGTTGCGGTCAAAGACCTTTTACTTTTCATTTGGTTGCACTCATCCTATTTTCGCCTTGATCAGATGGAAAACCTTCTTAATTTACATCCGTAAAATTTTCTGACAATGAATATACAGGGAGATGCTGCCAAAGAGATGACCTACGATGCAATCGTGATTGGTTCTGGAATGAGCGGTGGCTGGGCGGCCAAGGAATTGTGCGACAAAGGACTTAAAACCCTTGTGCTGGAGCGTGGACGCGAAGTGAAACACCTGGAAGATTATCCGACTGCAACAAAAAACCCATGGGATTTCCCTTACCGGGGCCAGTTGCCACTTGAAGTGAATGAAGCAAACCCTATTGCGGAGCGGTGCTATGCCTTTGGTGATGCCACCAAGCATTTTTTTGTGAAAGATGGAGAGCATCCTTATGTGCAGGAAAAACCATTCGATTGGATTCGCGGATATCAAACCGGTGGCAAGTCATTATTGTGGGCCCGCCAGGTGCAGCGTTGGAGCCGTTTTGAATTTGAAGCGCCCGGTCGCGATGGCTTTGCGGTGGACTGGCCGATTCGTTACGATGATCTGGCACCATGGTATTCGTACGTAGAAAAATTTGTGGGCATCAGCGGTAATCGCGATGGCCTTGAAACATTGCCCGACAGTGAAGTGATGAAAGCGTGGGAAATGAATTGTGTGGAGAAACACATTCAGCAAAGAATCAAAGAAAGTTATAAAGATCGCAATTTTGTGATTGGCCGCTGTGCACACCTTACCGAGCCACAAGAAATTCATAAGCAGCAGGGCCGGGGACAATGCCAGGCACGTTCGTTGTGTGACCGTGGTTGTCCGTTTGGCGGATACTTCAGTTCGGTTTCTTCTACGTTGCCATGGGCGATGAAAACAGGTAACATGACGTTGCGTCCGTACTCGGTGGTGCACTCTATTATTTATGATGAGAAAAAAGGGAAGGCTTCCGGTGTGCGGGTGATCGACTCACAAACCAAAGAAGTGTTTGAATATTATGCGCGCATCATTTTCGTGAACGCAGCCACCATCAATAGCAACTTACTTTTATTGAACTCAACGTCCAATCGTTTCCCGAATGGTTTGGGTAACGATAGTGGGTTGCTTGGAAAATTTGTAGCGTTCCATAATTACCGCGGCACGGTGGGTGCTACGTTTGAAGGCTTTGAAGACTCGTATTATTATGGACGCAGGCCTACCGCGATCATGTTGCCTTCGTTCCGCAATGTGCGCAAGCAGGAAGAGGATTTCATGCGCGGTTATATGACATTCTACTCGGCTTCCCGAATGAGCACACAGTCAGAGGCCATCGGTGCAGAACTGAAGGAAGCAGCGACCAAGCCAGGCACCTGGTATGTAGGCATGATGATGCAGGGCGAAACCGTTCCAATTGAAAGCAACCATGTGCGCCTGAGCACCGATCAAAAAGATGCCTGGGGAATTCCACAGTTGATCATCTCCATCGAGCACACCGACAACGATGTGAAAGTGATGAACGATTTCTTAGAGCAGGCACAGGAGATGCTTGATAAAAGCGGTTGCAAAAACATTACTCCACGCGACAGCAATCAGGCACCCGGTTTAGATATCCACGAGATGGGTGGCGTGCGAATGGGAAGGGATCCGAAAACTTCTTTATTAAATAAGTGGAATCAATTCCATAGCTGCAAGAATGTGTTTGTCACTGATGGTGCTTGTATGACTTCTGTCGGAAATCAAAATCCTTCTCTCACGTTTATGGCCATGACAGCGCGTGCAGCGAATTATGCTGTGGACGAGATAAATAAGGGGAATTTGTAATTTTTATTTAGAGCGATATTAACAGTCATCTGATTCTGGTTTGGGAATCTCTAACATTCCAGATTCTGATAGTTTTATCTTCGGGTATAGATATCAGTATCTGTCCATCTGGTGTGAACAGGAGATTATGGATTTTACCTGAATGCCACTTATTATTGATTTCCATAGGGGGTATTTGATCAAAGCTTTGCAAAGCAAATAGAACAAATAGTAATGGCATTTATTTTTAATTGCGAATCGATGAAAGGCATTAAATTGATCGGGTTAATGGCAGTCCTTTTCATCTCGTGCCATCCTAACAGCAAATCAAATAATAATGATATGAAAGATAAGGAGGCAACCGTCATTGGAACTGCGCGTAATGGAAAAGGCAATGCGCTGATTATAACGAAAGAGAATATCGCTTACTATATAAACGGGTTGGACTCCTGGGAGACTGCTGTTGTGGGCAAAGAAATTTCGGTGACTGGAATCCTTACAGTAGAAACATTGACAGAGGAAGATTTGAAGAATGAACATGGTGAGTGGAAGCAAGGTGTTGCCGGTGACCGAAAAATAATAAGCAAAGCTCGTTGGCAATTTATTACAAAGTGAATGTAAAATTTCCGCCTGTTTTGCCTGGTTTCCGAATTTGGTTTGATTCAGGCTGTTTTACCTCAGGTCGGTGTTTCTGAATTGAAGAACGTATTTCGCATTTGCATACCGCGAAATTATATCCGTATTTTAGTTGATAACAAGCACTAAACATTTTGTAGCCCCTCACTATGCAAGGATTTGAAACCCTCGACTGGATCGTTATTGGAATCTATTTTGCGCTCATTGCTGCACTGGCAGCATGGGTAATGACCCGCAAGCAGCAGACTACGGAAGATTACTTCCTCGCAGGGCGCAACATGGGGTGGTTTGTAGTTGGCGCATCCATATTTGCTTCGAACATCGGATCAGAACACGTTGTCGGTTTGGCAGGTGCCGGTGCCGGTGGTAAAATCCCCATGTTGATTTATGAATTGCATGCCTGGCTGGTGATCACCTTGGGTTGGGTGTTCTTACCATTTTATATCCGCAGTGGAGTTTTCACCATGCCTGAGTTTTTAGAGAGACGGTTCGACTCCCGCACGCGCTGGTTTTTAAGTGTGTTCTCCTTGGTCGCCTATGTGCTCACAAAAATTTCGGTTACTGTTTATGCCGGTGGCATTGTTATCTCATCCATTCTTCATATTGATTTTTGGTTTGGTGCTTTGATGACGGTGGTGCTTACCGGTATCTATACCATCCTTGGCGGGATGCGTGCGGTGGTTTATACCGAAGCGCTGCAGACTTTCGTCTTGGTGATTGGTGCGGGAGCATTAACGTACATCGGACTTCAATCGGTAGGAGGTTGGGATGGCATGAAGCAATCCTTGGAGCCCGGTTATTTGAATATGTGGCGTCCAGCTACCGATCCGGATTTTCCGTGGCCGAGTTTGGTTATCACCAGCACGGTGGTAGGAATTTGGTATTGGTGCACCGATCAATACATTGTGCAGCGCGTATTGGCTGCTAAGAATATTAAAGAAGGAAGACGCGGTACTATCTTTGGTGGTTTTCTGAAACTGCTTCCTGTGTTTCTTTTTCTTATTCCGGGGGTGGTGGCTCTTGCATTAAAAAACAAAGGTGAGCTTTCATGGGATTCTCCCGATCAGGCTTTTGCTGCTTTGTTGATGAATAAAATGCCAGCCGGCCTTCGCGGACTGGTGGCAGCCGGATTGATGGCAGCCCTGATGAGTTCATTGGCTTCCGTTTTCAACTCGTGTTCCACCTTATTTACCGTGGATGTTTATAAAAAACTGAAACCTGAAACTTCTGAAAAAGATTTGCTTCGCATTGGCCGCATTGCCACTGCGATTGTAGTGGTGTTGGGCATTGCCTGGATTCCGATCATGCAAAATATCTCAGGCGTGTTGTATGAATACCTGCAGTCGGTTCAGTCATACATTGCGCCACCGATCACCGCTGTATTTCTTTTAGGGATTTTTTACAAACGCATCAATAGCAAGGGGGCATTAACCACCTTGATTGTGGGAATGGCCGTTGCCTTCATTCGCATCGGATTGGAGTTAGCGATCAACAAATTGGAGCCGGGGAGTATTCTATACATCCTGGGAAGCACCAACTTTCTTTCTTTCGCAGCGTGGTTCTTTTTGTTCTGTGTTATTATTTGTCTGGCGGTGAGTTGGCTCACCCCGGCACCTTCGGCTGCACAAATTCAAGGTCTTACTTTTGGAACATTATCAGATGAACAACGGCAGTCTAATCGCGCCAGCTATAATTTCTGGGATATTGCCCTTTCTTTACTGGTGATCGGCATGGTTGCTTATGTGATGGTCAGCTTTACGGGATAAGGAAAATGAACGAAGCTTTATTATAAATTAATATCTAACCGAAAATGAATCGTCTACTTTTATTATCCATCTCCCTCATGTCGTTGACGCAAGCAATATCCCAACCCAAGGGAAAGAAAACTTTTCATTTGATTGTGGGCACCTATACCACCCGAACTTCAGAAGGTATTTATGTCTATGAGTTTAATGCCGCTACCGGAGAAGCAAAAATTGTGAGTGTTAAGTCCGCTCTCGAAAATCCAACCTTTCTAACAATATCTCCGGATGGAAAAAACGTGTATGCCGTGGCAGAGATTGAACCCGATGGTGGTGTGTATGCGCTGCAATTCGATAAAAAAACAGGACAATTAAAATTGCTCAATGAACAGTCGACAGCCGGAGCACATCCTTGTTATATTGATATTGATCAAAGTGGGAAGTGGCTGACTGCAGCGAACTATACCGGTGGCAGTGTCAGTGTCTTTCCGGTGAATGCCAACAAATCGGTGGGAGCACTCAGTCAAAATATTCCTCACACAGGCTCCAGTGTAAATCCTGAAAGGCAGACTTCACCACATCCACACTCGGCTGTATTCGCTCCTCGTAACAACGATGTTTTTGTTCCTGACTTGGGAAAAGATCAGATCATCCAATATCATCTCGATAAAGCAACGGGAAAGATGAATGTTGCGGGAGTCATCGATGCTGCAGCAGGCAGTGGCCCCAGGCATATCACCTTTCATCCAAATAAAAAATTCGCTTACGTGATCAACGAGCTCAATGCTTCAATCACTGCCTATCAATACGACAAGACACTTACTCCCATCCAAACAATAAATACACTGCCGGATGATTTTAAAGGTCAGAATTGGTGTGCCGACATTCACCTCTCACCCGATGGAAGATTTTTATATGGCACGAATCGCGGACACAATAGTATCGTTTGTTATCAAGTGGATGCTGTCACGGGCAAACTCACCTTTGTGGAACGACTGGATGCAAACGGAAAATGGCCGCGCAACTTTATGATTGATCCCACAGGAAATTATCTGCTGGTTGCCAATCAGGAGACGGATAACATTGCCATCTTCAAGCGTGACCAAAAAACAGGGGAGCTTCAATTGACCGACAAAGAAATTAAAGTATCGATGCCGGTCTGTCTTCGCATGATAGCGAAATAGAAGTCATTTCATTAAGTGCGGAGAAATCTTTGAAGCAGGAGATAGGTATTCAATGAATTGAGAGAAACGCAACCATTATACAGATATGAAAAAATCGAGAAGGGACTTTATCAAAAAATCGGTCATGGCTACTGCCGGAACTTATCTGGGCGCCATGAGTTTTAGCACGAAAAGTTATGCAAACATAATGGGTGCCAATGATCGTGTGCGTGTGGGTGTAGTTGGCTTTTCTGATCGCTTTCGTTCTTCCTTATTGCCGGCATTCTTAAACCAGCACAAAGAAATGAATTTCGATATTGTAGCCGTTTCAGATATCTGGAAAACAAGACGCGAAGAAGGTCAGGCTGTGTTGAAAGAAAAGTTTGGCCATGATATAACGGCTTGCGTGAATAACGATGAATTATACAAACTGAAAGACCTCGATGCGGTTATTATCAGCACTGCTGATTTTCAACATGCTCTTCACACGGTGGAGGCCGTGAAAGCGGGTTGTGACACCTATACGGAAAAACCTTTTGCCGAAACCATGGAAGATGCACGTGCGGCACTAAAGGCGGTGCGTGAATCAAAGAAAATTGTGCAGATAGGTTCGCAGCGCAGGAGTGGAACAAACTATCATGCTGCCGCCAACTTTGTCAAGAGCGGTAAGTTTGGCCCCATCACCATGGTGGAACTTACCTGGAACGTGAATCAACCCGGACGCTGGAGGAGAAAAACCCTGGTAGATCAAATCAAAGAGAGTGAAACGGATTGGAAACGATTCCAAATGAATCGTCCGGTGGAGAAGTGGGATCCTCGTAAGTATTTAGAGTTCCGTTTATTCTGGCCTTATTCTTCCGGCTTGCCCGGCCAATGGATGAGTCACCAGATTGACACCGTGCATTGGTTCAGCGGACTGAAAAACCCACGTAGCGTTGTTGCCAATGGTGGCATTTATGTTTGGAAAGACGGGCGCAAAAACTGGGATACGTTGTTAGCAGCATTTGATTACGGACCATCGAACGATCCGGCTAATGGATTCCAGGTTACGTTCAGTTCACGCATGCACAATGGTGATGAACAACCTACCGAGATCTACTACTCCAATGGTGGTGAGATGAATCTTAACACCAATAAAGTATCATCCACGGGAGGGCTGCGCGAAAACTTTGCAATGTCGATGGGTATGAGTGCGAATCTTCTTCCTGAAGTGGACCTTAATGTGGTTGACGAAAAGGTGGTTGCTTCAGCCAACACAGGGAATGATCCGCTTACTTCGGGCCACATGCGCAACTGGATGGAAAGTGTGCGTAGCCGCAAAGAACCCAACGCACCCGTAGAGGCGGGTTACTCACATTCCATTGCTTGCATTATGACTACCGCGGCAATTCAAACCGGCATGAAAGCTACGTTTGATGAAGCTACTCAGGAAGTAATGGTGGGAGGAAAAGTTTTTAAATATTGACCGTTCATGCTAATGCAGCGTTTGAACAAACTCACGAAGACAGCGACCATCATGGTGACGCTGTCTTTATTTCTGTTGCCAGTGTGCTATGCACAACTAAAACCGGTGAACCTTGTTTCTGATCAAAAGAGTAAAAGAGTAGATGTCCTGATCGACAATATTTTTTTCACTTCCTATATCTATCCTGACAATCTGGATAAACCAGTGCTCTATCCGGTGCACACTGCGAAAGGTACCGTTGTCACACGTGGATTTCCCTTAGACCCCAGACCGGGTGAGCGCGTTGATCATCCTCATCATGTAGGTATATGGTTTAACTATGGCGATGTAAATGATTTGGATTTCTGGAATAACTCTTATGCGATACCGGTTAATGAAAAAATTAAATACGGAAGCATTCGCCATCAGAAAATTGTGAAGGCAGAAGCTGGTCATGACAAAGGAACATTGATGGTGCAATCTCATTGGGTAGACAGCCAAGGCAACATCTTATTAATCGAAGAGTCTACCTTTATATTCAGAGGCACCGATAACTTGCGCACGATTGATCGCACGACAAAATTGACGGCACAGAAAGTCGATGTTGTTTTTGAAGAAAGCAAAGAAGGGCTTTTAGGAATTCGTGTGGATCGTGCATTTGAAGAGCCATCCACAACTCCGGAAATATTTACTGATGCGAGCGGAAGACCGACCACCGTAGCTTTACTGAATAACGAAGGTGTGAATGGTGTTTATAGAAATAGTATAGGATCAATAAAAGGTGAAGTATGGGGCAAGCGGGCCGATTGGGTTTCCCTTTCTGCCATAAAAGCTGACGAACCGATTACCATTGCCATGCTGGACCATAAAAAAAATATTGGTTACCCAGCCCATTGGCATGCGCGAGGCTATGGATTATTCGCTATCAATAATCTTGGATCAAAATCATTCATTCCTGCTGATGAGGAATTCAGAAAAACAATAAGCCCGGGAGAAGCTATTATATTCCATCATCGGGTGCTGATCAGTTCCGGAAAGTTTTTGAGCAATGAAGAAATGAATAAGCAGTTCATTGAATTTAATAAGTAGTCCGTTAGTTGACTGGCTCAACCATACCCTATGCAAAAAATATTAAAAGTACACCCTGACGATAATTTGATTGTGGCATTGCAAGACCTGGCTGCAGGCGAGCAGGTTTCACTTGGCGGAGAATCATTTACGCTCGTTTATTCAACACCAGCAAAGCATAAGTTTGTAACCCGACTGTTGAATGCCGGTGACGCGGTTATCATGTATGGGGTTTTGGTTGGCCGGGCAATACAACCTATTCAGCGGGGCGAGGTAGTCACCACATCCAATGTGAAACATGCCGCCAGTACACCTCAGATCAGAAAATCAGAGTATTACTGGTCGCCCCCGAACGTAGATCGGTTTGTGAACAGGACGTTCAATGGCTTCCCGCGCACCGATGGAAAAGTGGGAGTCGCTAACTATTGGATAATCATTCCACTGGTGTTTTGCGAAAACAGGAACATTGAGATGCTTCGAGAGATATTAGTGGAGAAGCTGGGGTATCACAGACCAAAAAGTTATGGATTGGATGTTGATAAGCTCGTGCAACAGTATCGAAACGGTGCCACCACCAATTCTTTTCTAACGGAAGATATTTTTATAAAGGAGACGGACGCTTCTTCGCAGCGGGTTTTTAAAAATGTGGATGGCATTAAGTTTTTAAGACACGATGGAGGCTGTGGAGGCACGCGCCAGGATAGTGATGCACTTTGTGCGTTGCTGGCAGGATATGTAAACAATGCGAACGTAGCAGGAGCAACGGTGTTGAGCCTGGGTTGCCAGAATGCGCAGGTGAAAGTTTTTGAAGAAGCGATAAAGAAGATAAATCCTTCGTTCGATAAACCACTTTATATCATCGGGCAACAGGAGAGCAAATCAGAACCGGAATTTATTGCTGATGCAGTGCGCAAGACATTTGCCGGATTAGCACGAGCGAATGAATGCAAACGGACACCGGCACCAATAAGCAAATTGATCGTGGGTTTGGAATGTGGAGGATCCGATGGATTCTCCGGCATTTCAGCAAACCCGGTGTTGGGTTATTTCAGTGATATGCTTGCTGCATTAAATGGCTCACCGGTTCTTTCAGAGTTTCCTGAACTGAATGGTGTGGAACAGAACCTGGTTGATCGTTCTGTGTCACTGCCAATAGCAGAAAAGTTTGTGCACCTGATGCAACGGTATCAGGAAAGTGCCGTGAAGGTGGGCTCTGGTTTCGATATGAATCCATCTCCGGGAAATATCAAAGATGGGTTGATCACCGATGCCATGAAGTCTGCGGGGGCAGCAAAAAAAGGTGGAATATCTCCGGTGGTGGATGTGCTGGATTATACCGAACAAGTGACTAAGCCGGGATTGAATTTGCTTTGCACTCCGGGCAATGATGTTGAGTCAACTACGGCATTGGCAGGTTCAGGCTGTTCGCTGATAGTATTCACAACGGGTTTGGGAACGCCCACAGGCAATCCAATTGTGCCTACGATTAAAGTTTCCAGTAATGCAAAATTAACGCAGCGCATGAATGACATCATTGATATCGATACCGGAACTATTATAACCGGTGAAGATACGATCGAAGGAAAAGCGATGGAACTCATGGAATACGCGTTGCAAGTGGCCAGTGGTGAACGAGTGCCCCATGCTGTCAGGTTACAACAAGATGATTTTATTCC
Organism: uncultured Ohtaekwangia sp.; assembly: GCA_964540915.1. Taxonomy (GTDB): domain Bacteria; phylum Bacteroidota; class Bacteroidia; order Cytophagales; family Cyclobacteriaceae; genus ELB16-189. The sequence goes on from CAZIOY010000041.1 coordinate 25,479, forward strand.
GTGGAAGCGGGGGGTGTCGCTGTGACAAAGTCCGTTGCTACTTTTCTGTGATTATGGGCCATCTCAATAGCGCTCTTCAATACTCCAATGAACCCGATTGCGATGATCCCCAAGGAGAGTTCATTGATCGGTGTTTTTTCTGAAAGCAACAAACCAAACATTCCCAGCAGAGTAAAGAATAGGATTTGTGCAACGATGAGTATCAGAAAGGTTTTGGCATAGCTAGGATTTTCAAACACCCGCTTTGAAAATTTATTCTGAGTTTTCGTGGTATCCTGTAATGTTGAAAAGCTAATGCCTAAGCCAAAAAATATGAGCCCTTTATTTAAATCAGCATAAATCATATCAGGGTTTCCAAACAGAGGCTTGTAACAATAAAATAATGCTATTACCATTAGAGGATATTGAAGGTAGCTGATGTAATGGAATGTTTTTTTGGGTCTTTCATGAAGGCTCCATAACTTTTTAAAACAAAGATCGCGGGCAAATGGTTATTTACTTCTTATTCCTTTTTACCCACCCTGAAGCCCAACGTGCCTCTTCCAGAATTACTTTCCTTGATCTCAAATTCTTTCACATCATTAAGAATAATAGTTTCCATCAATTGCGGAGTACGAGCTTCTTTTTTCATAGCAGCCAGACGAAGGTGTTGGTTCTTTACACTTTCGCTCACTACCTGGCGCACGGTGCGTGCGTTGCCGAAATATTTATCCTTGCCTTCATGTAAAAAAGCAAAATAATTTTTAAGATGAGTAGCCGCGGCATCTTCCGGCTTTACTCCTTCCTTAGTGAATATGCCCATGGCGATGGTAAACATTTCATCGACCGAATAATCTTCGAAAAAAAAGTATTTATCAAAGCGAGACTTCAAGCCTGGGTTTGATTGGATAAATTCGTGCATGTTGTCGGTATAGCCCGCCACGATCACACCAAACTTTCCGCGCATGTCTTCCATCCGTTTTAAAATGATCTGTACGGCCTCACCACCAAAATCATGCTGTGAGCCTTTTCCGCTCGCCAATGAGTAAGCTTCATCGATGAAAAGCACTCCCCCCATAGCCTCGTTTATTTTTTCTCCTGTCTTGATCGCAGTTTGCCCTATGTAGCCTGCCACTAAACCTTCGCGATCTATTTCAACGAGATGTCCTTTTTCAATAACGCCTAAACCTTTATAAATTTTTGCAAGTATTCTCGCCACGGTTGTTTTTCCTGTTCCCGGGTTGCCAGTGAATACCGTGTGCAGTGAGAATTTATTGAGCACATCTTTTCCGGTTTCCTGGTAGAAGCGTACGAGTTGTACCATCTCATTCACTTCGTTTTTGATATTTGTTAGCCCGGTGAGGGAGTTTAGTTCGGCAAGACTTTCAAATAAAAGATCGTCCGGATTTTTAGCGGTATTGTTTTGAACGGTTGCTTGCTTCACCGGCTGTCCCGAGCCAGTAACGATGCCTACCGTCCCTTCTTCCTGTATATCGCCTACGGTGAATGGTGATGTTACTAACAGGTTATCCATGAATACTATTTCCAATGAATAATTATCATTGCTCCATCGGCCTGGAGTATCGCCACCCCAGCCGGAGTAAATGCTATAGGTTTGTCCGCTGGTGTTGGCTGCTATGTACGTCACTTGTGAAGGTCCCCCCTTTAAGCGGCCAGCTTCATCGTAGAAGTTGAAAAAGATTTCGGCAAAATAATCTTTCGGTGTTTTGTTTTTGATCTTCAGCTCACACCAGATATAACGCGCATCTTTCTGAGTGAATTTTTTTAAATATTTTTTATCGCTGTGCGTAGACGCTACCCCATCGCCTTCAAATAGTTTGAGAGATTCAATCTCAAAGAAAAGATTCTCACCTTCTTTGGCAGGACCAAGATCTTCCACATAAAATTTTCCTTCACCAACTTTTACTTCATCGATGTATCCTTCCCACGCGTAATCACCGCGAAACCAATACGAACCTGCCGTTGCATTGCCCCACGACTGACGCACGTAAACGATGTTTTCATCTTTCAGGATCGTTCGTTTCGTCTCCATGTTGCAGAGTTCATTCTTATTGCTTCCACTGATAAAAAAACATTTCAACCGCACCGAAGCTTCCCAGTCACCTTCATCAAACAGCTTGTTGAAAAAGGAAAACTCCGCGCGCATGTAGGTGGTTTCATACCGGTCGAAAACCTTCCGGTATTTTTTGGTAGCATCGGCCATCCACTCATCGGAGGAATGCACCTTGATATCGCGAAACTTATATTTTACTGCCATTTGTTTGGTTGTGCCTTCCGCTTCATTCTTTAAGTCAGAAGTTTCTTTCGTGCCTTCTTTGTTGGTGGTGGGGTCCATAAATTTCAGTTTAGTAGATCAAGTTACTAAAAAAAGTACTTTTTGGAAGTGTCCATCAACCGGGGGGTTAGATTGAAGGCTAAATCTTACTTATGTTTGAGTATATTTTTCTAAATAAACGGAGCAAATATGAATTTTGAGACCAGTGCAGTACATGCCGGACACCTTGAAGATTTGAATGCCGGATCGGTGGTGAACCCGATATATTTATCTACCACGTTTGAGCGGGATAACGAAGGCAATGTGGCACCGAAGGGCTATGTCTATTCGCGCCTGGCAAATCCTAACCGCAGTGGGCTGGAAGCAAAGCTGACCGCACTTGAAAAAGGTGCTGAAGCGATGGCGTTCTCTTCGGGCATGGCTGCTGCCATGGCAGTATGCCATTCCATCATGGAACCAGGCGCTCATGTGATCATTCCGGATGATTGTTATCACGGGATAGCACACCTGGTAAAAAATATGTACACCCGCTGGGGCATTACCTATTCTGAAGTGGATATGATCAGTCCCCTCAATGTAGAGAAGGCCATCACAGCCAAAACAAAATTGATCCTCATCGAAACGCCTTCCAATCCACTTTTGAAGATAGCTGACATTGAAGCGATCTGTGCCATCGCAAAAAATAGCCATGTGGCAGTGGCTTGCGATAATACATGGGCAACGCCCTATATCATTCAGCCTCTCACGATGGGTGCCGATTACTCCATTCACTCTTCTACCAAATATTTCGGTGGACACTCGGATGTAATCGGAGGATGTGTGATCGTGAAGGAAAGCAATGAAGGATCAAAAAAAATCCGTGAGTATCAAACCATTGGTGGTGCGGTTCCGTCACCATTTGACTGCTGGTTACTGGATAGAAGCATTGCCACGCTGCCATTGCGTATGGCCGCCCAAACCAAAAATGCCAGCATGATTGCCGACTATCTTACTACGCATCCTAAAATTGAACGCGTGTATTACCCCGGGTTGACATCGCATATGAATCACGAGGTAGCCAAAAAACAAATGAAGGGCATTTATGGAGGCATGCTTTCGGTGCTGGTGAAAGGTGGAAGAAAAGAAGCGATGGATTTTGCGAACCGTCTTTCTGTTTTCAAACATGCCACGAGCCTGGGAGGCGTTGAGAGTCTGATTGAACATCGTAGATCCGTGGAAGGTGATCATGCTAAAAGCCCGGATAATTTATTAAGGATGTCCATCGGCATTGAACACATCGATGATCTGCTGAACGATATAAAGAAATCATTAGGGTAGTAAATAGGAAATTAAAAATGACAGTGCTTTCTCGTATTCTTCATAATAAGATTGTTGCTATCATCCGTGGGGCACAGCCAGAGGATGTTTTGCATATCGCCAGTGCATTGTGCGAAGGCGGAGTGAAAATTTTGGAGGTGACGCTAAATTCACCAGATGCTTTAGTAGCGATCAACAAGATATCAGCCCGTATGAGTGCACAGGTTTTAGTAGGAGCAGGAACTGTGCTGGATGCAGAGACGGCAAAGGCGGCCATGAATGCAGGCGCTCAATTTATTATTTCTCCCTCAGTAGATGTTGAAACCATCCAGGCAACAAAACAAGGTGGTGCCGTCAGTATTCCGGGTGCATTCACAGCCACGGAGATTTTATCTGCATATAAAAATGGTGGTGATATTATTAAAGTTTTTCCCGCTTCCATTGGGCCAACGTATTTTAAAGATCTTCGCGGGCCCTTTCCACACATTCCGCTCATGCCCACCGGTGGAGTTAACCTCACCAATATTAAAGAATTTCAGAAGGCGGGTGCAGTAGCCTTTGGTGTGGGCAGTGCCCTGGCTGATACATCCCTAAGAATAACCGATGCGTATTTAAAAGAGCTTACTGAAAAAGCAAAAAAATATGTAGGAGCAGTGAATCAGGTCTAACAGGTCATCATAAAAGAAATCGTTCATGCAGACTTTTATAAGTTGTGATTGGGGAACTTCCACGTTTAGAATACGACTTGTTGATGCCACCAATCAGACTGTATTGGCTGAAGTGATGAACAATCAGGGCATTGCTGAAACCCATGCGCTGTGGAAACAAGAGAAGCTTGACGAGGGGAAGAGATTTTATTTTTATCAATCATTCATCAGAGATCAACTAACACGGTTGCAAGAACAACTGAACGTTTCCTTGCTCAATTTGCCTTTGATTATTTCAGGCATGGCTTCTTCCAACCTGGGTATGATAGAACTTCCATATAAGGAACTTCCCTTCGCCACAGATGGAAGTGATCTTGACTTAAAGGAAATCAGTGCCACTGACTATTTTCAACATGATGTCGTAGTTATTTCGGGAGCCAGAACGACCAACGATGTCATGAGAGGTGAAGAAACCCAACTCATTGGTTCTTATTTTAATTCTGACAGCGAACATATCTATATTTTTCCAGGCACACATTCCAAGCATATTACTGTAAAACATCAGCGGGTTACTGATTTTAAGACATATATGACTGGTGAATTCTTTCATCTCTTATCAAATCGAAGTATTCTTTCCCAATCGGTTCGAGAGAGCAACCATTTACTGGAGGGAGCTAACTTAAAAAATTTTGAAGACGGTGTTAACAAAAGTATTCAAGACAATTTATTGCACAATGCCTTTCTGGTGAGAACCAACCATTTACTGAATTATCTTTCGAAAGAGGAAAACTACTTTTACCTGAGTGGATTATTGATCGGAGCAGAGCTAAAGGAGGTAGCCTATGGCAAAGTTCCATTAACGGTTGTCGGCAATGAATCGATTCAAAAATACTATGTGATAGCCCTTCATCAATTAGGGGTCAGCAATGTTGTAACGGTTGATGCTGATATTGCTTTAGTGAAGGGACATTGCAAAATTTATCGTCAACGTAACAGCATCATTCCTTAGGGAGTCTCCGTCTCTTCACTCCATAACCGTCATTCTTTTATCCAAATATCTGAATCAAACCATAGATAGCTACCCACATAATGGAGGCAACACTGATCCAGAAAATGATGTTGTAAAATCTGCCGGAAGGCAACGTTTGTATACGACCATATTTAAAATGCCATCCGGCAAACACCACCAACAGCAACATGAATGAACCAATGATTCCTCCCGACAACACCATAAGAACCGGCAGTTCGATATAACAATACAAACACGCCCAGATGAAGGGAAAGAGCAGCGCCAAGGCGGATACCATCTTCTTTCTCTTTTTTAAATCTGAAAAATCGAACCATCCAATTTGTCCAAACAGATCAGGAAACACGCGCGTCCAGTAGGCGAGTGTGGCATATACGCTGGAGAACAAAACAAAGAAAGCGCCTATCAGGTAGATTGTGTTGGCTCCTTTGCCAAGGGATTGCGTGTAGATCAATGCCAATGTTTCAATCACTTCGTTACCACTGGGTACTACTTCATTGCCATGGAGAATGGCGGCACCCAACAAGTAAAATATTATGGTGACCAGCGTATACAGGATCATCGCTACCACTGCATCCAGATACATTACGTTGATCCATCCGTTTGCGCGTTGCTTCCATGCGGGTGATCCATCCGGCACACCGGCATACCGGGCATATCCTTTTTCGAGGCACCAATAATTGTAGGCGATAATTTCATCACTGGCTACACCGGTAATGCCAAAGGCGCCAATGGCAATCGCTAGTTCTTCTCCCGTGAGGCGGAATCGAAAGCCATGGATAACATCACCAAATGAAAAAGCAAACTCGGTGTATTGCACCGAAATCAATGAGGCGATTGTGAATAGGGTAAACATCATAATCATGAAGAGCGATGCCTTTTCAATCAGTCCATAGCGGCCATTGAAGATAAGGGCAGCGGCTACTGCTGCCGTGGCAAAGGCCCACGCATAAACGGAAACACCGGGAAACAACAAATGCAGCACCACTGCGGCCCCGCCCAGAATACCTCCGATCTGCACTACTTTAAGAAACTGCATGACCAGCAGCATCCAAACTACCCACGTTCCTTTTCCAATTTTCGGCCCGGGTAGTTTATTGAATGCCTGCATGCACGTCTCTCCTGTGAGGATGGCATGTCTTCCAAACTCCAATTGAATGGCTACTTTAGCGAGACAGCTGATGAGAATGATCCAGATGGCAGCAAAGCCTGCTTTGGCTCCCAGCACCGTGGTGGCAATTAATTCTCCGGAGCCCACGATGGAAGCAGAGAGAATAAATCCGGGGCCGAGAAACTTCAGCATTCCAGGGAAGGATGAAGGAGGTTGCCGGATTGATTTATTACTGATGAGATAAGGATCGGTGAGCACCTGCATAGGAGGGAAGCTACTCATCATTTTATAAAATCGGAAAGGAAAATACACTTTCCTCCTTGTTGGGAAGTTGTACGTTTGTTTCCTTTCATGCTTATTTAAACCTTCATTTCCGAAGGTCGCCAGCGACCTTTCGGAAATGAAGGCATTTAGCGCGGCCTACGAGTTTGATCAGGGGATGCTGTTATTACCGCGCCATTGGCACAAAGTTTTTCTCCGCACATTTTTGTACTTATTCAAAAGAGTTACGCTGTTCCTTATTTTTAATCTACACGCGAACGGTCAACACACGCTAGCCACATCCCTAATCAGAAGTTGGCGAGGGCCTCTCAATTTTTGTACTGATGTGGTTGAAAACATTCGCTTGCGGTGAATTTTATTCCTTGAACAATTTTGTGAATGTATCATTCAATCCCGTATTCATTATCTTATTGACGATCTCATTGGCAGAATCGTATTGATAGGCCTTTTTTCCGATAATGGCAATGGGTGTTTTGATTAGAATTTGTTCATGCGATAGTATGGACAATAAATCAGAGTCTGTTACGGCATCTTTAGTGAGTTGACCATTTGATTGAAAACGATCCTGATAGGTGGGATCAAAAAGCATTTCTATTTTTACACCCATCTTGTCTGCTATTTCTGCCAGCTGGGTTTCAGTAATGGAGTCCTTCTTCAAATCCAACGTTTTAACTTTATACGCAGTTACTGATTCAATGAAAGCTCTTGCTTTTTTATCATCCCCTTTATCGGAATGATAAATCAAGGTGAGCTCGTTGGGTTGGTTTTCAATCATAGTACTGTTTCGTCTAGATCAATGAAATTATAGTAGGACCTGTATGCGTTTATATTCGCGCCTGGTTGTTTCCATATTTGCCTTCAGTCTATCCATGGATGCCTCGGTCCAGCTATTTGGAGCAGTTGATTCGGTCTCTTCAATGTCAAGGTTCACCCGGTCACGATATACAAGTAGTTCTTTTCGGCCATTTGCTGCCTTTTCTCTTTTCAAAGCATTTCCCTTTTTGACTTTATTATCAAAGCCCAGGATTGACAGGTTAATCGAATCTCTTAGTTGTGTTAATTCGGTGAACATCTTAGTACGATCTAATGATATTTTTATTGAATCTGCCGCTTGGGAAAACCCGGGACCGATTGTGCAGATGACAAGTGTAATTGCTACTAGTATGGCTTTCATTTGTGTTTTAATTTAAATATCTTCTCAGTACCCATGCAGTCGTTTCATGTTGCTCCATAAGCCCGGTCAGAAAATCTACCGTTGCGGCATCTTTATTCTTTTCAGCAGCGTGATCAATGCCCTTGCGCAACTGAATGATGATTGTTTCATGATCGGAAAGCAGCTCCTTAAGTGTATCTTTTGTTGAATTGTATTTTCCGGGATGTTCTTTGAGGGAAGAGAGTTTCGAGAACTCTTTCATGGTGCCGATCGTTTTTTCGCCTAGTTTTCCAATGCGCTCAGCGATTTCATCAATGGACTCTTCCAGTTGTTTATACTGCCCTTCGAATAATTTATGGAGTTCCATAAAACTTTCACCTGATACATTCCAATGAAATTTTCTTGTTTTAATATATAATGTCATTTCATCCGATAACGTGGTGGAAAGTAAATCAATGCTGGTGGATAAGTTCTTTTGAGTAATTCCAATATCTGGTTTCATAATAATTATCTATTTAAGCGGTGTTATTTCTTTATATGTAAGGATCATTTGGCGAGGTAGCCACCATCAATTTCCAATGAGGTGCCCGTAATGAATTTGCTGTCATCACTCGCTAAGAAGACAAAGCCCTTAGCGATTTCTTCCGCTTTACCCAGTCTTTTCATTGGATGCAGATCAATGATAAGCTGTTTTACTTCCGGATGATCACTGATGCCTCCTTTGGCAAGTAACGGAGTATCAATAAATCCCGGACAAATTGCGTTGATGCGAATTCCATCAGGCGCGTATTCTAAGGCTGCTGTTTGAGTGAGTCCGATAACGCCATGTTTAGCAGCCACATAATGTGATGAAGTGGCAAACCCTACTTTGCCTAATATGGATGACATGTTTACGATCACTCCTTTTTTCTGTATCGCCATTTGTGCCAACTCATGCTTCATGCAATTAAACACACCATTCAGGTTAATGCTGATAACTTTTAACCATGCCTGCTCTGTCATGTCACCAACTTTGTTTGCTTCGCCACCGATGCCTGCATTATTAAGAGCAACATCAATTGTTCCGAATGTAGCTACGACTTTTTGAATAGTAGCTTTCACCTGATCAAATACAGAAACGTCACATTCGATGAAAATGGCTGTTGGATTTTCTTTTTTTATTTCTTCCATAGAGGTTTCAACGTCTTTGGATTTCAAATCAGCGATGGCCACGTTCGCACCTTCTTTCGCTGCTGCAAGGGCACACGCCAGACCTATTCCTGACAGTCCACCGGTAATAAACACAGTTTGATTTTCGAGTTTTTTCATTGGTTACTAGTTAGAATAAAATAAGCAAGTTGATCAGGAAACAGACGCTCGTAACGGAGGTTCGGTTTCTGAGTACTTTTAAAATTGTCAATGTGTTTTAAGATAACAAAGGTTACTACCTTTTATAAGATGGGTATTACACTTCAATGTTGGACATTTACATACTTCACAGGTATTTTAGGATATCCTGTTAGGCCGATGTACTGATGTCAGAAAATGCGTGTGGTATTTTGCGCTTGTAACTTTGGAAATAAGCGAACGGAGCGACCTTTTAGTCCCTTTTTATCAGCACGAAATCTCCGCCTTCATCGCCTACATTTTGGATTTCGCCATAGAGTGGCTTGGTGCCCGCGTTATTTCGCATGGCTGTTCGTATGGTTTCAAATAAATCTTCCGAGGCCAAATATTTATTTTCGTTTTCTTTCAACGTTTTGAGAAGATATCTCATGAACACGCTTTTGTCTGGTACCGTGGTGAGTGAACCGCTGGTCATGGCTTTACGGCTGGCACGTTTCATCTGGTTGGCAATGTCAACGCTTGCGTTGTTGAGGGCTGAACGTGTTTTGAAAATACCTCCGCTAAAACAAGCATCGGCTATCAGCAACGTATGTTTTGAATTAATGGCACCAATGTTTTCTACCAGGGCGCTGTTGCGAAACCACCTGGCCCTGTTTTTTTCTTGTGCATCGGAGGGCAACCAATAGCCGATGTTGGTCTTTTCATCAAAGTAACCATGACCGGCATAGAATATGAGCAGATTATCCGTGGGTGTTATCCGATGACTCAATTCATCAAAGGCCACGTTGATTTCTTCAAATGTGGGGTTGACTAACATGGTAACATCTACGGAATCGAATGTGTAATGGCCTATCAATATTTCTTTGAGTTGCTTCGCGTCTTTTAGCGGTTCACTGAGTGAAACAATGGCAGGGTCCTTGTATTCTTCCACAGCAATCAGCAACGCATAATTATGTCTGCCTTTTGAATTCTCTGCATTCGCAAGTTGCGACTTGAAGGTAACGCGAATAGGATTGCTTGTGCCTTCGATTTCCTGCGCTTGCACGGTGAGGCAAAAAACAAACAAAATTCCTGCGAGAATAGAAAATGCACACGCCCTGATGTTCATAATGTCCACAGTTTATTGAATGATTAATTTTACTCTTCTTTCTTCTCCGCTGCCTACTTTCATCGTAACCACATACAAACCTCCAGGCTCGGTGGGTTTCCAATTCAGCAAGTGATAGCCTTTCCGGAAGTGATCATCCACGAGCGTGGTTACTTCTTCTCCCAGACTATTGTAAACACGAACGACTACGTTTGAATTATCCAGCGACTCAGAAATGAAGATTGGAATTTTTACTTCTGCATGGGCTGGGTTCGGGTAGGGCAGACCAATGGCGGGCAATTCTTTTTCCAGCACTTGGTTGATATAATTTTGATCACCAAAAATGACTCGTAATGATTTACTCTCTGATGAAAGTGTGATTTCATTTTCTTTCGTCATGTCAATCAGGCGCTGTGTTGCGAGATCAAGCAGAAATAGTTTTTTGTCTCTCTTCTCTTCAATCACAGGCCATTGTAGTTTTACTATTTCCTCACCGGTTTGTCTAACTTCAAATTCCCAAGTGAAGCGATCCTGAGTAGGCACCACTTCTTTTGTAAACTCTGTGTTGGAATTTGCCGAAGCGAATGCCAATTCTGGTATAGACAACCCATCCACTAAGGGAACACTCACTTTGTCAAAATCATCAGTGCCGGTAAGAGTTGCTTTGGGATGCATGCCAACACCACCTCGTTCATTGGTAAACTCACCATTACTTACAACAATAGGTATATTCCAATCGCTATTTTCCAAATTGATTTCCTCACCGGAAATTCTTCCTCCTCCCAAAGTAGTGTTACGCAGAACAGGTACCTTTAGTAAAATGTCTGAGGTGGTAGTATTTTGAATAAAGCCACCACGGTAGCGATCCAAAACCGCAGCATCTGATAGCGTGCCACTGTTAAAGATTGTGATGGCTGTTGCCACGCCAGCAGGGTTGGCACTAGCGGTGAGCACATCGGCCCATGAAATTCTGAAGTTGTAGGGATTGCCGATCAGGTTCCAGCCGGGTACAAGGGTTATCGTGAATGGAGTAGTTTCATCTACGGGCACCGCTGTACCTTCACCAGGATTTATGTTAGTATTTAAGCGGGCAATTAACCAATAACCTTTTCCCGGTTCGATGGTACTAAAGCCTGAATATTCCCGATTATCATTATTGAAATAATCGAATAAGCGCCATAGCGTATTGTCATAAGAACCCAGTGAACTGAAGACCGTATTCACGTTTTTATTACTCAGCACCAAGGGCACGGATATAAGCTGGTAATTACTTGGTTTATCTCCAAAGGAAAGTAATGGGATAGCCTGTTCATCGGAAGAAGCAGGATAACGCACATATGCCTTGCCGGTGTTACTCTTGATAACACTTTGATTCTTATCGGTTACTTCAAAATAATATTTGATACCAATCGGGTCCGTGAGGTCAGAAGCGGCAATAATTTTTTCAAACTTGTTGCCAACATTGGTTACCGTTACGTTCTTTTCAGCCGTAGATGGTGCGCTGATGCCTTTGTATTTTAATACAACGCTACTGGCTTTAGAGGCACTGTTTACGGTAATGCTGGTGGTCATGCTACTGCCTTTATCGAACGTGAAGGGAAATGCTTCCAGTGTGATTTGTACCGGGTCGGCCAGCGTTGTGGTATTTCCCTGCAGGGGATTGGTGGTTAAATAATTGGTTAGGGTGCTACTACCATTGTACGCGTAAATTTTGTAGAAGTATTGTGTGCCCGAAAGCAATACGGTTTCATTGAATGTTGAAGCGGTGCCAGCATAGGCTACTATACCATCTCCTAACGTATTGCCTTTGGTATATGTAGTTCCATCAACAGGATCAGCAGTAGGAGCAGAGCCGGCTTTACGAATAGCAATGTATCCTCCATCCGGAACTGGTGAGGCAGCAGTAAAACTAACGGTATACGAAGTGGTGGTTATACTACTAAAACTAAGAGTGGTAGGTTGTGCAACTGGTGCAGGCCCGAATACGCCAAAGGTTGAAATATGAACAATGCTCCATTTACCATTGGCATCTAGTGCGCGGAAAGAAATTTTATGGGTGCCAGTACTTAATGAAGAAACATCTACGGATAAATCAACGAGCGATAGAGAGGTTCCAGGTGTAATGGTAACACTTTTATTATTTACAACAGTTGAACCCGGCCCGGCATCATCATCAAAAAAGAATTCTAAGCGGGTAATGTTGGGAGCTGCTGCCAATGAGGCGGCAGGCAATTTATAAAAAGGACTGGTGAAAGCAGTGCTCCATTTCCCACTCGCATCCCGGGCACGGAAAGTGAGTGTATGAAATCCATCAGCCACCGAAGTTAATGGAACCAATACCTGTAAACCAGAAATAGAAGTTCCGGCAGTAATAGGTACATCGGTACCCAGACCAGCGCTAAGGTCGGCATCAATAAAATATTCCAGTTTAGTAATGTTGGGAGCTGCTGCCAATGAGGCGGCAGGCAATTTATAAAAAGGACTGGTGAAAGCAGTGCTCCATTTCCCACTCGCATCCCGGGCACGGAAAGTGAGTGTATGAAATCCATCAGCCACCGAAGTTAATGGAACCAATACCTGTAAACCAGAAATAGAAGTTCCGGCAGTAATAGGTACATTGGTACCCAGACCAGCGCTGAGGTCGGCATCAATAAAATATTCCAGTTTGGTGATGTTGGGTGCAGCTGCCAGTGCCGCAGCTGATAGTTTATAAAACGGACTTGTGAAGGTGGTGCTCCACTTATTATTGGCATCTTTTGCGCGCACAGAAAGTGTGTGGAAACCATCGCTCACCGAAGTGATGCTCACATCAAATGATTTGTTAATCGTGGTTGCGGCAGTTATTGACACGGCTGTGCCACTGCCAGCACCGGGGTCAGTATCAAAGAAATATTCGACTGCGGTAATGTTTTGTGCAGACGAACCCGCGTAAAGGCAAAAGGCCAGGAAAAAAAGTACAATTCGCTTCATGTATAGAAACGAATTAATTATTGCTCTTTACACTGATGGT
>CAZIOY010000042.1:0-15307 GCA_964540915.1 uncultured Ohtaekwangia sp.
TTAATATATTATATCCAAAATTCAAGACATCGAAGCTGCGAGCCGCGAGCTAAGAGCTTCGAGGCCTGGCCTAAAATAATTTACTAAAAGCTCATAACTCGTAGCTCAAAGCTGGCAGCTTATATTTAATCCATCCACTACTTGCTCTTTGAATTACGAATATTGAATATTGAACCGCTATGCACGTTAAAATCACCAGCACACAGAATCCCAAAGTAAAGAGTCTGCTCGCACTCGAAAAACCACGCGAACGCAGGAAGCAACAACTCTTTATCGTGGAAGGCGCTCAGGAGGTGCGCATGGCGCTGGAGGCGGGCTATAAAATCGGCAATATTTTTTTCTGCGAAGAGATTCTGGATAAAGAATCAAGCGACCTGTTGCGTGACGACAAACTGCTGATACCTGTGTCGCGCGAAGTCTTTGATAAAATAGCTGTGCGCGAAAGCACCGGTGGAATTTTGGCGGTGGCTGAGCAGAAAGCACACCGACTGGAGGATATTGTGCTGAGCAAAAATCCTCTGGTACTTATTTTAGAAGCCGTAGAAAAACCCGGCAACCTGGGCGCTATCCTGCGCACTGCCGATGCAGCTGCGGTGGATGCCGTGATCATCTGCGATCCGCAAACGGATTTTTATAACCCCAATGTGATCCGCTCCAGCGTGGGATGTGTGTTTACCAAACAAATTGCTTCGGCCACTTCGGAAGAAACCATTGCGTGGCTTAAGAAAAATAACATCTCCATTTTCTGTACTTACCTGAAGGCTTCGCACCCCTATCACGAAATTGATTACACTCAGTCATCCGCTATTGTGATGGGCACGGAAGCCACCGGCCTTTCCAATATATGGGTAAAAAATGCAACCGCCAACATTATCATTCCTATGTTGGGTACGATAGATTCGATGAATGTCTCCAATGCAGCCGCGGTGGTGGTGTATGAAGCGATGAGGCAGAGGGGATTCAAAATTTAAAATTTCAGATTTCAAACTCACAGACTTTGAAAGTCATCCCATCCAGTATGAAAAACGTCATGTATATAATCAGTCTGCTTTTTCTGGCTTCCTGTGGCAAGACACCGAAAGAACAAGTTGTTGAAAAAATTGACAGCACATATATCATCAAAGGAAATAGGATTGCTAAAATTTCATTTGAAACGATTAGCGGTGAACTTCAAAAAGCACTGGCCAATGGCAGTATTGAACATGCCCTGCGCTATTGCAACGAACGTGCTTATCCCATTACCGATTCCCTGGCAAATGCCAACCAGGTTTCTATCAGGCGGGTGAGTGACAAAAACCGGAACCCACGCAACAAAGCGGATAAGATGGAACAATTTCTAATGAAGGGATTCGGCATTGACCTGAGCGAAGGAAATGACCTCTCACCCAAACTAGTATTAAAAGATGATTCCGTACTATTTTATAAACCGATCATCACACAAGCACTTTGCCTCAATTGTCATGGTGTGCCTGGTAAAGACATCTCCTTTAGTAATGATTCGTTGATTCAGGCTTTATATCCGAGGGATAAAGCGGTGGGGTATCAGGTCAATCAGTTGAGGGGATTGTGGAGAATTGGGTTTAAGCAGGATTAGGTGTAGCCAAAAAATTGAACCACAAGTCACGAAGTTGCGCAAAGAATACACTGATTTAAAGTTTGCGTGCCTTGCGCCTTTGCGTACAACAAAAATCAATGACCACAATACTCCATCTCAGTCGAGCCGATAGGCGCTCCGGGAGGTGCAGGCATTAAATTATCTTGTTTAAATTCTTCCGGATCTTCCTGCAGACTGGAAATCTGTTTCACCAAAAAAGCATAGTGTGCCTTCCATGATTCATCCGTGGCTTGCTTTGTAGTCAACCAGGTTTTCAATTGATCTAACTTCAATGAAACAATGGCTTTGGTTTGCACCGATGCCTCATTATTGAGTGCGAGTTTTGAAAGGTTGGTAAACAACGCATAGTTGGTACTCATCTGCACGGCACCTTCATAGCCGGGCTTATTCGCAGATTTGAAGGTGGCACTCACCAACTTATCAATTACATTTTCCAAACTGGGCAACCGCGCATCGCGTGAGTGATGTTCAAACACACGATTTGCACGAGCGGGATGAAGGATCATGCTGAATATAAAATCTGATGCGGTTTCTGCAACCGTGAGTGGATCGAAGGTGAGTTCGGTTTTAATCTTCACTAATTCACGATGACGATCGTATCCTATCGGGCGCGGAGGAATAATCTTCAGTAAACTTTCAGGAAGCATTAATGCCGATGGTTCAATGGTTTTCAATAATGCATCCAGTGCTTTCAGTTCCTGTTGTGGTGTGAGTAATTCCGTTACCGGTTGTCCATCACCACGCAATGCATAGCGATAGTTTAATCCGCCAATCACTTTGACTGCGGCTTCCGCCTGGTACCGATGAAAAAAATAAACGGGCACCAACGCTTCTTCCAGCAAAGCATAAGGCGTTCCGGGCTTTATGGTATTCTCACCAAAATTCTTCAGCGCCACTTTTCGCACTTCCATCACGCGGTTGAGCTCATCGGAAGGATCGCTGCCGTTATCCCACAGATGGGCAAAAGGATGGGCACCACCCAATGGTCGTGCGTCCTGATCGGACAAAAAAGTCAAGCCTGCCTTCAGGGAATTTTGAATGATGTCATTCAATGCTTTGGTTTCATCGGTGCCATTGGGAAAATGCTGATAACCCCACGTGATCGATACTTTGTCGAAGGCCGCGATCTTCGTATCATACGCTTCGCTCAAATCAATTTTTCCGTCTTTCAGTTTTGCTATTGGGTGCGGATAATCCATCACCGATGCAAGGCTTTCTGTGCTGGATGAATACGCATGTGAAAGCCCCAGCGTATGTCCTACCTCATGGGCCGCCAGCTGACGAAGTCGTGCCAGCGCCATTTGTTCCATTTCTTTTGATGCCGGCTTGCCATCTTCATACGGTGAAAGTAATCCTTCTGCAATCAAATAATCCTGGCGCACGCGCAGCGACCCTAACGTAACATGTCCCTTGATAATTTCTCCCGTACGCGGATCCACTACCGAAGATCCATAGGACCATCCGCGCGTAGAACGATGCACCCAGTTGATCATGTTATAGCGCACATCCATTGGGTCGGCATCGGCAGGCAATACCTCCACGCGGAAAGCATCTTTGTAACCTGCCGCTTCAAAGGCCTGGTTCCACCAACGGGCACCGTCTATTAAAGCAGAGCGGATTGGTTCGGGTGCACCCGGATCCATATAATAAATAATCGGCTCTACCACTTCACTCATCGCGGCAGTCGGATCTTTTTTCTCTAACCGATGGCGGGTGATCCATCTTTTCTCGATCGGTTCACTGATGGGTGTTGCATAATCATAATAAGACGTGTTGAAATAGCCTGCGCGCGGATCAAACTTGCGCGGCTTATAATTCGTATCGGGCAATTGAATGAAAGAGTGGTGCTCTCTCACTGTTACCACCGAGGGTGTGGGTGTTACGCTGCGAATGTAGGCACCGGTGGGTTGTCCGCTAAAGGTTAGCGTTACTTCGAATTCAGAGTTCTGCGGAAAATTTTTGATGCGGGGCGAATAAAAAGCTGACCGTGTTTTATCCAGCGTGTAGGTTCCTTGCTGCGAAGAGCGAAGTCTGCCTACCACATCATGGGCATCCTGCATGAGAAAATCAGAAGCATCAACCAACACTTTGCCGGGTTCTTCTGCTGTCACCATAAATCCACCTAATACCGACTGGGCAAAGGCTTCCTGCACCGCCCTGCGTTCGGCTTCGTTGTCAGAAACTGCCCGGTATGAATAGTTAAGTTGCGTGAGCAACACTTTGGGACCCCTGCGTTCAAACTTAACCACCCGTTCGCTGCCTAATTGATTGCGATCCAACCCTATGTCGTTGGATCCAATTCCTGCTGTAAGCGATTCTACATATAAGAATTCTGTCTCGAACTTATCGATCACCAAGAAGATTTTGTCCTGCTTGTCGTCATAATAAAATTCAAAATAACCCGCGTACTTCTTCATCCCCGCTACCTTCGCTTCGATAGGCGATAATGCCGGTGCGGCTGGTGGAATTGGGGTTGTATTCTTCTTTTGTCCAAAAGCTGAAAGTGTGAGAAGGAAGGAAAGCGCTAACAGGATGTGTTTCATATCGGCAATAGATTGATCAGTACCGGAAATCTACTTATTAAAAAAAGTGTATGCAATAAATAATTCCAAGCGGTTATACCGCTTGATTAAAGCAATAAAATCTGTTTTAAGATAGGACGCTCAGGTGGACACTTGTGACTTTCATAAATCCTTCGGATTATTAAGATGTCAACAGACGCTAAACCAAACTGCATGACGGACGATGAAATCCGGAAAGAGGAGGGAATCATAGAGAAATCTAAAAAGGACCCGCGTGCGTTTGGAGAGATGTATGAGAAATATTTCGACCCGATCTACAATTATATTTTACGACAAACCGGTGACGATGAATTGGCCGGAGACCTGTGCTCGCAAACTTTTGTGAATGCGTTAAATAATTTACCTCGTTATGAATTTCGGGGTTTTCCTTTTTCAGCCTGGCTGTATAAAATTGCCGGCAATGAGGTGAACAAGCATTACCGAAAACATAAAGGAAAAATCATATTCAGCATTGAGGAACTGAAAGTGCGTGAGTTGATAGACCAAACTAATGACGACTGGGATCAGGAACTGATTGACCGTCTTCTCCACTACATGAACGAGTTACCTACTGACATGGTGCGCGTGCTTGAACTTCGCTTTTTCGAAGACAAAGATTTTAAAGAAATTGCTTTTATTCTCGATATGACCGAAAGCGGAGCAAAAATGCGTACGTATCGCGCATTGGATAAATTGAGAACGAATTTTAATATTAAAATGAAGTACGATGGGTAAGCACGAAATACGATTGCGTAAACAGCGCATCACTGCCCGTGGCAGCGAGCGGTTCCGTAATTATGGTTCGGTGCTGAAGCAACATGAAGAAGAACGAAGAATTAAATTGATTGTAAGAATATTTACCTTCTTTCTCATCATCGCTGCTTTGATATTGCTCTTTGTGGTGGTTATACGCTGGGAAAAAAAGCAAGAGAAATCCACTCACAAGACTTCGGTGGCAAAAAATATCGATCACACAACGTGACTTGTGTGATACGCTGGCATTAGGAAGGTGAACCTAAACCAAACGCCAGATGGAAGCAAAGAAAAATCCCAGCCAGGATGTGCACAAGCAATCTTTCAAATTCTTTTTGATTGGTATTGGCATCAGTGTATCATTAGCGATTACCGCATTCGAATGGACTACTAAAAAAGTAGAATATTCTGATGGTGTAGTCACAGACCTTTTCTTCGAAAGTTCTATTGCCATATTGCCACCTCTCTATGAGCCGCCAAAGGCTAGTTCAATCAAAGAGAAAAAAAATCCTACTTCCCCACAAATTCTTACGCCAACTTCATTACCCGACAACAGAGTGGATAACCAACCAGATGTTATTATTACCAATGATATTCCCGAAATAAATACTGAAACAATTTTTTTTGATCTGCCAAAAGAAGACAGTACAGAAATAATTTTCCTGGCCGAAGTTCAACCAAAACCGGTGGGGGGTTATGAGTTTTTCTATGCCCAGGTTGCAAAAAATCTTACGTATCCCCGACAGGCAATACGGAATGGCGTAGATGGAAAAGTCTTTGTTGAATTTGTTGTGAATCGCCAAGGTGAACTGAGCAACCTTAAAGTGATTAAAGGCATTGGTGCAGGCTGTGATGAAGAAGCCTTGCGTGTACTGTCGCTTACCCATTGGGAGGCTGGTCGTCAACGGGGCAGACCAGTACATGTGCGCATGGTCATGCCCATAATTTTTAAAATCCAGTGAACTTCATGGCAGAATTCAACCTCTATGTTATGCTAAATTTAAAAGGTACTTTACCTCTTCGTCACTTGCTGTGGGTTGGTTTTCATAAATGTTATCAGCGGAATCATGATCAAAAGATTTGATCAGGCAGATGAAGTCATCGACTTCAGGCATAATCTGCTGACTGGCTGCCACGGTAGAAACGGGAACCGCTACAATAATTTTTGCTGGTGCCTGTTTTTTTATACTTCGCAGACACACCATCATTGAGTCTTTGGTTTTAAGGTGGTCGTCAACCAGAATAACTATTTTTTCTTTCAACTCCAGCGGTAGTTTATCTCCCCGATAATGTTTGTATCGGTTTTTCAATTCGTTTTGAATCTGACGCACCTGATGATAGATATAATCGCAGGGGATATCGGCATCATCATGGGTAGTGATTTCATCAATGGTTACCGACCCAATTATTTTACCCTTTTTGGCTGGATGATCCAACTTCTTGCAGGGCACGATATCAAAGGATACTTTCAGTTTTTTTGCCAGGTGATATCCCAGTGGCACACCTCCTTCATAAATGGCCATCACCACCACATCTTTATTGGCTTTATAATTTTCGAGTTCACTTTCCAGAAGACGAGCTGCTTCAATCCGATCTTTCAATTTAGCCTTCATCATAACGCTGAATTTATATTTCCTTCCAATCAAAATCTGCTTTTTGTCTTACCCTGATGCTGTATGCCAGCAATTAAAATGTCAGCTTCTCAGGTCTCCAGCTACTATCCTTTCTTTTTCTCGTCTCTGGTGGCGTAAATTCTCTTCTAACAATCCTACTTATATCCTTATGCTTTTCAATTTGCAGTGAGAGATCAGACACCACGTTCATATAATTCATAAACGCCTCGTAGGGCGATGCATAAGGACTGAAATAATTGTGCACCCGTCCATCATTCCCTGCTTTGGTAGACATATAATAAAAATGATCGCTCGTTTGCAGATATCGCCAGGTGTTTAGTAAAGTAGTGCTACCGGTAGTTTTTACTGACTCTTCTAATTTGCATAATGTATCAAAAGCATCTCGCTGTATATCGTTGCCCAGCCATGCCGAGAGGTCTCTGTTTTCATCGGCCCACGAAATACTTTCAGGTACTTCTATCGTATCGACAGGATGGAGTAATTCAATAGCTTCAGAAGGCGCAACCATTTTAATGTATTTATGCTTCGCTACCTTGGTTAAGGTGTTTTCAAGAAACCGGAAAATTCCCGTGTTTGCTTTGTGGTGTTCACCAAAAGTTTCATAATCCATGCTCAGGGTAATCAACTCCTCTTTTTTCACTACCGCCTCTAACCATGCTACATATTTTGTTGGAGTAAGTGGCCATTGTGACCATTCCTTTTGTGTGTAGCGAAAGGCAATATCATCGCTGAGCCGATAGTTGCGTAAGAAAACTTTGGTTGGCCGGTCTGGATGCTGATATACATAATTGGGGCTGCGCCCATCTAATACTTTATCTATACCCTCGGTAATCACTCCTTTAAAACCCAGGTTATGGGATATTCTTCCGATATCATCATTATAAATCAATTCAGTATTGCGAAAAACAGTAGGACGCATTCCAAAAAGTTGCTGCACTTTTTCCGTATGCTTCTCTATCTGAGATGTGAATTCATCTTTACTATGCAAAAATGAAAGTGAATGATAATAGGTTTCTGATAAAAACTCCACGGCACCGGTAGCCGCGAGCATTTGAAAACTCTCCACTACTGCCGGGGCAAATACTTCCAGCTGCTTCAATGCAGAACCAGAAATGGAAAAGGTAATCCGTATGTTCGGATATTTCTGAATCAATTTCAACAGCAAGAAGTTAGCGGGCAAATAGCAGTCCTTCGCCACCCTGCGTATTATTATCTGGTTGAGGCCATCATCAAAATAATCGCGGCCTGTGCCGATATCGAAGAAACTGAATTGACCCAATCGCCTGGGCTGATGCACCTGAAAGTACAAGTTCAGGAAATTCTTTTTTGGTTTATGCGGTAAGTTCATGATAGAGTGTGTTTATTTTTTTTGCTGCCTGGTCCCACGTTATATTCGCTATTTCTTCTTTGCTTTTTTTATGCAACATTTTTGATAGGCTCGGGTACTTCAGCAGGTTACACATGGCATCGGCCAGGGCTTCAATATTCCAGAAGTCAACTTTAATTACATGGTGCATAACTTCTGCTACCCCTGATTGGTTAGAGATGATGACCGGCACACCCGCCTGCACTGCCTCTAATGGTGAAATGCCAAAGGGCTCCGACACGGAAGGCATTA
Organism: uncultured Ohtaekwangia sp.; assembly: GCA_964540915.1. Lineage (GTDB taxonomy): Bacteria > Bacteroidota > Bacteroidia > Cytophagales > Cyclobacteriaceae > ELB16-189. Next base: position 8,182 of record CAZIOY010000042.1, read on the forward strand.
CATAAACATGTGTGCCTGACCAAAGCTTGTCAACCTGATTACATTTCAAAAAACCTGTAAAATGAAATTGAGATGAAATTCTTAACCGCGCCACCCGCTCAATCATTGCTGGTAACAGGTCTCCTGATCCGGCCATTACAAAATGAACATCAGGATATTTCTCCAATACTTTTGCAGCGGCATCGATAAAATATTCAGGTCCTTTTTGATAGGTAATTCTTCCGAGGAAAGTAATTACTTTTTTTCCAATAGGCAGCTGCTGAATGTCGCTGTTCTGTTTTTTAGCCAAAGCTCCATTATGAACCACCATCACCTTTGCGGGTGGTATGCTGTAGTGCTTGGTAAGGATATTTTTTGTCCATTGACTCACCGCGATGATCCGGTCAGCGGCTTCCATACCTTCACGCTCAATCTTAAAAATCCGTTGATCAACGGTATTACCAGTCCGGTCAAACTCAGTAGCATGTATATGAACAACCAATGGTTTAGCGCTTACTTTTTTCGCAGCTATCCCTGCGGGAAAGGTTAACCAATCGTGTGCGTGGATAATATCAAAACTTTTTTTTTCCGCAATTTCTGTTGCAGTTCTTGCATACCGCTCCACTTCCTCCATCAGATTGGGGCCATAGCTACCCGAAAATTGATAACGAACCTTACCGCCTGCTTGTACAACCCCCTTGGAAAATTGATAATTCCACTTTGAAATAGAAGTACCCCCTGATAGCACATCAGGTGAATTGTATGGCGACAGGTCGGCATTCACCCGTAGTGTAATTATTTTTGATTCTTCTTTTTTAGTTGGTTTTGTTGATCGTATGTGTTTGCGCTCCGGTTGTTTTACCTCTTCTGATGATAATGGAACCAGGATATTACTGGCATTTATGATTTCCAGTTCTTTCGCTGTCGTTTCTCCATCTGCCCGTGGAACTACGAAGAGTATTTGTGTATCCGATTTGGCCAGCGATTTGGTAAGACCAAAACAAGCGGTGCCCAACCCACCGGAAATGTGGGGCGGAAACTCCCAGCCGAACATTAGAATTTTCATGATTGGGGATTGAGCTATTGATTACTTTTGAAATCGATAAAAAATTATGGCAAACCAAAACCTTAAATATCCTTCTCTTAAGTCAACAATTTTTTCATCCCCTCAAACCGTTACGCTTAAATTGCTCAACCTCTCCACCCTATTTGATTATGCTCTTGAAGCATAAAGTTGAATTACCTCCTCATAAAATGTGTTACACTTCATTTCTTATTGTTTACATAATTCACATATTCGAAATACATTTTTTCATAACAGGTGATCATACTTGTTTGATGATGTCATGCCTGGGAATTATTTTTTGAACTTGGTTTTTTATTACCACCAAAAACTCCTTCGCTGTTATCTTTATTTAGCTTGCCTGATTCGTACACAAGACATGAACATGGTCGCTCACCAAACTGAAAGAAGCTTGCTTAGGTTTTATACATTTTTTGATAAAAATCATTATTTAGCTACATTTGCAGACCTTTTTGGGCTCGTAGCTTAACTGAATAGAGCATCTGACTACGGATCAGAAGGTTGGGGGTTTGAATCCCTCCGGGCCCACTTTTAAATCCTAACTCATGAATGAACGGGTTAGGTTTTTTATTTGAAATAAACACGGTTCCTGCACCGTTATGGTACGTTAAGCTTGAAAAATGAAGAAAAACGCAATCTCTCTCCTATTTATCCTGCTTGCAGGTTTTGCTTTTGCACAAAACCCCACGGAACAAAAAAAGGCTAAACCGAACCTGCCAGGCACTTTTTTGATCGATTTGGGTGTGAATCGCGCAGTAGGCTTTCCAGAAAAATGGAAACAGGGTTTTTGGGGGTCTCGTACTGTCAATATCTATTACCAATATCCTATCCGAATTGGAAGATCAAAATTTAGTTTTAATCCAGGATTAGGCATTAGTTTAGAAAGATGGAAGTTCACTAATGGCGCTACTCTTCTTGACACGGTAGAACTAGTTAGTTTCCCAAATGGCGCTATAGCCACCGAGCAAGTGGAACAATACAATTTACTCAGCCCAAAAAGAATTTATCCTGAGCTGGCTGACAAATCCATGTTGATTACCAACTATTTTGAAATTCCTGTTGAGTTCCGTTTTGATACAAGCCCTGAAGATATTAATCGCAGTTTTAATGTGGCCATTGGAGGGCGTGTCGGATATTTGTTTGATTCTTTCACAAAAGTGAAATATAAGGATGGCAATATCAATGAAGATGTGAAAGTAAAAAACAAAATGAACTATGGCGTCAGAGAAATCCGCTACGGCATCTATACACGAATTGGTTTAGGCGGGTTCAGCCTGTTTTGCTTTTATAACCTAAGCGACATGTTTAAAACGGGCAAAGGACCTTCGGGAACCACCATGAATACCCTCACCACGGGTATCTCCATCAACGGATTCTGATTACTTTCCTGTAAAAGCGGGCTTTCGTTTTTCAAGAAAGGCCGTTACTCCCTCTTTATAATCTGCGGACGTGCCTGCAATCTCCTGGCAATACGCCTCATATTCCAGCATTTCATCCAGGGTAGATGTGGCTGATTTTTCAAGCATTCGCTTTATGAGTCCTATTGATTTTGTAGGAGCCTGTGAAAAATAATCCGTGTATTCTTTTATTACTACATCCAGTTGATCAGCCGCTGCTACCCGGTTTATCAACCCCAATTGCAACGCTTCATTCGCCTTTACTTTGTTACCCATGCTACAAAGTTCAAAGGCTTTTGCTTTGCCTACCAAACGAGGTAAGAAATAAGAAGAGCCAGAATCAGGCACCAGTCCTATATTGATAAACACTTCGATTAATGTTGCCTCTTCAGAAGCGATAATCATGTCGCACGCAAGGGCCAATGAACAGCCTGCCCCTGCCGCAACACCATTAAGGCGACAGATAATCGGCTTGGGTAAATTTCGCATGGCACTGATGATGGGATTATATCGCTTATGAAGGGAATCCAGGAATGATCTTTTCTCCTGCCCGGATGCAGCTTTCAAATCCTGTCCCGAACAAAAGGCTTTTCCTGCACCGGTCAAAACCATTACGCGAATGGATGGGTCCTTAGAAACAAGCTTTACAGCGTCCTGAAGTTCATACGTAATCCCATCATTGAGTGCATTATAAACTTCTGGTCTGTTCAAAGTAACCGTAGCAATTCCGTTTGCCACTTCAAATTTTATGTATTGAAAGTCCATGATGATTTTTTTAAAACATGATTAACATTCCGGCAAAGCCAACGGAGAATCCTGCCAAGGCGCCTATGATAACTTCATTGAATGTATGCGCATTCAGATATAATCGTGCAGACATGACTAAGCCAGCGATCAACAGCGCAATGGCTGTTGGCCACAATAATACATTATTTTCGATGGCTTTGTTGAGAGGCAGTAGTATACCGATCATACCACTTGCCCCGAGGCTGTGAACGCTTACTTTATAAAAAAAAGTGGTAACAGCCGAAAACACAACCAGGGCAGTAACAATGGCCATCAGCTTATTAAAGTTTATACTCACCGGCAACTTGGTATAAAACAAAAAAATCATGACCAGGTAAATAATCGCTATGGCCACAAACGGAACCAATCGTTCCGTGCGCACATGCAGTGTGTAGGAAGAGATCGTACCGAAATACCGAAACATGATGATGTTAATTACTGGCAAGATGAATGTAAAGCCAAAGACGATTCCAAGTATGATTTTTGAATTCCGTGGAGAAATTGAAAGCATCACCGGAAAATAAAATCCCACGATGGCGAACAGATAGGTGGCCAGCAATAAAGGATGAAAAAGAATGGAAATAATTTTGGCAACTGTTCTCAACGCATTTCTTTTCTTAATCGTGCTACGGGTATATTCAATTGCTCGCGATACTTTGCCACGGTGCGCCTGGCGATGTTGTATCCTTTTTCATTCAGCAAGTCTTCCAGCTTATCATCTGAAAGGGGTTTATTTTTACTCTCCGCCTGAATAAGATCTTTGATAATTTGTTTCACCTCGCGGCTGCTCACCTCTTCACCACTATCGGTGGCAATACCTTCCGAAAAGAAATACTTTAATGGCAACACGCCAAAATCAGTTTGAATGGTCTTGCTGCTGGCCACTCTGCTCACCGTAGAGATATCCATGTTGATTATTTGCGCAATATCTTTCAGGATCATGGGGCGAAGTTTCGTTTCATCGCCTTCCAGAAAATAATCATACTGAAAATTAATGATCGCCTGCATGGTCCTCAGCAAGGTGTGCTGCCGCTGTTTGATGGCATCAATAAACCATTTGGCGGCATCGAGTTTCTGCTTCACAAAAGAAACAGCTTCTTTCAGTTTCTTATCCTTTTTATTACTCTTGTCATAGGCCTTAAACATTTCTGAATAAGAACGGCTGATACGAAGTTCCGGAGCATTGCGCGAGTTGAGCGCCAACTCAAGTTTCCCATTATTATTCGTGAGAATAAAATCAGGGATCACATATTGATTTTTCACTCCGCCTGAGGTGATCTCTCCACCGGGTTTAGGATTCAGGCGCACAATCAATTCAATGGCATCGCGTATATAATCCTCATCGTCCAGGTCCAGCTTCTTTAAAATCTTCTGATAATGTTTCTTCGTGAATTCTTCGTAGCACTCATTGATAATTCGCTTTGCCACAATCACGTCAACATCCTGCCCATCATCCATGCGCTCCAGCTGCAACAACAAACATTCCTGCAGATTGCGGGCGGCAATGCCAGACGGATCAAAAGACTGTATGCGTTTAAGAACTCCTTCGACTTCGTCCAGGTTAGTATCAACACCTTGCGAGAATGCAAGATCATTAGCGATGGATTCCATCTCCCTACGGATATAGCCATCCTCTTCAATACTTCCGATAAGTTGTTTGCCGATAATCAATTCGCGCTCGTTGAGACCTAAGAAGCCCAGTTGAGTCATCAGGGTTTCATGAAGTGAGGTACCCATAGGCACAGGCATTTCACGATCATCTTCATCTTCACCATCACCATCCCCCTGAGTTTTGTAACTGTTATAGTCGTCATCGCGCAAGTAGTCGTTGATGTCAATATCATCACCTGAAGAGGTTGGTTCATCCGATTCAGAAGTACGTTCTTCTGATTCCGATGTGCGCTCTTCTGATTCCGGGGTTGGCTCCTCCGGTGATTCGGCCACAGACTCTTCTGAATTTGTTTCTTCGTCCTCCGAATCACTACCTTCTTCGAGCACCGGGTTCAATTCCAACTCCTCTTCAATACGGTTTTCCAATTCGGCTGTAGGCACCTGGAGCAACTTTATGAACTGAATTTGCTGTGGCGACAGTTTTTGTTGTAAACCCTGACTAAGATGTAATTTTTGCATGATATCGTAAACATGGCAAATTTATCAATTCAAGGTGGTAGTAAAAAGCGATAAATCAAACCTTAACCAATTTATACAATTAAGTTTGAGCGCCCTATTGGTCAGGTGGATAGTTTCACCGCTGTAATTTTGATTAAAAAATCTAAATGACGTTTTTTGCGATCCTGAAATCAGGCCTTATTGCTCACTATGAAAAGAACTAAAATCAAAGATTTGCTGGCTACCACCCCTGCCGGGCAAGCCGTGAAAGTGGAAGGTTGGGTACGCACATTTCGCAATAACCAGTTTATATCCATCAACGATGGCTCTACCATCCAAAACCTGCAAGCGGTCGTTGAATTAAATTCCATTGATGAGTCTTTAATAAAGCGCATTACTACGGGAGCCTGTATTTCCGTGCAAGGAGAATTGATTGCCTCATTGGGAAAAGGTCAGGCGGTGGAAGTAAAAGTAAAAGAACTAACTATTCTGGGTGATTGTGATGCCGAAGCCTTTCCGCTTCAACTAAAAAACCGACCCAGTCTCGAATACCTGCGGGAGATTGCCCACCTTCGTGCACGCACCAATACGTTTGGCGCGGTAATGCGCGTTCGTCATGCGATGGCTTTCGCGATTCATAAATTTTTTAACGATCGTGGCTTCTTCTACATTCATACTCCTATCGTTACCGGATCAGATGCTGAAGGTGCCGGTGCTATGTTCCGCGTTACTACATTAGATGCTAATAATCCTCCTCGCGATGAGCAAGGTCACATCAATCATAAGGAAGATTTCTTTGGCAAGGAAACGAACCTCACTGTTTCTGGTCAGTTAGAAGGGGAAACGTACGCCCTCGCATTGAGCGAGATCTATACATTCGGACCTACTTTTCGTGCTGAAAACTCCAACACCACACGACATCTGGCAGAGTTCTGGATGATTGAGCCGGAGATGGCTTTTTATGATATTCATGACAACATGCAGTTGGCTACCGACTTGCTTCAATATCTGGTGAAGTATGCGCTGGATAATTGCAAAGAAGACCTGGAGTTTTTGAATAAACGTGCGCTCGAAGAAGAGGCAACCAAACCACAGGATCAGCGCAGCGAATTAAGCCTGCTTGACAGGTTGAAGTTTGTTACTGAAAATGATTTTCAAAAACTGAGCTATTCGGAGGCAATCGATATTTTGAAAAATTCAAACCCCAACAAGAAAAAGAAATTCCAATACCTTATTAATGACTGGGGTGTTGATTTGCAATCGGAACATGAGCGCTTCCTGGTGGAGAAACATTTTAAGAAGCCGGTGATCCTGTATAACTATCCGAAAGAGATTAAAGCATTCTACATGCGGCAAAATGAAGATAACAAAACTGTTGCCGCGATGGATGTGTTGTTCCCAGGGATTGGCGAAATCATCGGTGGATCACAACGTGAAGAACGCTACGATCGTTTATTGAAACGCGTTCAGGAAATGAACCTACCCGAAAAAGATCTTTGGTGGTATATGGACCTTCGTAAGTTTGGCTCGGCACCACACAGCGGTTTTGGCCTTGGCTTTGAACGACTTATTCTGTTTGTTACGGGCATGACAAACATACGGGATGTCATTCCATTCCCACGCTTTCCGGGCAATGCGGAATTCTGATCATAAAAAAAGCCTCGGATAAATCGGGGCTTTTTCCATTACCGTGGTTTGTGTCCTCACAAACCACTAATATGAACCAGCGTGTGTTACCTATGGTCTGTAAGGATACAGACCAACCGTGGTT
>CAZIOY010000042.1:15407-38579 GCA_964540915.1 uncultured Ohtaekwangia sp.
TCACAGCCAATAAGGGAATTGTACCCTGATAAGCCAGTTTGCGCGTTACACTTCTGCCAAATAGTTTTTCTTCAAGGCTAAGTTTATGGGTGAAAGTCGTTAGCAAATCAGCTTTCGTTTTTTTGATGTATCCATCAATGGCAGTGGTAACATCATCATCCAAAATCAACTGAAAGTCGAGTTTATCATAACCCATTTTGTTGATGATTTCTTCCACCAATTTTTTTGAAGCTTCCAACTTCTTATCCATGACCGGAGCAACATGAATCATGTGCACGGCCGATCCGAATATCCTGGCAAACTCAACAATGATCTCCAACTCCTTTTGAGCGTGTTTCAAATCAGAAGCATACACAATGTGCTCCATGTTTCTATACTTGGCCAATTCGGGTATTGCCATCACCGGCACTTTGCATTCATCAATAACCGAAACCGTAGTGCCACCCAGTCGGGCCTTCTTCAACGCAGAAGCACCCTGCAATCCCATCACCACCATGTTGGTTTGATTTTTATAGATGTACTTACTAACCATTTCCGCTACCGTGTGTGCCCGGATAGCTTTGTATTGAATCGTATAATTGCCTTTAATTTGCGAAGTTATCTCCTTCACCAACCTTGCCCCCTCCTCCTCTGAAATCTCGGCAATATTTTTTTCTATCTGACGAAGTTTAAGATTTGCTTTGGGTATTCCATCCAATCGCACAATGTTTAGAATGGTAAACTCCGCGCTTAGGTTAGCAGCCATCTTTACGGCATAATTCATCGCCACTTTTGATAATGGAGAAAAATCAGTAAGCAATACTATTTTGGGTCCCTTCATATGCTTTATTTAAGGCAGCAAAAATAGAGTTTTAAGGCTACATCGTCAAAAAAACTACGCAGGCGGGTATTCTGTTGAAGATTTAACCTTTTACTTTACACTTTATAATAATTCGACCCGTATGAAATCAATTAGCTTTTACCTCATCCTGTGTGTGCTTTTTGCCTGCAACCCCGGTGTTGCTCAAAAAATAGAGGAGAAGAACATTCAGAAACACATTCAGTATTTGGCTGATGATAAACTGCAGGGTCGCCAGACCGGCTCTGAAGGAGAGCGTATGGCTATGAACTATATTCAGAATGAATTCAAAAAGCTGAAACTTGCCCCTATGGGTGATGTTAGTTCTTTTGAACAAGCGTTCACCTTCAAGGGTGGAACACACGGAACCGGTGCAGAAGGCACTGCCCACAATGTGGTTGCTTTCTTGGATAACAAGGCAGACAAGACGATCATTATCGGAGCTCACTTCGATCACCTGGGCCTGGGTGAAAACGGAAGTTCACTGGATGCAAATCCGCAAGGGAAAATTCACAACGGTGCCGATGACAATGCTTCGGGTGTTGCCGGTGTGCTGGAACTTGCCCGCTATTTTAAAAACAACAAAGTAAAAGAGAATAGTAATTTCTTGTTCATCTGCTTTAGTGGCGAAGAGCTTGGATTGTTTGGCTCAAAATATTTCACAGAAAAACCAACACTCGAATTAAGCAACGTGAATTATATGATCAACATGGATATGATTGGTCGCTTGAATCCCACCACAAAAAGTCTTTCGGTGAGTGGCTCGGGAACAAGCCCGGTGTGGGAAACTTTGTTCAAGTATGCCAATACCACATTGGCCGTGAAGACAGACTCGGCAGGAATAGGCCCATCGGATCATACTTCATTCTATCTGAAAAACATACCGGTACTTCATTTCTTCACCGGCTCACACAGTGATTATCATAAACCCTCCGATGACTGGGATAAAATAAATTATGCCGGAGAGAAAGAAGTGTTAGAGTTGGTTATCACTATTGTCAACAAACTGGATGATCAACCTAAGCTGGCGTTCCTAACCACTAAAAATAAATCGATGAGTTCTTCACGCTCATTCAAAGTTACCATGGGTATCATGCCCAGTTATACTTCTGATGCAGTCGGTTTATTAGTGGATGGCGTTACCGAAGGGAAACCCGCTCAAAAGGCCGGCATCCTAACAGGAGATGTGATCACGCAAATTGGCGATCATCCCATCAAAGACATGCAAACCTACATGCAAGCACTTGGTAAGTTCGAGAAAGGACAACAGGTGCCGGTGAAGATCTTACGCAACAAAGAAGAAAAAACAGTGCAGGTGACCTTCTGATCTTTCTTACGCAGAGTTACGGGCTGCGTTAATGATTCCAAACATAGAGCGAATGATCAACTTGCGATAACGCAACTCATACATTTTATTTTCTTCATTAAGATTGCGCATGTTCATCAATGCAAATTGCTGAATCGCGATTAACGGCAACACAATCCGTTCGCGCAAGCGCACCGAATCACGTATGTTGGGGTTGTTTTCCATGAGTCCGTTCAGGCCGGATACATTCAATGTCTCTTCCCTGGATAGCGTGTATTCCGCAAACATTTTTTTCCAAAACTCACCGAACTCAGGATCATTGGCCAGGTAGATGGTTGCGTTATAATAGGTTTTCGTAAGCGACATCATACTGTTACCCAACAGTGTGCGGAAAAATAGCGAGTTCTTATAAAGTTGTTTGAGTTTTTCTCCTTCACCATGATCACCCAACTTCTTAATCGCGCTGCCCACGCCATAAAAACCCGGTATGTTTTGTTTCATCATCGCCCAGGAGCCCACAAATGGAATGGCCCGTAAATCCTCAAACTTCAATCCTTCGGCCGCATTGCGCTTCATCGGGCGCGAACCAATATTGGTATCACCAAAGTAAGATAGCGGAGTAACCTTTTCCAGATAAGGAACAAACTTAGAATGATGCTTCAACCCGAGATAAGCCTCATAGCCGGCATCCGCCAATGTATCTAATAATTGTTTATCCTCATCCGTCATTTGATTTTCAGGACGCTTAAAAACCGCTCCTTCCAACCCTGCCGACAAAAGCTGTTCAAGATTGAATTTACACGATGCCACCTTTCCGAAATTGGAACTGATCGTTTGGCCTTGCACGGTAATCTGAACTTCTTCATCCTCAATGGTATTTCCCAGCGAAGCATAAAAGTCGTGTGTGTTACCGCCACCTCGTGCCGGAGGTCCTCCCCTACCATCAAAGAAGATGGCTTTCAAATCATACCTGCGCGATACGGTGGTAAGATGTTCTTTCGCCCTGAAAATTGACCAGTTGGCTCTCAGATAACCACCATCTTTTGTTCCATCTGAAAAGCCCAGCATGATGGTCTGATGATTGTTTCTTCGCTGAAGATGATTTCTGTATTCTTCCACCTGATAGAGTTGCTCCATAATAGAAGAAGCATGTGCTAAATCATCGATGGTTTCAAACAAGGGAACCACATCCAGTTCAAGACCTTCCGAAGTTCCGATAAGAAGCTTTGCCAATGCATACACTTCGATGATGTGCAATGAACTTTGACAGTTGCTGATTACATAGCGATGGCTACCGGTTTTACCATTGGTCTTTTGAATAGAAGCAATCGCCCTGATGCTATTGATGGTCTCATTCACCAACGCATCTTCGATGTTAATGCCATCAAAGGATATGTTCAGATTTAACAAATACTTTATCTGATCTTGTAGGGCCAGTTTTTCAAACTCAGTACCTGAAATCGATTTACCGTCACGCGATAATTCATTCAGAATTTGAGTCCACACGTAATCGTGTTTGCGACTGTCCTGCCGTATATCGAGGCTGGCAAAATAAAATCCGAATTGTTTTACCTTCAATATGAATGAATCCAGCAGATCCAGAAACAATCCTCCGTGATCGCTTACTAAAAGTTTTCTTGCCGAAAGAAGATCGTTCAGGAGTTCATCAACCTGATGATATCCCTTCACCGTGCCGAACACCCAATTATAAATTTTCTGTTCAATGTCGATCATGATTTTATCGACACCCCTAAAGGTGAGTCGTCTGCGCAGTATCCGCACATCGCGGTAATAACATTTCAAAATGGATTCCTGAAGACGCGCAGCTACTTTCAAGGTAATCTCGCTGGTAACAAATGGATTTCCATCGCGATCACCACCGGGCCAAAACCCGATCACCATCAGCCGGTTATTTTTCCACTGCGAAATGGGAATATCCAACCCTGCAGCAAGCTTCTCAATAATTTCCGGGATTGCGTGATAGAAGACATTCTCCAAATACCAACACAAGGTGATCGCTTCATCATATGGAGTAGGCTTCGAGTCGTTAATAAATCCTGTTTTACCCAATTGCTGAAGCAACAAATTAATATGTCCCAACTCATTGGCCCGAATGGATTTTTCCAGATCCGTAAGAATGCCTAACACATGGCCGGGATAAAATTGCGTTGGGTGCGCGGTGAGTACAGGACGCAAACTAAACTCTTCAAGGTGTTTGGTCAACAACACCTCTTTGTGTTCAAACTTTGCCTGCAACAACAAGGAAGCGATGGTACCCTTTCCTGCGAGGTCATTAATTTGTTCAAAAGCGGAATCTTCGATGGAATCAAAAAGCGCTACCTGCCTCTCTATGTATTGAATAAAGTTGAAGAGAAGATCAAACTGCTCACTTTGATTCGTGCCGGGTGTGAAATCCTGAAAAAACTGCTTCAGAATTTCGGTGGCCGACTTACCTTCTTCAAAACCAGTTTCACAGTGCTGTTGCAACAAGGGCAACAGCGTGCCGGTGCGAAAAATATTCTGATAAGGCAACTGAAGAAACAGGCTATTATAGATGTGATACCTGGCCCCGATGGTCTGATTATATGTTTGCATAATTCAAAATGAGACCCGAATTTAAAGGAAAGTGTTGGGAGTTTCATTTTTAAAGGCTGGCAACCATTCTAGTTTTTACTCCGTCTTGCTTATAAATCTATTTTAATCTACCTTTTCAATCGATTACAACTTCGCCTAATGAAACAAATTTATTTTTTAGCTTTTATTGTTTTGTTTCTTTCCTCCTGCCTTGGTTACAAGGAACTTCCCGTGGAATATGATTATAGCTACAAGGGAAATTTTAAAAAATATAAGACCTTCGAAATCATGCGTCCTATAGGCATTCAAGACACCACGATGGTAAACGCGGTGATTGAAAAATCGATCATTTCACGCATGAAGTTTTTGGGGTACCGGCAAACCGACAACCGGCCACATTTGATTATAGGGTTTAAAATGTATAACGATAGCCTGCGATTTAATGGTTATGACCAGCCTGATATTGAAGAATGGGTAAAATCACAAAAGGAAGACATTGAGTATGACGCACGGAAATTGGACCTAAAGACGGGCACTCTGCTTATTCAATTCTTTGACAGACGACAAAACCGGTCTATCTGGCAAGGCTACGCCACCACCTTATACGGCAATATCAATTTTAATAATGATCGCCACCTGCGCAACGCGGTAATTTCCATTTTGGACAAATACCGGTTTATGGCTGAAGGCTTTACTGAAGGCAATGCCGCCCAGGTAAAAGATGATCTTTAACCTCATCACCTGATTTTTCCTTCAAAATCGGTGAAATTCAGGTTTTGCTTTTAAAAAATAATTCTACCTTTGCGAACCCTTTTTTAAGGGGTTGTTGATTGCCCGATGGTGTAACTGGCAACACGCTTGATTTTGATTCAAGAAAGTCCAGGTTCGAGCCCTGGTCGGGCAACAAAAATCCCGGTTTAAAAACCGGGATTTCATTTTTAAAGAAGAAAGAAGAAAGAAGAAAGCATGGCAGTAAAAATCTTTTCCGGACGCGCTACTATTTATTTGGCGGAGAAAATCGCCCATGCTTATGGCGAAACTTTGGGAACCGTCAATTATCAACAATTTAGCGATGGAGAAATGTCTCCAATAATTGGTGATTCGGTGCGTGGCCACGATGTTTTTATCGTGCAATCAACGTTTGCCCCTGCCGACAACTTCATGGAACTCTTGCTCATGATTGATGCTGCAAAGAGAGCCAGTGCCCTGAATGTAAATGTGATTATACCCTATTTCGGCTATGCCCGTCAAGATAGAAAAGACAAACCCAGAGTTGCTATCGCTGCGAAGCTGATTGCCAACCTGCTTTCTGCTGCCGGGGCTAACCGGATCATGACCTGTGACTTGCATGCCGATCAGATTCAGGGATTCTTTGATATACCCGTGGATCACCTGGATGGCAATTATATTTTTGTGCCGTATCTGAAGTCGCTGGGTTTGAACAATATCATGTTTGCTACTCCCGATGTGGGTGGCATCAAACGCGCCAGAAGTTTTGCAAAATTCTTTGCTGCCGACCTGGCTGTTTGCGATAAATACCGAAAGGAAGCCAATAAAATCGAAAGCATGCGATTGATTGGCGAGGTGGAAGGAAAGGATGTGGTTTTGGTAGATGACCTGGTGGATACAGCCAGTACTATTTGCAAAGCTGCTGCTCTACTAAAGGAGAATGGAGCAAACACCGTACGTGCCATCTGTACTCATCCTGTGCTTTCTGGAAAAGCCTATGAGAACATCAATAATTCTGTTTTAGAAGAATTAGTGGTATCCGATACCATTCCATTGAAAATGGTGACGCCTAAAATAAAAGTATTAACCGTGTCTGACCTTTTCGCCAAGGCCATTAGAAAGATTCACGATCACGAGTCGATCAGCTCATTATTCATTCGTTTATAAACAACTAATAATAAATTAAACAATCACAATTATGAAAACCATCGAGATTATAGGGTATCGAAGAGCAAATCTCGGCAAGACGGACGCCCAGAAAACCCGTCAGGAAGGAAATGTGCCATGCGTGCTATATGGAGGCAACGAGCAAATACATTTTCATTCGCCAGTAATTTTATTCCGCGACCTTATCTATACCAACGAAGCACACTTTGTGCATTTGAATATTGAAGGTGAAGAGTGTCAGGCCATTTTACAGGAAGCCCAGTTTCACCCGGTAAGTGAAATTATTCTTCACGTAGATTTTCTTCGCATCAGCGAAGACCGCAAAATTAAAATGGAAATCCCCGTGCGCCTTGTGGGTCAGTCTCCTGGTGTTGCAAAGGGTGGTGCTTTGGTGCGCAAGCGTGCAACCTTAAAAATTGATGCTTTCCCTAAAGACATGCCCGATCACGTTGATGTTGATTGTTCAACACTGGATTTTCATCACTCTGTAAAAGTGGGTGATATGAAAATGGAAAATCTTGAATTCCTTGATCCGAAGAAAGCTTCAATCGCTGTGGTGGAAGTTCCTCGTGCTGCTAAGTTGGCTGAAGAAACCGCTGCTGCCGCTCCTGCTGCGGGTGCCGCTGCTCCGGCCACTGCTGCTCCGGCCGCTGACGCAAAGAAAGCCGAAGCTCCTAAAAAGGACGAAAAGAAAAAGTAATATCATTTTCCCAATACAGAAATCCCGTCCTGATCATTATCGGGACGGGATTTTTTGTTTCTTTGAATGTGAGGTAAAAATCAACCCATGAAGTATCTGATTGCAGGGCTTGGAAACATTGGCCCCGAGTATGAACTAACGCGGCATAACATCGGCTTTCTGGTGCTCGACCGTATTGCTGACAATCATAAAATTGATTTCACTACGCAACGCCTGGCCGACAAAGCGGAATTAAAATTCAAAGGAAAACAACTGCACCTGATCAAGCCCAACACCTTCATGAACCTCAGTGGCAAAGCCATTGCTTACTGGCTGCAGGAGCTGAAGATTCCAAAAGAAAACCTGTTAGTGATTGTAGATGACCTGGCCCTACCCTTTGGCACATTGCGAATGAGAACCAAAGGAAGTTCGGCAGGACACAACGGATTAAAAAACATTGAACTACTCTTAGCTGGCCAGGAGTATGCGCGACTACGGTTTGGCATTAGCAATGAATTTAACAAAGGCCAGCAGGTAGATTATGTGCTCAGCAACTTCACTCCAAAAGAATTTGAAGAGCTGCCTTCTTTCATGGACAAAGCAGAAGAAATGGTGAAATCATTTTGTACCATCGGGCCTGAGCGGACGATGAATTTTTTTAATAAGTAATTCCTCAGAAAGCGATTGTTGATTGAATGACCTTTCGTTATCCTACATCAGCGCTATGAACCAAATAGTCTTTTAAAGAATCCTTTCTTTTTTTTCTTCTCCTTTTCGCCAAACGTCCGTGTTGATTCCTTTTCTTTCTTTCCAAAAATTTTCTGCAACACATTGGTGTCTGACCTATAGAGATCGCAGGAAAGTCTGCGCTCAAGATTTGCTGGCAATGGAGCAAACCGAGCCTGACTTAGTTTGACAAGTTCGGGATCATTATTTACCTGCTGAAAAAAGGTAGCTACAATCGGCAAAGCCGTGCTTGCACCTTGTCCCAGGGCAGTGGAACGAAAACGGATACGAGGATCATCAGCACCCACCCACGACCCGATTACCAGCTTTGGTGTCATCGCGATGAACCATCCATCGGCATTGGATTGTGTGGTTCCGGTTTTCCCTGCCATGTCATTGCCAATACCATACTTCGATCGTATGCCAGCACCGGTGCCTTCATTGATAACACGCTTTAACATCTGCACCAGCATCCTGGCGTTGTCTTCTGAAAGTACCTTTTCGCCTTTTGCCGCTTTAAAACTTTCAAGCACCATGTTGTCACGCGAAGCGATGGAAGTTATATAGTACGGTTTCACGGATCGTCCTTTGTTTGCTATACACGAATAGGCCGCAACCATTTCCGTTACCGATATACTAGGTGTGCCCAACGCTAATGAAGGCACCCGATCCAGGTCGCTGGTTATTCCCATTTTCTGCGCGAGCGCCACCGTTCTGTCAATACCTGCTTTTTCCAACACATGCACTGCCACTGTATTTACCGAGAAGGTCAATGCTCCCTCCATGGAATATTTCAAATCATAATTCTCTTCTGTATTTAATGGTGTCCATTCTTTGTTGCCTTCATAGGTGGTTTTTTCGGCTGAGATAAAATCACACGGCTTTTCACCACCTTCTAACGCAGCGGCATAGACAACCGGCTTGAAGGTTGATCCTACTTGTCGCTTGGTGCTTTCCCTCACGTGATCGAACTGAAAGTAATGGTGGTCGATGCCACCCACCCAAACGCGAATAGCACCTTGCTGCGGATCCATGGCTAACACTCCGGTATTCAGGAATTTTAAATAATGTTTGATTGAATCAATGGAACTCATCTCCACTTCTTTCTCGCCTTGCCAGGTGAATACATTCATTAACGTTGGCTTATTCATCAGCTGAAGGATTTCCTGATGTGATTTACCTTCCTCTTGCAGATTTTTATATCGATCTGATTTCCTGATCGCATCTTCCAGTATATTCGGTTGGCTGCGCCAGGGCTCCGTTTTTCCCCAATGATTTAAAAATCGCGCCTGTAGCAACGTCATCTGCTTTGTGGTCGCTACTTCGGCATAGTTCTGTAACCTCGAATCGATCGTGGTGTAAATTTTTAATCCATCCGTGTAAAGATTAAACGGTTCACCTTTTTCATTGGTATGATCACGACACCAGGCCAGCAATTCGCTTCGAATGAATTCGCGGAAATACGGTGCCAACCCGGAATGGTGGGTAATCTTATTATACGTTAATACGATAGGCAGTGCTTTTAATGAATCAACGGTTGATGATGGTAGCTTATCATACTTTCCCATTTGTGATAGCACTATGTTTCTTCGTTCTTTTGATCGCTCCGGAAAGATGCGGGGATTATAGGAATGGGTAGCCTTCAACATGCCAATGATCACAGCACCCTGATCAGCCGTAAGTTTTGAAGCGGGCAATGAGAAGAATCGCTGAGCAGCCGATTCAATTCCGTAAGTATTATCACCAAAGGGAACCGTATTGAGGTACAACGCCAGCAAGGTGTTCTTATCATAGACCTTCTCCAGGCGCGAAGCCACTACCATCTCGCGCATCTTATTGATGAAGAGTGAAAACATCCAGTAGCGCTTGCGCGGAAATAAATTCTTAACGAGCTGTTGTGTTAAGGTGCTGCCCCCACCCGAAGCATCATTTTGAAACAAAATACTTTTTACAAAAACACGGCCAAGACTTCGGTAGTCAATTCCGCTATGGTCATAGTAGCGAATGTCTTCTGTTGTCAGCAACGCACTCACCACATGTGAAGGAAGCTGATCATAGCGAATATCCGACCGTTCCTGAATAAAGTACCGCCCCAGCACTACGCTATCCGCACTATACACTTCTGAAGCAACGGGGTTCTGCACCAGACTGAGCGCTTCACGATTGGGGATGGAGCCAAGCGCTCCGCTCAAAACAAGAAGAAACAGGAACAAAATACCTGAAAACAGCAGGCCACCAACGAAACCTCCTACTACCAGCAGTTTCCTAAATGAGGACTGTCTTTTAAAGAAAATCAGGAATCGATGACCCAATGCAATCACTTTACTCAACAATTTATCGATCATGATTATTTTATAGTACTAACTGAACGCAAGTACGGCTAAAAAATTTTAAAATGAGATGTTAAACGTACGAGTCAACACGCTATGCGGTTAGGAACGGCTTCAAGCAAAAGAAAAGAATGCAGATCGAAGGGGAATTGCTGTTTACATACATTGATGCCTCCCTTCTTGACAAAGTATGAACCTTTGATCAAGACCAATAGAAACGGCTTTATTTTCTATAATCCCAAACCACAAAGTGATTATCCAGATTTTCTTCACGGAAGCGAGGCACTTGATTTCCATCGGTTAAGCCCTTCACGGTGTCGCGCAGATAATTCGTCAGTTCATCGGTAGTCACTTTTTTATCGTTGTTTAAATCAGCCTGTCCGGATTGCAAGCCGTTCAATATTGCATATGTGAATACTCCATTATTCCACTCGGGCGATTCCTGCGCATAGCTATCTCCGGCCGTTGCCACCACTATTTGTGATCCTGTGGCAGAGCCTAATCCATAAAATACTTCCTGCATCAGCTCAAATCCTCTGCGATCGATCATGCCCGCTTTAAATACATTTTGCTGAATGGCATTGAATGATTTTTTGATGACGCGCCCCTCTGCGCTTTGTTTGCTCACCAGCTCCTCGGCCGTTGTTTTTATTTCGTCTTTATCCACCTGACCCGAGTGACACGCATCTACCAGCATCAGCTTATTGCGACACGGAATACCATCCAGAAGTTTCTCAAGGTCATCATATAAAATTCCGGTTTCTGATGGCCGGTTTATATCCACCGCCCAGGTAGCAAAACGAAAATCAAAATTTTCATCCAACATGCCATGCCCGGCAAAAAACACAATCACCACATCTTGTGGGCGCGCAGCCGTTAGTTTTCGCTTCAACTTTTTTACGTTTTCAAAATTCACCTGGTCATTGAACACTGAATCAATAAACACGTGACCAAATTTTTCAGATGCAGAAAATGAGCGGATGATATCACGGGCATCTTTTACTGCATACTTCAAATTAAAGGTTTCATTTTGATAACGGTTGATGGCAATGGCCGCCAGGTAGAGATTCGGCTTTTCATCAACACCCGTTCGCGTAATGGTGATTTCGTCAGGCAATGACTCAACTCCCAACGTGTTGCGGCTGGTGATCTTGATTTTATTTTCTCCCACGAGTAATGGCACTTTTATTTTTCCTGTGAACGAAGTTTCCTCGTTTATTTTCCGTCCGGGATTTTCAAACATCGGAACACCATTCACTGAAAGTTGCCAGGAGGTTAACATACTGTTTTCTGAAGCGGCTTCCATTTCCAGGTTCACAAAGTCCTCTGTGACCTGAAGGGGAAGCTGATGCGTGTTTTTTATTTTGACCTGAGGCATCGATTGAAAAATATTGGCACTGATATTTTCACCACCTACCTGTCGTGTTCGTTTCTTATAGGCCTTTTCTAGCAAGCTCAGTTGCTCATCGTCTATAAAGCCAGTTGCTTTCAATACTTTGTCGGGCCGGTTAAACCAGGCGTCAAATTGATTTAAGGCAAAAGACTTGTAATTCCAATTGAAATAAAGCGCACTGGCGGATGCCCTGCTGGCCATGTAATAGTTCTGGGGTGTGATGAAAATGTAATTGCCCACTTCGTCCTGTACGATCCGGTATTTTTCTTCCAGCGTCTTCGCATCACGCACGCTGATGGATTGATCCTTCAGTCCCAGTGCAATGACTCCGCTTTTGTGAGGTTCACTCATACAGGTAATTTCCACACCGGCTGTGGACGACTGAGCCGTCCATTGATTATTTGTAATTGAAAATTTTCCTACTTCTGTTGTCGGGCTAAACGTGTCGGGTGTTAGCGTAAAAAAGAGTGTACTATCTGAGGCCGAGTAGAAATCTCCCACCGAACCAATGGCACCTCCGTCATTCACTGAAATAGATTTTACAATTTTCCTGGTGGCCATATTTATACGGTGAAGAGAACTACTAAAATCATCCCGTAACCAGATTTCCTTTGAATTGATAAAACTTATCTGATCCCCCACCCGGAATATTTTTAGTTTATCGAGATTTAGTTCATGAAATTTTCCTGTGACGAAATTCAAGATCTTCACACCCGGAAATGTATTGAGTCCTCCCATGGAAGTATTATTTCCGAACGCATCTGCCATCTTCTTTTGCTCGGCTGCATTGGTAGCGCTATAATCCCACAAGGCCACCATGCTCTCTTTCCACGAAACCGACCAATGTGTAAAAGCAAGGTCAGGCACGCGCACCGATGAAATGAGCGTCATCGATTTCATATCCCACAAGTCCACATACACTTCCTTTATATTTTCAGATGGCATGTTAAGTCGGGTGAGAAGCAATTGAGTTGCATCGGGTGAGAGACTCACTTTGGTGGCAAATCCCTTTGCCTTATGGGCAATGGCATCCACTGTTCCTGAGGTTTGCCGAAACGCGGTATCGGCATAAGCGATCATTTTAGCAGCACCTGTTTTCACATTGATAGCAGCGAGAAAACTAATGTTGGGTGTCTGACTGAATAGCGTCAAATATCCATTTTTATAATCCATCGCATTCTCCTGATTCAAACCTTTCAGGTGAGCTTCGTGACGAAACAAGCGCTCACCGTTTTTCAAATTCCAGCCTTGAATGATTCGCTGATTTGTAACCGTAAAGAGCGTGTCACCACCCGGAGAGAAAATTATTTTCTGAACGCCATTGAACATTTGCCCGAGATTTTCCGCTTTCTTTCCAAGCCTTCGCACCGTTTGCCGGGAAATCAAATCATAAAACACGATGGTGTTCTGTGCACCTCTCATCACCACCGTATGATCATCATAGAAAGCAAGCGGTGAAAACGAAAACGAGATCAGGTTATCCGGAAGGGGCTGATCAGAAACCTCTTTGCTCTGCAGGTCAACTACCCGCAGGTGATCCGCGTAATCGATTTTTACAATACCAACAAAATATCCTGATGACCTCGCAGCTGGCATTTCGGTGTCAGTCTTATACTGCCTGGCGAAGGATGCAAGGGTGCGATTATCCTCTTCCACTTTACTATGGTATCTGCTGAGAAAGATTTTTGATGGTGCATCGAGAAACATATTGTATGGAAGCCCCCACGCTACGTTGGAAGGTGTTTGCCGGTGAATTCTTTTGTATCCGTCATAGGCTTCATATAAAATATCGCGATCATCCTCGGCAAAAATGGCATTGCTCAACAAACTTTCATTGGTTATGTAGCTCTCCAGCGTGCGCCCTGTTGGCACATCCCAAAGAATAATATCACCCCCATTTTCCGCAGAAAGCATGAAGCGCTTGTCTTTCGAAAAACTAAAATTCTTCATATAACTCTTATGACCTTTTTGCGAAATCGGTCTTGGAGAAGAAGCTGGTGACATCTGAAAACGGAACAATCTTCCATCCGCTGTTATCGTCCAAAGGTCACCCGAGGGATGAAAGAGGGAAATAAATCCCCTGTTTTCCGGAAGGTGAAAAACACCGTGATACGTGTGGCCCTTAGTTCCATAACTGGCAGCAAAATTATTCTGGAGATAAACCGGCTCTCCCGAAAGGGTAAATGTTTGATTGGGCCCTGGTGTAATATGATGAGCTTTGGCAAGCAGATGAAAAATCGTGTCGGTAAATTTCTTTTTCTGTGTGTTAAACAATAAAACGTCTTTACCATACGTGGCCATGATTGAATCATTCACAAAGCAAACTCCGCTTACTTCCATTTTTATTTTGAAAACCGGTTGGGAAGTTTCTGCGTTGAGAATCTTTAACGAATCGCCACACGCTAACGCAAGCCAATTATTTTTTAGTGAGCGTGCGGCTTGTTCAACATTTCCTATTTTCCGTTTTCTAAATAGCTTACCTGTCTCCTCATCAAATTCATATACATGGTTCTCTATACTAAGTACAATGTGATTTGCAGCAGATGAAAGCCCGTAGACAATATGAATATCTTTGAGGCTGGGAGCGAAATAATCGGAGCCATGATAGCGTAGTAAGAACAGGTTGAAATTTATTTTTCCGGTTGCAATATCCTGAGATTGCAGAAACAGAGACGCTGAATCATTTCTGATCACTCTCGATAGATAGATGAGTTGATTCTTCGATGTAATATGGAATTCCTTCTTCCCTGTTGGATGCCCCACTGTCAATCCGTCTCCGGAATTTACCATGGGGATACTGCGAGCTAACTGTAATGACTTACCATCTACGATGCGGATAGTATCATATTCCTGGCTCACGACCAACCACTTTCCATCGGAAGATATTTCTGCATACCGCACTTCTTTCACGTGAGTAGGTACGATGCGCACCGATGCCTGGCCGAATGAATAGAAACAGTAAAATGTAAAAAGTAGAGTCAGTAAACCGTTAGCATTCATGTAATTCATCGGAGGAACGTATTGGCTAAAGGTGTACAAATTATTTTGCTTTCAACACAGGTTGCTGTCTGAATGGTTAAATAGTGATTTTACCAATGAAGATTCTTGAAAAGATTGATAAACCGTCTTTTGAGAATTATCTTTTTAGCAGGATAGAGAATACCCTGCTAGAATAAAAGCGAAAGGCCGCCTGCACTTGCGCACAGGCGGCCTAAACCAACCGAAACCCAATCAGATGAAGATGATCTGCGTGCCCTCGCCCTCGGCCAAAGCATACATATCTCCCACCGTGATTATTCCTTTTACCTCATCTAATAAGTCTTCTTTTTTCAGATGGAACATTTCAGCTGCCAGTTTGCAAGCATAAATCTCGCCACCACCTGCTTCAATCATCTGGATAAACTCCGTTACATGAGGCATATCCAACTTATCCATTTCCTTTTGCATCATATAAGAGGCAAAAGCTTCAAAACCGGGTAAACCAGCTACCATAGTGGGCATGCTTGGCATAAAAGCAGGATTACCTACCGTGGCAGTGTGAAGATGATCAGCATGTTTTTTAGTAATCGCTTCCAATCCGAAGAAAGTGAAGAACATTTTGGCTTGAAGACCTTCCATTAATGCGCCATTGGCCATCACCAGGGCTGCATACACATCTTCCAATTTTCCTTTGGAGCAGATGATCAGTACTTTTTTCAATTTACCTTTATCTTTATTAACCGGCACTTCGGCTACTTGGGTCACCGGTCTTTCTAATACGTCTTGCATGACTTAATGTGTTTAATGGTTATTATTAGATACAACTTGCTGGTTTGGCTATGCCGGCAACTTTACTGGAGATTTTGAGCGGACCTCCTGGGAACAGAGCATAAAACTGTTTTATGTCCACTAATCCTGAGTTGCCGATTTTACGGATACTCAACGGCACACCTTCTGATTGTTTGGTGCGCAACCAGTTCAACACTTCAAAATGTTTGTCAGTTAACTGTATGTTTTCCTTTGATGCGATTTCTTGCGCAAGTTCGGGAGACCAGTCACTCATGTTTTTCAAATAACCTTCGGCATTTACTTCTACCTCAGCTAGTTTTTTTATTGCAATAGTTTCCATATATAAATTGATTAGGGTTGATTGATTAATTCTCTACTAATTTTCCAGTCATTGACATGTGCGTGGTGACAGGAAGTTTTTTACCGGTAAGCAACATGTGCCAGTACACCCACTTAAAGGCAAGTTTACCCATATGGTTGGCGCGGGTCACTTTCAATAAGTCCATAGGACCCACCACCGCGAAGGGGAATTTTCCCGGTAGTGGTTCTGTGGTGTAATTGAAGTCGATCAGCGTGGCTTTGCCATAACCTGTTTCGATAAAGCAGTTGGCATGTCCATCAAAACTGGCCTCTAGCGGTAGGTTGTTGACATAACTCAAAATATTTTCGGTGAGTATCTCTGCTTCAAAGTGAGCCACAGATCCTGCCTTGGAAGCGGGCACGTTGGTGGCGTCACCGATCACAAACATATTTTCATATTTCTTGGATTGAAGCGTGTTCTTGTCCGTAGGTATAAAGTTCAATCCGTCTTCATCACCCATATTGCTTGCTTCAACCATCTGATCTCCTTTATTCACGGGAATGGAAACGAGCAAGTCGAAGGGTACTTCTTTTTCATCATAGGAAACCAGGACTTTGCGTTCGTTGTCAACGCGTTGCAGGTAGAAATCAGGAATAACCTTAATATTCTTTTCACCCATGAGTTTATCGAGCATGGCGGTGGCCTTTGGTTTTGTAAAGGCTCCGGAAAGTGGAGTCACATAGAAGATTTCCACTTTATCACGCATTCCTTTTTCGGTGAAATAAGCATCGGCCAAAAAGGTGAATTCGAGAGGAGCTACTGGACATTTGATTAATGTTTCAGCAAGATTGATCACCAGTTTACCACCCTGCCAGTTTTCCAATTTTTTAGCTAAGCGGGTTGTTCCTTCATAGGTATAGAAATCGAAAATGTCTTTATACCAAAGCTCACCTTTCAATCCTTCCGTTTCTTCAGGAACAGGCACTGTGCCCGTTGCAACAACCAATATGTCGTAAGTAAGAACAACGCCATCTTCAAGAAGCACCTGATTGCTTTCAGGAATTACCTTTTTAACTTCTTTCAAAATAAAATTAATTCCCTTGGGGATGAACTCCTTCTTGGGTTTCACTACCTCTTCGGGTGAATAAATTCCAAAAGGGATAAACAAAAATCCAGGTTGGTAGTAATGATTTTCGTCTTTATCAACGATGGTGATTTCCCAAAGATCTCTATTGAGATTGCGGAAAAGTTTGTTGGCCATCACGGTCCCTGCCATTCCGGCCCCTAGAATCAGTATTTTTTTCATCTGACTTTTATTTTGGTTGGTGATATAAAAGTAGACTGTGCCTACCGCCTGGGTAATGATGGTACTCACAATACCCTATGATCTTTATCACCTGGCAGATTGGTGTATGTAACTCATGTCACATAGCATGGTGCATTTAATCAAAAAAGCGCCTTTTTGGGCGCTTCTGAGATTTCTGATGCAGGGATAAAAAACCTACACACGCTCTAACTTGACCGGATATGTTTTGTTGGCATTCCATTGACACACATAGATGTTCTTATCGTTGTCAATACACACATCATGACAGTGGTTGAATATTGGTTTCTCCTGAACCATCAGTTGTAGTTCTCCCTTTTCATATACCGGAGCGGTTCCACCGGGATTGGAAATCACCTTATCTTTTCCATCCAGAATAGTGACAAAACCAGAGTTATTAGTTTGTTCCAAATAACGCAACCGCGACCAACACACTCCTGAATAAATATTTTCATCATCAATAACAGCGCGACAAACAAAAGCGCCAGGAAGGAAAAGGGTAGACAAATATTTTCCATCCAATGTGAAACGTTTGAAGGAATTGTGACCGCGCGAAGTGCAAAGTAATGTGATGTTGTTTTTGTTGCGTGCATCGATGCATACTCCATGTGCTGTGCTGAAGTTACCGTCTTCATTACCGGGGCCCCCAAACTTTCTGATAAACTCCCCGCGTGATGAAAATTGTAAAATGTATTGGGAACCATAACCATCCGCTACATAAATATCACCATTCGGTGCAATGGCAGTTTCGGTTGGCTTGTAGGATTGATTGCTTTCGTAAATGCCCGTTACTTTAGGATTCGGCAACTCAAGGACTTGCTTTCCGTCCAAAGAAGTTTTTACAACTCTTCCTGTTTCAGGATCGCAGATGAAAAGTACTTCTTCTCCACCTTCATCAAATAACGTGAGACCATGGCCCCCCGGAAATTCATTACCCCAGGTTGTGATCAACTTACCAGAACGGTCATAGATGATGATGTTATTTTTTGTTTCATCCGTCACCATAATCAGCCGCCCTTTTTTATCCATTACCATCTCGTGGCAATTCTTTACGGGTGTTTTGGATGGATCGAGATTCCCCCAACTCTTGTGAACGCGATAACGAAACTTACCATGACCGATGATTTCTTCCTCTAATAGCGGGCGGCTAATGATATTGAAAACCGGTAATGACAACGCGACCGTGGTCACACCTTTCTTAATAAAATCTCTGCGGGTAGTTTTGTTATTTTTCATGGACTAAACTTAATAAAATGACAGGAGATTTCTTCAATGATTAAATTTCTCAACCGGAGAACTTTTTATCAGCGCTCTATGACTTAACGTAATTCATAAGCAAAAAAGGCATCCATGTTAGACGCCCTTAAAAAAACATATGTGTTGCTCTTAACTGATTACTGAGCCCGGTGAAGTTTCTGAGCCTGGACTTAGCATCTTTAAGGATCCATCCTTATCCGAAGCCATCAGAATCATTCCTTGTGATTCCACGCCCATAATTTTGCGTGGAGCAAGGTTCACCAAAATAGTTACCTGTTTACCGATAATATCTTCAGGCGCAAAATGTTCGGCAATGCCGCTCATTACGGTGCGTGTATCAATGCCGGTATCGACCTGAAGCTTCAATAACTTCTTTGATTTTTCTACACGCTCTGCCTTCAGAATTTTTCCAATGCGAATATCCATTTTAGAAAACTCATCAAAGGATACCTCCGGTTTTGCAGGCGTTGCCGGTTGACTTGCCAATTCCATCTTCTTCTTGGTATCGAATAACTTCCTGATCTGAACTTCAATTACATCATCTTCAATTTTTTCAAACAACAGCGATGCCTCTCCCAGTGGATGCCCTACGGCAAGCAAATCTGCCCTACCTGCCTGGTGCCATTGGGTGATTCCAAAGTTTAACATCGTTTTTAGTTTGCTGGCCGAGAATGGTAAAAACGGTTCTGCCATCACTGATAAGTTCGCAGCAATCTGCAAAGCAATATTGAGGATCGTGCCTACTCGCGGCAAGTCCGTTTTTGCCAGTTTCCAGGGTTCAGTCTCCGCCAGGTATTTATTCCCCAGACGGGCTAAATCCATCAGGTTGGCAGTGGCTTCTCTGAAACGGTATGACTCAATCGAATCGCTGATGCGTGCCGGGAAGAGTTTTAAGTCGGCCAATACTTTTTTATCAACCTCCTGTAACTCACTTTGAACCGGAACTTTGTTATCAAAGAACTTTTGTGTGAGCACAAAAGCGCGGTTCACAAAGTTTCCAAAAATAGCTACGAGTTCATTATTATTCTTCGCCTGAAAATCCTTCCACGTAAACTCGCTGTCTTTCGCTTCAGGAAGATTGGTTAATAATGCATAGCGCAGTACATCCGGCTTATCCGGAAAATCATGGAGATATTCATGCATTTCAATAGACCATCCTCTGCTGGTGCTCATTTTATCGCCTTCCAGATTCATGAACTCGTTGGCTGGCACATTATCCGGTAAAATGTATTCACCGGTTGCGTGAAGGATAGCCGGAAAGATGATGCAATGAAACACGATATTATCTTTACCAATAAAGTGAACCAGTTTAGTATCCTTATCCTGCCAGTAAGTTTTCCAATCTTCTTTTTTTGCTCCGGTAAAGTCGCGCTGAGGCGTGGCAAATTTGTATTGGCCGTTAGTCACTTCATCAAATAAAGCACGCGTTGCCGATATGTAACCAATCGGTGCATCGAACCAAACATAAAGCACTTTTCCTTCCGCATCAGGCAGGGGCACCTTAATTCCCCAATCCAGATCGCGGGTCATGGCGCGTGGCTGCAAACCGGCATCAATCCAGGATTTACATTGCCCATACACATTGGTTTTCCAATCGTGCTGATGTGATTTTAAAATCCACTCCTTCAGCCACGGCTCATAATTCTCCAAAGGTAAATACCAATGTTTAGTTGGTTTTAAAATGGGAGAATTACCTGTTAAGGTGGACTTTGGATTGATCAGATCCTTGGGACTAAGTGACGTTCCACATTTCTCACATTGATCGCCATACGCAGAAGGATGACCGCACTTGGGGCATGTTCCGGTAATATATCGGTCAGCCAAAAAAGCTTTTGCCTCATCGTCATAGTATTGCTCGGAGGTCTCCTCAGTAAGCAACCCCTTATTATACAAAGTCAAAAAAATCTCTTGAGAAGTTTGATGATGGATCGGTTCGCTGGTGCGGTGATAAATATCAAACGAAAGACCCAATTTATGAAAGCTGTCTCTTATCAATGCATCATACTTATCTATGATTTCCGTGGGCGTGGTGTTTTCCTTTAACGCCTGATTGGGAATGGCTGTGCCATGCTCATCACTACCACAAACGAACACTACATCTTTTCCACTCAGACGCAAATACCTGACGTAAACATCTGCCGGAATATAGGCTCCCGCCAAATGGCCGATGTGCTTGGGTCCATTGGCATACGGCAATGCCGAAGTGATCATGTATCGCTTAAAACTTCCTTCCTTACTCATAAACCGCTTGATTGTAAAACAGGCTACAAAGATGCTAAATGCAGAGGAATATCAGGAATGAGTTATGGTTTTGTTTATCGGAGAATCTAGGCAGTTTTGTTTGCCTTTTCTTTGGAAAGCCTTTGCTCACGCATTTCCTTTTCCTTCTTCCGTTTCTCTTCCTGTTGCTTTCTCAGTTCAATAACAGGTCTGACATCCAAAGGTAATATAAGGTGAAACTCAGAACCGCTTGGAGATGTGCTTGCCAGAATGACTTGACCCCCCAGCCGCTCAGCTGCCATTTTTGAGAGGTATAAACCAATGCCCCCCGTTTCTGAGCGATCCGATGCTCTTGTGAATAAATGAAAGATCTGGTCTTTATCATTGGGGTTTACACCAATGCCATTATCAATCACACACATTTTCACTTTATTACCCTCTTGCTGGTGCATCGTGATTTTCACAAAGGGCGTTATTCGGAGAGAATCATTATAGAACTTGATGGCATTATCAATCAGGTTTTCAACCACCAACATCAATAAAAAGCGATCCGTAAAAATCTTAATGTCGGCATCAATTTCATACTCAATGAGCAGGTTATCCGGAATGCCATTCACTTTCTCTGTCTCAATAATCTGATTAACCAGTGCAACACAATCAACGGGTGAGGCCTCCAGTTCCCAGAGGTTGATTTTATTAACGATTAAGAGCCTGGTGAGAATTACATTGAGCTTACCTGCTGTTGCGTCCAGTTTCCGCAAGTAATCGAGCGCTACTTCGTCCCTCACATCAAGCAAAGCTACATTGCATACACCTTTAAGGGTAACCAGCGGACCGCGAATATCATGCGATGTTCTGTAAATAAAATTATCGAGTTCGCTATTAACCTGAATAAGGGACTCGTTCGTCATAAAAAGATCTTGTGTCTTCTCTGCTACCTGTTGATCAAGATATTCATTGGTCTTTAGCAGCCGTTCATTCTGTTCGGTGATCACACGCTTTGCATCATTGAGAGCCGCATTATGAATTTTTTGTCTCCTGTTGGACCAGATAAGTACCAACGCCAGGCCTGTGGCCAGAATGGTTACTATAACAATAAAAATATATTGAATTTGTTGGCGGCTGATAAGCTCATTTTTAAGTTGAAGAATGCGATCCTTCTTGCCAATAGTTTTGATATTCTCCCTTTGCTCGTAGGCATTTTGAATGGTAGCCAGATTCTTAATGAGTTCACCACTGATTATACTATCCTTCAGCTTGATGTATTTACCCTGATACAGAGACGCATTCTCAAAATCAGCCAGTTTATTGTAGACAGTTGCCAACTCATCATAAAAATTGATCAGTGATTCTGCAAACTCAGATTCTTTTTCAAACTGCTTGGCTTCATTCAAATACTCCAGGCTTGCTTTATAATTTTTTTTCTCTGTTTCAATTTTGCTGAGCCCGATAAGATTTCCAATCCAATACTGTTTATCATTTTGCTTTTTTGAAATATCCAGCGATGCTTGCAAATTCTCCAATGACTCATCGTAATTCTTCAAATTGAAATAGGCGCTACCCAAACCAAAATAAGTTTCCTTTTTTACGGTTTCTGAACATCCACTGCCACAACTGCTTAGAGCTTTATTAAATGACAGGATAGCTTCCTCCGATTTATTCAATTGATTATAACACAAGCCAACGTTTATAAGAATCTTGTCAACATCCGTCATGTCTTTCAACTCATTTTTAAGGTCCAGTGAACGGAGATAATAATACAAAGCCTGCTCAAAATTTTTCAATTTAAAGTATACAAGGCCAATATTATTTAGCGCAGTACCAATCGACTTTTTATCACCTTCAATTTCTCTGATTTCAAGCGATTTGAAATGATAGCTTAATGATGAATCATAATTACCGCGATACATATAGGAGATGGCCGCATTGTTCAATAGAAATTTGATCTTAGGTTTTAATACCGGATACCTGACTTGATTTCGTTTAGCAATACCCAGCACTTTGTTAAGAATAGCAATCGACTCATCATTTCTACCCAGGTCCATAAGGGAGTAGGCCATCATTCTACCTCCCTCTACAATTTTGCTACTATCCCCCAATGACTCGGCAAGTTGATACGCGTCTTGGGCGTATTGAAGCGCTGCAGTAAAGTCTGTTTGATTGTATGATTTAAAAAGTTCTTGAAGAAGATTAAAGCGTGAGGTGTCGTAAGCCGTTTGTAACTCATTTTTTAATGAATCAATCCTGCGAAAATCTTGCGCAAACCCTGTGGAGGGGTTCATTACATTACCCAGAGAGTAAGCCAATAGGAAACAGGATATAATATTTTGGTACCTAGGCAATATTCTCTGTTTTATTGTTAAAAATAGATCAAACAAACCTGTCAATTTTGAAGCGTCAATTTAAAGCTAAACCAACCAATAAAAAAAACCTAAACCCAAACTACTTATGAAAAAGTTACTTTACCTGGTTATTGTTCTTACACTATCTGCCTCCACATTCTCCGCCTGCACCGAAGAAGAAGTAAAGCCTCAGACCGAAGGTAGTAATGCTGGTGGAA
>CAZIOY010000043.1:0-38205 GCA_964540915.1 uncultured Ohtaekwangia sp.
GAATGGGCCTGTCCCACCCGATAAACTGATGGAGCCCACCCGCTTTTTCCAACAGCGGAAGGCCCGGTCTGAGGTAGAGGTGATACGTATTGCCTAAAATGATTTTAGCGTCAATATCATTTTTTAATTCGCGTTGGTGCACTGCCTTGACGGAACCGGCTGTGCCCACCGGCATAAAAATGGGGGTCTGAATTTCACCATGATCGGTGTATACTACTCCTGCTCGTGCTTTTGAGTGAGGGTCTTTGGCGGTGAGGCTGAATTTCATTCGGGCGCAAAGTTAACTGCACCGATCACCCTCTCCAAATAGCAGCGACCAGGCATAAAGAGTTGGCACATTGAAGATAAAAAGTTTTCTGTTTCTGATAAGGCTTTATCTTTGTCCCTTCAAAAAATCAGCGCCTTGTCCATTTTAGTTCTTTTCTGTTTTGGTTTAATCGGTATTCAGATACTCTATCTATCGCTTTTTCTGGTTGCTTTTTCACGAAAGGATAAGACAATAGCGCAAAATCCCAATCCGGTTTCGGTGATTGTATGTGCCCATGATGAAGAACAAAACCTCAAAGAACTGGTGCCCCTTCTGCTGGAGCAACTTCACCCGGAATTTGAGGTCATCATCGTGGAAGACCGGTGTAATGATGGTTCTTATGATTACCTGCTTCAGGCCACACAGGAACATAGCCGGCTGAAATTGGTGCGTGTGGTAAATAAGCCGGAATACATCAACGGAAAAAAATTTGGCATTACTCTGGGAATCAGGGCAGCCAGGTATGATTGGTTATTATTTACCGATGCCGACTGTAGGCCCAATGGTAAACATTGGATTACCCGCATGACGGAACGATATGATGCCAACACTCAATTTGTTCTTGGATTTTCTCCTTATCGCAAGGTGGATGGATTGCTAAATGCTTTCATTCGTTTCGAGTCGCTGCTTACAGGCGTTCAATGTTTTGGAATGGCGCTGCTGGGCAAACCATATATGGGCGTGGGCCGCAACCTGGCCTATACCAAGTCGCTTTTTCTTCAAAGCAAAGGCTTCAATAACTATGTGGGGGCCATGGGGGGTGACGATGATTTGTTTGTAAACCTTCATGCAAACGCGGTGAACACACAGGTTTGTATCGGCAAGGACGCAACCACGCTTTCTACTCCAAAGAATTCATGGTCCGCTTTTCTGGATCAGAAGTTAAGGCATCTCTTTGCCGGAAAACGTTATAAGATTACTGACAAAATGATCCTGGGATTATTCATGATCAGCTGGTTGTTAACATGGTTTTTGATTTTTCCTGTACTTTTTTTTGCGCCACCTACCTGGCCTTTGCTTTCTGTATTCCTGATCCGTTGGGGGTTATTAGTTTGGTTATTACACAAGGCCTCACAGCGCTTCGGTGCTGAGTTTGAGGCTTGGAAAACACCACTTTTAGATTTTATTTTTCCCTTTTACTATCTTGTGACCGGCTTGCGGGCGTTAGTTGCCAAAAAAATACGATGGAAGAGTTAGACGAAAGTAGGTTTTCACCCAAGGCACTTGAAGATTTCAAGTTGATCGACATGGCCGTAGCCGGTGATGATAAAGCCTATGCAAAACTCCTTCAACGCTATAGGCGCCCCGTGTATCACCTGATTTTGAAAATGGTGCGCAATATTGATGATGCCGAAGATCTGATGATGGAGTCTTTCTCCAAAGCGTTCCGCAGTTTGCATAAGTTTAAAAAGGACTTCACGTTCAGCACCTGGCTTTTTCGCATTGCTACGAACAACACCATTGATCACATCCGCAAAAGGAGATTAAATACACTAAGTATAGAAAACACCTATACTGATGATGACGGCCAATCGGTGTCTATTGATGTGGAAGACATGGGTATTTTGAATCCACAAGATGAAGCTATCAAAGCGCAGAAGGAAGAACTTATTCAGGCGTTTGTGAGCATGCTGCCGCCCAAATACCAAAAACTGGTAAGGCTTCGCTACTTTCATGAACTAAGTTATGAAGAGATAGCCGCTGAACTGGAGGCTCCTCTTGGAACCGTGAAAGCACAATTGCACCGTGCCCGCGAGTTGATGTATGACCTGGTGAAGAACAAAAAAGAGCACATTTGATCCTGTTCATTCAGGAAAAAAAAGTCATTTCTGGCTCAGGAAGCGAAACTATATTTTGGAAATTAGAATAATTACCTACATTTCGGATTGTGAAAAGAGGCCTAACCATAGTTCTGCTCGTTTTATTCCTGCTCAATGTGCTGGGATACTATGGTGTTTTTATGGGCCTTCAGTTCGTCAACGAAAGGGAAATGAGAGCTCTTTTCGATGATGACAATTTCTTACCGGAAGAAGAGATCACCATTAAAGTTCCGATCACCGTTCCCTATGCCACTGACGCTCGTGAGTTTACCCGTGTGGATGGTGAGTTTGAACATCAGGGGGAAACCTACCGCATGGTGAAGCAACGTTACATCAGTGACACATTACATATTGTTTGCGTAAAGGACAACACATCAAAAGAGATCAAGCAAGCACTTAACGATTATGTAAAATCGTTCACGGATAAGCCTTCCAGTGAAAAGGGCAGCACAAAAACCATTCAGAATTTTATTAAAGATTATATTCCATGTTTCACAGTTCTTCAGTCAGAAGAAAGTGGATGGAACAAGGTGCTTTCTTATCGCACCCATACTTCGATGTATGAATCTCTCGCGATTCAACTGAACAGTCCTCCCCCTAAAGTTTAATCCTTCTTTTTTTCCGGATACTCCTTTTCCGGCAATCAATTCGTGTTGCGTCATTAAGCAACTAAGATTGTTTTAACATTCTTCTTTTCAGCGTTTTCTAATTGTGCGAAGTAATATTTCGTAATGACGGGAATGCAAGAGTGATCAATCCGCAACACGAACGGTTCAAAAAATCAGAAGCATTTAAACTTTAGCGAATGAAAAAATATTTACTACTACATCTGTTCACCGTATCATTGCTGAGCGCGGGCTCTTTGATGGCACAAACACCCTCTGATGAAATTTTAATGAAGAAGTATGAACTGTGCGTAGCGCTTACGTATGATCATGGGGAGTGGAATCAATACTGGGAAGGAACTTACCTGCGCGGCAATGAAAACATTGGGACGTTTACACGTGCTATAATGATGCCGATGGTGGCCGCAGGAATTACCGATAAACTTAATCTGCTCATCGTAGCACCTTATGTGCAAACGAAATCTACTGGCGGGCAGATTGCCGGTGTGGAAGGCTTTCAGGATGTAAGCATTGCCCTGAAATATGAAATCATAAAAAAAGAAATTGGCAAAGGTAATTTGAAACTTCTTGGTACGGCTGCCTTTGCCACCCCCATGTCGAATTATCTCTCTGATTATATGCCTTACAGTATAGGACTAGGAACTAATGAGTGGACTCTAAGAGGAATACTTCACTACCAACTCGATAAGGGAATGTATGCGCGTGTTGCCGGTGCTCACCTGTGGAGAGGCCAGACGGAAGTGGAGCGGGATTACTATTATAACAATGGTAGTTATTACACCACCTATATGGATGTGCCGAATGCATGGAATTATAATGCAACCCTGGGAACCTGGTTGTTTAGGTATGCACTCAGAATAGAAGCTAGTTACATGGTATTAAAATCTACCAGCGGTGATGATATTCGCCCTTACAATTCTCCTCAGCCTACCAATAAAATGGAAGTGGAGCAAGTTGGTTTTTTTGCTCAATATTATTTCAAGGAAAAATTAAAAGGGCTCGGTGTGTTGGCCTATTACTCTCAGGTGATCGATGGAAGAAATATAGGAAAGTCCACCAACATTGGTGTGGGCGCTACGTACCAGTTTAAAGTTAAAGACTCACAATAATTTGAATCCACTCATGAAAAAAAACATAATTACATTACTTACTCTTCTTTGTGTGGCCTTGCTGATCACATCATGTGAGAATGATATGCCTACACGTGCAAACTTTTCTTCCTATGAATTTTCAGGATTGGATGAAAATGGCGGCACCTGGAAACCCGTACTTTTGTCTGCTCCCACTCAAATTGCAATTGACGCACCTGCTGATGTTACGTCAAGCGCCTACCTGGCTGAATTAGCATCATTAAAATCGGCAACGGCTAATCTGAATGGCACGCAAGTGGAGGCAGTTGAATACTGGACGAATAATCCGATTATACGATGGAATGAAATCGCATTGGAGTTGGCTGCCAAGTATAATTTAATACCAGGACCCAATGCGGATGGAACCTACACGCTTCCTAACCCGGCAAATCCGGCAGGCCCACCTTCATTTCCATTTGCCCATCCACCTTACACATGCAGAATGTTGGCCTACCTAAGCGTAGCTCAGTTTGATGGATTGATTTCTGCGTGGCATTATAAATATGCATTCAACAGACCGGCTCCCTACACCGTGGATAGCACAATCCCATCGGCCTTCACAAAAAACGCGTTGCCTTCTTATCCTTCGGAGGGTGCGGTAGTGGCGGTAGTATCGAGGGACATATTAACGGCCATGTTTCCGTTAGAAAAAGATTATCTGGCCGCCAGGGCGGAAGAACATTTGAATAGTTTGATCTGGTCAGGCTCGAATGTGGCAAGTGATGTTGAAGCAGGAAAATACATAGGAACAGAAGTAAAGAAAATTGCTTTAGCAAGAGCGGCCGGTGATGGAATGAAAAATGCACAGACAACAAAGGCAAAATCAGATTCAATGAAAGCAGCAGCCTTCGCTCGTTTTGGATGGTCATGGGATAATATGGAAAGTCCGCAACGACCGGTTGGCCTTACACCCTTATTTGGTAAAGTAAAAATGTGGAATGTACCTACGGTGGAAGAAGTAAGACCTGGAATCCCTCCAGCACCAGGATCAACGGCATTCGAAAAGGATGCACAGGAGGTGAAGGATTTTGCAAAGAACCTTACCAATGAACAAAGGAAAATTGCCAACTGGTGGTCGGATGGTTTGAATACCTACACACCTCCCGGGCACTGGAATCGTTTTGCAAAAGAGTTTATCATCAAATATG
This sequence comes from uncultured Ohtaekwangia sp., assembly GCA_964540915.1. Classification (GTDB taxonomy): domain Bacteria; phylum Bacteroidota; class Bacteroidia; order Cytophagales; family Cyclobacteriaceae; genus ELB16-189. Next base: position 5,032 of record CAZIOY010000043.1, read on the forward strand.
AAATGAATCCACTTCGCTCAGCAAGAACGTTTGCCTATTTGAACATGGCGGTCATGGATGCAGGCATCAGTTGTTGGGATGCAAAATATTATTACCACTATCCACGCCCGATACAAACTATCCCCGGCTTTAAAACTATTTTGGGTACGCCCAACTTTCCGAGTTACACATCGGGGCACAGTACGTACTCTGCGGCCGCAGCGGAAGTATTGTCTTACATTTTTCCCAATGAAGCAAATCAATGCAGGCAGTGGGCAGAAGAAGCGGCCATGTCACGAATATATGGTGGCATTCATTACCGGTTTGATGCGGAAGCGGGTATAGAGCAAGGAAAGAATGTGGGGACATATTCAGTAAATAAAGCAAAGGCTGATGGAGCCAATCAGTAAGAGTGATTGCAGTGAAAGCTGTTTACAATAATTGTTGTTTTTAAGTTTTGTTGTTATGGGTAAAAGGTCGGGCAGGGGTGCCCGACTTTTTTTTATATCCGGGCGCAAACGTTTTCATTCATTTTGTAGTTAACGAGGCTCTTGCTTGTTTCCTTCGTGTTAGTATATTTATGGAATGTCATTTCGAGATTTTCTTTCCGGGTATGCCGTTCCTCCCAACGTGTGGGACGAAATGTGTGATCAGGGTGACATTCGTTCGCAGTACAAACTTTTTTTTGACTCTCTGAGTCAGGATTCCTCTGCCGAGTTAGCCAGCAAAGATGATCTGGCAAAGAAACTCTTCATGAGCCAGGGCATCACATTTACCGTGTATAGCGATGGTGAAGGCATCGAAAAAATATTTCCTTTTGACATCATACCCCGCATCATCACAGCATCAGAATGGACTCACATTGAAAGTGGTATCAAACAAAGAATAAAGGCACTCAATATTTTTCTTCGCGATATTTATCACGATCAGTTTATTATTAAAGATGGCGTGATACCAGCATCGCTTATTCATTCCGGTGGTGGGTTCATTCGTGAGATGGTGAATGTGGATGTGCCATTTAACATTTACACCCATATCTCGGGCATTGATCTTATCCGCGACAGCGATGGATCCTTTTATGTGCTGGAAGATAATTTAAGAACGCCTTCGGGTGTATCCTACATGTTGGAGAACCGGAACATGACGTATCGTATTTTTCCGGGATTGTTACCTAAGAATAATGCTCGCTCGGTAAAAGATTACCCGGATTTACTTTTGAAAAATCTGCTGGGGTTGTCAAACCGGCAAAAAAGTGAGCCTACGGTTGTGTTGCTCACTCCCGGCATATTTAATTCGGCTTACTTTGAACATACTACCCTTGCCCGATTGATGGGTGTCGATTTGGTGGAAGGCAAAGACCTGGTGGTTGACAATGCGAAAGTGTACATGAAAACCACCGCTGGTCTCAAGCAGGTAGATGTCATTTATCGAAGGGTTGACGATGATTTCCTGGATCCTTTGGTTTTTAATCCGGATAGTATTTTGGGTGTCTCCGGAATTTACTATGCCTATAGAAAAGGAAATGTGGCGATCGTGAATGCTCCCGGAAATGGAGTTGCCGATGACAAGTCGGTGTACCCATTTGTACCTCAGATGATCAAATATTATTTGAATGAAGAGCCGATTTTGAAAACAGTGCCTACCTACGGCATGGACAATCCTGATCATTTCAAGCACGTGTTTTCAAATATTCAGAAAATGGTGATCAAGAAAACTAATGAGAGTGGAGGCTATGGCATGTTGATGGGCCATGCCGCAGATGAAAAGCAGGTGGAAGAGTATAAAAAAGAGGTAGAGAAAAATCCCCGTCAGTTTATTGCTCAGCCGATCATCAGTTTGTCATCAGTGCCATGCTTTATCAATGGCAAACTTCAACCCAGGCGTGTGGACTTAAGACCGTTTGCTTTGTATGGTCCTGCTGGAATTGAAATTGTGCCGGGCGGACTCACCCGCGTGGCATTGCGGGAAGGTTCTCTAGTGGTAAACTCTTCACAAGGTGGTGGAAGTAAAGACACCTGGGTTTTAGGTTGATAAGTAAGTGAAAAACAGAAATATACATTCATGCTGAGTAGAGTTGCCGATGCGGTTTTTTGGATGGCCCGTTACATGGAGCGCACCGATAATGTGCTGCGTGTGTTGCGAACGAACTACATTGCTTCGCAGGATGAAATTCAGAATTTTGATTGGCAACTTTGGGTTGATGGTTTGGGGGCCACCCCGGATTCAACTGTGAAGGTGACCAACTACCATGAGGCATTGTTTCATTTGGTGTTGAATAAAGAGAATGACACTTCAGTACTCATCAACATTGTGCGTGCTCGCGAAAACGCACGATCGGTTCAAGACTACATAACGAAAGAGGTATGGCAATGCATGAATGATTACTATCACATAATTCAGGATAAGAATACTAAGAAATTGATGTTGGAAAGTGATCCTGTAACGGCCATCGACAGTCTGTTGCGTGAGAGTGTTTTGTTTTATGGTTCTGTAGATGTGACCATGAGCCGGGGTGAAGGATATACATTCCTTAACATCGGAAAATATATAGAGCGCCCTTTGCGAAGTCTGGACATCCTGGAGCTCAAGATGGCGGAAATGGAAAGGGGCGGTAACGAGGCTATGCATTGGAAATATTTGTTGTATTCCCTTTCGGGATATGAGTTTCATACCAAGCAATACAAGAATGCCTTGCAAATGAATGAGGTAGTTGATCAGGTGTTCATGAATACACAGTTTCCTCATTCGGTGCTATACAGTTTGCAGCAGGTAGAAAGATATTTTAAACGATTAGATTCTATTTCATTACCGGAACATTTCAAGGAGATGGAATTTCTGATTGGTAAATCAATCAGTAATTTAAAGTACGGCATGAACCCGCAAGCCGGAGCGGTGGAGATAAAGGCGTTGATTATAAAAACAAGAGCAGAGATAAAGGCGGTGGCGCATAAGTTGGCCACCCTGTATTTTGGATATTCTTAACCCGAACGTATGCCTCATTTTCATATACTGCATCGTACACACTACATCTACTCCGGCCAGGTTATTGACTCGGTCAACCAGGTGAAGTTGTATCCGTTGAATGATGAAATTCAAAAAGTAAATGAGCACCATATCCGAATTTCGCAACATACTCAGGTGCATACCATCAGAGACTATTTTGGAAATACAACTGGTTTTTTCACACTCGTGGCTCCCCATAATGAATTGATCATCGATAACATCATGGAGGTGGATATCTATCCACCAAAAAAGTTTGAGTTAACAAAACCCGCCACGGATGTATGGAGTGAAGTGAGCAGTGAAGAAAATCAATTACGGTATCACGATTTTCTGAAAGCAGAACAGGCTGCTTGCCAAACCGAGGTGCAAAATGCCATTCATGAAATTTTAGCTAAGGTGCAGCATCCGTTGGATACCATTCTCGAGTTGTCGAATTACATCTATGATAATTTTACGTACCGGAAGGGAGTCACCAATATAGAGACCAGCGTAGATGAATTGTGGACGTTGCGTGCTGGTGTTTGTCAGGACTTTGCGCACTTGCTATTGTACATGCTTCGACTGATGGGTATTCCGGGTCGCTACATCAGTGGATACATTTGTCCGGGAAGCAGTGAGTGGCGAGGAGAAGGGGCTACACACGCGTGGGCCGAAGCCTGGTTGCCTGACACCGGTTGGATTGGCATTGATCCCACCAACAAATGCCTTGCCGGTGAACGTCATGTTCGATTGGCTACAGGAAGAAATTTCAGCGACTGCACTCCGGTGAAGGGTACTTATAAAGGAGCCGTTGATCATAAGTTGGAAGTGACTGTCAAGTTTGGAGAAAAGGCATTTACCGATGCGCAATTATTAAATCCAACACCCACCTTCACCAGCGGACAGGTGGTTACGGAAATTGTGTCACGGAATTCCTACACCGCCTACATGCAGATGCAGCAACAGCAGCAATAATCTGTCAATGCCTGAGTCCGAATGCCTTGAATAATTCCTCCACACTCTGTTTGTTGTCGGCCACCACCAGCAAGTGATCGTTGCCTTCAATCACCGTTTCACCTGAGGCAGAAATGTATTTCCCTTTGCGGTGAATTAAAACAATGTTGGATGTTTTAGGTAATCCGATCTGCACCACTTGCTTTCCAACCACCGGAGAGGTTTCAGGAATATCGAGTTCAACCAACTCTGAGTTTTGGTCATCACTCAATTCGATGTCAATAGGAAATTTTCGTTTGATCTTGCCAGGAACGCTCACGTGCAGCCATCGTGCTACCATCGGAAGCGTGGCGCCTTGCAATACTACGGAGGAGACCGAGATAAAGAATACGAGATTAAAAATAGTATCAGCATTATGGACTCCTGCCAGCAGCGGAAAAGTAGCAAACACAATAGGGGCCGCTCCCCGCAATCCGACCCAGGAGATAAAAAGTCTTTTTCGAAAGTTCAGTCCTTTCGTGAGGGAGAGTGAAATAAATACGGCAATGGGTCGGGCCAGAAAAATCAAAAAGGCGGAAAGTAATAAACCGGGCATTAAAACAGGAACGATCTTACTGGGAAAAACGAGTAAGCCAAGCGTTAAGAACATGATGATTTGCATCAGCCACGCTTGCCCATCATAAAAACGGATAAGACTTTTCTTATGAATGAAATTGCTGCTCCCCAAAATGATGGCTGAGATATAAACAGCCAGAAATCCATTACCCCCGATTAAATCGGTGAACGAGAAAGTAAAGAATACGAGGGATAACACTAATACGGGATAGAGTCCGACTACGTCCAGTTTTATGCGGTTTACCAACCACGTCATCGCACGTCCCATGATATAACCACTGGCTGCACCGATCAGCATACCTTTTAAAAATTTAGGAATGAGTGATAGCACCGAGGCTTCAGGATTGGTGATCAGGAAAATCATGCTGATGGTTAAGAAGTAGGCCATCGGATCGTTACTTCCGCTTTCGAATTCCAGTGTGGGTCGCAAGTTGCCTTTGAGTCCTATGCTTTTTGACCGTAGAATAGAAAAGACCGCAGCTGCATCGGTGGAAGAAACAATCGCTCCTAATAACAAACCTTCAGCCAGTGAGAAATCCAAAAGATAAGAGGCAAAGATACCCACCAAAATGGCGGTGAGCAATACACCGATCGTGGAGAGTGAAAGGCCTTGCCATAAAATTGGTTTCACGCTTTCCCACTTGGTATCTAAACCACCCGAGAACAAAATGAAAGTTAGCGCTACAACGCCAAGAAACTGGGCAATCTTAGGATCATTAAAATAAATGCCACCGGGCCCATCCGATCCGGCAAGCATGCCAACTACCAGAAACAGAATTAATGTCGGTATGCCTAACCTGAACGATGTCTTGCTCGCCACAATGCTGATGAAGAGCAAGATAGAGCCGAGCAACAGAATGTTTTCAGCGGACAAGGTCATGAGAGCAAGTTAATTCTTTTAAATGAGAGGGGCCGTGAATCAATTTCACGGCCCCTTCATCATTACGATATTTTTAAAAGGACATATAAGGCAATGATCATGATTCCCATCAGGATGACAAACCAGAGTCTTTTAATTGTTTCAATAATTTCTTTCATGATATTATAATAGTTGTGCTTGGTCAGATCTTGCTTTAATAAGCAGATCTATGCCATGCGTTGTTAGATAAGAGAAATGGAAATTGAGTGCAGGCGATTTTTCCTGCGGGAGTGAAAAAGAACTATGCTAAGGTGCGTGTATCGTAGTAACGATGTAGAAGTTATTGTAAACCCTGCTTGAAATACGAAGGGCGGTATTGGTAAACAATACTGAAGAACGGATCCACTCGGCACAAAGCCAGGTTTTCTCCAGCTGGCTATGATCTTTGAATAAGGAAGGCGAAGCAGACACCTGTTCAGAGGCTTCTCTGACTACTACCGAGCTGCCCGAACTAATACAAAGAAGTGTCTTTGAATCCGTCTTAACGTGTGCCGGAGCGTTTGCTTCAGAATAAGCACCAAACAGAATAAAAAATACAAAAACCGACTGAAACAGTCCGGCCCAAAGTATTCTTCTTTTCTGTATGAAGGTCATGTTACAAAAGTAATATTTTCTTTGGCAGGAATTTTAGTTAATCAGCTAAGAAAGGGTTGTTTTATACCTCGGATTATCTGAGGGCAACAATAGTTTTATGACAGGTTTCATTTAATTTTGTTTGTCAGCGAGGCGTCTGACCGCTCAGATGCCTTACGCCTTAGCAACCAATCCATTTTAACTCATCACCCACGTGCACAACGCATTCCTTATCTTCCAGTATTTCCCCAACCTGACGGAAAAACAAAGAAAACAATTTGATCAATTGGGTCCACTATATAAAGAGTGGAACGACAAGATCAATGTGGTGTCGCGCAAGGACATTGAAAATATTTATATCAATCATGTGTTGCACTCCCTGGGCATTGCCAAAGTCATGTCATTCAAACAGGACACCGATGTGCTGGACATAGGCACCGGTGGTGGCTTTCCGGGAATTCCACTAGCGATTCTTTTTCCGGAAACCAATTTTCACTTGGTGGACTCGATCGGAAAGAAAATTAGTGTGGTGAAAGAAGTAGCTGCTGCGTTGGGATTGAAAAATGTACGGGCAGAACAAATTCGCGCTGAGGAAGTGAAGGGCAAATATGATTTTATCGTGAGCCGTGCCGTTACGCGCATGAAAGAATTTTACGGATGGGTGAATAACAAGGCCAAAGCAGATTCAAAGAATGACCTCGACAATGGAATTTTATATTTGAAAGGAGGCGATCTGGACGAAGAGATGAATGAGTTGAAGTGCCCGTATAGCATCTACAACCTGTCAGATTATTTCAAAGAAGAATTTTTTGAGACCAAGCACGTTGTGTACGTGCCGTTATAGTTTGTAGCCGAAGAAGGTCCCGGAAACATTATCTCCAGGAACGAAGCTTGTAATGTAAATTTCAACGTAATCATTTTTACTAAGCTTCACCATTAAACTGAGCATGTTACTAGCAAATACACTTGCTCCAATAATAATATCTTGTTTTCTGATGGGGTAAATAATTGTTGAATTGACTCTGATTTCCTGATTTATTCCTGCATTATTTAACGTACCATCGACATAGAACATATAGATTCCATCAACTGGTGTAGTAAATCGATTTGTAGCGACAACACTAAAATCATCATAGATATCAGCACCTAAACTAACAACCTGATTTATTGCGGCAATTCCTGAATTGGTAAATGAGTATGGTACTTTAAATGCATAATTAGTAGCGATCGCATTATCCACATAAAGCTTGGTAGTTGCATCTGAATTGACTACAGGCGCTCCAAGGTTTGTTATCGTTTTGGTTCCAGCATCATTACTATTCGTGAGCACCTGATTAAGATTTTGCTTGTAAGGAGAGAGATCAATGTTCGTGGCAGATGGATTATTTGTAATTCTTAAAATATTAGTGGTGGTGTTCAATGCAAGATCCTGAATTTCATTAGTTGCACTTTTATCTAAATCCAAACTATTCTCGGCATCTACATAACTCTTCGTTGCAGCATCACTGGTCAATGTTGGGGCACCCAGGTTAGTTATTTTTTTTCCGCCTGCATCATTTCCTTTTGTGAGCACTTGTGAAAGATCCTGAAGTTCATTAGTTGGATCTGTATCAAGGTCCAGTGCGTTCAATGCGTCTACATAATTTTTTGTGGCCGCATCATTGGCATCTGTGGGTGCGCTCAGGTTTTTAATTTGTTTTGCTCCTGCATCGTTTCCAGTAGTCAGAATCTGGGCAAGAGTTTGCAGTGCAAATTTTGCATCCACATAGCTCTTGGTAGTCGCATCCGTGCTGCTGACGGGCGTCCCCAGGTTGGTTATCTTTTGTGCATTGGCATTATTTCCCCGAGCCAATAACTGTGAAAGATTCTGAAGCTCATTGGTGGGGTCTATATCAAGGTCGAGTGCGTCTTGGGCGTCAACATAACTTTTTGTTGCGGCATCTGATCCGGCAGTGGGCGTGCCAAGGTTGGTGATTCTTACCGTGCCCGCATTGTTACTTTTTGTAAGTACGTCAGCAAGATTTTGAAGTTCATTAGTCGGGTCTTTATCGGCATCACCTGTGTTGCTCACTACACCACTGTTAATGGCAATGCCTGGTCCTGCGCTTAAACCACTGCTTCCGGTATATTCTGCATAAAGTGCATAAGGTACAGACATTAATTGCTGGGTTCCTGCCAGAGTGTAATCAACCCCTCCGTTTGGATCAATTTCAATTTGCAGCCATTTGTTCCCGATTGCCCAGCTGATAAAAGTAAAGTCTCCAGTTACTTTCGTTCCTTGTCCGATAATTAGAGTAAATAATCCAAACTGGTTGGTGGTGGGCTTATGTGTTTCCGAATACTCTACATCACCAGTGGCCGAAGTTTTTAAAATACTAATCCGCACTGCGATGGTTTTGGAAACTAACGGATTTCCTTCGCTATCGCGGGCAACTCCCTGGTAATTGATTCCTTTCGGAGCTTGCGCAAACGAGATAGACACACAGATTAAAACAAAGACAATCGAGGGTAAAAATCTCTTCATATATTAGTTTGAAACCTTGGCAATTTTTATAGTCTCCGTTTCGGAGTTCGTGAAAAAAACCTTGATAAAGTAAGCACCCGGACTAATATCCCCCAGTTGCACTTTGTTATTTTTGGCAGGGGTCATGGTGGTGATTATTCTGCCCCAGACATCGATCAATTGCATCGCCTCAATTTTAACATCACAACCCAATGCTTCAACGATCATATCATCGGGAGTTGGGTTGGGGTAGTAGGTCAACTTAAACTCTTGGCAGGGAAGAATTTCAGGTTGTAGAAATCCTTGTGTCAGAATAAATTCAGTAGTGAAGAACGTGGCGATGGCCGGCTCGCCTATGGAAACAGTAATTATTGGGCCTGAACCTTCTAAGTCACGCCCTGCAAGATTGATGACCTCCGTAGCTATCCGTTGGGCTACACCAATAAATGGCGCGATATTGAGTATCAATAGGGTAATAAAGGTTCTCATCAGGGTTTAGTAAGCAGCAACTTACAACTTTCGACAAAATTATTTGAAAAAAATGGTGTTCCGATCAAACGTGCTCACCTGCAAACAATCCTAGATACACAGCAAACACACAAAATAACAGACTAAGTGTCACATAAACAATCATAGAAAGATGAAAGCCGCCTTGGATAAGGTAAAAGGTTTCCTGGCTGAAAGTTGAAAAAGTGCTGAACCCACCGCAAAAACCGACTGTCCAGAATAGACGGGCGGGGGCTGTGAATAACTGTTTGTGGTCGGCCAGGCCGATGATCAGCCCAAGAATAAAGCAGGCAAGAATATTCACCAGCAAAGTGCCATAGGGAAAATTATAATTATGCAATGCGCTCACCCAGCGCCCTAGCGAATAGCGGACTACGCTGCCCAATCCACCTCCTAAAAACACCATGATGAATGATCGGATCATGACATTAAAGTGGTGAAGATGGATTTTCGAGAAGGTTACGTTCTTTTTGTGATAAGCCCATATCCGTGGTGATGGTATAAATCGTTGGCCTGAGCAACAGGAAGAGAACAATGACGATGGCGGTGAATAATAGAAATGAAATATCACCTGTGATCATGGCAGCCACCGCACCAAATAAACCGGGCATTTCAAAACATCCCGAGCGAATGAGAACAGCCGTTTGATACTTCATTAATTTTTCACGCAAGGAAAGCGTGGGTTTGATGGCCTGCATCCATTGTTTAAAAATAAAATATCCAGCACCCAGTCCCATGGGCAGAAGCGCGAAGAGTACGTAGCGCAAAAGTAAGGTCATGTCAGGATCTGGTGTGATATCGCCCGATGCTGTGATGTAAAGCACCACCAGCGCGAACAGCCCCATCATGGTGATGAGAGAAAAGTAAATCATGTTCAATCCGGTGAGTACGCTTTTGGAGGTGGGGTTCATATCCTGAAAATTACGAAGAAATCTTTGTACCGTTTTCAGTGATCATCCTGAGCATGATGTCATACGTTCGTTGCTTCAGTTCTGCGGTGGTTTCCTGCCCAGTCAATTTTATTTCTTCACCCACAATAATTTTAATACGGCCTGGTTTCATAGTAACAGTTCCTGGAGGCATCAGCTTGCCGGCACCCAACAGTACCATAGGCAAGAGTGATTTTTGAGTATCAAGTGCGATGCGAAAAGCTCCGTCTTTGAAGGGCTGCATAATTTCCTTGCCGCGATTTTGTGTGCCTTCCGGGAAAATTAAAATGTTGATGCCCATGGTGAGGATTTCTTTCAAGTGGTCGATACTTTTCTTTCGGCTTTCATTGCTGCTGCGATCTACCACCACGCAGGTTGCACGTGTGATCCATCCAAACACAGGGATTTTAAGAAGTTCTTTTTTAGCCAACGGCCTGAACTGACCACGGATTGTCATGGCGATGCCGGGCAGATCGAGAAAGGAAGTATGATTGCTTACGTAGAGGTATGATTTGCCCCTCACAATATTTTCGCGGCCCACTACATCATAGCGGATAAATGTGAGCATGCTGAATACCCACGACCAGGCCTTCATAAAAAAATACGTAACCGAAACAGCATATTGCCCAAAGAATGCCGGTATGATAATGCCTGGTAAAAAAAGTAGCATGAAGGACGTGAATACTAAAAGTACCCAAGCTTTATACAGGAATGAAAGTGTATTGCTGATCAGTCTCAACGCGATGTTTTTTTAGAGGAAACAAAAATTCCCGAAAGGTGCTAAATCTTTCGGGAATTTTTTAGGAAGGACGTAATGAATAGTGCTTAGGCAAAATAATTTGTTACTCCTGGCACGGCTACGGGATAAAATCCATCAGCATTCGGTAATACAGGAGGCAATGCATTGAAATCATATTTTGCAGGCATAATGTTCAAGCCAGAATTCAATGCTTTGTCAAACTCAACAACCTGACCGGTGTAGGTAGCCATTCTTCCCAGAATGGACGTCATAGTGCTCTTCGCTCCATTTTCAGTATCATCAAATTTGTATTCTTTCTTCGCAATGGCTGCAAACAGTTCATCGTGTTCAGTTTGGTATGGATTGTTTTCTTTTGTGCGATCGTATTGATATAATACTTTTCCTTTTCGGTCGATGATGTTTGCTGCTCCGCACTGGATGGTTGCTTTTGTGCCAACGATCAGTTCATCTACTTTGCTCATGGTGCCTTTGATGTGACGGCACTGACTGTTCAAAATACTTCCATCGGCATAGGTGAACTCTACATAATGGTGATCGAAGATTTCACCGTATTCTTTTCCTTTTCTCACTTCGCGGCCACCCATGCCTTGCGCTTTCACCGGGTAGCTTCCTTTAAACCAGTTGATCACATCAATGTTGTGAATATGCTGTTCAGTGATATGATCGCCACATAGCCAGTTGAAGTAATACCAGTTGCGCATCTGGTATTCCATTTCGGTTTGATTGTATTGGCGTTGATTCACCCACACGCCTTCATTGTTCCACCATGCTTGCGAGGAAACAATGTCACCCACCATTCCTTCTTTTAATTTCTTGTATAATTCTCTGTATGAGTTTTGATAGTGGCGTTGTAATCCAACGACTACGTTTAATTTTTTCTGTCGTGCAATCACGGCTGCATCTAATACGCGTTTAATACCGGCAGGATCAGTAGCTACTGGCTTCTCCATAAAAATGTGCTTGCCTTGATTAACTGCTTCTTCAAAGTGAATAGGGCGGAAGCCGGGAGGTGTGGTTAGAATAACAACATCGGCCAATGCGATTGCCTTCTTGTAACCATCAAACCCAACAAATTTATTTTCTTCAGGTACGGCAATTTTGTCTTTGATATTGCCAGACGCTCCTGACCAATCGGAAAGGTCATCTGACATAAGCGCTTTATAACAATCATCTAACCGATCGCGGAAAGCATCAGCCATTGCGACCAGCTTTACATTTTGTTTGGAGAGGATAGCCTGCATGGCAGCGCCTGTGCCACGACCACCACAGCCAACGAGCGCTACTTTGATCGAGTCATCCGCAGACGCGTTATAATATTCCGCTTGGGAGGCAAAAGGAAGGGCGGCCAGAGAACTGGCGATCAGAGATGTTTTCTTAACAAAGTCTCTGCGAGATTGATTTAATGCATTACTCATAATATAGTTTTTTAATGGTTAACCACAGATTCATAGGTTTTATTTTTTTATTAACACAATTGATTATAAAGCGTTGATCAGTGGTTCGTTTTTTTATGCTTTATAAAATTACTCGTTTTATTATTAATGAAGGTTCTCCAAAATTATAAATGAGCCCAATCTTGCATTTTGAAACAGCGAGGGGGTTTAATACATCACTATAGGGTTCATCGGCAATTCCTTTCTGAGCTTTTACCTCTACAATAATATCACTAAAAACAACAAAATCCGCATAGAATTTATGTGGAAGGATGGTTACCCTTCTAAGAATCCTCTACCGGGTGTTCTGTGGATTTCCAGGGCAATACAATTGAGATGGTAGGGTTGTTCCTGCACCGTTTCACTATCGAGGTTCTTCTTTGCCATGGGTCATTATTTTTAGCCTCAGATGCACAGATTTTTTATGATTTTAATCAGCGATCCATCGCTTGAATTCTTGAATTATTTCAAATAAAGACTATAAAACTTTTCAATCTCTTCCTCCGAAGGTTGTACGAGCGGTCGCACTACGCGAAACCCTACGAACATTCCGTCCGTGAGCCACCATTTGCTTTTCGGAATTTGCGGATCGCGTTTGTTCCAGTCGGCATGAGAGGCAATTCGGTTAGCACACCGCAACTCCTGGCTTTCGTCCAGGTAAGATCCGCCCTTTGCGGTTTTAGGATGTTTTGAACCTGGCACGGTTACAGGATTTTTACTTGCGATTGAGTTGTAATAACCTGCATCATATTGATCAAGGGTCCATTCGCTCAGGTTGCCGTGCATATCATAAAGTCCCCATGCATTGGGTTTCAGCTGGCCGATATGATGAAATTTGCTGCTGCTGTTGTCTTTAAAGAAGCCGTATTCTTTTAGGCTCTGTGCATCGTTGCCAAACGGATAGGCCGTCTCACTTCCTGCCCGGCAAGCATATTCCCACTCTGCTTCGGTAGGCAAGCGAAAAAATATTCCGGTTTTAGAATAGAGCCATTTGCAATACATCATAGCAGCGGTATGACTCATGCTATTGGCGGGGTGTTTTCCATCGCGACCCATGCCCCAGGTGAGATCTATATATTGAGGAGTGGCGCGCGTAACGCCATCAATAACTTTGCTTTGCGGAAGGGTGACATCTTTAAAATACAAGTCCCACTGAGCGAACGTGATTTCTTTTGCGCCCATCCAAAACTGAGTGAGTTCAATTTTTTTCTGCGGCCCTTCATCTGTCCCACGACCTCTTTCTGAGATAGGACTTCCCATGTTGAATTTGCCGGCAGGAATGGCGGCCATCTTGAAGGTAGTCGTGGTACCGGGAATTGATTGTTCGTAGGTTTTGAAATCCTGACTATAACCTGTGGACGTGCATAAAATCAACAAAACAATAGAGCACAATTTGATCATACTATTTCTATTTTAATTTATGAGCTTAAAGTAAAAAGCCTAAAGCTCAAAGTGTGTTTAGATACCCTTAAGCATTCTACTTTACGCTTTGCGTTGAATCAACGCCATATAAAATCCATCAAATCCTTCCGAAGGCTTAAGCCATTTTTGTTCCAGCAATTCAAACTTATCTTTTCGGGATTCTAAAAACTTCTCCACCTGCTTTTCATTTTCAGAGGGCAATAGGCTGCAGGTTGAATAAACCATCAATCCGTTCGTCTTTAACATCGTACTGTAGTCGGCCAGAATATGTTGTTGCAATTCTTTCACGCGTTCCATGAACTCGGGTGTCAGTTTCCATTTTGCATCGGGATTGCGTTTGATTACTCCCAATCCAGAGCAGGGCACATCCAACAATAAACGATCGGCAGAATTCTCCAACCGCTTGATGGTTTTGGAAGATTCTATCACACGTGGTTCAATGTTTCCTACACCGGCTCTGCGGGCCCGCTTTTTCAGTTCATCGAGTTTCCACGCTTCCGTGTCCATCGCAATGATGCGGCCTTTGTTTTTCATTAATGCTGCAAGGTGCAATGTTTTGCCACCACCACCAGCACAGGCATCAATCACCCGCATGCCAGGTTCCACCTTTAAGAAGGGTGCAATAACTTGTGAGCCGGCATCCTGCACCTCAAACAATCCGTCCCGGAATTGTTGTCGCGTGAAAATATTTTGACGCTGTTCTAAAATCAATGCGTCCGGAAAATCAGCAGGAGCTTCGGTAAGAATGTTTTCATTTTCTTCCAGGTCTTCTTTTAACTCTTTGCGAGGTACTTTCAGTGTGTTCACACGCAAGACTACTTTCGCCTCTTCATTCAGTGCCGCAAGTTCGGTGTCCCACTCTTTTCCCAATTCTTTTTCACCCAACTCATCGAGCCAATCAGGAATGGATTCGCGCACCTTTCTGATGTCTTTTAGCTTTTCATAATTCGCTTCTATCTTCTTTCGGCTCAGCCCTTCAAATTCTTCCCAGTCCGGAAACTCGGTATTGTTCCAAAGGCACCACACGCCCAGCAGTTTCCAGAAATCATCCTCTTGGGCTTCTGATATTTCTTTGAAAAGCCGCTGCCACCGCACAATGTCGTAGATGGTTTCGGCAATAAATCTTCTGTCGCGCGCGCCCCACTTCGGGTTGCTCTTTAGGATCTTTTCGATCACCTTGTCGGCATATTTATTATCTGTAAAAATGGATTCAAGGCCTTGAATAACGGCTTCCGACAGGTTGCGATAAAGTTTCATGCGCTAATAATTTTTAAATAAAGGCCTTTATGCAATCACCGGATGATATGGCCCTTTCCTGATTAGTTAATGTAAAAGGAGATTTCAAGCCGGCAAGTTAAAAACAAGATGGGCAATCAAGGTATTTTTGGGGGAATGTTTTTAACTTGGGTTCCTTCTGTTGTAACATGATGAGACGAACTTTCATGGTTGTATACAATCCCTACAAAGGCAAAGACCAGGAGCTGCTACCGGCCACGAAGGCGAGCTATCTTGATCTCAGAAAGGGCGGTTATGTAACGTCACAACCACCCATGTTGATGAAAGCGTCAGATGGCTCCATCATTTTAATTTTTGAGTGGATAGAAAAGCAAAAGAACGAAGAGGCACAAGTAGACCCTGTAATACAACAACACTGGATGACACTGAGTAAAATCTGTGAATTTGAAAAGGCGATGAGCCTGATTGAATTTCAGCGGCCCTTTTCAGAATTTGAAACCATAGAATGAATTGATTTGTAACCTTAACTAAATGCTAAACGATATGCACACTATGAAGAGAAGAAACTTTATTCAAGCCGCACTTACCACCATCGCTTCTGCTGCAATGGTCACGCCCTCATTTTCACAAAAGGCAAATCCGGCAGCGGCTAAACCATTCAAACATAATTATGCCCCGCATGATGGTATGTTTAAAAATCATGCAGGTGCCGACTTCGTTGATCAGATTAAGTTTATGGCCGACCAGGGCTTTCGTGGAATTGAAGACAATGGATTGTTGGGAAGACCCGTTGCCGAGCAGGAGCGCATTGGAAAAACACTCGCACAACTGGGCATGACGATGGGTGTGTTTGTCATTGATGGAGGAGACAACTGGAAAACATCACTGGCCACCGGTAAGCAGGAATTCAAAGATAATTTTATAAAAGCGTGTAAACTTTCTGTGGAGGCAGCGAAACGGGTGAATGCGAAATGGGCAACCGTGGTGCCGGGATTTTTTGAACGTAGAATGCCGATGGGTATTCAAACGGCTAATGTGGTGGATGCCCTTCGCAGAGGTGCCGAGATATTAGAACCGAGTGGGTTAGTGATGGTGTTGGAACCCTTGAGCGATACGCCAGAATTATTTCTGCGGTTTTCGGATCAGACCTATGAAATCTGTAAGGCAGTGAAGAGTCCTTCGTGCAAAATATTATTTGACATCTATCACATGCAGCGCAACGAAGGCAATATCATCAACAATATTAATTCCTGCTGGGATGAAATCGCTTACTTTCAGATTGGGGATAACCCGGGCCGCAACGAGCCCACCACCGGAGAGATCAACTACAAAAACATTTTCAAACAAATCTACGATAAAGGATATCGTGGCATCTTGGGCATGGAGCACGGCAATGCCAAACCGGGTAAGGAAGGAGAGCTGGCGTTGATTAATGCCTATCGGGAGAGTGATAATTTTTAAGATATTTTAATGAATGTTGTGATGAAGAAGGTAATTTTTGTTGGTGTGTTGTTGGCCCTGCTTCCCTTGCTAGGTGAAGCACAGTTGGGAGGTTTAAAAGACAGGCTTGTTGAAAAAACAAAGCTGGCTGCGCAAAAGGCAGCCAAGGACAAGACCACCGGCACAGCCGATGCTGAGCGCGACCGATTGGATTCTACGGATTTTAATTACGCCATCAAAGTAATTGATAACTCGGGCATGATGAACATTCGCGACTTTGATGAGACACTTACCAAATCTGCGTATGCCGCTTCTAACTTTTTGCTGAAGCAAGAGAAAGACAAAACGCCAGCGCAGAAGTGCCGTGCTATTTTGGATGCGGCAGAAAATTTTTACCAGGTGCGGCAGTTCAAGCCGGCAGAAATATATTTTCTGGATGCAAAAATCAGCTACGAAACCGAAGGCCTCACCAGCAACATCAACTACAGCAAAGTGCATGCAGACCTCGGTTTGCTATACGCGACTATGGGGCGTTACAATTCGGCTGAGTACTTTACTTCTGAGGCGCTTTCAATCCGCGAGCAAACTTTAGGAACGAACAGCAAGGCCTATGCGTCTTCGCTCAATAACATGGCCGTGCTCTACCAGGAAACAGCGCGATATAATGAGTCAGAGAAAACTTTTACGGAGGCTTTGCAAACCGTTCAGAGCTTGCTGGGAGCAGAGAGCGAGCAATATGCGATCGTACTCAATAATCAGGCAATTTTGTTTGCGCAAATTGGCCGCACTGAGCAAGCCGTCACAAAACTGAACAGTGCCATTGCCATATTGGATAAGATGAATAAAAAGAATACACGCGATATGGTAGGCTTTCAATCCAACCTCGCGTTGCTCTATCAACAAACAGGCAAGTTTGCTGAGGCGGAAACGATCTACCTGAAATTGGAAAAAACGTTGGGAAGCAAGGATCCTTTTTATGCCGGTGTGCTGAATAACCTGGCGCTGCTCTATGTACAAATGAATAAGCTTGATAAAGTGGAGGCATACCTTAAACAAGCGGCACAGATTTATTTTGATCGTTTTAAAGAAGGCCCCAATTATGCCAAAGTGATCAACGACCTCGGTAATTTTTATCGCACCCAGGGCCGCTTTGCAGAAGCAGAAGAAAACCTGACGAAATCCCTTGCGATACGAGGCACCGCGCTGGACACCAACCATCCGGATTATGTAAAGTCTCAGGAAGACCTCGCTATTTTATATTGGAAGAAAGGCGATCTCGCAAAAGCAGATGCCAGTTATAAAATCGCGATGGATAAGTCATTGGATTTCATCAACCGCTATTTTCCTCCGATGAGTGAAGCAGAGAAAACAAAATACTGGGACATATTGCAACCACGCTTCCAGCGCTTCTATAACTATTGTTTGGAAGCACATGCGACCAATCCTTCTGTCGTGCAAACCATGTATGACTACCAGATGGCTACCAAAGGACTGCTGCTAAACTCCACCAACAAAATCAAGAAAGCAATTTTTGCCAGTGGGAATAATGAACTGATCAAAGATTATGTGGCGTGGTTGGATAAGAAAGAAACACTGGCGCGTTATTATTCTCTTTCCAAAGAAGATCTGGGTAATCAGAAAATTGATTTGCCCGCTCTTGAGAAAGAAGCCAATGACATGGAGCGTTCCCTCTCACAGCGTTCAGCCGATTTCTCGCAAGGATATGCGGCAGAGAAGTTAAGTTTCTCACAGGTAGCGGTAGTGTTGGGCGATCAGGAAGCGGTCATTGAATTTATCCGCATTCGCTCCTTCGATAAAGATTTTACGACTGACTCAAAATATGCGGCACTGGTGATAACGAAGGGCGCCACAACACCTAAGCTGATTGTGCTCGACAATGGTAATCAACTGGAAACACGCTATGCGAAATTTTATCGCAACTCCATTCAGCAAAAATCTGCCGACACGTATTCCTATGATCAGTTTTGGGCGCGCATCGATCCGGCCCTGGCAGGAAAGAAAACAGTGTACATCTCCGCGGATGGTGTTTATAATCAAATCAGTTTAAACACCCTTAAGAAGACAGACGGAGATTATTTGCTTAACCGTTATGATATGATTTTGGTGGGCAACTCCAAAGATGTGATCGCGCTGAAAAGTCAAAAGCCAGTGGTGGCAAAGAAGAATGCGTTCTTGTTGGGCTTCCCCGATTATGGTGGCGATGCCGTGGCTGCCTTGCCGGGAACAAAACTAGAGATTGAAAACATCGGAAAAATTTTAAAGACTGGAGGATATCAAACCACACCGTATTTGCAAAAGACTGCCACAGAAGCCGTCATTAAAACATTGAAAGGTCCCGCCATCGTACACATTGCAACGCACGGATATTTTCAAGCCGATGTAGAGCAATCATCGGTGGGAGTGCATCAGGAAAACGCAAAGAACAATCCGCTGCTCCGCTCCGGACTTTTATTGGCAGGCGCTTCTCCCACCATCAAAGGTGAGGTCATGCCTAATTTAGAAAGTAACGACAACGGAGTGCTCACCGCCTATGAAGCCATGAACCTCTCACTCGATGGCACCGACCTGATTATTTTAAGTGCCTGCGAAACAGGCTTGGGTGATGTGCGTGCCGGTGAAGGCGTATATGGGTTGCAGCGCGCGTTTTTAGTAGCCGGTGCCAAAGCGATGGTGATGAGTTTATGGAAAGTAGACGATGCCGCCACACAAGCCTTGATGACAAACTTCTATACGAACCTCGCCAAAGGAGGCAGTAAAGCGAAAGCATTCAAACAAGCACAATTACAACTGATGACGAAATACAAAGAGCCTTATTATTGGGGTGCGTTTGTGATGATGGGGATGTGATGGAGTAAGGACGTATAGGACGTTGGTACCTTATATTCGCTTGTTAGTGGCAATTTAAAAAGGACTAACAGTGCAATGAAAATAGGTATCGCACAAACAAGACCATTCAAAGGCAACATTTCGGCTAACATTGAGAAACATAAAATGTTAGCCGAAATGGCTTCCTCATTAAATGCAACTGCCATATTTTTTCCCGAGCTTTCCTTGACAAGCTATGAACCTGAACTCGCAAAAGATTTAGCGACAAACCAAGACGACATTAGGCTTGATGACTTTCAACAGATTAGCAATAATAAAAAAATAACCATTGGTGTTGGTGTGCCGACAAAAACACAAACAGGAATACAAATAAGTATGATTGTTTTTCAGTCTCACAAGCCCAGACAAACGTATTCAAAACAGCAACTTCACTCGGACGAATTCCCCTATTTTATACACGGTGACCGACAAATTATTTTGACGGTCGACAATATAAGAATTGCACCAGCTATCTGTTACGAAAGTTTGCAACCCCACCATTCTGATAATGCAAGAAAACTTGGCGCAGAAGTTTATTTAGCAAGTGTTGCCAAATCACAAAACGGAGTAGATTTGGCAATGACACATTATCCCAAAGTGGCCAGGAAAAATTCTATGCCTGTTTTAATGACGAACTGCATCGGCCATTGTGACAACTTTGAAAGTGTTGGCCATAGTTCTGTTTGGTCGAAAGAAGGCTTGTTACTTGCTCAATTGGATGGCAAAAACGAAGGACTATTAATATTTGACACCGAAACAGAAGAAATAATTAAACGGAGAGTATAAAAACTGCCACTAACATCATGTTTAAATTATGCTTGGGTGACGTGGTTCACGAAGTTTTTTTGCATTTTAATACTTTAGTGCAGCCCAGCATGGAAGTGCTTTTAACCGGGCACAACTTAAACACTTATTCTTTTAACCAATCCAGTAAATTCAACTTTATAGAGATACTAATTTTACACACTTACTTTTGCGGACAATTCGCATTTGTAACAATTATTTTTACAAGCCTCACTCCACTATTTATTTCGTTTGAGATAGCAGGTTTTAAGATTATGGATTTGCTGCTTCAACTACCTTATTGGTATCTATTTATCAGAATGCAGAAAGAGTTCTTTAGTGAGACGTGGAATAAAGCCATTCTAAAAGGATTAGTAATTCTCATATTTGGGACAGCTACTTATCTACTCTTCCTATTTTTGCTATTCAATGGAATTAAATATGTTTTATGAAGTATGTGACATTAGAGGTGATCACAAATTAACAATATTACTAGATGGCCTCACCAGTTGTAACCCAAAGCCGCGCCAATTTCATCCCACAACCACGGCAAGAGCCAAATTTCTACCCCACCAAAGACCTACCAAAACATTAGAAACAAGGCTAATTTTCCGTATTTTACCGGATTAATTTTGTAACGAGTCTGTAAATGGCAAATCAGAATCCAGAACAAATCGCAAGAGACAATGATGAATTAGAAAGCAAACTCACCGTGCGATAAAATAGGAAGAAACCATTGCGCAAAGTTTACAGCAAGCCGAAACGCTCAGGCAAAGTATTTTAAAGAAAGCATTAGAAGGGAAGCTTGTGGAAGCTGTCCTGATGGAACAGAAAGCATCATGTGGAATATGGCAAGCGTTATGTGGAATAATATCACGCCCTTTCAGGGCTTTTGTCTTTTGACTTTGCTGATTCACCCCGCGTTGCGGGATGTTAACATAGTTAGCCCTTTCAGGGCTTATGGAATTTCAGCCATGCCCGTAACAAAAGCCCCGAAGGGGCGGGATAGCCTAACGATGGGCGCGGCCCATCGTGAAAAAGATACATCACCCGACAAAGCCCTGAAAGGGCGATATAGTCCTCTTAAAAAATAATATATGGGCCAGTCACTCGTAAAAAATTACCTCCATATCGTGTTTAGTACCAAGCACAGGCAAGAACTTATACACCCGCCCATAGAAGGAGAATTGCACGCCTACCTGGGCGGCATCTGTAAAAATTCAGAATGTCCACCCATCATCGTGGGTGGATATACCGACCATATTCATATCCTTTGCATGCTATCAAAAAAGATCGCCTTGATGAAGCTGATGGAGGAGCTAAAATCGCATTCCTCAAAATGGATGAAAACAAAGGCAGAGAGTCTGCATAACTTTTACTGGCAGGATGGATACGGAGCATTTTCTGTAAATCCGGCAGAAGTGGATACCGTAATAAGCTATATCGCTAATCAAAAAGAACATCATCGCCAGAAATCCTTTCAGGATGAATACCGCGCATTTCTTAAGAAGTACCATGTGGTATATGACGAGCGATATGTGTGGGATTAATATCACGCCCTTTCAGGGCTTTTGCTTCTCGTCTTCGCTAATTCATCCCGCGTTGCGGGATGTTAACATAGTTAGCCCTTTCAGGGCTTTTAGTAAATTAAATCAGATTGGCCAGCTCATCAATTTTGGAAGCCAGAGTTTACAATTTGAAAGAGTAATGAAGCCTAAAAAGAAATCATAGTCCATGAAAAAATCAAACAAATCATAGTTTAGGCAAATGGAAACACAATTTATAAAAGGCGGCTACCACATTACCACCGACCCATCTTTTCAAAACGAACTATATGGTATTACGCCCGAGCTGTCGAAGCGAATGGAAGCGCTGATACTGGAATGCCAGGAGAACAGCACCCCCCAACTAATAGACAAGCTGCACCAGCTCATACTTAAATATCCCAGCGTGCCCCAGTTAAAAAACTATCTGGCCACGGCATTTCAGGTACAGGGCAACCGCGCCAAAGCAATGGAAGCAAACGAATGGGCGCGTAGCGAGCATCCCGATTACCTGTTTGCTAAAATCAACACAGCAAACCTTTTTATTGAAACCGGGCAATTAGACAAAGTTCCAGCGCTATTGGGTGAAAATTTAGAACTGCAAAGTTTATATCCCGACAGAGACCTCTTCCATATTGGGGAGGTTACCAATTATTTCAAAATAGCAGTACGCTATTTGGCAGGCATTGAGGACATGGAGTTGGCTGAAAACCGCTTAGCACTTCTCAAAGAAATTGCGCCCGATCATCCTGATACTGAGCAAGCAGAAATTTTCTTGTGGCCCTTGCGCATGAAGCTGGCGGGAATACGCCAGGAGGAAGAAAGCAAGAACCGTATAAAACCGGTAGCGCAAAAAATTACCCCGGAGATAAGTAATCAGGAGCCTCCCCAATTTCACCATCGCGAAATACAATACCTCTATGAGTATGATATGACCATCCCTCACGATAAGCTTAGGGAAATAGTAGCACTGCCTCGCCAAACGCTTATCGAAGACCTTGAAAAAATCCTTGTTGATGCGGTGGACCGCTATGCCTATTTTCACGCAGGGGATAATCCCGTGGAGAATTTATCTTTTCCTCTTCATGCACTGTTTTTATTAAAAGAATTACAAGCCGAAAGCAGCTTGCCCAGAATATTTTCCTTCCTGGAATACGATTATGATTTTTTAGACTTTTGGTTGGGCGATCATCAAACGGCAACGTTGTGGCAGTGTATATATGGGCTGAGCACACACGCGGACACCCTGAAAGAATTTATGTTAAAACCAGGGATTGATACCTATGTCAAGGCTGCCGTATCGGAGGCTCTTAAACAGAGGATGCTGCATAACCCCGAAAAACGAGAAGAAGTACTGCGTATTTATACCGATGTATTAAACCACTTCGCCAATGCTCATGAAGGTGATAACATTATAGATTCTGATTTAACAGGCCTGATAATCGGTGATATTTTGGACAGCAACCTGCACGAACTAAAACCCATAATCAAAATTTTGTATAACAAGGGCTATGTATCACTCGGAATTAATGGTGATTATAATGAAGTGGAGGAGCACTTCAAAAGAAATAACCAGTGGCGCAAAAAAAAGGAGTTGCAAAATATTTTTGATTTATATACCGAAGTAATAACCACCTGGGCAGGTTATACAGAAAATAAAGAAAGGAATGATGATTACAATGATGCTCCCTACTTTCCATTCGATCAGCAACCGGCAATTTCCGACAAAGTTGGTCGCAACGACCCGTGCCCCTGCGGCAGTGGCAAGAAGTATAAAAAATGTTGTTTGGACAAAAACCAACAAAGCCTATGACAACCGCCTCCATCGTATCCAAAGTGTAGAGTTTCTGTAATCCCCTGCCACCGGAAAGCAGATTGTGAGTAAGCTGAACGCCAAGAATATTGTGGAAGGAAAACCGAAACGGAAGAAATTGAAATAAACTTTTTAACCTATTATTGCGAGCACGTCAATACCTATTTGAAATCGAAAAATTATATCCGTTATGAATCCTAAGGTTGATTTTTATTTCAGTAAGGCAACAAAGTGGAAGAATGAATTTGAGAAATTGAGAATGATCGTTCTCGACTGTGGACTTACCGAAGAATTGAAGTGGGGTCATCCTTGTTACGCGTTCGAGAAAGGAAACATTGTATTAATCCATGGATTTAAAGATTACTGTGCGCTTTTGTTTTTCAAAGGTGCTTTGTTAAAGGATGCCCGGGGCATTCTTATCCAACAAACAAAGAATGTGCAGGCAGCCCGTCAGGTACGGTTCACCCATGTTGGGGAAATAAGTAAGATGGAAAAAATCCTGAAAGCCTATATTCACCAAGCCATTGAAGTGGAAGAAGCCGGCTTGAAAGTGCCTGCTAAGAAGACTTCGGAATTTACTATTCCTGAAGAATTTCAAAAGAAATTTTCCGCCAAAGACGGACGTGCATTGAAGACTGCTTTTGAAGCA
Organism: uncultured Ohtaekwangia sp.; assembly: GCA_964540915.1. Lineage (GTDB taxonomy): Bacteria > Bacteroidota > Bacteroidia > Cytophagales > Cyclobacteriaceae > ELB16-189. Next base: position 28,959 of record CAZIOY010000043.1, read on the forward strand.
TTGACTCCCGGACGGCAAAGAGCTTACATTCTTTACTTTTCCGCGCCCAAACAATCCAAAACCCGGGAGTCGAGGGTTGAAAAGTATGTGCAGCAAATTCTCAAGAAAAAGGGATTAAATGATTAGTAATTTACCCACCGAATCAGCTGAGAAAATATAACGGTATGAGCAAAATCAACAGCCCTAAAAAGAAGTTGTCATCCGGGCAACGTGCAGAACTGCTCTTAACATTGAGAGCCCGGTTTGAGAAAAACACGAACCGCCACAAGGGTATTGAATGGGCCAGCGTGCAAGCGAAGCTCGAGGCCAATGCGGAAAAACTGTGGTCGCTCAATGAAATGGAAAAAACGGGCGGTGAACCGGATGTTGTTGTCGGGAATGATAAAAATACAGGGCCCGCGTCTGTCGACAGGAAGGAATACGTTTTTATTGATTGTTCAGCGGAAAGCCCAAAAGGCCGTAGAAGTGTTTGTTACGACCATGAAGCGCGGGAGGCAAGGAAAGAAAATAAACCAGAAGATAGCGCTATGGGCGTGGCAGCTGACATGGGCATTGAAATTTTGACGGAAGAACAATACCGGGAATTGCAGAAGCTTGGAAAGTTCGATACGAAAACATCGAGTTGGGTGAAAACACCTGCTGACATTAGAAAACTCGGTGGTGCCATCTTTTGTGATTTCCGCTATGGCAATGTCTTTGTGTACCACAACGGTGCAGAATCTTACTATGCCGCCAGGGCGTTCCGTGGCTCGCTTCAAGTCTGAATTTTTTAGGCTACCCTTTTCATTGTAAAATGATTTAACCAAAGAAGAGTATCTTGCAAAAAATAACACCCATAATACATCGCCATCATGAAAAACATCTATGCTATTCTTGCCATTTTACTAATGGCCGCTTGTACCCCAAATAAAAATACCGAAGCTGTGCAAAGTGAACCACAAAAAGTATTGCGCCACGTGGTGCTCTTTAAATTTATCGACACATCCACCCCCGAAGATGTAAAGAAAGTAGAGGATGCTTTTTCCGCTTTGAAGGGTAAGATCAGCCTGATTAAAAATTATGAATGGGGCACGAACTCCAGTCCGGAAAATCTGAACCAGGGGTTAACCCATTGCTTCTTCGTCACTTTCCATAGCGACAAAGACCGCGATGATTATCTTGTGCATCCTGATCATCAAGCCTTCGTAGAGGTATTAAAACCACATCTGGACAAGGTTACCGTAATTGATTATTGGACGAAATAGTGGTATGGTATCGTATCTAGCGCATCGGAAATGCTAAGAAAATACGCGCAGGCTATTTCCGGTCAATTCAGTATTATATTTTCTTAGCGGAGAGTTGGCAGGCCCCAGAAGTACGGCCCCGCTCTTATTGAAAATACTACCGTGATTGGGACACAAAAAGTCTTGTTGGGCGCTGCGGTAGTTTACAGGTGTTCCCGCGTGCGTGCAGGCACGGCTGAGTGCGGTAAATTCGGCAGCGCTGACGCGGGCAACGATGATCCCATTAGCCGACACAGATCCACCGGGGGTATTCAAAGCTGCATTCGAACTTAGTGTTAAGTCCAGGATAAAATCGACACCCGAGGGCGCAGGGTCTTGATCATCGCTGCTGCAGGCAAACAGACCACAACCCGTGCAGGTAAGCAGGGCAGCGGTGCCTAGTTGTTTTAAAAATTCTTCGCGATCCATTTTTTTCCTCGATTTGATTTCAATTATAACAAAAAAATTTGGATAAGGTTTTTCCTGTCTCCTTTGCGATCACAAAATGGTTATTATATTTATAAAATCTCTTTCTTTCAATAATTCGCATAGCAAAATTTAGGGCCAATGAGATCGTATTCAGTATTATTAATAGCGACATTATTTTTCAGCGCGTGTCAGCAAGACAGGCAGTCTGAAAATACCACTGAGCAAACAGCCTACGAAACCTTTCGGCCTCAATATCATTTCACCCCGCAAACCGGTTGGATGAATGACCCGAATGGTATGGTGTACTATGAGGGCGAGTATCATTTGTTTTATCAGCATTATCCTGATAGCACCGTGTGGGGACCGATGCACTGGGGACATGCTGTGAGCAAGGATTTGATTCATTGGGAGCATCTTCCTGTTGCGTTTTATCCTGATTCATTGGGATATATTTTCAGCGGAAGTGCCGTGGTGGATTGGAAAAACACGAGCGGGCTGGGCACTGCACAAAATCCACCGATCGTGGCGATATACACCTATCACGATCCGGAAGGCGAGCGTGCTGGTCGTAATGATTTTCAAACGCAAGGCATTGCCTATAGTATCGATAAAGGACGCACGTGGACGAAGTATGAAAAAAATCCCGTGTTGCCCAATTCAGGCATTCGTGATTTCCGCGATCCAAAAGTTTTGTGGAATGAAGTAAGCAAACAATGGGTGATGGCACTGGCCGTGCAGGATCACATTGAATTCTTTGGCTCACCGGATTTGAAGACCTGGAGTAAGCTGAGTGAGTTTGGAAAACAAATGGGTGCGCATGGCGGAGTGTGGGAGTGCCCGGATTTATTTCCGTTAAAAGATGAACAAGGAAATTCAAAATGGGTATTGTTTGTCAGCATCAACCCCGGTGGCCCGCAGGGCGGATCGGCTACACAGTATTTTGTGGGCGATTTCGATGGACAAAAATTTGTATCGCAGGATACCATTACCCGCTGGATTGATTATGGTGCGGATAATTATGCGGGCGTAACATGGTCGGATGTTCCGGACAGCGATGGAAGAAGATTATTCATTGGCTGGATGAGCAACTGGCAGTATGCGAATGTGGTGCCAACGGCAACATGGCGAAGTGCGACTACGCTGCCGCGCGAAATTACGTTGACGAAAGAAGCAAATACATATGAACTGAAATTCAAGCCGGTGGTGGAGTTGGAAAAAATTCAATGGGAGGCGAAGAAGGTGGCAGGTAGCACCAAACTGGATCATCCACTTTCATTAATAACCTTTGATTTGACTGAGGATGAAAAAGCATTCTTCATAACGCTGGCGAATGAAGGTAACGAGAATATAACCATTACCTTCCAGCAGGGAATTCTTTCTGTTGACAGGCAAAATTCTGGTCTCACTAATTTTAGTGACGTATTCCCGGCCATTCATAAAATGGATATGGGCAAGATGTATGTAAAAAAAGTAAGCGTGTACCTGGATGTGGCTTCCGTAGAAATTTTCATCAACGATGGTGAGCGGGTGATGACAGAAATTATTTTTCCGACAGTGCCTTACAATTTGGTAAAAGTTGAAAAGGGAAGTCCCCAGTTTAGTGTAGCTTCGATTTCGTCTATCTGGAAATGATCCGGTAACTTCATAAAAATCTAGTCGGTATGAACGTATTAGCTTTTGGAGAGATTTTATGGGACATCATTGAGGGTGAAAATCATCTTGGAGGAGCGCCCTTCAATTTTGCCGCACATGTGGTGAAGTGTGGCGGCAAGTCATCGATTATTTCCGCAGTGGGTATGGATACATTGGGTCAGCAAGCCATAGCGCAGGCAAAAGCGCTGGGTGTTGATGTGTCGTTAGTAGCAAGCTTGCCCGATAAACCCACTGGAACCGTAGATGTCTTTTTGAAAGAGGGCCAACCGGATTATACCATTCATGAAGGTGTTGCCTTTGATGCTATTCCACTTCCCTCCGCCAACCTTATTCTGAATAAGTCTTTTGATGTTTTTTATTTTGGATCATTGGCACAACGCGGTCGCACCAGCAGAGAGTCGTTGCAGTGGATTCTCGACAACGTAAAATTCAAACAGGTCTTCTACGACATCAACATAAGAAAGAATTTTTTCTCGAAAGAGATCGTTGAGAATTCCTTACGGCATTGCACGGTTTTTAAAATCAATGATTCGGAGGCGCAGACTATTTCATCGCTGTTTTATAATAATGCCCTCGGTCTTGAGGATTTTGCCAGAAAAATCGCTACCGATTTTAATATCGAGGTGGTGATCATTACCGCGGCAGAAAAAGGTTGCTACTTGTTAAAGAACAACTTATTTAATCATGTTAAGGGAGAAATTGTGAAGGTAGTGGATGCCGTTGGTGCGGGCGACTCTTTTAGTGCAGCATTTATGAAATCGTACTTTATTGATGGAGATGAGAAAAAGGCAGCCGTCATTGCCAATCGGGTAGGAGGATTCGTAGCGAGCAGCCGTGGTGCTATTCCTTTGTATTCGGAGGAAATACTTTCTCTTTTCAAATAATTGACAACGACCATTTAATCAAGGAATCTGTGATGACATCACCGGCATCAGAAATATACGATCCTATTTTTTAAAGAAAATTTTACTCATCAGTATACTCTGTAATTTCACGCCCAGCATCAGCGATACCCAGGCAAGTAAAACGACAAATTCAGAGTAAGAACCTCCTACATAGGGCAACTCGCCCCGCACACGCGGCAGGTAACTCATGAAGAAAATAAACCACACATAGTAGAGATAAATCAATGTGAGTGTTGAGAATTGTTTGATGGAAATCTTGTTCAGCTCAAACAGATGCTGTGCGTAGGGCATAATAAAAATCAATACGTAAGCAAGAACGCCTCCCGCCAGCCGCACCGGGATCAATTCATTGCCGGAGAGATACACGAAGGATAGTAATTGGATCAGATGAATGCCATGGGCAATGGCAAAAACGGAAAAATATTTTTCTGAAAGAATATTCGTAACCTTCACATACCGGTGATTTTGAAAGAGAAAGATCAAACTGAAGATGCCCAGCGATACCCTGCCAGAAAAGCGAGTCACGGCTTGCAGCGTTTCTAATGTTGCTCCATAGTTGATTACCGCCAGCAGGGCAATACCCACTTCAACAATCAATGTGCTTAGCAAGGCGTCTTTAAACTTCATATTTCCTTAATGACTGGATAAGGATTCCCACTTCTTCTTCCGTATTGTAATAATGGGGCGAGATGCGCAGCGCCCAGTCCACGTGCTTTGCTTCGAAATCAATCAAAGCAAAATGTTTGTGTCCCACGGAAGTGTTGATGTTTTTCTTTCGCAAATTGTGTAATACATCTTGCGCTCTTTGTCCAGGGATTTCAACTGTAATGATGCTACTTTGTTCAAGACCCGTATCCAGTAAGCGCAGTCCGCTAATTTCTAAAATTCCTTTGCGTATCTGCTTGCACAAAAATGCGTTTCGCTCTTTTATATTTTCCAGGCCAATGATATTGGCATAGTCGATGGCTGCCTTGCTACCAAGAACCAATGCATAAGGAAACTCCCAATCTTCAAATCTCCGTGCGTCCATGCGGGGCGCATACGTATCGGCAGTAATCCAGTCGGCACCACGCATGTCAATGAAAAGAGGCGCTAACTTTTGATTGATGATTTTGTCGGATACATACAGAAATCCTGCACCCCGGGGACCGCGCAAAAATTTACGCAAAGTCGCGCTCAGGAAATCGCACCGTATTTTCTCCACATCGATGGGTATTTGTCCAGCCGACTGGCAGGCGTCTACCAGATAATAGAGGTCTCTTTCTTCGCACAGTCCTCCGACTTCTTCAACCGGCTGCACAAGTCCTGTATTGCTCGGTACATGGGTAAGTGAAACCAGTTTCGGATGATGAATATCCATGAGTCGTTTCATGTCGGCTACATCTACTCCTCCGGTTGATAAACTGGCAGCCCTTAAAATTTTCAGTTTGAATTTTTTCTGAAGAGATAGAAAAGCAATTTGATTAGAGATGTAATCTTCATTGGCCAACAGAATGGAATCGCCTTCGTGGAACGGAATACAGGAAAGTGCCCGGGCAAATGAATTGGTGGCGCTGGAGGTGAAGGCAATGTTGGTTGCCTTGCCATTGATAAGGGTTGCAGCGGAATCATAGAAGCCCGCAATTTCTTTTGCTTTCAAATCAGCTGCTTCATAACCGCCCATCGTGGCTTCCAGTTCAATGTGTTCAACCATGGCATCAATCACCGGTTGAGGCATAAGCGAAGCGCCTGCATTATTGAAATGAGTTTTTGTTTTACATCCCGGAGTTTCTTTTCGGATCAAATCAATGTTCATAGTTTGACAGATGAAGTTGGTGGCTACAAGCTTCAGGCTACTAGCCTCAAGCCAGTAGCCTGAAGCTTGCGGCTTTTAGCAATTAGTTAGTCGTTGGTTTAAGTTTCAACGTAGTTGCTTTTGTTTTTATCTCATCGCGATTCATCAGCATCTTTCTGAATTTTCCGGTAGCAAACATTTCGGCCTGATCGCTGTAATGCTTGCTCATCACGTTGCCGGATTGACCGGTGGGTGACACGGTTTCACCGCTTTCTATATTGCTGAAGTCGGTGATCTTGCGTAAGGCCGGTCCGCCATCTACACTAAAATATCCGGTGGTATCTAATTTATAGTGCAGGTTGTTGATGACTTCACTGCCTCCACTCACCTCAAAATTTCCTACGTTGAAGAAACTTCTTAGCGGCTTCACGGCATTCAATGGATGTTTATGCGTGAGGGTGTGAATCTTTCCCCACTTCCAGTCGTCAGGATTCTTACCGCAGATTTGAGTAAGCAGTTCAATCGTTTTTTGCGTAGCCTCCTCTACAATGATGGCGCGGGTTTCTTTCCGTTCTGTATTTTTATTATCCCACCATGGTGAATCGTTATTTGCGATAAATTGCTCGTAACTGTTTTTAAGAATAGACGTGGCAGCAAGAGATTCAAAGGCTTTGTCGGTAATTTCATCGGCCATCGCCTTTCTCATAATGTGCGACAGGATATTATTATAAATGGCAGGTGTTGTCTGTTCTGCCTGATGTTCGCCATTCCAATTTTCAAGTTGCGTGGTGATGAAATTGAATTCACTTTTATTAATTGACTTTAGTACCGATGCAATTTCATGGGCAATGTCAGCATGCATAACGGAGGTCACATCCAAATCAATCGTTTTGATATCATCCATAGTCCATTTTTTTTCCTGGCTGATGAATTCTTCAATACGTCCTGCTCTGCTGCGCGGATAATAATATCCCGGATATAAAACTCCTTCCACGCTATCCGGTTGATTGTTGGCAGAATAAACATAACCCCATGGTGGATTTACGGCATGCGGATTTTTTGAGAAGTCATAAAAACCTAAATATTCATCTTTTCCACTGCTGCCATCCAGAAAGAATTTGGAAGCGACATGCGCTGGTCGGATTGGAAGTTTTGCAACAGCCCACCAGGCGATGTTGCCATCCACATCACCATACATCAGATTGAGACCCGGTGAAGAAAATAATGAAGCGGCATGCTCTGCTTCTGCAAACCTTTTTGCATGGTTTAATTCGTAGGCAGCTTGCAGTGCCGTGTTAGGAAGTTGATTTAACAACCACGATAGCGCAGTGGGTTTACTCGCCTCAGTAAAATCAATTGCTTCATTGATGATGTTGCCATGGGGTGTAGCGGGTATGGTAATTTCTGCATCGACTTGGCCTTTCACTTTAATGAGTTCTTTACGCCAGGTGATGTCCACCCATTCACCTTTGTATTTTACCTGGCCATCATCATTTGTCTCTTCGGTAAAGAAATCGGTGTCATCATTTTCAAACATAGTGAGGCCCCAGCCGCAGAAATCATTTTGTCCCAATAACCCAAATGGAATGCCGGCAATATGATGACCGTAAAATCGGAAGCCTGGATATTCGATATGAGCTTCATACCACACGGCCGGTTGTGCAAAACCGATGTGCGTGTCGTTGGCTAAAATTGGAGCGCCAGATGCGGTGCGATCACCAGCAATTACCCAACCATTACTTCCCACCCAAAGGGGTACGGGGATTTTTTCAAGCGCATCGCTTAGGTAAGAAATCAGTGAATCGGTAGCATTATTTTTTACAGGCCCACTAAAATTTTTAATCGTTACAGCATTAGCGGGTGTTTGCACAGCAAGGTCTTTCAGATATTCTTCGCCCAATTCCTTTCGAATTTTTTCGAGTACAGGATCGACACGCAGACCCTCTGCAAATCCAAAAGACATAAAACCAACGGCCAGGTAAATATCCTCTGGTTTAAATTCTTCTTTGGGGATGCCCATGATGGAAAATTCGAGCGGTGTCTTTCCTGTTTTTATAAATTGATTGATTCCTTTCTGGTAGGCGTGAGCTGCCTTTTGAAATGATGCGGTATCAGCACCCAGATATTTTTCAGCATGCTCACGGGCAAATTTGTTGATGCCCAATGTTCTGAAGAGTTTATCGGTTTTTAATAAATCAGGTCCCAATATTTCGGATAATCGTCCACCGGCTGCCCTGCGGATCATCTCCATCTGAAAAAGACGATCTTGTGCGTGCACATACCCCAACGCATAATAGGCGTCTTCTTCATTTTGTGCGTAGATGTGAGGCACGCCATAATCATCATATAAAACCTCAACGGGTTCCTTTAAACCAGCGAGGCTAAGTTCACCTGAATAAGTAGGCTTCGTGGTTTGAAGATAAAAGTATCCAATGATACAGATCAGAAGCACAAGGGTGATTAGACCCAATAAAATTCGTTTTAAGATTTTCATAGTTGGTAGGACAATTTCGAAAGTTAAGTAATTAACTTTATGGGAATCAATTCATTCAAACATGAAAACTGCCGGTCTGATAATTTTATGTGTATGCTCGTTGAATCTGTTTGCTCAAAACAAATATGGACTCACAGCCATGAAACTTGAGGAGTATAAAAAGAGCGTAGTGGCCAACCCTGAAAATGAATTGATCAACCTTGAAAAATTTGTTCCCGGTCTCGCGCTGGAAATACGATATGCCACCACCAATAATTTTACCGGAAAGAAAATCTATGCACTTGCAAGGGCCTATGCCCGCAAACCTGTGGCGGAGTCCCTGAAAAAAATTCAGGCGGATTTAAAGAAGCAAGGGTTGGCCCTCAAGATTTTTGATGGTTACCGCCCTTACTCTGCCACGGTTATGTTTTATGAAACCTATCACGATACCACCTACGTGGCTTCACCCTATAAAGGCTCTCGGCATAACCGGGGTTGTGCCATGGATTTGACGATCATTGATTTAAAAACGGGTAAAGAAATACCGATGCCTACAGAATATGATTCGTTTAAAAAAGAAGCATGGCCAACGACTCCCGTAGCAGATCCGGTCATTCGCCAAAATCGTAAAACGTTAATCGATGCGATGGAAAAACACGGCTTCAAGGTAAATGCTTCTGAATGGTGGCATTTTGATTTCGTTGGCTGGCAGAAGTTTGCTGTGATGGATATTGATTTTGAAGAGTTGGAG
>CAZIOY010000044.1:0-35849 GCA_964540915.1 uncultured Ohtaekwangia sp.
AGAAACCATATGGAAGATCAAGCAAAAGACAGGACCCGAATTGAAATCATCGATGTGCTACGGGGGTTCACTTTATTAGGAATCATTCTGGTTCACTTTGCTGAACAATATTATGCGGGCCCGGCTCCCCAAAAGTTCAATAACTTTACCATTCATTTTTTAGGTGATGAAATAATCACAGGATTTATCGGAATTTTTATTTCCGGAAAGTTCTATATGATTTTTTCCTTCCTGTTCGGGCTCAGCTTTTTTATTCAAATGAATAAGAGCGATTCGGGCGCAATATTTTTTCTTCGCTTTTTCTGGAGGCTCGCGATTCTTTTCGCAATCGGATTTCTTCATCACCTGCACTATCGGGGCGATATTCTCACCATCTATGCCATGCTGGGTGTGGGGCTTTTGATTTTCTATAAACTACCTGATAAGCTATTACTGATTCTGGCTTTGTGCCTTACCATTAATTTACCTTCGGCAGCCGTGAGAGGATTTCAGGCACTGAATTCTCCGGCTGAAGGCGAGAATACTCAGGCACCATTTTCAGTTGATGACGCAGCCAGTGAAAAATATTTTAATGCCGTGAAGTCCGGAAGTTATATGGAGATTTTAAAAGCCAACCTCGGTGATTTTGATTACAAGTATCAGTTTCAGGTAGAGTCGGGCAGGATCTACATCACGTTAGGTTTATTTCTGTTGGGTCTTTATGCCGGGCGCAAAGGAGTGTTTGAAAAATTGAGCGAACGACTTCCCCTTTTCAAAAGACTTATGAAAGGAAGTCTTTGGACTTTATTGGGACTAATACTTTTTGCCCTTGCATTTTTTGGCGGTGCCGAAGTAGCGAAAATCAAATTGCCTCAGATCGTACAATGGATGGTGGGTGGATTAATATATGATGTATTCAACCTGGCATTGGCCACCGTGTATGTGGCTGCGATTGTGCTCTTGTTTCAAAAAGAAAAATGGAACAAGCGGCTTATGATTTTTTATGAAGCTGGACGAATGGGGTTAACCACCTACCTGATGCAATCCTTTTTTGGTATACTTCTTTTTTTCAGCGTTGGATTTGGCTTGCTGGGAGAAATAGGAGCATTGGCCAGTGTGGTGATTGGCATCGTGATTTTTATCGGTCAAATCTATTTCAGCAAATGGTGGCTGGCGCGCTTTCGTTATGGATTTTTTGAATGGCTGTGGCGGAGTGCCACCTATTTAAAAGTGCAATCGTTTCGAAAGTAGAACGAAGAATCCCAGAGTATAATTGATTTCAGACCACGTGTTATTTCCTAAATAACGGAGGCACCAAATCCTCCCACTCACTGGCCTGCTGGTAAGCATGCGCTAATGAAATCACCGCGGCTTCACCAAACAATTTTCCTAAGAATGAAATGCTGGTTGGGCTTCCCTGTGTGTTAAACCCATTGGGTACCACCACACAAGGATGGCCTGTAAGATTGGTTGTCAGTAATTGGGTGCCGCCAAAGCTCGGTGAAATAATCACATCAAAGTCTTTGGTCTTTTCATAATAAGTCTGAACGAGTTCATAGCGTATGCGCGATGCATTGATATATTCTACGGCAGGAATAAATCGTGCTGTGCGGAAAGAGTTGGGCCATGCGAACCTGCGCTGGTCGGTAAGAAGGCTATCACGATTGGAACGGGTGAGTTCATCAAAAGCGGCAGCGGCTTCTGCGGTAAGCATCAATTGAACGGCACTCACCGGAATATTGGTGGGCAGTTCAACCGGTATTAATTCAACACCCAATGATTTGATTACATTTAATGCACGTTGATCATTGGCCTTGGTGGGATAATTGCCATCGAAGAGCGTTTTCAGATAACCTACTTTAAATTTTTTGATATCTGTTTTAGAGGAATAATTAAATGCGGCATTGCGAACATGATTGTCCAATCCATCAGTTCCACGAATGGTATTCAACACAATCGCTCCGTCTAATGCGGATCGACAAATAGGTCCGATCTTATCCATACTCCAGCTTAACGCCATTGCTCCATGCCGGCTCACTCTTCCAAACGTAGGCCGTACACCACTGGCACCACAACGCGTGCTTGGTGATACAATCGAGCCTAATGTTTCTGTTCCGATCGCGAAAGCAACAAGACCCGCAACGGTAGCGGAAGCAGAACCCGCACTTGATCCACTTGATCCTTCTTTCAGGTTCCATGGATTTTTAGTTACGCCACCAAACCAGATGTCGCCCATCGCCAAAGCACCCATGGTAAGTTTTACTACCAGTACAGCTCCGGCCTCTTCGAGTTTTTTTACTACGGTGGCGGTTTCGTTGATTACCTGATCTTGATAAGGTGTTGCACCCCACGTAGTTTCAGTGCCTTCGACAGATAACAGGTCTTTGATCCCGTAAGGAATGCCATGCAACGGGCCACGGTATTTACCTTTGGTAATTTCATCGTCCGCTTTTTTTGCTTGTGCGAGAGCGGATTCCTCCAAGAGGGTGATGGCGCATTGAAGAGTGTCTGAATATTTTTTTATACGATTCAGATACAATTGTGTCAATTCAACCGATGAAATCTTTTTAGTTTTTAACAGCACAGCCAGTTTATAAACGGGATAAAAAGCAAGTTCTTCTTTGTTGGCTGGCACCACCACATTTTTAGGCAATCCCCAGTCGATGGGTTTTTGTGCAACATCCACCTGCATTCCCACCGGAATGGGATCAAACACGAGCGACATAGGCGTGTTGTTGTTTAGTTTGTATTGATGTAGCGCATGAAAAGATTTCTGGTAATCTTCAAGTCCCTTAAAAAGAGAATCGCGTTCGGCCTGGGTAAAACTTAAATCGTAGTAGGGTTCAATCTCTGCGGTTGGATATTTTTTTTGCGCGAATGAGGTGTTCATCGAAAGGCAAAATGCAACTATCAAATAAACCTTGTAAATTGAACTTCCTTTTTTCTGTTTCATAATTAACCAATACGCTTTTAAGGGCGAAGCTACGCATGAAGGAATTCTTTTTAAAATGGTATCCGTATAATGCCTGGGCCAATCGCAGGGTAATCGGTTGTTTAGAGCGACAGAAGGTAGTCGATGAAAAAATACTTTCTGTATTTGGTCACCTGATGGCAGCAAACTTCATCTGGCTCAATCGAATAAAAGATTTGCCCAAGAGCCAATATGAATTGTGGGGTGCTTACGATTTGGTTGAATTGCGAAAAATGGTAGAGGAATCCGATGAATCTTGGATGGACTTTATTCAATCAACTGAAAATTTTGATCGCATGATGAAGTATCGAAACTACGTGGGGGATTATTTTGAAAACAACGTGCAACAAATCATGATCCATCTTGTTAACCATGGCACGTATCACCGCGGTCAGGTAGCTATGCTGTTAAGGCAGAAAGGTTTTGAGCCAGTGAATACCGATTTTATTACGTATGACCGAGTTATTTCGGGCCAGCTAAAAGATTAATCAACCGAATCAAAAACCATGAAAACAGTAAAATTAATTTTCTTAGCTCTATGCGCTTCGATAGCGGCATGGGCACAGAATGATGTTGATGGCATTACCGTGTGCCACACTTCCGCAACTGAAAAGTTTGCCTTGTTTGCATCCAACAAAGACTTCAACAGCTCACACCCTGATCCGATACCGTACATTCATCAAAGTGAAACCGGCAAGATGGTAACCCTTAAAACCAGCGATGGTCAAGATGCCAATGGTTATTTGCTGATGGCGAAAAAGAAAACCAACAATTGGGTTTTTGTTTTCCAGGAATGGTGGGGTTTAAATGATCACATCAAGCGTGAAGCTGAACAACTTTATAACGATCTGGGTAACGTAAACGTAATTGCGCTGGACATGTATGATGGCAAACTTGCAACAACGCCAACCGATGCTGGAAAATATATGGGTGAGTTTAAGCAAGATCGCGGTAACATTATTGTAAAGGGAGCCATTGCATATGCAGGTAAGGATGCTAAAATTGCTACCGTTGGATGGTGCTTCGGTGGAGGTCAGTCGATGCAGGCATCGTTAGCAGCTGAAAAACAAGCGGTAGCTTGTGTGATCTATTATGGAATGCCGGAAGGTGATGTGAACAGATTAAAAAATCTAAGCTGTGATGTACTGGCCATATGGCCTACACAAGATAAGTGGATCAACAAAGATGTGATGGATAAGTTTGAGGTGGACATGAAGTTGGCAGGTAAGAAATTAACCGTGAAGGCCTATGATGCCGACCATGCCTTTGCCAACCCAAGTAATCCTAAATTCAACAAAGATTTTACGGCAGACGCTTACAAAAGCACGCTTGAATTTTTCAAAGCAAGACTTAAATAATTGACGGTTGACAATTGATAAGTATAGGATTTTCCATTATCAATTTTTTATTATCCATTAATACTGCTCCAGCATATATTGAATCACATCCGTAGTGGTTACAATGCCTATCAAAGAAGTTTAATCCGTATCAGATACCACGGGCAAGGCGTGAAATTCGTCTTTTGAAAGAATCTTAGAAACCTCATAAATAGTATCACTGGCTTTTACCACTCTGGGCTTGTGAGACATTACCTGGCTGATGGTAAGCATATCAAAAACCGCCTCATCGGCATCTTCCTCACCGGCAAACATGTTGCTGAAAGTAATTCGATTTAAGTCAGTCTTGCTCAAGATGCCAACCAACTGCTTTGCGTGAACAACCGGAACATGACGAACGCCATATTTCCTCACTAGTTCAAGAGCATCAGTTAATTTATCTTCAATCTACACCGCGTGAATCGTCTTTGTCATAATGGTGCTAACGGGTTCTTTCTTTTTCATGGCACACGCATTTAGATGGTTGCACAAAATTGATCACCTCATCATTGAGATGAGTTGTGTCAACTACCTTTTATATTGTTAAAGGCATATGCCTGCAAATACTAAGCTATGAGAAAGATCAAGAATGAAAATTACTTACCTCACTCCCATACCACTACACCAGGCTGAGTATGATACCAGGTTGGGTATTTGGGGATATGAATTTTTTCAACCTCGTTGCGCTTCACCTTTAAAGTAGGCGTTAGCAATCCGTTTTCGATGGACCAGTCCTCCTTCATGATCACTGCCTTCTCGAGTTTTTCGTATGATTCAAGATTTGGATTGACCTGGTTGAGGGAATTGGCCAGGCTTAACGCGATGTCTTCTTTCGATTTTGCTTTTCCTGAAGCCGATAAGACAACCAGGGCAATGGGTTGAGGTATTCCCATACCCACCACACAAGCCTGTTCAATATCCTGATTGGCTAACAACATCATTTCGATCGGAGCAGGCGAAACATACTTTCCTTTGTCTGTTTTGAATTGATCTTTTACTCTTCCCACAATGGTCACAAATCCGTCTTTATCTTTTTCGGCTTTGTCGCCTGTCTTTAGAAAACCCTCTTCATCAAATGTAGCGGCACTAAGTTCTGGTTCTTTGTAATAGCCTTTCATGAGGCTAGGACTTTTTATTCTCATCTCTCCATCATCAGCAATTTTAAATTGCAAACCAGAAAGTGCTTTCCCAACCGTGCCAAAACGATTGGCTCCGGCCTTATTGAAATGCGAATAGATACAATCTTCCGTCATGCCAATGGCCTGATAGATGGTAACGCCAATTTTGTTAAACCACTCCAGCATATCTACCGAAATAGGAGCTGCACCGGAATAGATATGGGTGGCTTTTGAGAGTCCTAATTTTTTCTTGATGCTCTTGCGAATCACATTGTTGATGATGGGAATCGATAAAAGGCGATCTAATTTTTTTGGAGGAAGTTTTTCTGAAATCTTCTCACGGAACTTCGCCCAGATGCGCGGCACTGCAAAAAATAAATCAGGCTGTGTATCAGCCAGGTTTTTAGGAAAGCTTTCCAGCGTTTCGGCAAATGAAAACAGGGCCCCCCGATAGATACCAATCATCTCCACACCCATGCGTTCTGCTATATGACTGATGGGTAAATACGAAAATAATTTAGGTCTCATCGGAAGATTTAAATCGGAGGAAGCAACGCGGATGATGGCATCGAAGTTGCCCGCAGTATGCATGACTCCCTTGGGTTTTCCGGTAGTGCCAGAAGTATACATGATCGTGAGCAACTCATCAGGGCTCCACGTGGCAACTTCAGTAGTTGGTTTTTCAGCCGCCAACATTTTTTCCCATGAGTGATCTTCCTGAATGCCATATAATTCCATACCGATGCGAATCACACCTGCTGGAATTCCTTCTTGCTGTGCTTTATATTGATCGAGTTTGCCAATGATAATCGCTTTGGATTCACTGTGTTCAAGAATCTGTTGAATTGATGGTGCGGTAAGCGTTGCATAAAGTGGAACAGAAATGTGTCCGGCCATCATGATTGCTAAGTCAGCCATAATCCATTGCGCACAATTTTTTGAAAGGATCGCTACGTTACTTCTGTTGGGAAGATTAAGTCGTCTTAATCCTGCGGCCACTTTTCTGATTTCTTCGCCCGCTTGCTCAAAGTTCCAGTTGCGCCATTCTCCATGATAAGGTTGACGTAAAAACAGGTCGTTAGGCACTTCTTTTTCCCATTTAAGGAATTGTAACAGCGGGGTACTTTGGCTCATAGCAATCGATTTAGATGCTCTATTTAGCTAGAAAAGATTAAAAAGTAAAGAGAGAGAGAGGTTAAATGGATTATTTGGTAGGATTGAATTTACCTCGGTTAAAATAAATAATTATTCCTCTGGTTTCATTCGGGATGGATGATGCATATATGTCCAAATTTACCACACACCGATGTAACCAATTAATTTGTTGCAAGTTCAAAGACGGTTTCGTCACAGTTCATTTTCTCACACATAATAATTTATAAAACCCATGATTAGACTAGCACTCGCGGTCGGATTTCTGGCCGTATTCGGTATTGTCGCGTATGTAATTGTACTGCTGCTCACCAACTATTTCTCAAACAAAAACAACTCAAACAAAAAACAAAACCTTTAATCAAATGAATTCTATTAACCCCTCCAATCTGATCATTACAAGAAAGACCATCGTTGCCGGTGTTCTGGCTATCCTTGCATTAATCTTGTTTCTTATTGTTAATCCTTTTTCGTGGAACGATGCAGGAAATCGCACGGTAGTAGAGCGCACTACCGGTGAGCAGATTGTACAGTTTGCACCCGGAATATTTTATGCAGGCTTCTTTGCTAAAGAAAAAGAATGGCCGAATCAGATTTCAGTTACCTATCAGGAAGCGGTGCCTAAGCTGGAAATTGAAGACAATGGCATTGAAGTAGGACAAATCATGATTCGTTTTAGCGATGCGACTACTGCAGATGTGCGCGGAATCACCCAATTTATTTTACCCGCTGATGAAAAGGAAATGATCCTGATTCACAATACACACAGAACACCACAGTCATTGGTGGTAAAGCGACTTGCCCCTTATACAAAAGAGTGTTTGCAATCATCCGCCCAGTTGATGAGCAGCGAGAAGCACTATGGTGGCGGTCGCGCACAAATGGCGCAGGACTTTTTAGACCAATTGAAGGAAGGTGTTTATTTGTTGGTGACAGAAGAGAATGTTGTGTATGATTCACTGGAGATGGAAAAGAAGAGAGTGTACCAAACCGAAATACAATACGACAAAAAAACAGCAGCACCCAAGCGCAAGCTCTCTTCTATAAAAGAATACGGAATTACGGTAGCCGATGCGGCCATCACCGATGTGGATTATGAAAATAAAGTAGATGAAAAGCTGGTGAAGATCATTGACGCAGTAACGAAGTCCTCAATTTCAAAGCAGGAATTGATGACCGCCCAGCAGCAAACACTTACTGCCAAAGCAAAAGGAGAGCAGGCGTTGGTTGAAATAGAATATCAACAGAAACAAGAGCAAACCAAGCAGGTGGTAGAAGCTCAAACCAAAGTAAAGGTGGCCGAGCAGGATAAGATGCAACAGAAAATTGCTTACGAAGGTGCTATTTTGGAAGCAAAAAAAATCAAAGAGTTAGCGGATGCCAATGCGTATGCCAGACAGCGAATCATGCAGGCCGATGGTGCCCTTGAGATGAAATTGAATGCTCAGGTGGAAGTACAAAAAGTATGGGCTGAGGCATTCAGTAAATATACGGGTGCGATAGTTCCACAAATTCAAACCGGAGGTGGACCAACCACCAATGGTGCGCTTAACTTTATGGATATCATGACGGCTAAAACCGCCAAAGATTTTGCGCTGGATTTGAAGAATAAAAACTAACCTATCAGTAATTATTAGGAGAAAAGAGCGGAATATGTCCGCTCTTTTGCTTTTTAAAAAGATGATGAAACTCGCTATGAGGGCTCATCAAAATCATAAACGGAGAGGTGGACTTCATTGGGCCAAAACCTAATGATTTTACTGTTTAAACTTCTGTCCCTTCTTTCTACCTTCGCCCCATGGCTGATAAAAAACTTTTTCTTTTGGATGCATATGCGCTCATCTATCGTGCGCACTTTGCGTTCACAAAAAACCCACGAATCAATTCAAAAGGAATCAATACTTCTGTTCCGTTTGGTTTTACGAATACCTTGCTGGAGGTGATCCAAAAGCAAAAGCCTACTCATTTAGCGGTTGCCTTTGATACTTCTGCCAAAACATTCCGTGACGAGATTTTTGCTGAATACAAAGCCACTCGCCAGGAAACACCAGAAGACATTCGAAGCGGAGTGCCAAAAGTGAAAGAAATACTGCGTGGGTTCAATATTCCGATTTTGGAGCTCGATGGCTATGAAGCAGACGATATCATTGGCACGATTGCTAAGCGCGCAGAGAAGGAAGGGTTTGAAGTATTTATGATGACACCCGACAAAGATTTCGGGCAACTGGTAAGTGATAAAATTCTTCTTTATAAACCGGCTTACATGGGTAATGCCGTTGACATCCTTGGGCCTAAAGAGGTTTGTGAAAAGTGGGATATCGAAAATGTTTCGCAGGTGATTGATATTCTCGGTTTGCAGGGAGATACCTCGGATAACATTCCGGGTATTCCGGGCATCGGGCCAAAGACGGCAGCCGAATTATTAAAGCAATACAAAACGGTTGAAAATATAATAGCACATGCCAGTGAATTGAAGGGAAAACAAAAGGAGCGCGTTGAGCAGTTTGGCGAGCAGGCAATGTTATCAAAAAAACTGGCGACCATTATCACCGATGTGCAGGTGCCATGGGATGAAGAGGACTTATTATATACTGGTCCCGACATTGAAAAACTCAAGCCGATTCTTGAAGAACTGGAGTTCAAGACAATGATGCCGCGCATTTTCGGAATACAATCAAAAACAGAAGTGCCGGTTGCTGTTCCAAAGGCCTCTCAACTTTCCATGTTTGGAGGAGAACAGGAGTCCGAAGCGGAGGTGACCACTGACAGAAAAACGCTAGATACAGCGACCGTTTCATATCATACCATTCATACGAAAGAAGAGCGCCATGATCTCATTCAAAAATTAAAACAACAAAAAGAGTTTTCATTTGCACTAGCAACGGATGAAGCATCAAATTTTGATTTTGTAGCCATCGATCTGATCTGTTCATTTTCGAAAGGAGAAGCGTACTTTATTGAACTGGCGAGCGAAGCCCAACGCATTCTTGATGAATTTCAGGAAGTATTCCAGGATGGACGAATTGGTAAAGTGGGGCATAACATAAAGTCCTCGTTGCTTACGCTGATGAAGTATGGTGTGGAAGTGCGGGGAAATCTTTTTGATACCATGTTGGCGCACTACCTCATCGAGCCGGAAGCATCGCACGACCTTGAGATTTTGTGCAGTCAATATGTGGGATATCACCTTACTGATTCTGATGAAAAGATAAACTCAGGTTGCGAGCGGGTTGATCTGGCGTTGCAGGTAAAATTGAAACTGCAGAGTGACTTAGAGCAAAGAGGACAATGGCGATTATTGCGCGAAGTGGAAATGCCTCTGGCGAGTGTATTGGCCCGCATGGAATTTGAGGGTGTGAATATCGATGAGGAAACGCTGAAGTGGATGTCGGAAGCGCTGAGGAAAGACAGCGAAAAAGTGCAGAAGGAAATTTATCAGATAGCGGGAACGGAGTTTAACATTGCATCACCCAAGCAACTTGGTGAAATATTATTTGACCGTATGAAGTTGCTGGACAAAGCCAAGAAAACGAAAACGGGTCAATATGCAACCGGTGAAGAAGTATTGGTAAAACTGGCCGGGGCGCATGAGATAGCCAAAAAGATTCTGGACTTCCGTGAGTATGAAAAACTCAGGTCAACGTATGTGGATGCCTTGCCCAGGATGGTAAGCAAGCAAGATCACCGAATTCACACTGACTACCGTCAGGCAGTGGCCGCCACCGGAAGATTAAGTTCAAACAATCCGAATCTTCAGAACATACCTATTCGTACAGAAAAGGGAAGGCAGATAAGGGCAGCCTTTGTGCCGCGAGATAAAGATTATCTTTTTATGTCGGCCGACTACTCTCAGATTGAATTGCGCATAGCCGCATCTTTTGCCAAAGATGAAACCATGATCGAAGCCTTCCGCAACAAACGGGATATTCACGCAACCACAGCCGCAAAAGTATTTAAGGTGGCACTCGAAAAAGTGACACCCGATATGAGACGCAAAGCGAAAGAGGTGAACTTTGGAATTTTGTATGGCAGCACCGCCTTCGGTCTTTCGCAGAATCTGGGAATTTCCAGGACCGAAGCGGGTGAAATCATAGAGGCCTATTTCACCGAGTTTTCTGCCATCAAGCGTTATATGGATGACTCGATCAACTTTGCCAGGGAGAAAGAGTACGTAGAAACTATTTTAGGAAGAAGACGCTACCTGCGCGACATTAATTCGCGCAATATTACTACACGAGGTTTCGCTGAGCGCAACGCTATTAACGCCCCCATTCAAGGCAGCGCTGCGGATATTATTAAGGTAGCCATGATTCAAATTCAGAAATGGCTACAACGGGAGGGGTTAAAGACCAAAATGATCATGCAGGTGCATGATGAATTAGTGTTTGACCTTCATCATGAAGAGCAGGAGATTATTAAACCTAAGGTGATCGAACTGATGAAGTCGGCCGTGATTCTGGAAGTACCAATGGAAGTTGAAGTGGGTATTGGCAAGAATTGGCTCGAAGCCCATTAAAGTACTCCAAAAAGGGTAAATGCCTTAAATGCCGCCATTTTGCGGGGTCTTCATTTTCCGCCCCATATAGTTTCCACTATATCAAAGTCTTAATTTAGTCCAAAACAGAATCATTTTATCCCATTTCGGGATTGGGTCCTGTTAGAATTATTTGTTTTCAGCTCAATTTGGGCATTTCAGGCTTTGGTATGATTATGAAGCCATGGGGTGTAAACCTAATAGTCAAATATATGTCTCCCGTTCAAAATATAGTGCCTGTAATGATTCCCTCCGATATAACCTCGGAGCGAATTTTTCTTTTTGTTTCTGGTTCTTCTGAAATCCTCAATTCTGATTACCGCCTCGCTTCCATCCATTGTCATCAGGAGACGGTCCAAAACGCATTTTATAAATTGTGGGACGGGGCAATCCAACCGGATGTTGTGTTGCTTGTGAACCCAGATGAGAGTTATACTGAATTATTGAAACTGCTCAGCGAACAAAATACTCCCGTGGTATATTATACACCCAGGTTTGATCAGACCTCGAAAGAAATTGCGATTAAGCTTCAGGTAGATGATTATTTGTATGGTTCAATTAACGAAGATTTTATCAAGCACATCGATGTACTGAAAAAAATAAAAACGTTTAAGAGTAATTTCAAAAAGGGAATTCAATCCATTACAGTGACACCACAAATTTCTAAGGACGACATGCCTTCAAAGAAAATGTGGAGCATGAAGAGATTGATTGATATTGCGGTTTCATTCACCGGCCTGGCGTTTTTATCTCCTATCATGTTATTGATCGCCATCGCCATTAAACTGGAATCAAAAGGTTCTATGTTCTATACCTCAAAACGCTCGGGCACCGGTTATAGAGTTTTTGACTTCTACAAGTTCAGAACGATGCGCCAGGGATCGGATAAAGAATTGAAAAATTTAACTAACCAATATGCGGAAGGCGCTGGTGAAGGGAATACGGCTGTTTTCTTTAAAGTGAAAAATGATCCGAGAATTACAGGCCTGGGTCAGTTTCTTAGAAGCACAAGTTTGGATGAACTTCCCCAGTTGTTTAATGTATTGAAAGGAGATATGTCTTTGGTTGGTAACCGACCATTGCCTTTGTACGAAGCAGAGCAATTAACCCGTGACCTTATTGCTGCAAGGTTTTTAGCTCCGGCTGGTATCACCGGCCTTTGGCAAGTAACCAAGCGCGGAAAAGAAAATATGTTGCCAGAAGAACGCATTCAGTTAGACATAGAATATGCGTTGAAGAACTCCTTCTTATTTGACATGAAAATTCTTCTAAAAACTTTCTTCGTACTTCTGCAAAAGGAAAGAGTATAAGCTAAAAAACATAAAGCGAAATGCCTGGCCCGTAAGCCGGGCATTTTTGTTTTTATTTAATCCTGCCTTACAATGCTTTCGCCAGTGACTTCTACTTCCAACTGTGGGTTTCCACGATATAAAACTAAACTGGCGCCACTGGCATTCACTTCCAGATGTTCAGCCACACTCACCTTCCCACTGCTTGCTCCTGAAACAATTAGCGCAACCTGAGCGGAAGGATAACTAAAGGCTGAGAGTAAGGAAGCTCCAGAAATTATTCCATTCACATTCTGGCCCTTTCCATTCAACCGCAACTGTGATGCTCCACTCAATGAGATGTATAATTCTGAAGCTTCCACATCCATCTGTGCCAGTGAAGCACCGGATAGGGATAGATCAAACCGGTTGATATTGGTGAAGCCTGAAATCCGGGCATTGACCGCTCCTGAGAAATCAACTCCTGTCAAGTTGGGTAAGGTTATGTTTATAGAGGTGTTGTATTGTCTTTTTTGATAATGCTTAAAGCGGAGCACAAGACTGGTTCCGTTTTTAAACACCAGCAAGTCATCAACATTTCTGCGATCTCCCTCAGCTTCTATAGAAAAGCTGCTTCCTTGTTGAATAGTAATAATCAGCTCATCCCCTGCATCAATGCGATCAAAATCCACAAGGGCATAGGAGCGACTATCGGATTGACGGGGACCGGGATCTTCCTCATAACATGAAGTAAGAAGAAGAGAGATTAGCACCAAAGTTGCTATCACTAAATTTTTCATAGTTTGTATGTTTGATAGAAAGACACCCGACAGGCAAAAAGCCCCCACCTCCCATCAAAATATTTTGCGTGACTAAAACTCGATTTTATAACTTAAGATGGGGAGCAATGGGAGCATATACCATTTCTTGACCTCTCCGCTGTGCGGATCGAAATATTGACCGCCCAGGTTCTTTTGGTTTGTGACATTCTGAAAATCCAGCGAAAGGGTAGTCGTTGAGTTAGCCCGATTGCGCTTAAGGCTCATCCGAAAATCAGCACGAAAATAGTTCGGCAGCTGTTCCGTATAAGCGAGACTTTTGATGTATTGAGTCTCTCCCAATTCAATTGATTTTTCCACATCGATAGGGGTTGTCCAGAAACCTCCGGTGTAAATGGTGCGGATATTAAGTCCAAACACACGATTTTTCCTCCACGTATATTCTTTGCCAGCTGTGAAGCTAAGGGCGTGCTTTCCGTTGAATCGGGTATTGCGCCACACACCATCCAATGCTTTGTATTCTGAATTATACAGGGAACTCGATAGAAGAAAATATAAATTGTTGTGAAGGAATTGCTCCAGCGTTAATTCGAGGCCATAGTTTTTTCCTACACCTTCATTAACCATGGGCTCGGTTACAAAACCTTCTTCCACCACCAAGGTTGATAGGGGACTTGAAGGGTCATTCTCTACCGCAATGTTGAACAGGTGTTGATAATAGCTCTCTGCTTTAATGCGTAAATATTTTGTTAGGGAGCGATCATAACCGACCACAAAATGATGTGCTTTGTTGAACCTCAGGTTTTCATTGGGTTTAGTCCACGTTCCGTCTGGCTGTTCCATCTGAGTTTCATACACGCCACTGGGTTGCATCTGGCTATGTAATCCGTAACCCATATTTATGGATTGCTGTTCGTTGAGATCATATCTCGCGGAAACGCGTGGCTCTATGGAAAAAGTGCTATTGTCTTTTAAGTAAAGAAAATGAACACCAGTGTTTATGGTCAGGTTTTGTGTGGGTCGGTAATTCCATTGCGAAAATAGTTGCAGCGTGCCCGCGTATCCGATTGAGTTTAAAGGCTCTTCAATTTGATTTGTCTCTGCATCAAGGTGACGCTGACGAAGATTGTAGTAATAGCGGTTCAGATACACACCGGATCGCATACTATTTTTTGCGTTGAACTTATGATTGATTACAGAACTGATGGTTAATTTCTTCGTGATATAATTCTCTTTATAGCTGAACTGTGGCGTATAGGTATCATCGAGTCGTTCGTTTTGGAAGCCGTGGTCATTGCCAGATAATACAATGGTGGATTGCGAGAAGGTGTTTGCATTGAGTGTAATGGCATGTTTAAATCCAGCAGCACCCGTGTTTGAAAAATAATTTGAGTTGTAGCGTTGGTAATCATCTTCCCATTGTGTTGAGTCTTTTTCAGCATTTTGATTTTGGTCGCTCAATCCGCCAAAGCCGAAGAGGGAAAAGCTTCCGAGCTTATTAGTCGGTAAAAAAATATTGTAAGACAGGTCCTGAAAATTAGTAACCGCATCACCCACATTCACGCCAAGTTTTGAAAGAACACTTAGAGTCGAATATCGGTAGTTGACGAGATAGGATCCGCGATAGTTTTTTGTGAAGGGACCTTCCACGGCTACGTCTGTTCCGAGAAAACCAGCCTGCACGGTGAACTCTGTTTTTTCATTATTGCCCTTGCGTAAATTTAGATCGAACACGCCCGCCAACGCGTTTCCATATTCTGCCGGAAAAGCGCCTGTTGAAAAATCAGAATTGGCAAGTAGCTGTGAGCTGAGTATTGAAATGCCTCCACCTGAAGAGCCGATGTCCGCAAAGTGATTTGGGTTAGGTATGTCAACTCCTTCCATGCGCCAGAGTAATCCAAAGGGCGAATTGCCACGAATGGATATGGAATTACTTCCATCATCGGCAGAAACTACACCAGCAAATGAAATAGCAGCACGGGCAGGATCATTTACAGCGGCAGCAAATTTTCTCGTCTCATCAACGGAAAAAGTTCGCGTGCTCACCGTTGCCATATCATTAATTGGTTTATTCTTTTCAATATCAGACCTTACAACAATTTCATCCAATTGAGTAATGTCTTCTTCCAGCGTAACTGTAAGGACCACTTCTTTTCCGGAGTTGACCACCATATTTGGAATTGTAATTACTTTATAGCCAATAAAAGAAACACGGATGGCGTGCGTGCCAACAGGTACTTGTGTTAATTTGAAGTTGCCTTCAGGGTCTGTCGTTGAGCCTATCAAGGGCTCGGATTGCATCAGGACCACGGTGGCACCCGGCAATGCGCTTTTTGAAATTTTATCTACTACGGTGCCGCGAATAGTTTGCGTGAGCGATTGGGCGCTCAACAAAGACCGGATCGATAGAAAGAAAAAAATGAGAAAGAAATTCTTAAAGGGAATCATAAAATCATTTCGTTATGATTGTATGACAAGTGAATGATGACGAGCCCCTATGACCGAATGAAAAAATTATAAAAACCGCAATGCCACTTTAGCACCCCACCACATCTTCAGGTTGATATCATTATTTAAATTCTGATCCGAAATTATCCTGGGCTTAAAATCGGTGAAGAGTTCGGGATAATCCGAATATGTAGTGCGTG
Source organism: uncultured Ohtaekwangia sp. (assembly GCA_964540915.1). GTDB lineage: Bacteria > Bacteroidota > Bacteroidia > Cytophagales > Cyclobacteriaceae > ELB16-189. The sequence continues at coordinate 15,826 of CAZIOY010000044.1, forward strand.
TGAGATACCCATTCAGGGTGATGCCGGTGGCGATGGAGAATTTCTTCGCGACCTGAAAATCAAATCCCGCATAGAACTTGTTTAATAAACTTAACGCATTGGTAAAGCTTCCTTTATTGATATGTTGTGAGGAAAGATCCAGATCCAGATATAACCATTGTGTTAATTTTCTTGTTGTACCTAATCCATATCCAAACGTCCATACCGATGTATCGGCAGGATCTAAAGATTGTTGCGGCTTGAAACCAGCCGATATCATGGTGTGAAATTTTCTCACACCGGTGCGAAAGGCAAGATTGGTATAGAAGACCTCATCAGCAGATAACTCTATTTTATGATAACCGGTTTTAACAATGCTTAATAAACCGATAGGTATACCGCCTAATGTGTCGGCATAATTGATCAATCCTATTTGAGTTCCTTGCACGCGGCTGCCATAATTGAATAAGGCTGAGATTTGTGAACCGGAAATTTTTTCTGTTGCCAGGTTGGTAACTCCTGCAATCTGTGATCCCCGGTAATCACCCACCTGCACATTGCCTAAGCCTGCCACCTGCGCGCCTTTTGAATTTCCAATCGTGACGTTGCTAAATCCTGCCACCTGCACACCATTAATTCCCTTCAGGTTTGTATTGGCAAACCCTGCTACCTGCACCCCTGTGCTTTCGCCAAGGTTTGTATTGGCAACCCCTGCCAGTTGAACCGCCTTGGTCTCTCCGCCATTTACATTAGCAAAACCAGCTGCCTGAATGCCATACACATTTCGCCCCACTAGATTTACTAAACCTGCAATCTGAAGCCAGCTTACATCGCCACGATCTATGTTAACAAACCCCCCCAGCTCAATCTGACGTGTGCCCATGGAGTATCCACTAAAAAAATTAATAGAATAATCATTGATCACATTACCACTCAGACGTCCGTTGGTTCCGATGAACGGAAGAGCAGAGAACTGCACCAATTGGTAGAGGGTATCGTGAATATTTTGAACATTAGGTTCATCTTCATAAGGAAGCGTGAAGTCATTTTCAGAAATAGCAACTGTATCGATTGGTTCTGTTTGTGCTGTGATTATTACAGAGTCTATCATGGGCTGAATCGATATTTTAAAATATTGATTTTCGGGGTTGGTTATACTTACCAGCGTATCGCGATAATTTTTCTTACTTACGGATATGGAAATGGAATCAGACTTCTTCTCCAGTTTTAATTTGAAATATCCATATTCATCGGTCACGGTGGAGGTAACAGAACTTTTTTCATACACACTGGCCTGGGCAATTTTTTCTCCCGTTTTTCCATCTTCTACATAACCATTGAGGATGATGACAACAATATTGTTCTTTGAAGAAGGAGCAGGAGCTTTGGTAATGATCAGGTAATTGCTTTTCTCTTTGTAATTCATGGTGCCATGAAATATTTCATTGAGCACATCCCGCACGGATTTGTCATTGATGTTGAGCGAAATCAGTTGCTCCTGAGAAATGATAGCGCTGTTATAGGAAAAAGAAAATTCTCCCGCCTGACCTATTCGATAAAGTACGGAGGCTATTTTTTCTTCTGATGCTGTTATTGAAATCTTTCGTTCAAGGATGGGAATACTCTTCTGAGCCAGAACACAGCTGCTTCCAAGAATCGTGAAAATGAGAATGCAGAGCAGGGGCCTCATCATGAACTTATTTTTCGCAACCTTTGCCGCTCAGAATAAGTTGATCCTCTTTTTTGGTAAGCTCAAGTCCCATCGTTTCAGCAATAACTTCAGCAATAATTTCAGGATTGTCTTCTTTGAAGTTGGCCGTCAACCGGCAATTGTAAAGCGATTCGCTGGCCAGGCTTATTTTAGAATTATACACCTCATTGAGTAATATCACCACCGAGAGAAGATCCGTGTTGTTGAAACTGAATACTTTCGTTTTATAGGCGAGTGTATTGTTGTCCTGTTTTTCAATCCGATAAAACTCTTTTGTTCGTTTGCTGTAGATCGCTTTTTCGCCTGCCTTCAGATTAAGACCGGAGTCGCTACGCGTATAAAATTGCACCTCGCCTTGTGTCACAATGATTTCGATCGTGTCTTTATCCGGATACGCTTTTAGATTGAACTCCGTACCAATATCTCGCACCAGAATTTCATCTGCTTCAATGATGAAGGGTTTTTTTTCTTCATGCTTTACAGTGAAATATGCTTCGCCTTTCAATTTCACCTTACGGGTTTTTTCCCTTGGGTTGTATTCAAACTCGAGCTCGGTTTTCTTGTTCAGAAAGGCAGTGCTGCCATCGGGTAGTGTATCTTGCCTCGTGGTTTTTTCTGATAGCACAGCCAAGGTTTGAATAGGAGGTGCGGTGAGCAGATAAAAAACAGATCCAACGCCCAATAAAAGAATGATGCCGGCTGCTATTCGTAACGGGGAGAAAAAATTTGTTCGGTTTATGGAAACAACCTTGCTGTTATTTTTACTGATTTTACTCTTCACTTTATTCCAGGCTGCATCGGTGTCGAATTCAATCTGCATCGCGGCCGAACCGGCTCTTTCAAAAATATTGCGGAACTGATTGAAGTACTTTTCGTTGGCCTCACTTTGTTTTCTCCACAGCAATACGCTTTCCTGCTCCAGGGCAGTAGCTTCTCCAGCCAACACTTTGCCAATCAAATCGTCCATATCGTTCAACACGTGCTCCACCTTTATACAATAAAGTCTTTCATAAATAGTAGAAACAAGGGCAAATATTCTTTCAGTTGTTCGCGCATAATTTTCAACGCTTTCCCCATGTGGTTTTCTACGGTCTTCACGGAAATTTGCAGTTGATCGGCAATCTCCTGGTATTTCAATTCTTCAAATCGGCTTAGTTGAAAAACAAGGCGGCACTGCTCCGGCAATACCTTCATGGCTTCTGTGATTTTTGATTCCAATTCGGTGGCATACACTTTTTGCGAAACGGATTCATAGGCTACTTCGGTAACAGTCAGTTCGTGTGCAACATGTTGTTGCTTCACCTTCTCGTGTTTGATCACGTTGAGGCAACCGTTGCGCACCATGCGATAGAGATAGGACTTGAGTGACGTTTGAATATCGATGCTCTTTCGTTTTTCCCAAACAGTGATAAATGCAGATTGCACTACCTCTTCGGCTTCTTCCTTATCGGCAAGAAAAGAATACGCATAACGACAAAGAGGTTGGTAATAGGCTTTAAATATCATCTCAAAAGCACTTTCGTTGCCCGATTGGATTTTTTCTAAAACCTGTTTTTCCGATAAATCCACTGCTTTTGGTCCTATTCAGTGCAATTTACGGTTTTAAGGCTTCGAGGTTATGACAACCCAATGAACTTTTACCCCTATTTGAATTTTTTAGTTTTTGAGATAATTAAAAAAATCATCCTGCGCAAACAAGATGACCTTTCTATGGGCCCTTGATGGATGATGTTAGATTTTTGTCATCTTTTCAAATCGGTAAACATCCGGCATTTCAGAGTCGTCATGCATAGATACTTTCAAGTCTTTGATTAACCCGTTACGCACATCGTATACCCAACCATGCACGTATGGACTACCGTTCTTTTGCCAGGCATTTTGAATGATAGAAGTTTTTCCCAAGTCATACACCTGCTCGATCACGTTCAGTTCCGTAAGCCGGTCCTGACGGTCTTTCATATCTTCAATGGCTTCCAGTTCATCCTGATGCAAGCGATAAACATCTTTGATGTGGCGGATCCAGTTGTCAATCAGTCCGATTTGTTTATTAGTCATGGCGGCTTTAATGCCTCCGCAGCCATAGTGGCCACATACGATAACGTGTTTTACCTCCAGCACATTCACCGCATAGTCAAGCACGCTCAACATGTTCATGTCAGAGTGCACCACCATGTTAGCTATGTTGCGATGCACGAACACCTCACCGGGATTGGTCCCTGTTATTTCATTGGCAGGCACGCGACTATCGGCACAGCCAATCCATAAAAACTCTGGCGTTTGAACATTGGCCAAACGATTAAAGAAATCTTTATCTTCCTGCATTTTCTGTTCTACCCATGCACGGTTTTGCAGGAGCAGCTGTTCGTATTTTTTCATGTGTTAATTATTTGAATAGTTAAATGGTCTTGTCCTTTATTTTAATTCCGGTTACTTCAACCTGAATGTTTTTTGTTTTGGCTGTTTCCATAAAATCTTCAATGGTTTCCAGGATGTCTTCATCAATAAAATGAGACTTTGTTCCATCGATGAGCAAACGTGTGTCATTGGGCACCTTCACCAACTCATGTCGCAGCGAAGCCTTGTGCACGAAGGATACATCCTTCGAAAATTTAATCAGGTAATAATCTTCGGAGTGAACCGCAATGACGGCTCGCTGAGAATTGGTCTTCAAGATAAAAAACACCGCTACCACGATGCCTAAAAAAACACCTTGCAAAAGATTCGTAAATAAGATAGCCATAACGGTAGCCACAAATGGAAAAAACTGACTGTACCCCTTTGCATACATTTCTTTATACAACGAAAGTTTGGTGAGTTTATAACCAAGCAAAAGCAGAATTGCGGCTAAGCAGGAAAGCGGAATTAAGTTTAGAAAACCGGGAACAGCAAGCAGCGCCACCAGTATAATGAGGCCGTGGGAAATGGCAGAAGACTTGGTGCGCGCACCGGCAGTGATGTTGGCGGAGCTTCTTACAATCACAGAAGTTACGGGCAATCCTCCTAAAAGTCCCGAAACTAAATTTCCAACTCCTTGTGCCTTCAGCTCTGCGTTAAGTGGAGTAATGTGATGGGCCGGGTCCATTTTATCACACGCTTCGATGCTCAACAGCGTCTCGAGACTGGCTACAATAGCGATGGTGATGGCGGCCATGTAAACTTTCGGATTGGCCCAAAGTGAGAAATCAGGGAAAACCAAGAATGATGCGGCCTCCGATGACCCAAGTAATGCTGGCACGGAAACCAAATGCTTTGCATCAATGGCCAGGTAAGGAATAAATGAATTGAAAAGGATATTGAGTAAAATACCAACGGCTACAGCACCTAAAGGAGCTGGCACCAATCTGAAAAACCGAAAACGCAGCAACGCATTTTTATTCCAGACAATAAGAATCAAGAGGGAGGTTACACTGATAACGATTGCCCCCGGACTGATATAATCAAAGGCGGTAAGAATTTCTGTAAAGGTATTTTTTCCGTCAGCCTGAAAAAAGCTTTCATCCCCTTCAAAGTCCTCATCGTATCCAATAGCGTGAGGAATCTGTTTCAGAATAAGAATCAGACCAATGGCAGCCAGCATTCCTTTAATAACCGATGAAGGAAAAAAATGTCCGATAGAACCAGCTTTGGCAAAACCCAATCCGATCTGAATGAGGCCCGCTAAAACCACACTTAATAAGAATGCCTGAAAAGAGCCAAGATCTAAAATGGCTGCGGCAACAATGGTGGTGAGCCCGGCTGCTGGCCCACTTACACTCACAGAAGATCCGCTTAAACCTCCCACCACCACTCCGCCAACGATGCCAGCAATAAGACCGGAAAATAATGGGGCGCCCGAGGCGAGGGCAATTCCTAAACAAAGTGGCAAGGCCACTAAAAATACTACTACAGAGGCCGGAAAATCCGAAGACCAGAAATTGCGTAATTTCATAAATGGATTGAGTGAGAAAGAAAAACAAAACCATGCGCAAGCGCGAAAAGCCTTGCTTAATGATGGTTTAAACCTGAGGGGGAGGCGAGACTATTTCAGGATAGTGTGTTAATAGCCCGAACGAATAGTTTAAATTTCTGTAGCCGGCATGAGAGTTTGCAGCCGAGAGGGCAATTATTTCGACAAGCTTAAAAGAATCTTCATCCTGATCCGTTTCACGCGAATTTTCTTCAGAAGTTTTTTCTTCCCCTTCTCCCGCATCGCTATTCAGATCGGTGGTAGCCTCGACACGGATATTCTCATCTGACATTTTATGAAAAATCTGCACATAGCTTACAGCCATGAGCAGCAAGACGCTTAAGAGTAAAATGGATACGCGGTCTTTCATGAAGGTATAGCAAAGATAACAATTAGGTTATAAATGCAGAGAGGGCCAGATGTTCAGTGTCTTTTTTTCTTACAGCTAATTCTGTTAAGATAGTGTTAACAAAAAAAATTCTATCGGGCAGATATTAACTAGCTATAAGTGGGAATGACTTTATGGTGAAAGTGACTTTGAGAGAAGTCACGTTATTCCACCTCCACGATAATTTCAATTTCTACGGCCATATTACCGGGCAAGGCATTCATACCAACGGCAGAGCGCGCATGCTTACCTTTCTCACCAAAGACGGCCACCATCAAATCAGAAAATCCATTGATTACTTTAGGCTGATCGCCAAAGGTTGGCGCACAATTGACCATGCCCAATACTTTTATAATGCGTTTCACTTTGTTCAGATCGCCTAATTCTGCCTTAAGTGTTGAGAGAATAGAAACCCCGGTTTGTTTAGCAGCCTCATAACCTTGCTCCAGCGTCATGTCAACACCTACTTTTCCTGCAATGGTCGTTCCATCCGCGCGCGAAGGCCCATGTCCTGACAGATAGAGAAGATTACCTACGCGCACAGCCTTTACATAATTGGCTATGGGTTTAGAGGGGACCATCAATTCGATGCCAAGTTCTTTCAGTTTTTTATCGTAATCAATTTTCTGGGCGAACGAAAACGTTGCAAACAAAACGAACAGGAAGAAGACAATCAGGTTTTTCATAATGAAGCGATTTAATGCAAGTTACTCTTGCAAAGCCTTTAATCCAAACAGAGAGAGCTGTAGAAATGCTCTTAGAAAAATCTGCCTTCACCTTCTTTTAGCACAAGAAACTTCTCTTTTACAAGGTTTGCTTGTTTCAAAGCTTCTGCCAGTTCTGTTGTCGGTTCGTCTTCACCGTCATCGGCTAACGGAAAGGTGCCAAAATGGGCAGCAATACTTTGTGAAGCATTTACATCAAAATGAATTTGCACTGCCTGGGCGGGTGAGCAATGAATAGGAGACATGAACCATGCGGGTTTAAATGCCCCGATAGGAATTAGCGCAACAGAAATAGGAGCACACCGCTTCCCGATTTCTTTAAAGGTGAATTCGTTATAGCCGGTGTCTCCGGCAAAATAAATATTTCCCTGAGGGTTTTTAATTACATATCCGCACCACAGTGTTGCATCGCGATCGCTAATACCCCGGCCTGAAAAATGTTGTGCGGGCACGGATTGTATCGAGAGAGAATCTGATATCGATACTTCCTGCCACCAATCCAGATCGGTAGCGGTTGTGATTTCATTGTTATCCAAAAATGATTTTACGCCCACTGGAGTAATGATCTTGGGCTGATGGACTTTGTAAATTTTTTTTATTGTGTTGATGTCGAGGTGATCATAATGATTATGGCTGAGAATGATATAATCGATCTTCGGCAAATCTTCGAAACGAATACCCGGCTGCTTCATTCGTTTAGGGCCGGCAAAATCAAACGGACTGGTGCGCTCACTCCAAACCGGATCGGTAAGAATATTCTTTCCATCGATCTGAATTAAAAAAGTGGAATGATTCACAAATGTGATCTTGACTCCATGTGTAATGATTGATTCAGGTTTAGCACCGTAAGCAGATTCTTTCTTTTCCGTCCATGGGCCTTGCTTGCGTTGCATCATCCATTTAAACACATCGGTTAATCCTTTCGCTTGTGCGTTTCCCGGGTTGATAAATTTCTTTCCATCAAAATGATCCGTTACAGGACCACTATGTGTGGGAGCAGAAATTAACATACCCACTATTATGAATGAAGCCGCCACAAGCAGTGCAGAGCCAAGGATTATAATCATCAGTAGTTTCACGATTTGTTAAAATTAAAAAGGAGCCCTTAGGCTCCTTAGTCGACATTCTGTCATTATTTATTGTGCCATCTGAACAATCTTCGCCAGCGGTATGCCATTGGCTGCGGCTGTGATTTCGCCTTCATTGGAGTCATCCATCTTGAGAGTCACCAAGGTGTTGTTCATCGGTATTTGCAATTCATAGTTGGTTTTTCCCGTATCGGAATTAACCTGTTTATTGAGAATGGATTTGTATCCCTGGATTTTCACCATCTTTTGATTTTCATCTCGCATCATGCCGCCAATGACAGGCATAGATAGAATGGCATTCAGTGAATTTATCATCGGAGAATTATTAATAATCTCGATCGAGCCTCTTTTAGGGTCAACACCATAATGACGATTTACATACAAGCCTACATAACTTCCTGAACCGGTAACATTATCTTCTTTTTCAATAGCGGCTAATGCTCCTAATTTGGCAGGCAGAACTTTTAAAATTTCTTTTCCGATAGCCATGTCAAGATCCCGAAGCGCTTGTTCCATCGCGAAGCGTGAATCCTGCAGGTTGCCAGAGGCGTATGAAGATTTGGCTGTGGCAACATTTTTATCAAAATCCTGGGCAAGAGTAACTAAACCGGCTGCCAGAAATAATAGTATCAAACTGAATTTTTTCATAACTGAATATTTTATTGCTCTCCTAATTCCTTTTTGATGGCATCGATGTTAATGACTTCTGCCGACTTCATCATTTCTTGTTCTGATGCAAAATTGATTCCTTCGTAAACGATGATGGAAGACTGCCCGATGGGCACACTCAATGTATAACCGCTTCCTTCACTATATTCGATCACGGCCCGGTATCCTTTTAATTTTGTTTGCTTCCAGTTTTGCTCACCGTTGGTTTGCTGAGCATAACCTCCTGAAAGGTATGCATTCACACCCGCCATCATCAGCGAGTTATTGGAGATGCTAACGCTAAACTGTTTATCATTTTTATCGGAATATTCACGGTGTATGGTAAGTCCTGCCCATCCCCAACCCGTGCTGGTTACTTGATCTGAATCAGCTTCTTTATTCAATCCGACAACCGATTCGGGTAAAGATTTTATGATCTCGTTTCCAATTTCTAACTCGACACCCAACATAGCTTGTTGCACAGAGTAACGCGCTTCACCATAACTATTATTTTTATAGGCAACTTCTGCATCAGCGAGATTTTGTTTCACATCAGGAGGAGTAGAAATCAAACCGCCACCACCTTTGTTTGAAGGATCGCTGCCGCCACCGGTCCCGCTTTGTCCGCCCTGGCCGCCTGTTCCGGTTTGTCCTCCCTGGCTACCAGTTTGGTTTTTCTTTCCGCCAAAGAGCTTGTCAATTTCTTGCCCTGCTTTTTGTTCGGTCTTGTTTTCAACCCTGTTCTTCAATCTGTTCAAGACTTGTGCCTCTGTACCAACGGAAGCCAGACATAAGCTTGCCCCGAAGGCTAATAGATAATGAATCTTCATAAGAATTGATTTATCATATAAAAGTACAAAATTCAGAAACCATTTGTACGCAAAAGTAAGGCCAAAGGATACGTCAAGCCTCAATCTTTTGGCGAAAGACAATTTTTAGTCGAACAGCACAACAAGATTTAAGATATAAGTCAGCATTCAAAGACATTTTAGTGTATTTGGAAGGCTTTGACGTAAGAGCTTCTTTCATATTAATCGCCTATATTTAACTTCAATAATCTCTCTAACTAACGGAATTCATCATTAATTTTTCAACATGACAAACCTTTTTGATCTCACCGGCAAAGTAGCCATTGTAACAGGTGCCAGCAAAGGTATCGGTGAAGCCATTGCCGAATTATATGGCGCTGCCGGTGCGCGCGTTGTTGTATCAAGTCGCAAGTTGGAGGCAGTGAATCAGGTTGCTGACTCTATTGTAAAAAAAGGAGGCCAGGCAAAAGCCGTTGCCTGTCATATGGGTGATGTGGTTGATATTGGCCGCTTAGTGGAGGAAACGATTGCTGCGTATGGCACGATTGATATTGTAGTAAACAATGCTGCAGCCAATCCGATATTTGGCCCGATTGCAGATGCGGATGGAAGTGCCTTTGACAAAATCATGAGCGTGAATGTGAAAGGTCCTTTCGAGTTGGCGAAGAAGTGTTATCCATTCATGAAACAGAAAAAAGCCGGATCGGTCATCAACATCAGTTCTATTGGAGGATTAAGACCCGAATCCGGTTTAGGAATTTACAGCGTGAGCAAAGCCGCTTTGATTTCACTTACCAAAGTGATGGCCAAAGAATGGGGTGAAGATAATATTCGTGCGAACGTGATTTGTCCGGGACTCATCAAAACAAAATTCAGCGAGGCATTGTGGAGCAATGACAAAATCATGCATACGATGATGAAGATGCTGCCGATCAAACGCGTAGGCACACCCGAAGAGATTGCCGCGCTGGCATTGTATTTAGCATCCGATGCATCGGCTTATTCAACGGGTAGTGTGTTCACGGCTGATGGAGGTTTCACAATTTAATGATGGTTTATGCTCGATTTATTTTATAGCGATAAAGTCAAAGCACTTCTTCCTCAATACAAATCGTTTCTGGAGCAGGAAGTTTATCCTGTTGAGTTACACATCCTCACACATCCTTTTCGGGAATCGCTTCCTTTGCTGAAATCGCTTCGCGCCAAAGCCAAAGAAAGAAAACTGTGGGCCCCTCATTTATCAGAACATGATGGTGGTGTGGGTTTATCGCTCACCGATTTTGCACACATCAGCGAAGCGTTGGGTACCTCACCACTCGGTCATTATATTTTCAACTGCAACGCGCCCGACATCGGCAACATGGAGTTGATGCATCAGTTCGCTTCCGCGGAATTAAGAGAAAAATATCTTACGCCATTGATGAATGGTGATATTCGTTCGTGCTTTGCGATGACAGAGCCCGAGTTTGCCGGATCAAACCCGGTGGACATGGCAACCACTGCGGTGCGCGAAGGCGATCATTATATCATCAACGGACATAAATGGTTTACAACGGCTGCCGATGGAGCATCATTTACCATCGTGATGGCGCTCACCGATCCCAAAAACGAAAATCCTTATTTACGAGCCAGTATGATTCTCGTGCCACTGAATAATCCCGGCTATACATTGATTCGAAACATTCCCATCATGGGCGATGTGGGTGAAGATTACCTGAGTCATGGAGAAGTGCAGTTCACGAATTGCAAAGTGTCGGTTACGAATCTGATTGGTGAAGAGGGAAAAGGTTTTGCCTTAGCGCAGGCGCGATTAGGTCCGGGTCGCATTCATCATTGCATGCGATGGATCGGTATCTGTGAGCGTGCCTTTGATATGATGTGCAAGCGTGCCGTAGTGCGCCAATTGAAAGAAGGAAAAGTATTGGCGCACCAGCAAATGGTTCAGTTCTGGATAGCTGAAAGTCGCGCGGACATTAATGCTGCGCGATTGTTGGTATTGAATGCTGCTCATAAGATTGATAAAGAGGGAGCCAAAGCAGCCAAAGATGAAATCTCTACCATCAAATTTTTTGTAGCCGATGTATTGATGAAAGTAGTAGATCGCGCCATTCAGGTGCATGGTGGGTTGGGTGTCACAGACGACACGTTGCTTTCATTCTGGTATCGTCATGAACGTGCCGCGCGCATTTACGATGGTCCCGATGAAGTGCATAAGTCTTCACTTGCGAAAAGTATTCTTAGAAAATACATGCAATAAGCTATGCTCGATCAACCTACGAATACACGAGCTGGCGAGGAGCTTGATACCCAGAAGTTGCAGGATTACCTGCGCGATAAAGTTGAAGGCTTCGACAAAGTGATTACCATCAAACAATTTCCGGGAGGTTATTCCAACCTCACCTATTTTGTGCAAGCTGGCGAATATGAATATGTGTTGCGCAGACCTCCCTTTGGGGCCAACATCAAATCAGCACATGATATGGAGCGCGAGTTTACGGTGCTAACCAAGTTGCGCGAAACTGGTTTTACTAAAGTACCCGATGCGGTTTATTTATGCGTAGACGAACGTGTGATGGGAGTAAAATTCTATCTCATGAAGCGTGTGAAGGGAATTATTCTCAGAAACAGGTTGCCGAAGGATTTTCGTGTAAGTGAAGAATCATTCCGTGCATTATCCAAAGCAACCATAGATCAGTTGGTGAAGTTGCACCAGATTGATATTCATACTTCTGCTCTTGATGCACTCGGCAAACCCGAAGGCTATGTGCAAAGGCAGGTGGAAGGCTGGATAAAACGTTATGTGAATGCACAAACGGATGACATTGCCTCAATGAATGAAGTAGCCGCATGGATGGTGAAAAATATTCCAACAACATCAAGGACATCTTTCATCCACAACGATTTCAAATACGACAACCTTGTGTTGAATCCCAATGATCTCACCGACATCATTGCCATCCTCGATTGGGAGATGGCCACCGTAGGCGATCCATTGATGGACTTAGGAACGACACTCGCCTATTGGGCTGAAGGAAATGATCCGGATGCGTTGAAGCCATTCAACCTTACGTGGACGCCCGGTAATTTCACACGGAAAGAAGTAGTGGAGTATTACCAGCAGCAATCAGGCTCACCCGTTGACAACATCGTTTTCTATTATGCATTTGGAGCGTTTAAAGTAGGCGTGATTTGCCAGCAGATTTATCATCGCTTCAAACAAGGGCTTACAAAAGACCCGCGGTTTGCATCGTTGATTTATGTGATAAAAGCCTGTGGAGAAAATGCGCGAAAAGCAATTGAGAGAAATAAAATTTAAACCAAAGGGCGTCAGACCGCTTTGAGTGGTCTGTGTCCACACAGTGTCCTCACAGACAATGATAAGTTGAGTTGATTTCTGTTTATGAGGAAACAAACCGAGAAACGGATTTAAGCTACCCGAAGACTAACTCCGGCTATAACAAAAGAATACTCATCATAAATTAAATTCACCATGCTGAATACCGTTGTATATTTATCGAATAAAATAGACTATAGTTCTCCTATGAAACGATTTCTTTTAGTAGCCCTTTCATTTTTTGTTCTGCTCTCTTGCAAAGAGAAAAATGATTATAGCGGCTGGCAAACCTATGCCGGCTCAAAAGAAGGAAACCGGTATTCTTCCAACACTCAGATTACACCGGAAAATGTTTCGCAACTAGAAATAGTCTGGACGTATACATCTGGTGATAAAGATCCGGACAATCGATCACAAAATCAATGTAACCCCATCATGGTTGATGGTATTCTCTATGGCACAACTCCGCGCTTGAAACTTTTTGCGCTCAACGCAGCCAGTGGCGAAACTAAATGGATTTTTGATCCTGCCGAAGTTGATAGCACTGCTAAAAATGATAAGTATGCATTCTATAAAGTGAACCGCGGTGTAGTGTACTGGCAAGATGATACCGGAAATGATGAACGTATTTTATATAGTACAGGCTCAAAGACGTGGGCAATTGATGTTACCACAGGAAAACACATTGAAAGTTTTGGCAAGGGTGGCTATATTGATCTTACTGAAAATCTTGATCGTGAACCGGGCACATTTAATCCCTTTGTAGCAGCCACTACCCCCGGAGTTATTTACAAAGACTTACTCATTATGGGCCATCGTGTAGCCGAGTCAGCAGACGCAGCCCCGGGACATATTCGTGCATTTAATGTGCGCACCGGTGAACTCAAATGGATGTTTCATACCATACCACGACCGAATGAGTTAGGGTATGACACCTGGGAAGATCCGGATGCATGGAAAAAATTTGGTGGCGCAAACAATTGGGCCGGTATGTCGCTCGATGAAAAACGAGGTATTGTATATGTGCCAACAGGATCTATCGGGGGAGATTTTTATGGTGGCATTCGTAAAGGACAAAATTTATTTGGCAACTCACTCATCGCGCTTGACGCAGCTACCGGAACGTACAAATGGCACTACCAGGTTGTTCATCACGACTTGTGGGATCGTGATCTTCCTGCTAATCCCAATCTTGTAACTATCAACAGGAATGGTAAAAAGATTGATGCCGTTGCACAGATTACCAAACATGGGTATGTGTTTGTCTTTGATCGCGAAACCGGTGAGCCAGTGTTTCCAATTGAAGAGCGTCCTGTTCCTGTCTCCGATTTGCCAGGCGAAGTTGCCTGGCCAACTCAGCCCTTCCCAACTTTGCCAGAGCCGTTCGCAAGACAATCTTTTACGAAGGAAGATGTTTCAGATCTCGACAGTGTAACCCATACCGAGATGCGTGAGAGATTTTTAACAATCAAATACGGAGAACCATTTACTCCTCCGAGTAAAAATGGAGTCTGGATTTTTCCGGGCTTTGATGGCGGAGGTGAGTGGGGCGGTGCAGCCGTTGATCCTGAAACAGCCATCATGTATATAAACAGCAGCGAATTGCCCTGGTCGCTCACGATCATTAACATTCCGGGTAAAGGAAACGATACTTCGTTGAAAGGAATGGGAGAAGCAATCTATGGCAGATATTGCGTTGCCTGCCATGCAGCCGATCGAAAAGGAAATGGGAGCTCGTTTCCATCGGTGCTCAACATGAAAGCAAAATATAATGAGCAACAACTCTGGAGCATTATAGAAAAAGGAAAGAATATGATGCCGGCCTTTGCGCAGATCAAGGGTACAGATAAAGATGCGCTACTTGCATTTTTATTAGACCTCGAAGAAAAAGAACCAATGGTTAAAGAACCTGTGTCAATTGCATCAACTACAAAAAGTATTCTTGATGAAGTGCCTTATACGATGACAGGCTATAATCGATTCCTCGATAAGAATGGATACCCCGGCATCAAGCCTCCCTGGGGAACATTGAATGCGGTTGATCTGAACAATGGAAAGTTGTTGTGGAAAGTACCTTTGGGTGAGTATGAAGAATTAACAAAGCGAGGAATACCGGTGACAGGTACAGAAACGTATGGAGGTCCATTGGTAACCAAAGGCGGACTTATTTTTATCGCGGGAACTAAAGATGAAAAGATCCGTGCCTTTGATAAGACAACGGGTCAAGTGTTGTGGGAAGCAAAATTGCCGGCAGCTGGTTATGCCACACCAGCAACGTATTCCATTGATGGAAGACAATATGTTGTGATTGCCTGTGGTGGTGGAAAAATAGGAAGCAAGTCTGGTGATAGCTATGTAGCGTTTGCGTTGCCTGAGAAAAAATAAATTTACTGAGGCGTCTGACCGGTTAGAGCGGTCTGAGGCCTTTGTGAAAACTCCGTGACTTCATGCTCTGTGTCCTCACAGACCATAATAACATTGAAATAGTTTTCGATCTGTGAGGACACAGACCGAGGTAAGTGAAAACTTAAACCACAGTATTCATGCAAATAAACGACATCACGATCATCGGCACGGGAACATTAGGAAGTCGCATTGGATTGCAGGCTGCGATCTCTGGCTATCACGTTACATTTTATGACATCAACGAACCAATTCTGGATCAAGCCAAAATCGTGATGGATAAAATCATGCGACAACTCATTAAAGCAAGTTTGCTTAACGAAGAAAAAAAATCAGATGCGATTATGCGGATGCATTACACTACTGATCTGCGTCAAGCACTAACCGATTGCGACTTCATCAGCGAAAGCGTAACAGAAGAACTATCTATCAAGGAAAAAGTATGGAAACAAATTGGTGAGCTGGCCCCAGCCAAAACTATCTTCACTACCAATACTTCGTATTTATTGCCATCTCAACTGGCAAAGATCTCCGGCCGACCAGAAAAATTCTGTGCCTTTCATTTTCATGATGTGTTTTATGCACGCGTGGTGGACATCATGCCACATCCAGCAACTGATCCTTCGTTGATTCCACTCTTGCAGGAGTTGGGTAAAGCACTCAATCAAGTTCCGGTGATTGTGAAGAAAGAATCGCCTGGTTACATTTTCAATTTCATGCTGATGGCATTGCTCGGTGCAGCGGGAAGATTGAAAACCAAAGACATTGCCAGCATCGAAGATATTGATCGGTCATGGATGGTCAACTTTCACATGCCCACCGGGCCGTTTGGTATTATCGACAACATTGGCCTTGACACCGCATGGCACGTGGTGAAAGAAAGAGACGATGCTTCATCACAAGCTTTCGCGAAGCTATTGAAAGAACATATTGATGCAGGTAAACTCGGAGAAAAAGCAGGAGAAGGTTTTTATAAATATCCGAAACCTGCTTATCGCGATGCGGATTTTTTGAAAGGTTAATATTGCCAGTCAGTATTGCCGCAAAACCGCCACCACGTATATCATTTTTGTTTAATTTCGATCGCCTAACCAATTTTATATGCAACGCCTAACCTACCTGCTTCTCCTCAGTTGTATTTCGTTAACTACATTTTCACAAAACCGAATGACGCCCGAGCTACTCTGGCAATTGGGGCGGGTAAGCGGATTAAATATTTCACCAGACGGCAAACGGGTGCTGTACTCTGTAAGCACGCCCAGCATATCTGAAAATAAAAGCAGCAGTAAGCGCTACAGCATTGCAATCACCGGGGGCACGCCTCTTGAATTAACGGATGCTTCGTTAGTATTCGACAAAAATATTTCGCCTGATGGCAAGTTTCAGATCAACGTACAGGATGTAAAAATTAACAAAGTACAAGGCAAAGAATTTTATCCTGAGTTCGATAAATCGAATGTGCAGATTTATGAAAGTTTGAATTACCGCCATTGGGATACGTGGGAAGACGGATCGTTTAGTCATCTGTTTGTAAAGCCGGTAAACTCAAGCTCAGAACCGATAGACTTGATGCCTAATGAATCTTTCGATTGTCCGCTGAAACCTTCTGGCGGAGAGGAAGATTATACCTGGAGTCCCGATAGTAAGTACATCGTGTATTCCGTTAAGAAGAAACAAGGAACGGCTTATGCGGTAAGTACCAACACGGATTTATATCAGTACGAAATCGCTACAGCTAAAACGATCAACCTCACCGAAGGCATGATGGGTTATGACACAGAGCCCGCATTTTCTTCAACGGGCACATTAGCCTGGCTCAGTATGAAGCGCGATGGCTATGAAGCCGACAAAAACGATATTGTAGTGCGCACTGGAAATGTAACACTCAATCTCACCCAACAATGGGATGGCCATGTGAGTCACTTCCGATGGAGTGCGGATGGAAAGAAAATTTATTTCGTAGCGCCCATCGGTGGCACCACGCAGTCATTTGAAGTGGACTTTCCCGGCCTCACGAAAAATATGCCTGTGGTAAAGCAAATTACGAATGGAGATTTTGATGTGGCCGGCATGATAGGCCAGGCAGGCAACACGATGGTAGTGTCGCGCACCGACATGAACCACGCCACCGAACTCTATACCGTAAATCTTACCAACGGCCAGATGACTCAGCTCACGCATGTAAACGATGCGGTGTACAACAAACTCGCGATAAGTAAAGTGGAAAAGCGAATGGTTACCACCAGCGACAATAAGAAAATGGTAGTATGGGTGATTTATCCTCCCGACTTTGATCCGTCAAAAAAATATCCTACACTTTTGTTTTGTGCTGGAGGCCCGCAGGTGCCGCTCACGCAAGGTTATTCATTCCGTTGGAATTTTCAACTGATGGCGGCTAAGGGTTACATCGTGGTGGCACCGAACAGGCGGGGTATGCAAGGTCATGGTGTAGCCTGGAATGAAGAAATCAGCAAAGAGCATGGCGGATTAGTGATGCAGGATTATTTGTCGGCCATTGACGCAGTAGCAAAAGATCCATTCGTTGACAAGAACAGGTTGGGTTGTGTAGGAGCCAGTTATGGTGGCTACTCCGTGTTTTATCTCGCAGGCAATCACAACAATCGCTTCAAGACATTCATCTCGCACGATGGCATTTATAATATGAAAAGTATGTATGGCACAACAGAAGAAGTGTTCTTTTCCGAATGGGAATACGGTGGACCTTATTGGGAGAAGAACAATGCCGTAGCACAGAAGACCTACACGCAATACGACCCCAGCAACTTTGTTGAAAAGTGGAACACTCCGATTTTGATTTTCCAGGGGGGCAAAGATTATCGTGTGCCCGATGGCCAGGCCTTTGAAGCATTTCAGGCAGCACAGTTGCGAGGGATTAAAAGTAAACTGGTCTATTTACCTACCGAAAACCATTGGGTACTCTCCGCACAAAATGCGCAAGTATGGCAGCGGGAGTTTTTTAAGTGGTTGGAAGAGACCTTGTAAAGCGATTCGCAGTGGAGCCTTCGCAAATCCAGAAATTATATGTTTGGGTGGTTCGTTTAATTCACAGATAGTCGCGGAGTCCGAAGCGAGACCCCGCTTGGAAGGAGAATAAGAAAGTTATCTCAATACATCCTTTTCCTTTATATTGCTTCAATGAAAAAACTGATTCTGATTCCACTTCTTTTAATGGTGCTTACGTCCACCGCCCAGCGCCCCATCTCTCCTTCCGACATTTATAAAATGCGCTCCATCAGCGACCCGCAGGTTTCGCCCGATGGCAAATGGGTTGCGTATGTGTTATCCATTCCGGATTCGGTAAAAGATAAATCCGATACCAACATCTGGATGATCAGTTGGGATGGTAGTGAATCCGTAAAACTTACGGCCAGCAAGGAAGGCGAAAGCAAACCTCGTTGGACACCCGATGGAAAATACCTCACCTTTCTTTCATCGCGCTACGAAACCAAGAAATCACAAATCTGGCGTATGGACCGCAGAGGTGGGGAAGCAGAAAAGTTAACCGATCTGAAATACAGCATCAGCGATTATGTATGGAGCCCCGATTCTAAAAAGATCGCGATGATCATTAAAGACCAGGAGTCGAAAGAGGAGGAAGAAAAAAAGGATAAGAAACCAAAGCCGATCATGATCGATCGCTATCACTTCAAAGCTGATGGTGATGGTTACCTCGAACGCAAGCGCAATCATCTTTATGTGTTTGATGTAGAAACCAAAAAAAATCGATACGCTCACCACGGGAGACTATGATGCTAATAATCCGATCTGGTCGACCGATAGCAAGAAGATTGCTTTTGTAAGTAATCGCTCAGCTGATCCGGATCGCAATGGCAATAGTGATCTTTGGGTCATGGATGCAAGGAAGGGAGCGCCATTAAAGCAATTAACAACCTGGGCTGATGCCGACAACAGCCCCTCGTGGAGCCCGGATGGAAAATGGATTGCGTACCTGAAATCACAAACACCCGAGTATGATATTTATGATCAAGCACAAAGAGCTATCATTCCTTCAGAGGGAGGAACACCAAAAATTCTGAACGCTACATTAGATCGCGATGTATCAACACCTCGTTGGTCTGCTGATAATAAGTCGGTGATGGTGACGGTGGAAGATGATCGCAGAAGTCATGTTACTTCATTTGATCTGGATGGAAAGATGAAAGCCATTACCAGTGGCGATCGGGTATTCAATTCATTGCAACGCGGAGCCGGAGATACCTGGGTAACATTATCCAGTGACCCGATGACACCCAATGAAATTTATGTGATTGAAAACGGAAACACACGCAGGCTCACACACACTCACGATGAGTTTTTGAAGTCGTTGACGTTAGCTACCGTAGAAGCCTTTGATTCGAAAAGCAAAGACGGCACACGTGTTGGCAACTTCCTCTTCTGGCCAGCAGGGAAAACAAAAGACGAAAAGCTTCCGCTGATTTTGTGGATTCATGGTGGGCCAACGTCACAGGATGATTTCAGTTTTGATTTGATCCCACAGATTTTAGCAGCGCAAGGTTACGCGGTAGCTACTGTAAATTATCGCGGCAGCAACGGACGTGGAATGGCGTTCAGCAAAGCCATCTCTGGCGATTGGGGAAATAAAGAAGTGATGGATATTCTGGGTGCCACTGATCATCTGATCAAAACAGGCAAGGCCGATGTAAATAAGTTAGGCATTGGTGGATGGAGTTATGGTGGCATTCTTACTGATTATGTTACGGCTACCGATCCGCGCTTCAGAGCAGCGGCAAGTGGTGCAGGCAGTGCCATGCAGTTATCCATGTATGGAACCGATCAATACACGATTCAATATGAAACCGAATTAGGTGTGCCGTGGAAGAATATGGACAAGTGGATGAAAGTATCATATCCGTTTTTTCCATGAATCGATAGTTAAATGCTGAGCCTTATGAGTGCAAAGATAAGGCGCGGGTTTGTTTTTATCGCTCTGCGGATTGTAAATCCTATTTAA
>CAZIOY010000045.1:0-35572 GCA_964540915.1 uncultured Ohtaekwangia sp.
CAGGGCAGAGGAAGATTCCAACCGGCTGACAACGTCCATAAAAATCAAGGCAATCTGCGCAATGAAATTCACCACGCACATAATGAGGGTGGTAATTATAAAGGCAAAAACAATTTTGAGGTATTTGATCGTCACGTGGAAAAAGGTTTGTCAGTAAAGTTAATGAGCCATTCCCTCAGTTTGATCATAGTAGTGTGCAGTATATCGCATGAATTTACGTACTCATAACGCAAAGATTCAAACAGTTAGCAGCGCAGGTTCAGGATTGGCATACAACTAAATTCAATTTTGTGAGACCAAAATTTAAAAAACGTTAATCATCATGTTGAATCTCGTAATCGAAGAAATTACGTTAAGAATATGGATCCCAACCATATACCACCCAATAATAAACCTCCCACAAGGGATAATATCCAATAGCACCTGACATCGATTTCACTATCAGACGCAACATTGGTATTGGAAAAGTTAAGTATTTCCTTAGCAGTTTGTTCGTTCGTTATTAGTGTGGTTGGTTTCATGATTTAGGATGGTTTGTTTTTTATACCTACTTAGATAAGATGAAAGGGCAAAGGATTAATCACCTTTCGTGAATCGACATTTTTTGAGGTTGAATTGAGTCTATCATACGATGAATGGTGGTGGCATTAGTCGCGTAGCCAGTTGAAGGACTTCGTGGCAACCTTAATTTTTAAAAACTAAATCGAGGGACAGATAAAAAATTAATATGGCCAACCCTTTGAATTTTTAAGAAGTCGAGCTCTTGATGTCTTATCGGAATACGGGCATGCTCCAGGATGATCTCATCACCTTCAATCCTAAACCTTATGAATACAGCATTTCGTCAAGGAACCGCTCGTCAAAATGTATCGTGGTGAGACGTCTTACTACCCCAGACGATCCTGGAAACTTGTCTCGACTTCCTCGTGTCGCTGCGAATAAACAAATTGGAGATTGAGTTGGCTAATTGTTAGGTAATCAGAACTTATTTAAGGTCTAATAGGTGCCATAAATTACCTGGCTTTTCGCTCATGATATCGTTCAAGAAATAGGTTAAGAGTATGATCATGGCTACGAAACCAAAAACAATAACGACTTGGTTGATCGATACTTTCTGAATATCCTGCTTTGTTTTTACGTCACAAATCTCGCCCGGGCAGTATTGAGCCTTCTCTTTATAAAACAACTTGTAGAATACGCAGCCTATACAAATTCCAAAGGCAGATTCGAAAAACAGGAAGATTAAGCAGATCAAACAGGTAAGCCCGCTAATAACGCTGTACGAATTCACCACCACCATTAGAAAGAACATCATAGTGGCAAGGGCTATACCAATCATCCAGGCAAACTTCTTTTGTGCGGCACCTACGTATTCCGGATTTTGTCGGCTCACGATGAGCCGTCCGATAATAAGGGTAGGAGAATACCTCGGGCTAATAAATACCCGTATGATCATATCAATAAGGAATGCGATGATCATATACTTGATCATGACAAAATTGTTTTTGAAAATAATAAGCATCAGGGAGATGAACATAAACACAAAGAGGATTCCCGCGGATGCCCTTATTTCACGTTCATTTAAAACCGGGATGCTATATCCTTTAACCTGTTCACCAAATTTTGGAGATGTGCTCATAGGTAATGTTTTTATAATAATGTTTTGGAATACTTCACTGCTGCACCACTTGTAACGGTTTAATTAGCGCAAAGGTTAGTCGGGTGTGAGTATTATAACGGTGCGCACCGAAGTAAGGCAGGCCATAAGTTCTTGGTGGCTGAGAAAGGTGTGTTTGGTAGTATCAGTACACAGTTTAAGGACACATCTAAAATTCGTTTCGCTAAATAGCTGAGATGATGCAACGCAAACAAACGTGAGCAGCCCCTGTAGCTAAACTGCAGTATGCTTTTTTATAAGGCTGATGCAGTCTTTACATACAGCGGCTTAAAGCTAAGTTCATCCACATTTTAGCGATAAACTGACGGCTACTGTTACAGTAACTAATTTCGGAAAAACAACCGGTAAGGAGGTTGTTGAATTGTACCTGAGCGCTCCTGCAAAAAACTTGACAAGCCCGGCACTTAGAGCTTAAAGCCTTTTATAAAACGCACTATTTAAGCATGTTGAATATCAGACATTTACATTTGCAATTACAGCCCGCTCGGGCACTGTATCAGACAAGGATCAATTCCTGGGTGGCCGGTGCCGGCAACTATACGGTGAAGATTGGTACTTCGCAGAACGTGAATCTTTCCGGATCGTTCAAACGCGAGAAAGACATTATGGTTGAGATGACGAATAATGGGTTGGTGCCGAAGACGGTCCTGTCTGAACTGGTGAGCAAACCGGCTCGCAAGAAGTAGTTGCATCAAATTGATGATTTCATTGAAAGACCTGTAGCTAAACTGCAGGGATTCATTATTTAAAGCGATCTCAATTTCTGATGACTTCGATATCTATTTTGCCGCCTAAAACATCCATCTGAGATTTCACCATATTTACGTCCGTGCCTTACCAATATTTTTTAACTTACTTGTTCAAATAACTTAATAAATTATGAAGGTTGTCCAATACATGTTTGTGATCATCACTTTATTTGGGTGCTACGGATGTAAACCAAAATCTGACACAGTTGAAAACATCGCTATAAAGCAGTGGCTAACGTTTGAAGGAAATGCGGACATGCCCACTATTGTGTTAGTATCTGGCGATGAGGAATATAGGTCGGAGGAAGCGCTCCCACAATTGGCTAAAATTTTATCTACCAAACATGGATTCAACTGTACGGTTTTGTTTGCTCAGGATCCGGAAAAGCCAGGGATTATCAATCCAAACTATGTAAGGAATATACCAGGTCTGGAAAATTTAAAGACGGCAGATCTTATGGTCATATTTACCCGTTTTCGTGCTTTGCCCGAAGAGCAAATGCAGCACATCGATGACTATTTAAAAAGTGGTAAGCCGGTAATCGGAATAAGAACAGCCACTCATGCTTTCAACTTTGCAAAAATTGATTCTACATCGAAATGGAAACATTATGGTAACTATTACGATGGTGATGACGAATGGAAAGATGGATTTGGTCGATTAGTGCTTGGTGAAAAATGGATTTCACATCATGGTAATCATAAGCATCAAAGCACAAGGGGCGTGGCAGCACCAGGTATGGAAAAACATCCAATTTTTAATGGAATTTCGGCTGGAGATATTTGGGGCCCCACGGATGTATATGGAGTGCGACTTCCTCTTCCGGGTGACTCACAACCCATTGTGTTAGGTCAGGTAATCAATCGCACAGGTGAATATCTGGAGAATGATTCTTTATATGGAATGAGGTTCACCGATAATGATGTGGCAGCAATTGAAATTGAAAAGGATAAAGAGGGTAAAGAAGTTAAACGCAATCCCAATGACCCTATGATGCCAGTAGCTTGGATCAAAAATTATCAGATTCCGGGAGGACAAAAGGGTAAGGTATTTACCAGCACACTCGGAGCAGCTACGGATTTATTGACGGAAGGAACCAGACGAATGATTATCAATAGCGTATTCTGGTGTCTTGATTTATCGGTTCCTGAAAAAGCTAATGTGGACCTGGTGGGTGATTATAAACCCAGCCCTTATTCCTTTAAGGAAGATCAGTATTGGCTCGATAAGACTATGAGCGTGTCTTCACAGCAATAAGCACGATAACTATTTAATTTGGTTAAATGATAAACTCTACGAAATGAAGAATATTTCGAACTTACTCGTTGTGGCAACAATTTGACTATGAATCAAAAGTATTCAATATTCTTTTTTGCTTTGGTAATAGCGATTGGCTTTATTGGTTGCAGTAGAGATGTGGTTGAAGGTTCGTGGGACTTTGCCATTAAACTTGAAAATGATGATTTTACAGGCACAATGAAATTAAACAAGACCGACTCTTCTATTGCGGGAGTCTTGAGGTCATTTGAACGTGGTGATATTGAGTTAAAGAATATTCAAGTTGAAGGCAGTAAACTAAATGCTGGTTTTCGAATGCGCGGAGCTGACTACTTGATTAGCGGCTTTTTTAAAAAAGATACTTTTACAGGAAATGTTTTGTTGAATCAACAAGAGTTTGCCATGGTGGCGAATCGTCCAGCAGAACCCGTTGAAACATATATTCCACCTAATGTTCAGTATATCTTATCTGGTGAGGATATAAGAAATTCGGAAGCCAATATAGATCATTCGGGATTAATCGATGGCTTTAATTTGGATGGATATGAACGTGGGGAGTGGATCTACAATAATAGTTGTATTACCTGTCACGGTAATGAAGATTTCGAGGGCTCTATACCTATGTCTCGTAAATTTTGGTCGCAACAATTCAAGGCTGGCTACGATCCTTTCTCTATCTATCAAACCCTCACCAAAGGGTATGGTTCTATGCCAGCGCAGATGACGCTCACTCCGCAACAGAAGTATGATGTGATTGTATACATCCGCGAAAAGTTTATTAAGAGCAATAACCAAGATCAATATTTTAAAGTTACACCTGGCTACTTAACTACCCTTCCAAAAGGAACAACGAAGGGCCCGGATTCAAAACCCTATCATCCGTGGTCAGACATGGACTACGGTAACTTTTTCATTAACACCTATGAACTTGCTGATGAGAAAACTGGCATAAAGCGGTATCACTCACCAAGACCCGCACCCTACAAGGATGAAGATTATCGGAAAAATAATTTTGCTTATAAAGGAATAGCGGTGCGACTGGACGAAGGTCCTGGAGGTGTATCCAAAGGAAAGACATGGATGATTTTTGACCATGATGTAATGCGCATTGCAGGCGGATGGACTGGGGAAGGGTTCATCGATTGGGAAGGTATTCTTCTCAATGACCAACACGAAACATATCCGAGAAACATAGGACAACTGCATTTTGAAACACCCGTTGGACCGGGATGGGCCAATCCAACTTCCGGATCTTTTGATGATCCCCGTTTCACCGCACGCGATGGGCGAAAGTTTGGGCCACTCCCTAAACTATGGGCTAATTATAAAGGACTCTATCATCATGGAAAAAACATAATCATCTCGTATACGATTGGCAATACAAATATTCTTGAAATGCTGGGGGTTGCGAAAAATGATGGGCAAACTGTCTTTACAAGAACTTTGAATATTACTTCTGCGCGCGACATTCTTAAAATGAGAGTTGCTATTGCAGGAACGAATTTAGCACTATCTGGGAAAGGTGCTTCTTTAAAAGAGGAAGGTGGTTATGTGGTGCTACATGTTTCCAGCTTAACAAAAACAAAGATCAAACTATTCATTGCACAGGCAGGAAGCAAAAGCATTGCTGATTTTGCAATGAGTGCCCCTGAACCTGAATCACTCGATCGCTATACCAAAGGTGGGGAACCACACTACCCTCAAACCATTACTACAACGGTCATGAAGGGTAACGAAGATGGATTATTGGCGGTTGATCAACTAACAGCACCTTATGAAAATCCCTGGAAATCAAGAATGAAATTCAGCGGGATTGACTTTATGAAAAATCCTGATGTAGGAGTTATGTGCACTACAGATGGTGATGTCTGGAAAGTAATTGGCTTAATGGACAACACGGGGATATTAACATGGAAGAGAATTGCTTCCGGTCTTTTTCAGCCGTTGGGAATTAAAGTATTGAACGAAAAAATTTATGTCACTTGCCGTGACCAACTTGTGTTACTCCGCGATTTGAATGGAGACGATGAAACCGACTATTACGAAAGTTTCAATCATGATCATCAGGTGACAGATCACTTCCATGAATTTGCTATGGGGTTGCAAGCAGACAAAGAGGGGAATTTGTATTATGCGAAAAGTGGTCGTCATGCAAGGGAGGCACTCATTCCTCAGCATGGTACGTTGTTAAAAGTAAGCAAGGATGGCTCTAAGACAGAGATTATTGCCACTGGGTTTAGGGCTGCCAATGGTGTTTGCATTAATCCGGATGGCAGCTTCATTGTTACTGACCAACAAGGTTTCTGGAATCCCATGAATCGCGTCAACTGGATAGAAGGCAAAGGAAAATTCTACGGCAATATGTGGGGTTATAATCCACCCAAAGACTCTTCGAATGCGGGCATGGAGCCGCCCATGGTTTGGATAGATATGGAATTTGATCGGTCGCCATCAGAACTTTTGTGGGTGAATAGTAAGAAGTGGGGACCCTTAGACGGTAAGCTACTTAGTTTTTCTTATGGGTTTGGAAAGATACAACTGGTATTAAATGAAGAAGTCAATGGGCAGAGGCAGGGTGGAGTTATTGACTTACCGGGCGTTAAATTTAGAAGTGGCGTCATGAGGGGTCGATTCAATCCGGAAGATGGCCATTTGTATGCGTGTGGTATGTCTGCATGGGGAACATCACAAACGATGAGAGGCGGAGATTTTTACAGGCTTCGATATACGGGTAAACCCTTATCACTTCCTGTTCAGCTGGGTATAGAGGAAGATGGTGTTAAGTTAACTTTTGCTGATGAACTGGATACTGAAAAATCTATAGTGGTTGGAAATTACGAGGTGCAAACGTGGGATATTGTGAGAAGTAGTAAATATGGTTCAGAACGATTTAATACTCAAACCCTTAAAATAGCAGAGATTATCATAAGCCAGGATCGGAAGTCTTTGAAACTAATAATACCGGAAATACAACCTGTTGATGTGATGACAATAGCCTATTCTGTTGTTGATGCTAAAGGCGAGAAATTTTCAGGCAAGGTTCAAAACACCATTCACAAGTTAAGAAAAGTTAGTAAGTCAGATATGGTTATCGTTGGTGAGTAACGAACTGTTTAAATTTAAAGGCCAAAAATTGTCATGATGAGAAAAGAAAAAAATAGAAACATGAAATGGTTATTGCTCAAGGTGATTGGCCTATTAATAGTTGCTCAAGGTTCATTTCAATGTTCCGTGCCAGATTCACCTTCATTAAAAATTAGAAAAGATGCTCACGTTCTTTTAATTGGTAATAACCTGGGATCAAGGATGATGAACTACGGCTATTTCGAAACTGAAATGCAGGTGCGTTATCCAGACAGTTTACTCTTTATCCGAAATATGTGTGATGGCGGTGATACGCCTGGGTTTAGGCCTCATGCCGGACGTGTTTCTCCATGGGCCTTCCCCGGAGCTGAAAAATTTCAGAATGAACTTGCTACAAATTCAGGAAGTGAAGGACATTTTGAAACACCTGATCAGTGGCTGACAAGGTTAAAAGCAGACATCATTATTGCATTTTTCGGCTACAACGAATCCTTCGAAGGTGAAAGAGGACTTGAAAATTACAAAGCAGAACTAGATGCATTTATCAAGCATACGTTAGCGCAGAAGTATAATGGAAGTACGGCCCCTCAACTAGCGATTGTTTCTCCGATTGCCTTCGAAGATATTTCTGATTCACTGGATGTGCCTAATGGCGTAAAGGAAAATGTAAACCTTGCTTTGTATGCAAAGGCAATGAAAGAAGTGGCTGCCAAGAACAAAATACTCTTTATAGACGCATTCAATCCTACAAAAAACTGGTATAATGAAAGTGGCAAAGCTTTAACAATCGATGGTTCGCAGCTTAATGATTCCGGCTATTCAAAGTTTTCAAAACTTCTGGCCGATGAGGTTTTTGGAGAGGCCGAACCAAAGGCCGATGCCCATCGCGATTTGATCCGCACGGCAGTCATTGAAAAAAACTGGATGTGGCACAACGATTATAAGATACCCAA
Source organism: uncultured Ohtaekwangia sp. (assembly GCA_964540915.1). Taxonomy (GTDB): domain Bacteria; phylum Bacteroidota; class Bacteroidia; order Cytophagales; family Cyclobacteriaceae; genus ELB16-189. Next base: position 7,744 of record CAZIOY010000045.1, read on the forward strand.
CGGAGTTCACGTGTTCGGCCGCAGGTATGATCCTTTTGGTCCCGACAACTATCCCTATGAACTTGCCAAAATACGCGAGCTTACTGCCATACGCGACACCGCTATCTGGCGGACGGCCAAAGGTGAAAAAATGGATATAGCTGCGGCTGATGAAAAAACCTCGAAACTTCCCACTGTTAAGACCAATTACAATCCGGAAAAGAATGGCAGTCTTGAATATTTATATGGACAAGACGCGCTTAATAAACTCAAAGTTCCGCCAGGATATAAAATTGATCTCTTCGCTTCAGAAAAAGAATTTGCTGATTTAGCGAATCCGGTACAGCTATCCTTTGATAATAAAGGTCGTCTGTGGGTGGCCACCATGCCCAGTTATCCGCACTACAAGCCAGGAGATAGTAAGCCCAATGATAAACTCATCATATTAGAAGATACGGATAACGATGGGAAAGCGGACAAACAAATCACGTTTGTTGATGGCTTGCATGTTCCGGTGGGGTTTGAGTTTGCCCCCGAGGGAGTATATGTTTCACAAGGCACTAACTTAGTTCTGTATTCCGATACGGATGGCGATGACAAAGCCGATAAGAAAGAAATTATTTTAAGTGGCTTTGACGATCATGACACCCATCATGCACACAGTGCCTATGCAGCCGATCCTTCGGGAGCCATCTACATGGGCGAAGGTGTATTCTTACATACCAATGTAGAAACATCTTATGGGCCGGTGCGCGCAACCAATGGTGGCTTTTATCGATATAGCCCGCAGCGTCATCACCTTGAGCGTGTTGCACAACTGGCCATTCCTAATCCATGGGGCATCGCATTTGATGAATGGGGACAGGATATTTTTGCGGAAACATCAGGGCCCGATGTTCGATGGATGATGCCCGGTGAGGTGAAGCCACGGTATGGTATAGCTACCAATAAATCATTTAACCTTATTGAAGAAAAGCACCGGGTTCGTCCAACTTCGGGATTGGAATTCGTTTCCAGCAGACATTTTCCTGATGAGGGTCAAGGAGATTTTCTCATCAACAATACCATTGGTTTTTTAGGCACGAAGCAACACACGTTGGAAGATGATAGCACGGGCTATAAAAGCCATCATGTGCAGGATCTGGTAACTTCCGAAGATAAAAATTTCAGACCCGTTGATATGGAGTTTGCTCCAGATGGCTCGCTGTATCTGGTGGACTGGCACAACATCCTGATTGGCCACATGCAACACAATGCCCGCGATCCTCTTCGCGATCACGTGCATGGTCGCATATACAGGATCACATATCCTTCACGACCTTTGGTTACACCAGCAAAAGTGGCAGGCGCAACCATTGGCGAACTGCTTGACAACTTGAAGCTACCGGAATTCAGAACACGCTATCGCACCAGGCGCGAACTAAGAAGTCACAAAGCAAGCGAGGTGCTTCCACAACTTAAATCATGGGTAGCCAACCTTAATGTTGAAGATGAACGATATCCGCATCATATTTTGGAAGCATTGTGGGTTACCTGGGGATTAAATAAAGTAGATGAGCCTCTACTTCATCAGGTACTTCAATCCAAAGATTACCATGCCAGAGCGGCAGCGGTACGTGTGCTTCGTTATAGCGGGCATCAAATTAAAAATCAGCCGGAATTGCTCATGAAGGCAGCACAGGATGAACACGGTCGCGTTCGGCTGGAAGCACTTGTGGCGGCATCGTGGCTGGATAAAGAAATTGGTTTGCCAATCGTAACAGAGGCAGGCAAAAAGCCGCTTGATAAGTGGATGATAGAAGCTCAGGCAACCGCGTTGGCTCATTTGAATGGAATTTCGCTAGAGGAGAAAATAGAGGAGGAGGTTGTCACAGACCTAAAAGGAATTGGTCGTGAATTGTTTATCAAAGGAAAAGAAATCTACGCGAGAGATGGGTATTGCAGTACTTGTCATCAGGCCAATGGCGGTGGACTGTCAGCATCCGGATTTCCTGGCCTTTTGGGAACACAATGGGTTTTAGGAAATGATGAACGTCTTATAAAACTTGTACTCAAAGGTATAATGGGGCCGATTGAGGTAAATGGAATCAGCTATGCAGGGCAAGTTCCGATGACTCCTTTTGGAGGTATGCTCAATGATGATGAAGTTGCCGCGGTGCTTACTTATGTTCGAAATGCTTTTGGCAACAAAGCCCCGGTAATATTACCCGACCAGGTGAAAAAAGTGCGTGAAGCTGTAAAAGATAAAACAGGTTTTTACTCACCGGATGAACTGCTCAAACAACATCCTATGGAGAAGTAGTTAGAATAACAGAATTAAATAATCGAGTGATGAATAAAATTGGATTTAACTTATTGGCATGGTCAGGAGGTATTGGAACTGATGTGTTTCCTGTTTCCGAGCGACTAAAAAAAATTGGCTATGACGGCATAGAATGTTTCATGGCAGAACAGAGCATAGAAGCTTACAAACAATTTGGAAAACATCTGCAGGGTATTGGTTTAGAGGCCACCTGCGTTATGGGCTTAGGGCCTGATGAAAATCCGGCCAGTGATTCGGCAGCGATCCGTGAAAAGGCATTGGCTCGATTGAAACATGCCGTTGACTGTGCGCATGCCTTGAATTCAAAAATTATTGCCGGACCTATTCATTCTGCGTTTGCATACTTTGGTGATAGGCGACCCCCTCAAACTAGTGAGTATGCATGGAGTGCTGAAGTACTGCATGCCGCTGGTGATTATGCCGCACAGGCAGACATCACATTAACACCCGAAGCACTCAATCGCTTTGAATGTTACCTGTGCAACACCATGGAGCAACTTTCAACGTTGGTGGCTAACGTTTCCCATCCCAATGTGAAGGCCATGTTCGATACGCATCATGCCAACATAGAAGAGAAAAGAATATCAGAGGCAATAAAAACAATTTCCCCCGTGCTGGCGCATGTGCACATCAGTGAGAATGATAGAGGAACTCCGGGAGATGGTCATGTGCCATGGGATGAAACATTCTCCACGCTGGCCGCAGTAAAATATAAAGGCTGGCTTACCATTGAAGCCTTTACCAGAAATGATCCCAACTTTGCAAATTCGATCAATGTTTGGCGCGAATATTCGAGACCATGGGATATGGCTGAAAAAGGTTTTGAATTTATCAAACAGTATGGTAGCAAACATGGGCTGTTAAAACTTTAGTCATTTAACAGACCATGACCATGCTTTGGATAACCGTTGCAGACTCTTCTCTTGGCACAAGTTTTTGGCTATGGCAATTCCTTGGAAGATTGCACCCACTCTTCGTTCATTTTCCAATTGCCCTTTTAGTGCTTGCGCTTATTCTGGAAATCTATTCATGGAAGAGGAAAGACCCATCCATCCGATCAGGCCTAAGCATTATTCTTGTACTAGGAGCCTGGAGTACTTTCGTAGCGGCCGTTTTTGGTTTATTGTTGAGGGATCAGGATGAATACAGCAGCAATACACTAACCCTTCACCAATGGTCGGGGATTGCAACCTTTGTTGTTGCGTTCGCGTCACTTTATTTTTTCAGACTTTCTCATAAACGCAGCAACAAGCAACTGACTTTTTTTTATAGGGCCTTTTTAGTCTTGTCGGTAAGCGGAGTAACTATTGCCGGACACCTTGGTGCGTCATTAACCCATGGCTCTGATTATTTAACCGAAGTCTTGCCTCTGGGCGATAAGAATAATTTTTCAGGAAATCAGGATTTCAATTTAGCAAGCTTCAACAGCGACTCAACACACCAACCACTTAGCGCAAATCAGGTTGCTGCACTCAACCTTGAAGTTCGGTCAATCTTTGCCCACAATTGTTATAAGTGTCACGGTGCCGAGAAATCAAAAGGACAACTAAGGCTGGACAGAAAAGAATTGATCATGCGGGGAGGTAAATCAGGAATTGCGATTGAAGCAGGTCATCCCGAGAAAAGTGAAATGATACGAAGACTTCTCTTGCCAAGAGAAGATAAAGAATCCATGCCTCCGAAAGGAAAAACGCTGAGTCAAAAAGAAATTGCCACGTTGCAACTGTGGATAAAGATGGGAGCACCCTGGCCCGACACTTCGAATGAAAAAAGTGTTTATCGGGTAGCTGAGTTAGCACCACGCATGCCCATCGTGCCCACCGATGATTCAGGTTTGACAAATCCAATCGATCGGTTTGTAAACAACTATTTTGAAAGCAAAGACATTTCATGGCCTTCCGTAGTAGATGATAGAATTTTCATTCGAAGGGTTTACCTGGATGTCATTGGACTATTGCCAACTCCTGAAAAAGTAAATTCATTTATTGTTGATAGCAATCCTTCTAAGCGGGAAGTACTTGTAAAGGAATTGCTTACCCGAAACGATGACTATACGCAACACTGGTTGAGCTTCTGGAACGATGCCCTTAGAAATGATTATTCGGGAACCGGCTATATCACCGGTGGGCGTTTTGCTATCACAGAATGGCTGTATGAATCACTCAAAAGCAATAAGCCCTATGATCTCTTTGTAAGAGAACTTATCAGCCCAGATAAAAAATCGGAAGGGTTCATCAAAGGAATACAATGGCGTGGCACGGTGAATGCAAGCCAGCGGGTTGAAATGCAGGCGGCTCAAAACATCTCGCAAGTTTTTCTTGGCTTAAATCTGAAGTGCGCTTCTTGTCATGATAGTTTCATAAGCGACCTTAAATTATCGGATGCCTATGCGTTTGCTAATATTTTTTCCGATACCACCCTCGAAATTAACCGATGTGATAAACCAACCGGAAAGAGGGCGGGCACCAGGATTATTTTTTCTGAGCTAGGTACAATTGACAGTACGTTGCGTGTTGAAGGAAAACTTAAGCAATTGGCGGAATATCTCACCGCTCCAAAAAATGGACGCCTTTACAGAACCCTTGTGAACCGCATGTGGGCCCAGTTCATGGGAAGGGGAATTGTTGAACCCGTGGATATGATGGACAACGAACCCTGGAGTCAGGAGCTGCTCGATTGGTTAGCCGCTGATTTTGTCGCAGGCAAGGGCGATCTTAAGCAATTGATATTTATGATCACAACTTCAAAAACCTATCAACTACCTTCGGTCGGAATCAAAAATGAAAACGATATTGTAAGTGAAGAATACACCTTCAAAGGCATGCATCGCAGAAGGCTTTCTGCTGAACAGTTTGCCGATGCGGTGAGCAGAATTGTCGACCCGGTTTATCCTGATACGCTCAGGCAATATGATCCTTTTAAAAATACGAAGGCGTTGGAGCCGGTTAATTACGCAAGAGCATCGCTCGTAAAGAACGATATTTTTTTGACTGCGTTGGGCCGACCTAACCGTGAGAATGTTTCTACGAATCGTGCATCACAAGCAAACCTCTTGCAAGCGCTGGAACTTACCAATGGTAACAAGTTCAACAGTCTGCTGGAGTCTGGCGCAAAAAAGTGGAAAGAAAAATATCCTACCAATGAGGAAATAGTTAGTGAACTATACAAAATGTCTTTGAGCCGTAATCCAGAAAAATCAGAAATGAAAGCAGCGATTGGTATATTAGGTTCATTACCTCAAGAGGAAAATATTCAGGATCTACTGTGGGCCATTCTATTACTTCCGGAGTTTCAATTGATTTATTAAAGGTTGATGTGATAAAATGAAATGATTGTATCATGAACAAAAACTGGAACCGAAGAGAATTTTTACAAAAGACCAGTGCCGCTACATTCGCTGCGATGGCGTCAGGAATACCCACCACTCTGTTGAGTTCTTGCACGGCACCAACGATGAACGCCAAAGCGGATACGGTGATCCTTCTTTGGATGGCAGGCGGCATGGCGCACACCGATACCTTCGATCCAAAGAGATATACTCCCTATGAAAAGGGGATGCAAGCGAACAGCGTGCTGAGTACATTTAAGTCTGTGCCAACGGCATTGGATGGAATTCATTTTTCGGAGGGCCTTCAGTCAATTGGAAGTGTAATGAATGAAGGAACCATGATCCGTTCCTATGTGGCGGCTGATCTTGGTCATATTTTACATTCAAGACATCAATACCATTGGCACACGTGTTATGAGCCCCCTCAGACAGTCGCTGCGCCACACATAGGTTCATGGATCGCCAATCAACTTGGTCCAAAGAATCCGGTGATCCCAGCATTCATTGACATAGGGCAGCGCTTCACGGTAGGCGAAGCAGAAGAACTAAAAGCTTTTCATACAGCTGGATTTCTTGGCAATGAGTTCGGGCCTTTCTTTATACCCGATCCATCGGCAGGATTGGAAAGTGTAAAGCCCCCGGTAGGGATGAACTATCAACGATTTGAAAGACGAAATCAACTTTATAAAGACCTTATTGGAAAGAGCCCGATTGGTGAATATGGCAGCGACTATCAAAGAGAATCGTTGCAACGTTCCATGGAACAAGCGTATAGGTTGCTGAAGTCACCCGAGTCTAAAGCCTTTGACTTGAGCTTAGAGCCAAAGGAAAGTTATGACAAATACAACACCGGAAAGTTTGGGCTTGGGTGCTTGCTTGCGCGCAGGTTGACTGAGCAGGGAGCGAGGTTCATTAGTGTCACTACAGAATACGAGCCATTCAAAGGGTGGGATACACACGAGAATGGGTATACGCGATTGATTGAAATGAAAAAACAAATTGATGCACCCATCGCACAACTAATCAAAGACCTGAAACAAACAGGACATCTGGATCGCACCATAGTGATACTGGCCAGCGAGTTCAGCAGGGATATGATGGTGGAAGGCAGACCGGGAGCAACGGTGCTGGAGCAAGTAGACCAGCCCGATATTATTAATGACATCAAACATTATGGCATGCACCGCCACTTTACGGATGGGTGTTCCATATTGATGTTTGGTGGCGGTATTAAAAAAGGATATGCCTATGGTAAAACGGCCGATGAGCGTCCGTGCAAATCCATAGAGAAGCCAATCAGAATCGCACAGCTCCATCAAACCGTGTATCATGCCTTGGGCATTCCTGACGACACGCACTATGTTATTGAGAAAAGACCATTCTACACAACGCCCGATGGCAATGGAAAAGCAGAAATGGAATTGTTTGCCTAATATAAATATCAAGACCAGAATAACTTCCAATAGCACAATTGCCATTTATCAATTAAATTTAAAAATGATGTTTGAAATGATTTAATTTCATTGTTCATTCGGGTTCGATCAATAAGAAGTCAACTAAGAAATATTAAAGTTTATTACATGAACGTAACCAAAAATAGTCTCTTTACTTTTTTACTGGCACTTTCAATTCTTATTCTGGCGGCTGCCTGCCAAAAAACCGACACGTCCACGAAGGCAAACCCGAAAATCGACAAACTGAAATTGCCTCCCGGGTTTAAAGCCGAGCATTTATATAGTCCGGAAGAACATGAACAAGGCTCATGGGTAGCCATGACTTTTGACAACAAGGGTAGGATGATCACCGCGGATCAATACGGTGCAATTTATCGTCTGGTGTTACCTGTTCAAGGTGATACGACCAAACCCAAAGTGGAAAAGCTGATTATCGGAACAGAGGCCGATCGCAATGGGGATACCACTACACTAAAAGTAGGGATGGGCTTTGCACAAGGGTTGCTGTATGCCTTCAATAGCTTGTATGTGATGGTGAATCATAACAGCGATAAGAATTTTGATAAGAACACCGGACTTTACCGACTTCAGGATACCGATGGCGATGATCAGTTTGATAAAGTTACATTACTTAAATCATTTGAAGGAGAACCGGGAGAGCACGGCCCACACAGCATGAAATTATCACCCGATAAAAAATCAATATACATGTCGGCAGGAAATCACGTGGATGTTCCAGCATTTGATATTTACCGGTTGCCCCCGGTTTGGCAAGAAGATAATTTATTTCCACAGATTAAAGATCCACGAGGTCATGCCAACAACCGCAAAGCCCCCGGTGGATGGATTGCACACATTGATTCGCTGGGACAAAAGTGGGAGTTGGTCAGCGCTGGCTTTCGCAATGAATTTGATATTACCTTCAATGATGCAGGTGATTTGTTTACCTATGATTCTGACATGGAGTGGGACTTTGGAATGCCGTGGTATCGCCCCACGCGCATTTGCCATGTAACAAGTGGAAGTGAATTTGGATGGCGTACGGGTAACGGAAAATGGTCTCCGTTGTATCCGGATAATCTTCCACCTGTGATCAACATCGGGCAGGGTTCACCCACCAACTTTATGAATGGTTCGAGCGCAAAGTTTCCTGATAAATACAGGAAAGCATTGTTCGCTTTTGATTGGAGCTTCGGCATTATTTATGCAATTCATCTTACCCCACAAGGCGCTACATACTCGGCTGAAGCGGAAGAATTTTTATCGGGTGCCCCGTTACCCTTAACAGATGGTGCCATCGGTCCGGATGGTGCTATGTATTTCCTTACGGGAGGAAGAAGGTTAGAGTCTGATTTGTATCGCATCACTGCTATCAACAATAAGGACGAAGCAACAGCTAGTACCGCAACAGCAGTGATTAACGAAGCAAATCAATTACGAAGAAGCCTGGAACAATATCATGAACCTAAAAAAGGTGCAGTTGATGTGGCATGGCCGAACTTAAAACATGAAGACCGGTTTGTGCGCTATGCGGCACGATTAGCAGTGGAGCATCAGCCTGTAAGCGAATGGCAGGAACGTGCGATGAAGGAAACCGATCCTGAAAGCCTGGCGCTAGCGATGATTGCATTAGCCCGACATGGAAAGCCAGCATTGAAAGACAAGATGATTCAGGCACTTGTTAAGGTTGACTTTAATAAACTTACTCCATCTCAGAAGATTGATATTGTTCGCGCCTTTGAAGTAGTGATCTTTCGCATGGGCAAGCCAGCAGGCGCAACGAAAGATCAGTTAGTAGCTTACCTGGATCCTAATTATCCATCTTCATCCAGTGAGTTGGATCGCGTGTTGAGCAAAGTGCTCGTTTACATTGGAGCGTCCGGATCAGTAGAAAAGACATTGACATTATTAGCTAATGCTAAAGATGATCCAGCGGATAAGACCGTAAGTTCTTCCAGTGATCTGATCATGAGAAACCCGCAGTATGGATTGGATATTGCAAGAATGTTATCCAATGTTCCTCCGGCACAGCAGACTTATTTTGCCACCGTACTTTCGGAGGCCAGCACCGGTTGGACACCCGAACTTCATGAAAAATATTTTAAATGGTTTGCTAATGCCTTTACGTATAAAGGAGGCGTGAGCTACGTTGGCTTTATTGACAAGGCAAGAAGGAAAGCGCTCGCTCATACTCCGGCAGATAAAACCGAATCCTACAATAAGCTTTCTGGCGCTGATCTTTTAACAGAATCAGGCAATGATCTTGCTGAGGGCCCTCAACCAAAAGGCCCGGGAAGAAGACGCACGATGGAAGAAGCGTTGGCATTAGTGGATGGAACATTAGTGAGTCGTGATTTTGAAAATGGAAAGAATATGTTTGATGCTACCTTGTGCAGTTCATGCCATAGCATGCGTGGTGAAGGTGGAGCCATAGGTCCAGATCTGACGCAAGTAGGCACGCGCTTTTCCGCAAAGGATATTCTCGAAAACACACTGGATCCGAACAAAGAAATTTCAGATCAGTATGCAGCCACGGTTTTTGAAATGAAGGATGGTAGTTCTATTGTAGGAAGACTTATCAATGAGGAAGGAGGAAAATATTTTGTCTCACAGAATCCATTCATGCCGCAGTCGTTACGCGAAATTCCAAAAGAAGAGGTGACATCAACCAAGCTATCCAAAGTTTCATTAATGCTTCCTTGGCTACTAGGCGGATTGAACGATGAAGAAATTAAAGACATCATCGCCTATATGGTAGCGGGAGGAAATCCTGATCATGAAGTATATAAAGGCAAAGGTGAAGCCAAAGCATCATCTGGTAAGTAAAATTGTTTTCCGTAATTTTTTAATGAGTACTGCCATGAAGAAAAAAGCGAATTCAGCACTGATGTTTTCAATATTATGTCTGATTATCTTCGGCTTGCCTACACTTATTTTGGGTCAGAAAAAGAAGAATGGATTTGTTCCGATTTTTAATGGTAAGACATTGAAAGGCTGGGAGGGAGATGCGAACTACTGGCGCGTTGAAAATGGTAGCATCGTAGGAGAAATAACCGCAGACAAATTATTGAAGGCTAACACCTTTATTGTTTGGCGTGGTGGTGAACCAAAAGACTTTGAGTTAAAACTCGAATGCCGAATCAGCAAAGAAGGTAACAGCGGCATCAACTATCGTAGCGAGCAGATAACTGAAGTGCCCTTCGCCCTGAAAGGATATCAGGCGGACATCGATGGAATGAATCACTACACCGGCCAAAATTATGAAGAGCGTGGAAGAACGACACTTGCTTATCGCGGACAAACGACAACAATTAATCCGGCAGATAATAATTCATCTGTAAAAGATAACATCAAGAATAATGCGTGGACCAAAGTGGAAATAGTGAAGTCGATGAATAAGGATTCATTGAAGAACTTTATTAAGAACGAAGATTGGAATGAAGTTCACCTGGTGATAAAAGGCAATCGATTAATGCATTATGTAAACGGTGTTTTAATGAGTGATGTAACTGACAACGACACGGTTAATGGAAAAATGAAAGGTATGCTAGGGGTGCAGGTACATGTAGGCCCGCCCATGAAAGTTCAATACAGGAATATACGGTTGAAAGAATTGTAAGAAAACTGGATGTTTGATTCTGGTCACTGGAAAAGATATATCTTTAATTTCCAACATCAATAATCCAGCATCTAAAATAGAAGATAACTATGCTTCAAACCTGGAAAGGGAAAATATCCAATCACAGCCAGCTTGGCGGAATCGAAACGTCCGTCATCGATAACGGTGCCGGACGCGGAACCCGTATTGCGTGGATCAATACCGGAACAGGTTTGCGTTATAAAGTAGTCATTGATCGCGCAATGGATATTGCAGATGCCTTTTACAACCAGCACAGCCTGACTTGGCTTAGCCATGCAGGTATCAAAACACCACAACCATTTTCTCATCATGGAATGGATTGGCTAAGAACATTTGGTGGTGGCTTGCTTACAACCTGCGGCTTATCGCATGTTGGTGGCCCTGAGACAGATGTTTATGGCGAGCGTGGTATTCACGGCCTTATTAGTAATATGCCTGCTGAAATTGAATCCATCATCCAGCCAGATCCTTTATCTGGCAGATTGGAAATGAGTATTACCGGAACGATGAAAGAAACAAAAATATTTGGCCCAAGCCTTGAACTGAGACGAACTATCTCTGCAACACTGGGACAACCTTCTATCCGCATTCATGATGAAGTAACGAATCGTGCTAATACACCAACACCTCACATGATCCTGTATCATTTTAATTTCGGATGGCCATTGGCTGATGAAGGGACAGACATCCTTTGGCAGGGAACATGGCACTCCATGGAAGGTGATAAAGCCGATAAGATATTTATAGAAGGAAATAATTTTAAAAAGTGCTCGGCACCAATGGCGAGTCACCGTGGCACCGGTGAAGCCGTTGTTGCAATTGATGCTACCGCTGATCAATCAGGCACGTGTACGTGTGGTCTCTACAACGAAAAACTTGGCCTTGCTGTAGCCATGCGTTTCCAGAAGAGTCAACTGCCCTGGTTAACAAACTGGCAACATTGGGGAATCGATGAATATGTTACCGGGCTTGAACCCGGAACCAATCCACCGATTGGACAAGCCAGAGCTCGTAAAGAAAATCAGCTGATCCATCTGGCACCCGGTGAAAGCAGGACCTATGACATTGAGATCGAACTCCTGGAAGATAAAATCAGGATAAATGAATTGCTGAAGCGTACATCACCATGAAAAAATAAACGTAGTCACATCATACCTTAACACTTAAATACGTAGCGCATGAGTATAGCAAAGAAAGCATTGGATCAAGGCCATGGAATATTACGATTGGCACCAACCTGGGTTCCACGGTCATTCTGTGTGCCGGGTCGAAGAATCAAGTTACATCCGGATGATTATTACGTGTTGGGCGGAAACCGGGGAGGCATTGATGAACGTTGGTTGTCATCCACCACGCCTGCAAAGAATGGACCCTTGACCGGGAAAAATGAAGGCTTAAGCCCCGTGGTATTTAAGGATGGTGCCAAAGAAGAACAGGTATTATTGAAAGACGCTATTGATGAACTGAAAGGTGAGATAATCGGAGATCGGTTATGGAACAAACATAAAAGCTGGCCGATGTATTCAAAATTCTTTGACAACATGGGCCCACTACCTCATCATGTTCATCACAATGATGAGAAGGCTGCTCTTATAGGCCAATTCGGGAAGCCCGAAGCATATTATTTTCCTCCACAGTTAAATAATCATGGTGGTGATTTCCCTTACACCTTTTTTGGTATTTCACCAGGCACAACAAAAGCAGAGATCCGGCAATGCCTTGTCAACTTCACCAAAGGCGATAATAAGATTACCAATTACTCTTCGGCTTTTCGACTCGAGCCGGGCACAGGTTGGGATGTGCCTCCCGGTATGTTGCATGCACCCGGAAGCATGTGCACCTATGAGCCACAAAAAGCTTCTGATGTTTTCGCCATGTATCAGTCATTGGTTAACGAAGCTATTATCCCTGAAGAATTACTTTGGAACGGAACCCCTAAAGATAAGATCGGTGATTTTGATGAGTTGATCGAAGTACTTGATTGGGAGTTAAATGTTGATCCGAACATTCTTCAAACACGATTCATGAATCCTAAGCCAGTAAGGCCGTGGGTCGAAATGAAAGCCGATGGATATGCTGAAACCTGGGTGTGCTATAAATCAAATGCATTCAGTGCCAAAGAGCTTACCATTTTTCCGGGCGCAACGGTGACGATCAAAGACAGTGCAGCCTATGGCATCATCATAATGCAAGGTCATGGCACCATGGGCGTTTGGAATATTGAAACTCCTGCCTTGATTCGCTACGGGCAATTGACCAACGATGAATTTTTCATAACCGAAAAAGCAGCGCATGATGGTGTTAAGATTTCTAATCCATCGACCACGGATCCCATTGTTATGCTCAAACACTTTGGTCCAGAGAACCCAGACATGAAACTATAATTCATCCATCATTTAAACTTTAATCATTTTCAATTATGCCAGAAAATAATTACCCCAAACTCCACAATGCTACGTGGCCCGGTATTGTAGGAAAAGGCCCCGATTCGGAACCCGTTATTCCGTTTGACACATTACTTGAGATGACCGCTGCTGCAGAAGTCAATGGAATAAAATTCGATGGTGTTGACCTAGGGCTGTTCGGTCCTCATATTGATCTTGTGAACTATACCGATGATGACATTAAAAAATTAGCTGACAAACTTAAAGGCTTATCGCTGAATGTCGGCAGCCTTGTTGCGCCCATCTGGGGCGGCCCTGCCATGGGCAGCAAAGAAGATCGCGCGGTATTTGTCGATATGGTTCGCAAATCCTGTCATTTCGGAAAACGCTTACGTGAGTTGGGCGTGCGGCCGCATGGAGTTGTACGCATCGATTCTGCAAGTTCGCCTACCAACTGGGCAGTTGATCCGGTAGGCAATACAAAATTGATTGCACAAACATTTCGTGAAGCCTGCGATGTTGCAGCTGATTATGATGAGAAATTGGCAGCAGAAGGAGAGATCTGCTGGGGTGGTATGCATAGCTGGAAGACGATGATTGATACCTTGCAGGCCGTTGATCGACCTAACATTGGTTTTCAGGCTGACATGGCTCACACGTTATTGTATCTCTTGAGCGACAACCGTCCTGAAGATAGAATACTCCCTAAAGATTTTAAATGGAGCGACCGAAAGACGCTTACCGAAGGACTTAAAACCGTTACCAAAGCACTTCGTCCCTGGACGATTGACTTTCATGTGGCGCAAAATGATGGCACCGTATTCGGTTCTGGTTCACATGATAAAACAGGTCGACACTGTCAGGCAACTGATCCGAATGGAAAACTTGACATTGCCAATGATGCCGGGTTCTGGCTGCGCGATGAAAATGGAAAACTCACCAAAGCCTTTAAACATATTTGTTGGGATGGATGCATGTTCCCCAATGAAGTGATGATGAAACAACAGACGTGGAATGACGTTCTGGCCACGATGATAAAAGTTCGTGAATTGCATGGATGGGTTGAGTAAATAGTACTTAGTCGTGAGTATTTAGTACTTGGTCTAATCAAACTCAGGACTAAGGACTCAGGACTATGGACTCAGGACTAAATACTTATAATTGAAAAATAAATGACTTACAATGAGCAATAAGAAACAACTTCGAATAGGATTGATCGGAACCGGCTTTATGGGCCGCACGCATTCAAATGGATATAAGCGTGTAGGAGATTTTTTTCCTGAGTTAAATTATCGTCCCGTATTGAAAGCGGTTTGTTCACGCAATCCCGAAAAAGTAAAAGCATTTGCTGACCAATGGGGATACGAGTCTACGGAGACAGATTGGAAAGTTCTCATTGCCCGCGATGATATTGATGCCGTGGATATCTGTACACCCAATGACTTTCACGCAGAGATTGCCATTGCCGCTGCTGCCAAAGGCAAAATGATTTTGTGTGAAAAGCCTCTTTCACGCACGTTGGCAGAAGGGCAGCGAATGGTAGATGCCATTGAAAAGAGTGGTGTTAAAAATACGGTTTGGTATAACTATAGAAGAGTGCCGGCCGTTACGTTGGCAAAGCAGATTATTGATTCAGGAAAACTTGGCAAAATTTTTCACTACCGGGCCAACTTCCTACAGGATTGGACGATTAGCCCGGAGCTGCCACAAGGTGGTGAGGGTCTCTGGCGATTGGACGTTGATGCAGCAGGATCCGGTGTAACGGGAGACCTCCTGGCTCATTGTATTGATACCGCCATGTGGCTCAACGGAGCGATCAAAGATGTATCCGCCATGACGGAGACCTTTATCAAAGAGCGTGTCCATCAGGTGAGCGGCAAAGTACAGAAGGTGGGTATTGACGATGCTTGCATTTTCCATTGTCATTTTGAAAATGAATCATTGGGTTTGTTTGAGTCAACACGATATGCGCGTGGACATAAGGCGTTATATACGTTTGAGATAAATGGTGAGCACGCCTCCATACGCTGGGACTTACATGACCTCAACCGACTTGAATTTTTTGATCATAGTGACGATTCAATTGTTCGAGGTTGGCGTTCTATATTGGTAACCGATGGAGACCAGCCCTATATGAAAAAATGGTGGGTACCCGGTTTGATCATCGGATACGAGCATACCTTTGTTCATCAGGTCGCTGATTTCTTAAAAAGCCTGGAGACCGGAGAGCCTTGTGCGCCAACCTTTAACGATGCGCTCCAAACTCAAAAGGTTTGCGAAGCGGTAATCGATTCAGCAACTTCGAGAAGTTGGAAAGATACAGGAGCGAAGAGTATTTATTGAAAGGAGTGTTCCATTAGGGGTTAGTTCTCCAGAGCCTTGATCTCTTTTTATACTGTGACGGAAGGAGCAGGGCTTTCAACAGCCAATCAACTTTCATGCTTTTACTAAGTTTACTGAAGAGGAGGAAATCGATTAAACAAATTTCGATCAATGAATGACTTTGGTTTACGAATGACACGGAGATTCTGTGATACAATACAACGACTTTTATATTTTATTAAATCTCAAAATCCGGAACTACAAAATCATTTTCTTAACAAGAATCCAATTAGGTGGATCTATTCACATAGTAGATGATGGCCTTTGGTGAGGAATAAACCACCACCCATTTTTAAATTTTTTGCAACTATATTGAACTTAGCAATAAAAACTTTACCATGGAAAACACCTACAGTGGTAAAGACCAATAGTTCGAAAGTTATAAATGAAAACGATCTTGTAAAAGGTATATTTCAGTGGCAGGAGGCCCGCCTGTGCTAGACAGGCACACGCAGGGTTTTCCTATTCCCGAAGTCAAAGATATACATGAATAAACTATATCATGCAGTAGGAAGAACATCATAAGAACAAGTCTTTCAAAGAAGAGTATCTTGAAGTGCTGAAAATCTTTGAGGTGGATTTTGATGAAAAATACCTGTTTGAATTTTACGAATAAAATTAATTGTTGTACCTAAGGTTTTTAAAAACAGAATTCTAAGTTAGCCATGAACCTATTCAACAAAGTCACCGATTACGAAACTGTGAAGTCTGTTTTGTTTGATGGCATGACTTTACTCTTTGGCGGATTTGGTGGTGTAGGCACTCCTCCCGGTTTGGTAGACTGCCTGATTGAGTCAGGTGTAAAAAACATCAAGCTCATCGGCAACGATGCCGGCTTTCCATGGATTGGCATAGGCAAGTTCATTTGCCTGGAGCGCGCTCAGTCACTGCTGGCTTCACACATTGGTTCTAATCCTGTTGCAGGCGATTTAATGAACCAAGGAAAATTGAAGGTAGAATTTTCTCCTCAAGGAATTTTAATAGAACGCATTCGTGCGGGTGGTGTAGGCTTAGATGGTTTTCTTACTCAGATTGGAATGGGAACGAATCTCGCTTATGAGAAGCCTATCGTAAAAATTGGTGATCAGGAATATTTGTATGAGGCTCCCATTACCGGTGATGTGGCCATCGTCTTTGCAAAGAAGGCCGACACCTTTGGTAACCTCATCTTCGATAAGACAGCACGTAACACCAATCCTTATGTGGCCATGGCCAGTAAGATCACTGTGGTGGAAGCTGAAGAAATTGTTCCGATGGGCACGCTGAACCCGGAAGAAATTATTGTACCCGGAATTTATGTAACACACATTGTGCAATCGAAAGGATATAACTGGAAATGGAAATGGGAGATGAACGACAAATCATAGCGCAACGAGCGGCACACGAAGTAAAAGATGGAATGATCGTGAACCTGGGAATAGGAATTCCTTCCCTTGTACCCGATTATCTCGATTCTTCCATTCGTGTATTCTTTCAGGCCGAGAATGGAATCCTGGGTATGGGGCCCACACCGACTATCAAGCCTGATGGTAATCTTAGCAACGCAGCGGGATTACCGGTCACGATTCTTTCCGGTGGAAGTTATTTCGACAGCACGATTGCTTTTGGAATGATTCGCAGAGGATGCATTGACGTTTCTATCTTAGGAGCCTTGCAAGTCAGTGAACGTGGTGATCTGGCTAATTGGATTGTACCGGGAAAGCGAGTGCCTGGAGTTGGTGGCGCTATGGAGTTGGCCTATGGAGCAAAAAATCTGATTGCTCTGATGACACACTGCGAAAAAGATGGCCGACCAAAAATCGTAAAGAAGTGTACACTTCCAATCACCGCATTTAACTGTGTAAAGAAGATCGTCACCGAGATGGCCGTATTTGCCATCCACGATGATGCTATGGTATTGGAGGAAATCATGCCCGGTTTTTCCCTCATGGATATTAAAAATCATACGGAAGCTGACTTTAAGGTTTCACCTCGACTAAAAGAAACATCTCCATCATGAATGAGAAACAAAAGCAACTCGATGCGTACATTGATCACCACGCTAACGATGCCATTTCCTTTTTACAGGGAATGATTCAGCAGCCCAGTATTCAAGGAAATGAAAAGGGAGTGCAAGCGATTGTCATTGAAAAATTAAAACAGCTTCAGCTGGAAGTCGATGTGTGGGATCCGAAGTTCGAAGAGTTAGAAAAACATCCCTACTTTATTGCTTCGCGAAAAAGTTATGAAGGAAGTCCTAATGTGGTGGGGGTGCTACGCGGGCAGGGGGGTGGCAAGTCGATCATTCTAAATGGTCATATCGATGTGGTGCCCGAAGGAGATATTACCAAATGGAATCAGCCTCCATTTTCAGGGCACATTGAGAACAATAAAATGTATGGAAGAGGAACGACCGATATGAAAGGTGGAAATGTTTCTCTGTTACTGGCCATGGAAGCGATTATCAATTGCGGTATTAAATTGAAAGGCGATGTGATCTTTGAATCGGTGATTGAAGAAGAAACCGGTGGAGTAGGTACTTTGGCAACATTGATGCGTGGCTATAAAGCCGATGCTGCTATTATTCCAGAGCCCACCAACATGAAACTCTTCATAAAGCAACAAGGCTCCATGTGGTTTAGGGTTACCGTGGAAGGTCTTTCAGCACATGGAGGTACCCGTTACGAAGGCGTATCAGCCATTGAAAAGACATGGAAAGTATATGATGCGATCATGAGATTAGAAACGAAACGCAATGATGCCATCAGCGATCCGTTGTATAAACACATCTCAATTCCATTACCCATTAACATAGGGAAAATTCAGGGAGGATCATGGCCTTCATCGGTTCCAGATTTGGTTACATTGGAAGGACGCATTGGTGTTGGTCCGCATGAAGAAATGATGGAAGTAAAAAATCAGTTAGCTGTTTGCCTGAAAGAAGTTAGTGAACAGGATGATTGGCTACGTGCGCATCCTGTGCGACTTGAGTTTTTCGGTGGACAGTGGGTGCCTAATTTTGTTGACCGTGATCATCCTTTTGTAAATGTGTTAGTGAAAAATTTTGAATTGCTGTATGGCAAAAAAATCACCATCGAAGCTTCTCCATGGGGAACGGATGGCGGATTGCTGGGTAAAGTTGGAGGAATCCCTACCTTGATCATTGGCCCTGGTGAAACTAAAGTAGCCCACTATCCCAACGAGTTTATCGATTTAGAGGAAGTAATTAAGGCCTCCAAACTATTTGCTCATACTATTTTATCCTGGTGCGAACCTGCATAGTGTTATTTTTAAAAGTAGGCAGTAAGCAGGAGGCAGGGAGTAAAAAGAGTGACCATTAATTTTTAAGAATACGATCAAAGCCACGTGACAAAAGAAGTAACTACCGATAAAGCCACCGTTTCTGTTTATACAGATCCATACAATAAGCGCATTCGTATTGATGACTATGCGGGAGACTTGAATGAAATACTGCTACACATAAATCAACAAATTTCAGATTGGGTTGAAAAGTTGATTGTGAAATCGCGCGCGGAAGATGTTCCCTTTTTCATCGCTCATGGCTTTTCCTGCGAGGCGTTCATCAAAGGATATTTTGCCGGGGATGATATGCATTTTGTTACGATGTATTTTTCGGCTGGCCGCGAGCGAAGTGAAAAGTGGCATGAAGAACAACTCATCATTCAAAAACTAGTTGCAGATAAAAATAAACCGGAAGCCCCATCCACAGAAGGAATCAAAGTAGCTACCATTTCGCAGGCCGCAGAACTGGCCCGGTTATATAAAATGATATTTAAAGTGTATCCGACTCCGCTCAGCGAAGAAGCCCACATCATCAAAACCATGCAGGAGGGAACCGTATACGTGTATATTGAAAAAGATGATCAAATCGTGAGCGCTGCTTCCGCGGAAATAAATGTGAAATTTAAAAATGCAGAGCTTACGGACTGTGCCACCTTGCCAGAGGCAGAAGGTAAAGGTCATATGAAGAAGTTACTTTTCTTCCTTGAGCATAAATTGCGGGCCGATGGAATCACTTGTTGCTATACGATTGCCAGATCAGAATCTTTTTCAATGAATAAGGCATTCGCTAAATTGGGTTACACGTATGGTGGTCGTTTAATAAATAATTGCATGATCTATTCTGGTATTGAAGATATGAATGTGTGGTATAAGTCTGTACTATGATTAGAATGATTTTTTGAAAACTATGATTAGTGTAAATTATCCTGAAAGTGAGCTTAAGTCTGTAGTAATGATTAGAATGATTTTTTGAAAACTATGATTAACACAAATTATCCTGAAAGTGAGCTCACCGGTAAAATTATTGGTTGTGCGATGGAAGTGCACAAATTTTTAGGAAATGGATTTCAAGAAGTTGTTTATCAAAGATCGATGGCAATAGAAATGAAGAAGCAGGGTCTTGCATTTAGTCGTGAGCATGAAATGGAGATTTATTACAAGGGAGAGCAGGTTGGACTTAGGAGAGTAGATTTCTTTGTAGAGGGAAAAATCATGGTTGAACTCAAGGCGGTTGTGCAATTGGAGGATGTTCATTTGGCGCAAGCCATCAATTACCTGGAGGCATATGGGATGAAGATTGGCCTCTTAATCAATTTTGGAAATACGAGTTTGTAATTTAAAAGAGTAATGAAACCCAAACTCAATCGTAGTAAATCAACAAAAGAAGAATCATAGTCCAAAAAAAAATCATACTGAATTATAGTTTAAGACCAATGAGGAATAATATAAAATTTGTAATTCTTGTAGCGATCATATTTTTGTCGGTGGTTGATCTTTCCGCTCAACGCGTTCCCGTTCTCAATCAGATCAATCTTCCTCACAATTATTATTTCCGTGAGCTTTATCTACCTCAACTAACCAGCGGCCCCTCTTCGGTAGCATGGATGCCGGATGGAAAGTCATTAGTTTACTCGATGGCAGGAAGTTTATGGAGTCAGGATGTTGAAAGTAGTGAATCACAACAATTGACAGATGGTGATGGCTATGACTATCAACCGGATGTTTCTCCGGACGGAAAGAAAATTATATTCGTTCGTTATAATGGTGTGTCAGCTGAACTAATGATGTTGGATCTAGCCAGCAGGCAAACAAAATCACTGACGGATAACAAAGCTGTTAATCTTGAACCACGCTGGTCACCGGATGGGAGCAAGGTTGTATTTGTTTCGACATTTAACTCAGGACATTTCTTATTGCACGTTGCCGCTATTAATGCCGATCAACTTACCGGGATCAAATGCCTGACTGCCGATCGCAAGAGCGTTGTTAAGAGATATTACTATAGCGTTTACGATCATGCGATCAATCCCGCTTGGTCAAAAGACGGAAAGGAGATTTATTTTATCTCCAATCAGGAAATAGCTCATGGCACCGGTGATTTGGTGAAGCTCAATGTAGAATCGGGCAACCGGGCGACAATACATCATGAAGAAACCGCATGGCGTACCAAACCCGATTTATCACCGGATGGAACGAGATGGGTATATAGCAGTTATCTTGGTCGCAACTGGCAGCAGCTTTGGATGTTACCAGCCAATGGGGGATATCCCATGCAATTAACCTATGGAGAATATGATAACACATCGCCACGTTGGTCACCGGATGGTGAAAAGATTGCGTTCATCTCCAATCGCGATGGCAATACTTCTCTGTGGATGGTGAATGCCTTTGACGGTGGACAAAAACAAATCGTTGCCAATTCCTATCAATACCGGCAACCACATGCTTCATTGAAACTCCTCATTCGCAATGAAGAAGGAAAAGAAATTCCAGCGCGCGTTAGCGTTATCGATAGCCGTGGAAAATTCTATGCTCCGGAAAGTGCCTGGATTCATGCCGATGATTCAAGGAATCTTACTACTCAAAAATTTGAATCGCATTATTTTCAAAGTGATGGGAGTGATGATGTAAAAGTTCCGGTAGGTAAATTGGTGATTCAAGTATCACATGGTCCTCAATATGAAATTCAGAAGCTGGAGGTAAATGCCAGCGACATTTCCAATCCATTGGTGATCAATTTAAAACGACTCAATCTTCCAACTGACTTCGGTAAATGGTGGAGTGGTGATGTGCATGTGCACATGAACTACACGGGTCAATACCAAAACAAACCCGACCGACTGTTACAACAGGCAAAAGCAGAAGATTTGAATTTTGTTTATAATCTCATCGTCAATAAGGAGCAGCGTATTCCGGATCTCAACTATTTTTCTACCACCCCCGATAAAGTATCCGATAACGAAACCATGCTTCTTCATGGCCAGGAGTTTCATACCAGCTTCTGGGGACATTTGGGTTTGCTCAACCTGAAAGATCATTTTATCCTTCCCGATTATTCGGGCTATCCAATGACAGCTGCTGAAAGTCTATTCCCTCATAATTCATTCATTGCCGATCGCGCCCACGCACAACAAGGATTGGTTGGTTATGTGCATCCGTTCGAACAATCCGAAGTTTTTCCGGATCAGTCGATAACGCTGATGAATGAATTACCGGTGGATGCGGCCTTAGGAAAAGTAGATTACTACGAACTCATTGGATTCTCTGATCACAAAGCATCCGAACACGTGTGGTATAAACTATTGAACTGCGGATTGCGCATTCCTGCTGCAGCCGGCACCGATGCCATGGCCAACTATGCGAGTTTACGCGGACCGGTTGGATTGAATCGTGTATATGTGCAAGCAGAAGAAATACTGGATGCCACCGTGTTTGAATCAAAACTGAAAGCAGGGAAAAGCTTTGTCACCAATGGCCCGATCGTTGGATTGAAAGTAGGGAATGCGAACCCGGGAGAAAGCATTACCATTAATCCAAAAGGTCAACCTCTTTCTTATACCGGTTTTTTAAGAAGCAATGTTCCGGTGGATCATGTAGAAGTAATCTGGAATGGTGAGGTGGTTGCTACGCATTCATTTAAAGGCCCAACGAAGAGTGTTGATTTCAAAGGAACTATCAAGGTGAAAGGTTCGGGCTGGGTACTCCTTCGCGCATGGAGTGATCAGGCGCATCCTGATCTTCCGGATCTATATCCTTACGGCAGTACGAATCCCATTTATATTGAGAGTGTAGTGAATAATAGTCAACAGAAGATAGCCGCTGAATACTTTTTGAACTGGATAACCCGGATCGAAAGTAAAATCAATGAACTGATATTCCGCAATGATGCGGAGAAACAATCGGTCATCAAGGATATTCAAAACGCAAAATCATTTTATCAAAACCTGGTTAAATAGAATATTGAGAGATGAATAAATTAATTCTTATTGGCCTTTTATGCTTCATTGGTGTTCATGTTGTTGCCCAACATCCGCTCAACATTCTGCGTGAAGAAGTAATGATTCCCCTGCGCGATGGAGTGAAGCTGGGTGCCATTGCTTATCGACCCGAACGACCCGGAAAATTTCCGGCTATTGTTTATCGAACTCCTTATGGCGTGGATGATTATGATGGGTATGCAGAGTTTCCGCTGAAGGCAGCGAAGCAAGGCTACATTGTATTTCTGGTAGATGTTCGCGGGAGATTAAGAAGCGAAGGCGATTTCGAAGCCTATCGCAACGAAAAGAAAGATGGGTACGATGTGATTGAATGGGTGGCGCAACAAACCTATTGCACTGGCAAAGTAGGAACCTACGGAGGATCGTATCCTGGCATTGTGCAATGGCAAGCGATGGCTGAAGTGCCGCCTCATCTGGTGGCTGCCGCTCCGGAGATGACACCGATTGGTAGTCATCATTTCATTTATTATGGTGGTGCATTTTCACATCCGTGGATTGATTGGTTCACGCCCTACATTCTGGCGGACAAACGGAAACGAGCCAACGACAACTCCGGACCGTGGGATGACGAACCTGCAACGGAAGAGTGGGAGAAGAGCGACCGAAGACAATGGTACAACTATCGGCCTTTGATTGATTTGCCACTCTTGAAAAAGTATGCACCTGAATATTACGAATGGCTGACGCATCCCGACTTATCACCATGGTGGGATTTTGTAAACATGGAAAAGGACTTTTCAAAATTCAGAAATCCTGTTTTCCTGGAAAGTGGTTGGTACGATGCTGCCTATGGTCCGGAAGGAGCAACGCGTGCTTTTAACAAAATGAGGAATGAAGCGGCTACCACCCAGGCAAAAGAAGAAACGGTTCTCATGCTGGGTCCGTGGAATCACACTTCGCTAAACACACGTAAGACCACCTTTGGCGAAGTGAAGTTCGGCACCAATGCGGGCATTGATTATGATGCGGCCTTGCTTCAGTGGTTTGATGTTTTGTTGAAAGACGTAGCGAAGAAAAACCCATTGCCGGCAGTAAGCATCTTCACGATGGGGGAGAACAAATGGCATGCGGAAACCGAGTGGCCGCTCACACGGGCAGTGCCAACCTCGTATTATCTTCAGCAATCCGGAAAGAACAAAAATGCAGGCGTATTACTAACCCACAGTACACCAGTTGAAAAAAGTGTGAGTTATGTGTTTGATCCGAACAATCCGTTTTGGGATAAGTCGTATGAAAAATCATATCCTTATGATCAGCGCGAAAATGAATTGAGGAGTGATGTAGTCGTATACACCTCCGCTCCATTAGAAAGTGATATGGAAGTAACCGGAGAAATTGTAGCGGAACTGTTTGTGAGTTCAACTGCGAAGGACACCGACTTCTCTTTTACATTATGTGATGTGCTTCCCGATGGCAAGTCGATCAACCTGCATGGTTTGGATGCTGGTTATTTGCGAATGCGTTATCGCAATGGGTATGAAAAGCAAGAGATGATGAAGCCGGGTGAGGTATATAAAATCCGGATCGGGCAGGTGTACACATCTAATTTATTTAAGAAAGGTCATCGCATACGCGTCTATATCACCAGCAGCAAAGCGCCTCACTACGATGCGAATCCAAATACGGGTACAGAGATCGCCACGGAAAAAAACCTGGTGCCGGCTACGAACACACTCTATCATACAAAGAAAGAAGCCTCGCGAATCATATTGCCGGTTATTCCAAGAGGGAACTAATAAAAGTATTCTGTTTAGTTGATGATTATCATTGGATGAAGGTGGAGCAGCCCACCGGTCATAGCTATGCGCATCTGAGTTTCGCGCCAAATCGAATGCATCTCATTCATTACGTGACTGCTGGCGCGAATGAGCACTTACAATAGTTCCCACGATAGCCATCGGGGAAACTTTTTTATTCATTGATTCTTGCGAGCGTCAAGCTCGCAAGAATCAATGAATGTTATCGTGCGCCACTGCAAGCTTCTTCTGGCTTCACGTTTCCAAGGGCGCACTTCGCACGAACTTTGATCGGGCATAAAAACTCCAACCAATATCCAAATTCCTATTTAATCCTATTGTATTTCTTCATCACCGAAATCAAACGATCATGTGGAATGGCATAGACTTTATTTCCATTCACACCTTCCATCGTTTCACCGGCAATCAACGCATTGACGATCGCTTCTTCCGTAGCAGCAGCAGCGGCTTCAAAAAGAGGAGTGATTCTGTCATTAGGCAACATCTCAAGATGAGCTATTCCTTCGTTCTTTGAAACTTCAGGATTAGCTGTTGAGAAGGCAATAAAAATATCTCCGGAAGAATTGCCTCCGCGGCCACCCATCACGCCTATGCCGAGCGACACACGCTTCACAATTCTTTCCAGTTGATGGGGCAACACGGGAGCATCGGTAGCAACTACTACAATGATAGAACCCTGATCAGTATCGGGTCTTGCTTCATAGGGGAGAAGGTCTGTAATCTCTTTTCCTACAGGAACTCCGGCAATGGATAACAGCGCACGCCTTCCATAATTGGCCTGCACTAAAACGCCCACCGTATAACCACCCTCTTTAACATCCAACTTTCTGGAAGAGGTGCCTGTGCCTCCTTTGAAACCATGTGCAATCATACCGGTGCCACCACCCACGTTTCCTTCACGGATGGGTCCGCTCGCAGCACTCTCCATCGCTTCAAATACGTGTTCTTTCTTTACATGAAAGCCATTGATATCGTTCAGAAAACCATCCCAGGTTTCGGCCACTACAGGCAAACTGATATCGCCTGAGTAATCACTGCCGGTAACTTTTTTAGCATACCATTCTATCACGGCATCACGCACCACGCCAACGCTGTGCGTATTGGTAATGAGCACCGGTGATCCTAATCCACCGGATTCATCTACCCAGGTGGTGCCCGTCATCTCGCCATTTCCATTTAAGGTGAACCATGCAGCAAACACCCGATCGAGTGAACCTTTCCCTTTCGGGAAGATGGCGGTGACACCGGTTCGCACAGGTCCTTTACCAACCACCAATTTTCCACTTCCTTCAATCAATGTTTTGTATCCCACTTCAACCCCGGCTACATCGGTGATGGCATTATACTTTCCGGGTGTCCCATCAAAGGGAATTCCCAGATCGCGGGCGCGAGGCTTTGCAGTTTGTGCCAGCGAAGCAACGCTTATCATTAGCGCAGCACATAGAACGGAAATGATTCTCTTCATCGGAGGTTTTATTTTTTAGTGAGGCGTAATAACTCTTTGCGTAGTATGTCAAGACCTTTTTGCAATTGTGGTTTCGAAATGATGAGCGGACTCAACACACGGATTACGT
Organism: uncultured Ohtaekwangia sp.; assembly: GCA_964540915.1. Lineage (GTDB taxonomy): Bacteria > Bacteroidota > Bacteroidia > Cytophagales > Cyclobacteriaceae > ELB16-189. Next base: position 33,845 of record CAZIOY010000045.1, read on the forward strand.
TTCCGGATACTCCCGCACTGATGATCAGTAATCCTTTCGCAGCACAGGCGCTAATAAGAGCTTTGCACAAATCCGCATCGGGTTTATTGGGGTCTTTGTACTTCACCAACTCAAACGCAACCATGGCACCCAGTCCGCGCACGTCACCGATCGCATCACATTCACTTTGCAGCACGTTGAAGAAATCCATCACCGTCTTCCCAACTTTTTCTGCTTTGCTGTTGATATCGATGTCTTTCATGTATTGGATGGTTGCCAGCGAAGCAGCACACGCTACGGGGTTGCCCGGGTAGGTGCCACCCAAGGTTCCTTTGGTAGTCTGGTCCATGATTTCGGCCCGACCGATCACGGCACCAATCGGCATACCACTGCCCATCGACTTGGCCCAGGTGGAAATGTCTGGTACAATATCATAATGTTCATAGGCACTCCACCTGCCGGTGCGGCCAAAACCGGTTTGAACTTCATCAATGATCAGTAGTATGCCTTTGGCTTTGCAGATGCGATGAAGGCCCTGCACATAGGGTTTGGGCGCTACCACAAAGCCACCTTCACCTTGCACCAACTCCATGATCACGGCCGCTACGTTCGAAGAATCTACCACAGTATGCAGATAATTTTCAAAGGCGTTGAGTTCACGATCGATGAATTGATCCAGCATCAACCCATCATGGTTCTTATAATAATCCGGAAAGGGTAGACGATAAATTTCAGGAGCGAAGGGACCGCAGCCGATTTTATAACCAGTTTTGGAAGTTAGTGACATGCCTAATAAGGTACGTCCATGAAAGCCTCCGGTGAAGCATATAACACCTTGCTTTCCAGTGGCTTGACGGGCTATCTTTATAGCATTTTCTACGGCTTCGGCTCCGGAGTTGGTTAACATTACTTTGGTCTTCTTGCCATGAGGAAATAGCCGGGCCAACACTTCGCATAACTCCACGTAAGGCTCATAAATGGCCACTGGAAAGCAGGCGTGAATCAATTGCTTTGATTGTTTTACAATAGCATCCACCACAGGCTTCGGACAATGGCCTGCGTTGAGCACACCAATACCTCCGGCAAAGTCGATGTATTCTTTGCCGTCAACATCTTTGGTGATAGCGCCTTTGGCAGAGGCAATGGTGACGGGACTATACATGCCCATGCCTTCCGGTACGATGGCATTTCTGCGGGCGATGAGTTTTTCTGATTTCTTCATTATGAAAAGTCGTGAAGCTGAAATTTACTGTTTTTAATATGCTTATTAAATTTTACGATAAGCCAGAGTGTGTTCGAATCCTTTGGTCAAAACTGATTCAAAAGGTAAAGGTGCGGTAGGGTTCTTCTGTTCGTAAGTCATTGGCACGTTCAATATCCGCATAGATGGATTAGCATGGGAGCAAAGCCTTTTCAGCAAATCAGGATATTGAAGTGGTGGTGAGCTTGGAAAAGAATTGACATCGTTTAGTTAATGTAAGTGCTCAGTTTGACCACACCGAAAATTAGCTACCGATTAAACCGATATGAAGGAATGGGCTGCAAATATAGGTAGGGTTCAAAGAATGCTACTTAACATAATATAAATTATATAACTCTTGCCGCACTAAGTTCCTGACCCACAGTCCAATAATTTGACGTTATGCTAAATAGCCGTCCCGATAGCCATCGGGAGCCGCGCTCATCCGGGCCATGCGCACCTCGTCCTTGAGTGTCTATTAAACGATGAAGATTGAGCAAGAAAGTTTT
>CAZIOY010000046.1:0-1358 GCA_964540915.1 uncultured Ohtaekwangia sp.
TGATAGGCTTACTATTTAAACCGATTTTACTAATATCATCGGGTGGACTTTCCATATTAATGTTGCTTGCCGTAATGACAAGAATTAAATCAAAGGATAGTCTTTTAATTTCTTTGCCAGCAATATTTTACATGTGTTTAAATGCTTATATATTTTATTTAGGAATCAAACGTTAGACAACCTACAGAAATCAAGCAAGTCAATTGACAATCACATCAAAAAAATATTAACCTTGCGTTGTTGTTGGTCGCATCAGTTGTTGTTGTTGGTCGCCTGACCACAACAGATTAAAACGGTCACTGCAATCATCATTCTCACATCGTTCATCTATCCGCGCCCAAAAGTGTGAGGCTCAGTCTTATTCCGCTGCATATAATTCAAAAACATAACAAGGCCAGGTAACGGTATAATACAAGCCTCTTGCACGCCAGGGTGCAAATGTTTTGGTTTGAGACAAAACCAAACCAGGGTATTGGTCAGAGCGGTAATGATAGTTATACCCTGCATTTTTTTTGCTGTAAAGAGAATCGGATAGCAGGAATTTTTCAGCAGCAAATTCCTGCAGCAATTGATCGCTCAATGCCTGGCTATGGAGTGTATGAGCCATGCGCCAATCGGCACCGGCATCAACCGTAACATATAAAGTAGACATGGGAATATGGAGGCTCTCACCGGTTGTATCAGTAACAACCAACCGGTACTGGCTTGCAAACTCCCCTTTTTTAGCGTGCACAAAATCAGTGCTGTGGTCTTTCATAAATAACTGTACACAAGGCAGATCCTTACAGGCCGCCAGCTCAATGAATTCGGTAGCGCTTAACAGGTATCTGGCCGGGCCAGTAGTTACCTGCTGTTCTGCTGCTGCCTGGTCCTGGTCTTCTGCAGGTTTATCTGAGTTGTTTTTACAGGCAGTAAACAACAGGCACATCAAAATAAAGCAGGCGCAGGGTACAAAATAGTTCATACGGTGGGTGTTTATATGAGTATTGTTTAATGCGGTAAAAAGTAAAATCTAATGTAACTATTTTTTGCGCGGAGCTTTTTTTATTTTTCAGGAGATGACCTCCGTTGGTGTGGGTTGCCCTAAGTGGATGTGGGTCGCAGTTGTTGTTGGTCGCCTCTTCAGCCTGTCATTCCGGGCAAGCTGGATGATCGTACATAAAAAAGAGATCGTATAAGCATGCCATACATTGTCATATACAGTCTGGTGCGACCCGGAATCCCGTGAAGTCGCACCACATCATTTGCGGAGGTTGTTGGTCGCCTGACCACAACATGTTCGTCACTGCAATCATCATTCTAACATCATTCATCCATCCGCGCCAACACGTGTGCGGCTCGATCTTAATATTCCTGTG
>CAZIOY010000046.1:1458-35010 GCA_964540915.1 uncultured Ohtaekwangia sp.
GGGTTAGCACCCGGGGCTATTGATGTTGCACCCCTTCGGGGTTGAATGCAGGAATATCATGCATATTTGTGTGACAGGATATTTGTGATTATTTTGTAATCACTAATAATGCTGGCAAGGAAGATTTTTCATAAACGACAGAGATGATTTTTAAAGTAACCGTTTCCACCATTTACACCTGTTCCTTAGAAAGGGCTTTTAAGACACCCATGCTTTGTGATGTGTCCAAAGTTCATACGGGCTATGGTATGATGCCCAAAGTAACGCATAGCACGAATGACGAGCAGTGGGGAAAACCGGGTTTTAGCAAGAAGGTCTTTGTTGCAAAATCAATTACGCAAAAAGGTGGCTTCGCTTCCGTTGACAAAGTGATTGAAAGAATAGAAAACAACTACTGGAAAATTGAAGTAAACGAATTTCAATCGTGGTTGTTGGGTTTCTATAAATTTGAAGGGGAGTGGAAGACAACAGAACTTGAACCAAAAAGGATTTTAATAGACTATACCTATTCCCTGCATTCGAATAATGCATTACTCTATCCGCTAAACTGGCTATTTGCAAACGCGTTTTGGAAAATCTATATGAAAAGAGTACTGGAGAATGTTAGAAGGATAGCTTATAACAAAGAGCCTTATTTGTATGAATAGAAAAAAGTGAATAAAATTTTATTGCTGTCACGACTTTGTTACTGCCGTTACTATTGCCGTTAGGTCTTTATTATTGCCGTCAGGTCTTTTGACTTGGCGCTCTGTTCCGCCCCGGAAAGCAATTGTGATTGTCGTGTATAAAATTTCATATGCACATGGCAATGTTGCAAACTATATCAACATGTCATTGCGGGCAAGCAACGTGACTCAAAGATTGAAACAGTTCCTGATCATTTTGAATGATAGTAATATGGAGACATGCGCGACCCGCAATCCCGTGAGCGCATTTCATCTTCAGCCCAGCGAATAGGGCAGGTCAAATTACCATTCACGACTCAACGCTCACCGGTGCTGTGCTAATTCTCCCTGGTCGGAGCCACCCCGATACGTATTGCCAAAAGTTTTTTTTCACCCTCATCGACATTTGCCGTTGGGTCTTTCGACCTGATGCTTTCAATAGGACCTACTTGCCTGATGTATTTAAAATCCCGTTAGGGATTAAAGTTTGGTAGAAATTTAGATAGAAATGAATCAAGTCCTGAAGGGACGATATATTTGGCAGGTACAGTTTTTGAAATAAAAAAAGTGTTGCTATCATCCGATAACGATCGTATGACAGGCACATCATAAATCGAAATTGACAAGCCAATTGAAAAAGTAAACAGGTGAGCGGGAATTCGGGACGAGTCGAATTAACTAAATTCCTTAACTTGTATCAGAATGATCGCTGTGAATTCATAATAAAACAGATACCCATGAAAGAGGATCTTAAAAGACTTTCAATCGAAGAACTTAAAAAAAAAGAAAAGCAGTTGAAGGTCATCACCGCATTCTTTATTGGGATCTTGATCGTTGGCTTAGCGGCCTCTCTCTATTTGACGGTCACCGAAAAGAAATTTACCGGTGGCCTCGTGGCGGTGTTGGCCCTTGCAGCCATCTTACCCATGAACTTTAAGAATATCAAAATCCTGCGGGATGAAATCAATTCCAGGAGATAATTTCTGGGGACAATACGCTCGAAGGAGAGGAACATCTACGCGTAATCAATCTGTTCATTATGTTGATCCGAGATAACCGTAATTAAAAAGAAACGGCCTATGAGTTTCTTTTGAGATGATGATAAAGCTACGCAAATAGATAACATAGCAATCACATCATAACTGAGACGCACGATCAATTTTCCAATGCGTGAGCTGATCATCACGGTGTGTTTCAACAAAACCATTTTTGATGAGCACGCGATGCGAAGCAATATGTTTCAGGGGCGCATCGGCTACCACCGTCTTTAACTCCGGGTAACGGAACCCCCATGTGAGCAGCGCTTGCAACGCTTCGCTGGCGTAACCCTTGCCATGATAGCGCACGTCAAGGCCATAGCCCACCATGGTCTTGCCATCTTCATCCATGAAACCGGAAAAGCCAATGCCGCCAATGGCGAGCGGCTCTTCTTTTAAAATGATTTCCCAATTCGTATACCATTCAAAGCGATGCGATTGTAAAAACGTTTGACTAATCCAGAACTCGAGTGCTTCGGCCAGATCACCAACAGTGGCGGGGTCATGCTGGCGCTCCACATAGAGAACGCCCAGGTTTTTAGCTAGCGCAGGTGGATCATATTTATAGAGTAATAATTGTTCGTGCGTTAAGGGTACCAGGATAAGACGATTGGTTTCTAACATGGGTAATTTTTACAATGTAGTACTAAAGTGACAGGACTTGTGTGAAGTCCCGAGAGTAACGCCTGCATAGAGCGATCACTTACGCTATATCAGACTGCAGATGTTGAGGTCTTAAATTTTTCAGAGGCAAAGCGGATGCGCTGTAAAGATGGAGAAAACAGCAAGAGGGTGCAAGCATCTGGTATCTAACCTGCTTTCCGTCATAGTTTGTCGTAAATCACCTTCCCATCAAAAACAGTGAGCACAATTTTAGCTTCGTGGATTTTCATCGGGTCGATCAAAAACAAGTCATCAGAAAATACAATCACATCGGCCAGATAGCCAGGCGCCAGTAATCCTTTTTTCTTTTCTTCAAAGGATGAATATGCACCGGCATACGTGTATGCTTTCAATGCCTGGTCCATTCTTATTTTTTGAGCAGGCACCCAGCCACCTTCCGGGTAGCCCAATGGATTTCTACGGTTGACAGCCACATGAATGCCGCGGATGGGATTGACGCTGATGGCTGCAGGCCAGTCGCTGCTATACACCAGGTGACCACCATTCTGTAACATCGCGTTCCAGGCAAATGAATAGGGCAGCCGTGATTGTCCAATTGCTTTTTCCCACACGGCAATGGTGCCAGGGTCGGCATGGATGGGTTCCATACTGGGCATGATTCCCAATTTTTTAAAGCGTGGCAAATCATCAGGCGAGATGGTTTCAATGTGTTCCACCCGGTGCCGCTTGTTCACCGATTTATTTTCGGTCATAGCTTTTTCATAGGCATTCAATGTTTCGCGCACAGCGAGGTCGCCAATGGCATGCGTATAAATTCTAAATCCTCTTTGATCACATAGTTTCACCAGCTCCTGATAGGTGGCCATGGGCATGCTCAGGGAGCCTGCTGCATCTTTCGCATCAGGTGCTACATCCTCATAGGCATTCAACATTGCAGCTGAGTGCGATTCGATCACACCATCGAGCATGAACTTAATGGCATCGGCCCGCAACAAGGGATGGTTTGGCCCGATGCTGTCTTTTATAAACGTATAGCGTTCGATTTGTTCAGCGGTCGTTTTATCATCCACCGAAAAGGCAGCAGCATAGCGCATGGTTAATTCACCGCTGTTGAGCAGCTCTTTAAATAATTTCACATCGGTTTCATCGCCACTGGCATTTTGTGCACTGGTGATGCCGAGTGAGGCGGCCAATGCGAGACCTTTGCGCAGCGCATTCAGTTTATCCTGATACGAAGGCGGTGGAACAAATTTTCCCACCAGCGACATGGCACCTTCTTTCATTGCACCGGTGGGCACACCATTTTTATCTTTCACCAATTCTCCGAAGCCATCAAACCGGGTTGACGCGGTGATGCCTGCCATAGCGAGTGCTTTTTTATTTGCATAGGCACTATGACCATCATAGGCTTTGATGAACACCGGTTTATCAATATCCAACGCTTTCATCGTAGTGTGATCAGGAAGCCCCGATTGAAAAAACGTGTACTGCCAGCCTCTGCCTGTGATCCACTCTTTGTCAGAATTCTGTTTAATAAAGTTCTGAGTGTTGGCAATGACTTCGTTAAGCGAAAGGGTACTGGAGAGTTCTACTTCCGACAAGCCCATCGAGCCACCGAGGAAGTGAATGTGGGCATCATTGAAACCGGCCGTCACCAATTTTCCCTTGAGGTCAATGATTTTGGTTTCTGGGCCCGCGAGTGGCAGAATGGTTTCTGTTGTGCCCACTTGGGTTATGGTGTTGCCGGTGATGGCCAGTGCCTGCACGAAGGAGGCAGAATCTTCGCCCGTCCAGATATGGCCATTGGTCAGGATGAGTGTGGGCTTGATTTCCTTGGTTCGCTCGGTGCAAGCTGCCAACAGTGACAATGAAAGAAATAGAACAACTGAAAATTTATGGAAGCGATTAAAGAATTGGATCATGGATAGTTGTGCGGTTTATCGGACGATAAAACTAAGTAAAAAAAACGTTTGTAGATTCCTGATGGGAATATAACCGTGCTATTTCAAATCAGCGCGTCAGTGTGATTGATTCATAGAGCACCAATAACCATCCATTTAATTTCCTAACAAAGGTTTAAGTAAAACCTGACTTTTATCATATCTGGTACACATGATTCTTGCTAAATAGTACTGTCTTAGCACAGCTTATTTTGTTGTGATTACTATTCAATATGGAAACCACCGACCGGGTAAACACTATCATCCAATCGCTGGACACACGTTCGGCAGAATCCGTAACGCAGGCACTGAATGCTGCGAAGGCGTTAACGGACCTCACCTACGATGAAAAATTAAGTCTGACCAAATCACTTTCCGAAGTATTTTTTCATGTGCACCATACCGGCTCTAGCAGGATGCCAAAGCTAGCTGTGATGACCGAAAAACTCATTGCGAAATTCGGTACTGAAATGATTCCGTTTCTTTTCAAAGAGATTCTGGCAGCCGACACGGAGACCGCTGTGGACTTTGGAAAAAGCCTTGCACGCAATGGAATAGAGGGACTTGAATTTATTCTTTCAAAACTCGATGACCATCGTGAGCATGATCACGACCTCATCAACCTGATTCAGGTGCTTTCACTTTTTAAGATTCCTGAAGCCGCCAGGGCAGTGCCGGCCATTCTCGCGGCTGCTCAGCATAACAATCACCAGGTGACTTCCATGAGTTTGTATTCGGTAGGGAGATTGGTACAAAAGCTACGACCGACTGCTTTTAGCGAAGAACTCAGATCAAAAATAGTTGACTCAGTTTTTCGCTTTCTATCCAACCCGCAAGTGCTGGTTCGAAAAAATGCAGCACGCGCGCTGGGCAAAATGTTGCGTAAAGGATTATTGTCGATTGAAAATGAAAAGAAACTCTATAAGACCTTTCTTGCTATTGCAGGGCGCGATGAGCATCATAACTGGGACCGTGCTTTTATTGTAAGACACGAAGCGGAAGATTTCCTTCCTTACTTCTGTCAGTCGTCTCTTCATAGACGTCAATATTCACAGAGCTATAAAATTCTTTCGAAGCGTTTGCTTTGTCCTAACACCTATCATTTTACTATTGACGCTCTACTGATAGCAAAAAAAATTGAAGGTGGTCAGTTCCTGATTATTCGTCCGCATATTCTGAGCGAGCGCATACCGCTTTCTGTTTGTGGATGGGATCGTGAACACGGCTCGGTCCACATTGTTGTTTCGGCCGTAGGCAAGACCACCACTCAAATCAATGCGATGGAGAAGGGAGACTTTTTTGAAGATGTGGTTGGTCCCTTAGGTGAGCGTTCTATTCTTCCAACCTCCATGGGCACCTGTGTGGTGATCGGAGGAGGTTATGGCACCGGAGCCATCATTCCTACAGCCAGAGACATGAAAGCAATGGGTAATAAGGTAATTGGCATCGTGGGCGCACGCACTCAGGAAAGTTTGATTATGATTCCAGAGTTGACTCAGGCCTGTGATGAAGTGTTGATCACAACCAATGATGGTTCTTCCGGCCTGCAGGGTTTTGTAACCGATGCACTCAAGCAGGTGCTCGACCGCGAGAAAGTGATTTATGTGCTGGCTGTGGGGCCGGTGCCTATGATGAAAGCCGTAAGTGAAATGACACGCTCATTAAAAATCAACACGTATGTCTCGCTCAATGCGATCATGGTGGATGGCACAGGCATGTGTGGGGCTTGCCGCGTAACGGTAGGTGGCGAAACGAAATTCGCTTGTTTCCATGGACCCGACTTTGATGGACATAAAGTAGATTTTGAAAACCTTACCAAGCGGCAGAAAATGTTTGCAAAGCAAGAGAAGATGGCCTTCGATACTATGAATGGTTGAACGATATAGACGATGACACAGACACCGGTTACTTTAAATAAGAGAGAACGCTCACTGATTCCCCACCAGGAAATGCCGTTGCGTTCTGCGCAATCCAGGATTCATAATTTTGAAGAAGTACCCATCGGCTACACCGATGAGCAGGCACGGCTTGAAGCGTTACGATGTCTGCATTGCAGCAAACCCAATTGTATAGAGGCATGTCCCGTTGGAATCGATATACCTGGTTTTCTCCGGCTGATTGAACAAGGCAACCCCAGTGCAGCAGCAAAAAAAATAAGAGAGACAAATTTTTTGCCCGCTGTGTGCGGAAGGGTATGCCCACAAGACAAACAATGCCAGGCAGTGTGTGTAGTAGGTCGCAGAAATATTCCTGTAGGGATTGGAAATCTTGAGCGCTATGCAGCCGACTACGAACGTGTAAATGGATTATTTGAAATACCCGCCATACAAGAACCTACTGGAAAAAGAGTAGCGATCATAGGCTCAGGGCCTGCCGGACTTTCCGCAGCCTATGCACTGGCAATACAAGGGCATGAAGTAATTGTTTTTGAAGCTTCTCACAGGGCCGGTGGCGTTTTGGTATATGGCATACCCCGTTTTCGTTTGCCCATAAAAGTGATTGATGAAGACATTCGTTTTCTTACCAAGCTGGGGATTCGCTTTGTGTATAACATGGTGATCGGAAAAATACTCACGTTGGAAGATTTACTTTACAAGGAAGCATTTGATGCCGTGATGATCGGAACAGGAGCAGGATTACCACGCATGCTGGATGTGCCAGGCTCAAATGCCAATGGAGTTTATTCTGCCAATGAATATCTCACGCGTATTTACCTCATGGAAGCCAATCGTTTTCCGAATTACAGCACACCTGTTTTCTCAGGAAAGAAAGTTGCCGTTATTGGTGCCGGCAATACCGCGATGGATGTGTTGCGCACAGCGAAACGTTTAGGCGCAGAGCCAACGTGCTACTACAGAAGATCGCACCAGGAAGCACCGGCACGATCAGAAGAATTAAAGCATGCTGAGCAGGAGGAAATGGTATGGCGCTGGCTTTCCAATCCGGTTGAGTTCATCGTGGATGAAGACAATTTTGTAAAACAGATAAAGTGTGAGCGCATGGTGCTTTCCGAGCCGGATGAAACAGGAAGACAGAAGCCAGTCCCAACAGGAGAATTTTTTGTAGAAGACTGCGACACGGTGGTGATGGCACTGGGTTGTAGTGTGAATCCCATCATTCCATCAACCGATGCAGAAATCCGCACCAACAAATGGGGAGTCATTCTGGTGGATAACAATACATGTGAAACGAGCAAGAAAGGAGTGTTTGCTGCGGGCGATGCAATCACCGGAGGTTCAACGGTCATTCAGGCAATGGGCCAGGCTAAAAAAGCAGCAGCGGCCATTCACGAATACCTTATGGAAAAAGTTAACCGCGATGTGACTGCTGCTGCAAAGACTACTGTAGAATGAACGTCTTCCGTGATTGACTAAAAAATACTGAGTCCATTTTATGATTTAGGCATTTAGTTCAGCTCACCTTTTTCTGCTGCCTTCTTCATTTTCTCATTGGCATAAATGGCTACTTCCACGCGTCTGTTTTTCTGATCATTTTCTGAAATAGGTTGCACCTCTCCATATCCATTGGTAGTGGTCCGGCTATTCTTTACATTAAGTTGTTCCAGGTAAGTTGCCACTGCCTTGGCGCGCTGCTGTGATAGATTCATATTATATTTTTCCGTGCCCTTTTTATCGGTGTGCCCTTCAATCAGGACATTGGTGTCTTCATATTTGTTCAAGGTCTTTGAGAGGGCTGTCAGGTTCTCCTTTGTTCCCGGGGTCAATGTATAGGAATCAAAGTCGAACATCAATCCCGAATCAAACGTGATTTTAATACCTTCACCCACGCGCTCAATAGTAGCGCCTTTAAGATCGGCTTTTAGCTCTTCGGCTTGTTTGTCCATGTTACGCCCGATTAGGGCGCCCGCAGTGCCGCCAACCGCTGCACCGATTATGGCTCCTACAGCCGTGTTGCCAGATTGTTTTCCGATAATACCACCGATGACAGCGCCAGACCCAGCGCCAATCGCGGTGCCTTTTGCTGTGTTTGAGGCTTTGCAACCCAGCACGAGTTGAACGGATACAATAATCAGTACCACCCATGCGGTTTTATAGAAACTTACCATAGTTGTTTTCATTTTTATATTTTTTGATATAGAACCATCAATTAAGAATTGTGCCGGAAATGAATTCCCGTGAAATCAACCAACCCAAGTCAATGGGTGTTTGAATGGAGAATATGTGTGAAATAAAATCCCCAGTTATCGGGTAAATGAGAACGGAAGTCCTCAATGTAAACACGACCAGATTCATACCACTTTTTTATCGCGAAAGGTTGGAAAGGGTATTACATCATCACCTTTCTTCACAAAAAGCGCACCTTCTTGAGAATATTATCGTTGTATTCGTATATCAATAATCAATTCTGCCTATATTGACCCAATAATGAATATTTTGAGAAGCTGGAGAGAACAAAAGATTTTGCTAAAACGGATATTTCCTATTCTTTCTGATGAGGATTTCGTCTTTGAAGACGGCAATAAAGAAAGTATGTTTAAGAAACTGGAAGCGAAATTAGGCAAAAGTAAACCTGAATTGGAAGTGATCTTCGCAGAGCTACAGCTCTTGTAATCGGCAGACACCAGAAACACTTCTATCGCTAGAACATATTCTCACCCCCATAGATCAAGAACTATTGTTTCAGATGATCAGTTGAGTAATCAATGGAGCCAACGAAATCAATGGATGAGTCACAAAATTGGACGCGCCTTCAAACGGTGGGAGAGGAAATCGCCAATAGTATCAGCCATGGTATAGGAGTGTTGGCCGCCATAGCAGTGACACCCCTTCTGATCATGAAGGCAATACCGCTTGGCGTAGCTGCCGTTACCGGAGCCATCATTTTTGGAGTGACCATGATCGTATTATATCTCTCCTCTACGCTCTATCACGCTTTTCCTCATAGTAAAACAAAACGCGTCTTCCGTGTTTTCGATCATAGCGCAATATTTCTTCTGATTGCAGGCACGTATACTCCTTTTACGCTTAGTGTATTGCCAGGTGCCTGGGGCTGGACACTATTTGGAATCATCTGGGTACTTGCAGTAGCAGGTGTTGTGATGAAGTCCATTAGGAATGTTGGCACCAGTAAACTCTCTATTGCACTCTATCTGGGCATGGGTTGGCTTGCTGTGCTGGCTGCAAAGCCCCTCTATGACACACTGCCTGGCTGGGGTTTATTCTGGTTGCTTGCAGGCGGAGTTATGTATTCAGTAGGCGTACTCTTCTTTGCCTATGATCACCGCGTTCGCTATAATCACTTCATCTGGCATCTCTTTGTCATGGCCGGAACAGCCTGTCACGTAGTGGCGGTTTTAGGTTATGCCCTATGAAAATTCATGAAATGCACCCTCACGAAGTCTTGTTAGAAGTCATTTTCCCTATGAAAACTCATGACTTATACCTGCATAGAGTGGTGGCCAAAGTCATTTTCCCTATGGGAACGGAGTAGGGGGGGTACCCACTCAGAGTGAATTTCATAGGGAAACGCTATTTCTTTCGCAATACTTTTGTAGTTTTGTCTAATTAATTTTTTAAACCTAATTTTTAACAATCACTAAAATCAATTAACGCTATGGCAAAAAAAGCAGCAAAGAAAAAAGCAGCTCCTAAAAAAGCAGCAAAGAAAGCAGCCCCTAAGAAGGCAGCAAAAAAAGTAGCAAAGAAAGCAGCTAAGAAATCAGCTAGAAAACCTAATGCAGCTTTCATGGCACCATTAACTTCAAGCCCTGCTCTTGCAGCAGTGATCGGAGGAACTCCAATGCCAAGAACACAGATGATCAAAAAAATCTGGGACTACATCAAGAAGAACAAACTTCAGGATAGCAAAAACAGAAGAATGATTAATGCTGATGAAAAGCTAAAAGTACTTTTCGTTGGCAAGAAGCAAATCTCTATGTTTGAGTTAGCCAAGATCGTTAACAATAACGTGAAGAAGTAATTCTGATTTATTCCGAAAGGATAAGGCGCAAGTCGGGTGTTATTTAACACGTGGCTGGCGCCTTTCTTTTTATAGGGAAGTAATTGCGCGGCACTACTCCACTTCTCTCAGTATACCTTAGTACTTAATAAATTTCCCGGTATCCGTTATCGTTCCTTCTGAAATCAAGTGATAAATATAGACGCCCGCAGGCAGATGGATTACATCAATGGCGTCTGCAACAAGTTCCAGTTCTTTTTCAAAAACGATTCGGCCAAACAGATCAAGAATTCTGAACGTCTCGCCACCCCCTGCTGAAAGAATAGTTAAGTCGCTGTTTGAAGTAATCGGGTTGGGAAAAATAATAGCTTTGCCCTTTTCCTCTATGGTAATTTCAATCAGATCAGAAAGTATTTTGATGCCGGATTGAAGCACTATCTCAGCTTGATAAATCATCGTGCCGGGCTGTAGCTCAGTGTCATAGAAATCAAAAAATAGTAATTTTCCTTCAGCGATGTTCTTGAACACATCGGTGTTTCCATTGGTAGTTCTCAAAATAGTAATGTGTTTGACCTGATACCACGAGCTCAATTGCAATTGAATTCTTATTTGTGTTGCACTGTATCGCTCAGCGGTGAATAGATTCAAATAGCATAAGGCCCCCTGTTGGGTATAGTTGATGGTGTTACTTTTTATTCCTGTCACTCCGTTTAATACCGGGGATATGGCAAAAAAATCATCAGACGATTTAGGTAAAACAACCAGGGTATCATTTATAGCAGATACTTTTTTCAAGTATTGATTTCCCAAGGTATATAGTTCGTAACTCGTTGCGTTGGGTATGGAATTCCAGGTAAGTCCAATACTGTCGGCACACACAAAGGCGGTTTTCATTTTAATTACTGGAGAGATCAGGAACTCATCGGTGACAAATTCAGCGGCACCTATTTTCATCTTTAGTTTTGCTTTAGAAAAGGTATCTGGACAAGACCAATAGAAATAATTATCCAGGTCAATGGCTGGCTGAACCAATTGCCAGTCGTTGTTATTCAATTGCAAGAACAAATCACCTGTTTGATCAGGTGCTGCCTCCCATACCAATAGATTCTTTGCACCTCCTTCAGCCTGATCATTGGTCAGGGGAAAATCCCAACGAAAGGGTGTATCGTCATTCATCCAGTAAGCGACAGAAACTTTCTGCGCTGCATTGGTGATTGTACCGGATACTAAATGCAATTGATATGTGCCCGGTGCAGGATTTTCTAAAGTGATGTACTCGGTATTGTTCAGGTGGTCTGATTTTCTTTTTGGTAGTGCTTGTAAAGAATCAACATGCGGATACGGATTTAATACCCACGGCTGGGTGATCAGTGTGCCATCATCTAGCCAACTGTCAATATCATTGATCAGCACAGAAGAGGCATTCGGTATGGCGGGTGGATCTGTCCACGTAACGGCAACTTTGATTTCAGAAACCGAAGAAGGAATCGTAATCGGAATGGTAACTTCTTCGTTGCTTGCCAGGGTGACGGAAATAATTTGGTTCACCTCCATCAACGCAAGTGCTTTGTATGCATTCACGCTTCCATATCCATTTACATAATCAATTCCTTTAGACCCGATGTCGTCAGAGGATGCAATCAAAATCGCTTTTACTAGCGAAGCAGTTGGCACGGTTTGATGGATAAGACGATACTTCTCCTGTAATAATAGGCTGATTCCGGATACGATGGCAGCGGCATCGGAGGTGCCATCTTGACCAAAGGCAGTGAGTTCAGGTTTAAGTCTGCCATCGAAGGCAGGGCCTCTGGAGTTGAAGGCGTTTACGGTTAGTGTGGTATCTACCGCATTGACGACCAACACATTTTTTGCTTGTTTGAAATTACCTGACAGGTTCGCCAGTTCCATATTGACATACTTACCCGCAGTTGGTTTTAAATTTCCACTGTTACCGGCAGAGAAAACATGTAACAAACTGGGATGGGTAGTTACTTGTTGATCATACGCAAAGGCTTCATTGCCATAGTAATTTTCAATACCCACCCCATAGCTATGGTTCTGCACATGAATATTATTGGAATTGAAAATGAGGATATCATCCGGAAGGATATTACTGAAATCAGATGACGTGAAGTTAGCCTGATAGGCAACACCCCTGGATCGTAGGCTAGAATTTCCACCACCCGCAATGATTGTTGCCATGGCAGTGGAATGTTGCGAAGTGGTGGCAGGCGTGAGCGAAGTGGTAAAACTTCGGTTCACCAGATCGATATCAGATGGATCAAAACCTTGCTCTTTTACGGAGACGTTTTGATTGGCACCATTTAAGTCAGGAAAATAATGATGCGTCTTGGTGATGCGGTTAAAATTCCAATTCACATATTCAAGTACAGATTCTTCTCTAGGTTTCTGGTGATGATCAATAAAGATTACATTAGAATCTTTTTTCAGATCATCCAGGGTGGATCGTTTTGACAGCCGGATTAGAAAACAATTGGTTTCACTATGTCTGCGAAGGAAGTTGGTTCTGTGTAAGTATTTTTTTTGAAATGCATCGGAATCAATCACACTGACAGTCAGCAGTGTCTTATTTGCTTCAAATCTGAATGCTTTATTGGAAAGCTGAGGCGAAATCCTGCTCTGGCCGAAAACAAGATTTGCGTAGAGTAGTAAAAAGACAAGTAATGTTTCTTTAAAATTTGGCATGAACTGCATTCTAGCAATAAACTTTTGTAAAAAAACGAAATAAGGGTCAGATATTAATGTCCCACGAAATCGTTATCAAAACTGTTTTTTTTACGGAATATTTTCTACTTTGAGCTCCGTATTATCAACCATAACCTAAACACCATGAAAAAAACCATTTCCTTTCTTTTCTTATTGCTCATTGGATCAGGCGTGTTTTACTCTTGCCAGGATCAGGAGATTGAATCATTAGATGTATCGGATGCGGTAAGAGGCCAACTCATTAGTCTTGGATTTGATGTGATTAATCAAGCACCAATCAAATTCGATCAAGGTTACCTGGTAGAAGGAGATATCTATTTAACAGATGCCGATCTCGCTACCATGAAGCAAGGCGATAAACTTCCAACATTGGAGCAGTATAGAACCACCAATCTGGTGACTGGCACTGGTACAATTACTATGTATGCTCAACAAGGTACCTGCAATACTTGCTATAGCGCTGGAATGATTGCTGGATTAGATGCGGCTATTGCGAGATACAATGCTCAGGGTTTAACTATCACATTTTCACGTATAACCACATCTACCGGAGCTAACATTGTAATGACCCGTTTGAAGAAAGGTGAAGAAGCTCAGGGTATATTAGGTTCAGCCGGTTTTCCAACCGCCACTGGCAATCCTTACAACCAGATCAAAATGAGTGGTGTATTGGAATCCAAGTATGGATTGAGCACTGCCGGAATTGCTACCATTATTGCTCATGAAATGGGCCATTGTGTTGGGTTTCGTCATACTGATTATTTTGATCGTTCTGTCAGCTGCGGTGGCGCAACTTCCAATGAAGGAGCAAGCACCGTTGGAGCAGTCCTTATTCCAGGCACTCCTGCCGGAGCTACAGCAGCCGCTAAATCATGGATGCTGGCCTGCACAGATGGTGGTGACCGACCATTTAATACTGACGACAGAACTGCCCTTAATTACCTTTATTAGGAAGGCGAGTTAAAATTTTAAAAAAATGCTCCATGATCCGGAGCATTTTTTTTGGAAGGTATTTTCATTTGTAAGAATTCAGGAGGTTCAGGACCTGATAATGTTGATTTTTTGACAAAGCAGACGGTCAATTTCAAATCTATGTGGTGATATTTAGGTTCGGGCTGAATAACTATCCAGGGAGGATCTTGTTAAAGAGATAGTAAACCTTCGAAAATACACCCGAGTTGACCTTTTTCAATTTTGACTTATTGAATTATTCCAAGTTTCTAGGCACAGGAAACCACCGAATCTTTCGATATAATTGTGTACTTTTGCAAATCAATTTTTTTGGAATCCTGCTGATGGTCATTTTCTACCTGAAGATCATACCTCCCACTAGATTTTTCTAATTGAAATGAGACGAAAAGTATCTGTTTAACCCTGAAAACTAACTTTTAAAATAGTTTCTTTATTACGGTTTCACTAATAGCATATTAAATAAAATAACAGAATAATGACGATTCAAAGACCAGTAACGTTTGCAAAGACCCGGTTGGATTTTACAGCGATACTAAATAAGCGTGTAAACGAATATTTCAAAAAAAATGAGCTTTCCCGACATGGCAACCTGGAGATGATCATCAAATCGATTATCATGTTTACCCTGTATTTTGGTCCTTATGGTTTAATCATAAGCGGAGCGGTAACCGGCATGGGTTGGCTGATTCTCCTTACCGTGATCATGGGACTTGGATTGGCGGGCATCGGGTTGTCGGTCATGCATGATGCGAACCACGGAGCTTACTCCAATAAGAAATGGGTCAATACCGTAGTCGGATATTCTTTAAACCTGATCGGTGCCAACGCGTTCAACTGGAAGATGCAACACAATGTGCTTCATCATTCTTATACCAACGTGGATGGAGAAGATGAAGACATAAGCCCTCGTGGTGTATTGCGCCTCTCACCACACTCTAATTGGAAGAAAATGCATAAGTTTCAATTTATCTATGCGTGGTTTTTATATGGATTGATGACCATTGCCTGGATGGTATTCAAAGATTTTGAGCGGCTGCACCGTTACCATAAAACCGGTATAGCCAAGCGTAATAACGCAAACATCGTAGAGGAATGGGCCATTCTGATTGTAACTAAAATCGTCTATGTAGGCTACATCTTTGTAATACCGGTATTATTTACCCCGTTGTTATGGTGGCAAATTTTGATTGGCATTTTTATCATGCATTACATTACGGGTTTCATTTTAGCCATTATATTTCAGCCTGCGCACGTGATTGAGGGAACGGAATACCCGCTTCCTGACGAAAATAATACATTGGAAACCAATTGGGCTATTCATCAATTGCGAACCACCACCAATTTCAGTAATAACAGTCGCTGGTTCTCGTGGTATATCGGAGGTCTTAATTTTCAAATTGAGCACCATTTGTTTCCTAATGTCTGCCACGTGCACTATAGGAATATTTCAGGTATCGTGAAGGAAACGGCCGCAGAGTTTGGCTTGCCTTATAAAAGTACACGCACCTTTGTGGAGGCGCTGACGATGCACGCCAGGTTATTGAAAACATTGGGGGCTAAGCCTTAATAATTTTTTGATCGGAATATTTAAAACAGCAGGCTAACCTTTTTGCATGAGACAACTAAAGATTGTTAAACAGATTACCAATCGGGAAAATCAATCGCTCGACAAATACCTTCAGGAAATAGGAAAAGTGGATTTGATCACGGCCGAAATGGAAGTGGAATTAGCGAAAAGAATAAGAGGAGGCGATCAGATGGCTCTGGAAAAACTGACGAAGGCGAATCTTCGCTTTGTTGTATCGGTGGCAAAGCAATATCAAAATAATGGGCTTACGCTCGGAGACCTGATCAACGAAGGCAACGTGGGTTTGATCAAAGCCGCCATGCGATTTGATGAAACACGCGGATTCAAATTTATTTCCTATGCCGTGTGGTGGATCCGTCAATCCATTTTACAGGCACTCGCAGAACAATCCAGAGTGGTGCGGTTGCCTTTGAACCGGGTGGGATCTCTCAACCGGATATCAAAAACGTTCTCTGAATTGGAGCAAAGATTTCAGCGTGAACCTTCGGCCGAAGAGATGGCCGATGAAATGAAAGTGTCGCTGGAAGAGGTACAGAGCACCATGCAGGTGGGGGGCAGACACATATCAGTGGACGCACCGTTTGTGCAGGGAGAGTCAAATAATTTGTTGGATGTGCTGATCAATCATACCGAAGAAACTCCGGACTCAGAATTAATGAGGGATTCGCTGAAGAGGGAAGTATCGCGCGCATTGGCTACTCTTCCTGATAGAGAATCCGAGATTATCAGCGATTATTTCGGTTTGAATGGATCGAACTGCCTTACGCTCGAGGAGATCGGGGAGAAGTTCAATATTACCCGCGAGCGCGTAAGACAAATAAAGGAAAAAGCCACGAAACGATTGAAACATACTTCCAGAAGCAAGTCATTGAAATCCTATCTGGGGTAGTCATCTTTTGTAAAATTAACTGTACACAACTTTAATTTCTATACATCAACTCAATGATAAACCTGATTTACATTCCACTATGGAATAAGTATCGTCCGGCCGTTCTACAACTTATGGTAGCATCTGCCGAAAGTCCACAACAATATAAACTCTACGGACATGAATTCAAGGGATTGAATCCGAAGGAAAAAGGAGGATACTCATTCACCTTGCAGGCGCACAAGGGAAAAGCAAAGAATAACATCAGGAATTCCATTGTTGCTCAGAATCTATTGAGCGTATTGGATTCTTCTAAAAAGGCTTCTGAATTGATGGCTACAAATACATACGAGTTCATAATGGATAAGCAGTTTAATCTTCGTGTTACCAAACTGGAGGTAGCTGAATAAACTGTTGATCGGATGAATGATAATAAAAAGAAACCACCCTACTAGGTGGTTTCTTTTTATTATCAACTATACGTTTTACTAAGCGACTTTTACTTTCACTGCGTTCAGGCCTTTGAAGCCTCTCTCAGTCTCAAAGGTAACCGTATCATTTTCTTTAATCGGACTCAACAGGCCATTGCTGTGTACGAATATACTTTCTCCATTCTCTGTATCCTTAATGAAGCCAAATCCTTTGGAGGTATTGAAGAAAGTAACCTTTCCTCTTCGTACTGAGCTCACTTGCAAGGATGGATCCTGGCGTTGTGTTCCGATTACAATGTCTTCCTTTTTTATGTTTCGTTTTTTGAGCGGATCCGGAGGGGCAGCCGAAATGTTCCCATTCTCATCCACATACGCCATCATATCCTCCCAAGAGCCACCCTCTTTGGCATTGGCCTTTCGATCTTCCTTACGTTGCTCTTTCTCCTTCCTCTTTTGAAGCCTCTTTTTTTCCTTTTCTTTCTTGTTAAATGTCTCTTGTGATTTAGCCATAGTTTTTGTTGTGGTACTTAAAATTTGATAATCCCTCGTGATTTGGGTGAATTATAGCCGGGCTATATTTTCTCAAAACAGAAAGTGACGCAAGTTACCAAATTCATTTAACTTAATGACAAGTAACCATTCCTTTTTTGGTTCAGGCTGGTCTATAAAGAAGAGGAGAAAAGGAGGGAGGGGGATTACACCCATTTGTTTTTTTGAGCTACGCTGATCACTTGTATCCGGCTGTCAACATGAAGTTTGTTGTAGATATTGCTTACATGCTTCTGCACGGTAAAAGGGCTGATAAATAGCTTTTTCACCAATGGCTTTATAGCTTTTTCCGGTAGCCAGTTCTTTCAGTATATCCATTTCGCGTTCGCTCAGTAGAGATTCTGAAGATGGTTTGTTCTTTTCTTCTGAAGGCTGGCGGACGGTTTGCTTCAGCATTTCCATGGCCTTTCTGGCAATGACGGGGGTCATGGGCATTCCATCATATTCCATTATCTGGCTGATGGCTTCTGTGATGTTAATGGCTTTCTCATCTTTCAATAAATACCCGTGGGCACCCCCTTTAATGGCCTCGAATATTTTTTCATTGTCTTCAAAAACAGTCAGCACATTAAACTTTATTTCGGGATGAGCAGGAGCGGCTAAAGCAATGGTTTGAATGCCGTCCATGACCGGCATCTCCAAATCCATTAAAACTACCTGTGGTCTTTTTTCCACCGGTACTGCTTTTAACAGTCTTAAAAAATCGCACCCTATTTATCGAATGATGTAAGTGTGTATGAAATGGACGTCAATGAAAAAATATTCAGACCAGTGTTAAGAATGTTCCTGAACCAAATCATCAGGGCGTTTTTGGGGACAGGTAAATTCTATTATTATGTAAAGGGTTTATAAATTATAGCAGATGCGGTGCATAGGATTTCACCACTCCTCACATGTCCTTTTGAAGATCTAATCATCAATTGATAAATTGAGCAACTTTGAACTTCATCTTTCGAGAAGTTCAGATTTTATAGTTGCAGGGATTTTAAATTGAATGATTAATAGCATGAAATATTTTTTCTTCACGGTTTGCCTGGTTTTCACTTTAATCAGATGTCAGAAATTCAACGTTACCGATCCCGACCGTGGCGTTTCCCTTGTACTGAACAACCAGCGCAAAAGCGTTCTTACCGATATTTCCTATTCACTTCTGCTAGAAATCCCGGCTTCCAAAAATGAAGCCATCAAGGGAGAAGTCATCATTCAGTTCAATTTATCATCTGCCCGGGAACCACTCACAATCGATTTTAACACGGACAGTTCTCATGTTCTTGCTCTGCGGTCTGGCGCTGAGGTGATTCCATACACGTTTGTGAACGAGCATATCGTGATTCCTTCTGAATTTTTAAAAGAAGGTTCTAATGAACTGGCGATTAAATTTGTGGCCGGAGACTTATCACTGAATCGGAATGACAATTACCTCTACACATTGTTTGTGCCTGATCGGGCCTCTACCTGTTTTCCTTTATTTGATCAACCCAATTTAAAGGCAACGTACAAAGTCACGTTGGTCACGCCATCCGGTTGGGAAGCGGTTTCCAATGGTACTTTAAAAGAAAAGAAATCCGAATCGGAAAAATCGATCTATACTTTTGACGAGACGAAGCCGATCAGTTCATACTTGTTTGCCTTTGCTGCCGGTAAATTTTTAAAAATGACTCGTCAGGTGAATGATCGGAGTATGACGATGTATTATCGGGAAACCGACAGTGTAAAAGTGAAGAACAATGTGGATGAGGTTTTTGCGCTGCACGGAAAGTCGATTGCGTGGCTGGAAGAATACACGAACATCGATTATCCATTCGGTAAGTTTGATTTCGTATTGATTCCTTCTTTTCAGTATGGTGGTATGGAACATCCTGGTTCAATATTTTATAATGAGTCTTCCCTGTTTTTAGATGAAAAGGTTTCGGTGAACCGAAGAATGGGAAGAGCCAGTTTGATAGCACATGAAACGGCACACATGTGGTTTGGCGATCTGGTCACCATGGATTGGTTCAATGATGTGTGGATGAAAGAGGTGTTTGCTAATTTTATGGCTGCTAAAATAGTACAACCTTCCTTTCCAGAAATCGATCATAACCTGCGATTCTTGTTATCACATTATCCTTCTGCTTATGATGTAGATCGCAGCGAGGGAGCCAATTCAATTCTTCAACCATTAGGGAATTTAAAAAATGCGGGTACACTTTACGGTTCTATTATCTATCAGAAGGCACCCATCGTGATGCGCCATCTTGAGCGAAAAATAGGAGAGGAGCTGATGCGTGAAAGTTTGAGGGAGTATTTAAAAACGTATTCCTATGCGAATGCAAAGTGGGATGACTTAATCTCGATCATCGATACAAAGTTGGAGGATGACATTGAAGCGTGGAGTAATGTGTGGGTGAAAACTCCGGGTATGCCCGAGTATGAATGGAATGAACAAGACTTTATCAGGCAACGATTGGATACTGTTTCGAATCGCATCTGGCAACAGCCCCTGAAGATTCAGAGAACTGAGCAAAACGATACTGCATTAGTGATAATTTCAGGAGATCCTATCCATCTAAAACGTCTATTCGAAGTTAATTTTTTAAATGCCGATGGTTTTAGCTATGGCTATTTCAACATGGATGAATCAAGTAAAGTAACGTTTCTTTCTTATCCGCTTGCCTATTCCGATCCGGTGTTTCGTGCTTCCATGTGGATCAATTGCTGGGAAAGTATGGTGCGTGCCGATGGCCCAACGCCAGAAGCATTTATTCGATATAGTTTAAATGCATTGGAAACGGAAGACAATCCTTTGCTCATCGATTTCCTTCTTGGAAATTTGCAGACTATCTGGTGGACTTTTTTACCTGACCACAATCGTACGCTGATGCAGAGTGAACTAGAACAGGTGCTTTGGAAGTTAGTAGAAATCTCGGAAGATGCAGGAAAGAAAAACTCGTATTTCCGTTCGTATCGTAACATGGCTGGCAGTGAAAAAGGACTCGCCCTTCTGGAATCAATCTGGAGTGATAAGGTGATAATTAAAGACCTGACGGTGTCGGAGGAGGATAAAATTGCTCTGGCCTATGAGTTGGCAGTAAAGATGCCTCAGCACCAGGAGGAAATACTTGCCAGGCAATTGGAGAACACAAAAAATCCGGACCGTAAGGAACGCATGTTGTTTGTGATGCCGGCACTGAGTGATAACCGCGAGATTCGTGATGCGTTTTTTGAATCATTAAAATTGGAGAAAAATAGGGAACATGAGCCGTGGGTATTGGAGGCACTGAGCTATTTGCATCATCCTTTGCGAGCTGAAAGTTCAATTTCATATCTGCGACCCTCACTCGATCTGCTGAAGGAAGTGCAATTGACGGGCGATATCTTTTTTCCGCAGCGTTGGCTGCATACTACTTTTGATGGTCACACTTCACAACAGGCCTTGGAAATTGTGGATGCTTTTTTAAAAGAGCATCCTGAGTATCCGCCCTATCTGAAAAATAAAATACTTCAAGCCACGGATTTGATTAACCGTTCGGTAGCGTTGCAGAAATTAAAACCTGAGCAAATTTAACGATCAGACATCGTTACCTCCATATAAAACTTAGTGCTTTTTTCTGGTCGTCAATTAGAGCGCTGGTAACTCTGATTTCCATAGGATCCTTATTTAGAAACGTATACTTTCTTTATTATACTTATTCCGATAGTCAATCGGTGACATGCCTGTGATTTTTGGTCAGGCCTGATTTTCTGATCAATCAGATTCAACACAACTTTGAAAATTACCGCGCAAGTTTTGATCTGGACGATTGCGACCGGATATTGGTGGTAAAATCTTCTACGCGAATGGTGCAATCTTGGCGGGTAATCGACCTGCTAAATAGTTTTGAATGTATGGCTGAGGTGTTGCAGGATTAGTGATTCCAATTCCTTCTGTTTAATAAAGGGCTGTATTTTCTTTTATTTTTCCGATCTTTAATGTCTTTCAAGAGGATACTTAGGTGAAGAGAATACTACTACTTCTATTTGGTATTGGGTTGAGCGTTTGTTCACTTGCACAGACCGCTGTGATTGATGATGCTGTGGACGAACGGGTTTTTCTGTTAAAGGATCTTGAGTTCTTTATCGACACTACTAATACGCTCACGTTCTCTCAGGTTTCCAATCCTGAATTTGCCAACGAATTTCAGCAAAGAGAATCGTATCAAAACAAAGACTATCAATCAGGGGCCTCCTATTGGATCCGGTTTTCTGTAAAGCACACTGTCTCCAAAAAAGTATGGCTCCTCGAATTTTATGATCAAACCATTGATGTGATTGAAGCGTTCGTGCCAAACTATGATGGCACTTACGACCAGAGGATGATGGGCGATCGCTATCCATTTAATCAACGAAAGTTTGCACACAAAAACTTTGAAGTACAGCTGGACAATGCCCCCGGCTCTGTTCTATATTATTACTTCCGGGTGCAGTCGCATGAGTTTGCCGACATTCGCATTGCTTTTCGTTCTGTGGACCAGCTGATCTATTATGCACTGAATGAATACTTTCTCTTCGGTACGTTCTATGGGATGATCCTGATCATCGCGCTCTATAATTTTCTGATTTTTCTCGCCATTCGTGAAATCAAGAACATCTATTACATATTTTATATTATAAGTGTGGCCCTGTATGCAATGAGTTTAGATGGGGTAGGGTTTCAATACTTGTGGCCTAAGCATCCGGAATGGAATGACTACACGGCAGGAATTTTTCTTTATTTATTAATTTTTTGGGCGCTCGTATTTACCCGTAGATTTCTGAGCACCCGTGCCAAAGCACCCACTCTCGATAAAGCACTCAAAGCGATGATCGTAGTGAGAACCTTGATGTTTGCCTTTGAGTTTTTCTTTTATCCTGAATTCTTTGCATTCCGGTTTATAGAAATACTTCCTCTCTCATTGATTTTCTATACAGGCATTCAGGTGTGGTTACGAGGCTATCGGCCCGCTCGTTATTTTGTAATCGCCTATGGTCTCCTGCTCATGGGTTTCTTTTTGCGTTCGTTGGTGTTCTTTAATATCATTGAGCTCACCACAATTTCGCACTACAGTCTGCACTTCAGTTTTGTGGTTGAGATGTTGTTCCTGACGTTTGCACTAGGTGATCGCATTACGATTTTAAAGGATAATCGTGATCGCGCGCTCAGACGAATCATTCATCAGCATGAATTGAACATGCAACTACAGAATAAAGTAAACAAGGAGCTGGAGCAAAAGGTAAATGAGCGCACCATTGAGTTGAATCAGAAGAATACGCAGCTTGAAGAGAGCAACACCCGATTGGTGAGACAAACCCAGGAAATCAACCAGATCAACTCGGTCCTTGACCTGGACAATTGGAAATTAAAGAATAAAATCAAGGAAGTATTGCAGGAGCGGTTGATGGAGAAAACCATGGATTATGAGGAATTTAAAACCTTGTACACTGATACTTTGGCCTGCTATCGCTTTTTAGAAACACTCAAGTGGGAGAAGGGCTTCTATTGCCGCAAATGCTACAATGACCGGTTCTTTGAAGGTGCTCAGAAGTTTTCCAAGAGGTGTACACGTTGTGGATACAACGAATCAATCACTGCTTATACCATCTTTCACAACGTAAAATTTCCGGTTGAGAAGGCTTTCTTCATCACCTATCTCTCCGTTACCGGAAAAAAAACATCCACCCTTGAATCACTTTCTACCATGCTTGATTTGAGAATTAATACGGTGTGGGCATTTAAGCGTAAGGTTCAGGGTCAAATTGCGGAGCTTGAACTCAGGGGCCGCAGGCCCTCCATTTCGAGGTGGCAGGAAGTAATTCTTACCGAAGAAAGCAGTTCTGTGAAGCCTCCGAGGCGAAATAAAGACTACCTTCCTAAATCACTTTAGCAATCGGTTTCTGGATTAATGTTTATTAAGCGTTAATTGAAAGATCTGTTTCTTTTAAAATATACCTGAAATCGTTTGAAATCAATGTTTAATAAGCGCAAAACAAGACTATCTTTACCCTTATCCACATTGCCGTTTTTTAGTTGAAAAAATTAAAAAAATATGAAAGGGATAGTTGCATTGTATAAATTTCTTAGGGAAAAATACTTCAAACTATGCTTCAAAGTGATTTTACTCGATTAAGTAACTGTAAACCAAAAAATTAAATGATTAAAAAGTTACTGTTTCTTATTCTGTTTTCCCTTCCGGTTGTATTGATGGCCCAAACGAGAACCATTACTGGGAAAGTTAAGTCGGCAGACGATGCAATGGGTATACCAGGTGCCAGCGTGTTGGTTCAGGGCACAACAAAAGGGGTTGCTACGGATGCAGAAGGCAATTTCAGTCTTGAAATTCAGCCCAATGAAGATGTACTTCTCATATCTTCGATTGGATTCAAAACACAGACCATTACTATCGGTCAGCGCTCTTTCATAGAGGTTTTGCTGGAGTCGGACGCGGTGAGTTTGGAAGAGGTGGTAGTTATAGGATACGGAACGGTCCGAAAGTCGGATTTAACAGGGTCTGTTTCCAGCATACGCGGTAAGGAATTAAATACTGTACCTTCAATAAACCCCATGCAGTCATTGCAAGGTAAGATTGCCGGTGTGCAAGTAGCTAGTTCATCGGGTGCGCCCGGAGCTGGAACGTATGTGCGCATTCGTGGTATAGGCACCTTTAATGATTCATCTCCCATTTATGTGGTGGATGGTGTGATTTTACAAAATATTGATTACCTCAACTCCGCTGACATCGAATCGATGGAAGTTTTAAAAGATGCCTCGGCAACAGCCATCTATGGCGCCCGCGGTGCGAATGGAGTTATTATTGTATCCACCAAGAAAGGTTCTACTTCCGGAAATAATTATCCGACTATCAACTTATCAGTAGATTATAGTGTCCAGCAACTCGCAAAAAAAATAGATCTGTTAGATGGCCGTGAGTATGCAACGGTACGAAATAAGATTAATCCGGGAACGTATAATAATATTGATGCACTACCCAACACAGATTGGCAAGATGAGATTTTCACAACGGCACCCATTCAAAATTACCAATTGTCTATTGCCGGTGGTTCTGAAAAATTTCAGTACTACACTTCCTTCGGATACTTTAAGCAAGATGGTATCATCAACAAATCTGAATATGAAAGAGTGTCGTTAAAATTTAACAATATCCTGCATCTGACTAAAAACCTGCGCCTGGGTAGCAATTTAACGTTCACTCCCTACACGCAACAAAATACCAATGGCAATGCTGTCTTTGTGGTGTACCGGGCCTGGCCCACCATTTTACCCTATCAGTCTGATGGTACTTACTCGCCAGTTCCTGGCGTAGGCAACGTGCTGGCCGATATTGAAAACACCAACAGTTTTAATAAGGGACTTCGCAGTGTAAACAACATTTATGCGGAAGTAGATTTTCTGAAGGGGTTCACGTTTAAAACCAGCTTTGGCGCTGATATCGAATATGGAAAGTCAAGAAGTTATACACCTATATTTTATGTAAGCCCTCAACAGCAAAATGCTACGGATGATTTAGGCAAAGGATACTCAGATCGGATTGACTGGCTTTGGGAGAATACACTCAACTATCAAAAGGAGATAGGCGTTCATCGTGTGAATGCGGTTGCGGGCTACACCTTACAAGAGTCTTCTTCTGAATCTGTCTTTTTAGGTGCTCAGAATTTATTGCGCCCGGGCGAGGACTTCTGGTATGTGAATATCTTCCCGAACCTGGTGAGTCCGAACTTTGCTAGTAACTCGGTCGGCACAAATTTTTCTATGATTTCTTATCTGGCCAGGGCTAATTATACCTATGATAATCGCTACCTGTTTACCGCTACTTTTAGAAGAGATGGCTCTTCAAAATTCACACAAGCTAATCGCTATGCTAATTTCCCATCCTTTGCTCTGGGTTGGAACGCCATCAATGAAAGTTTCATGCAAGACAGTAAGATTTTCAGTAACCTGAAAATACGCGCAAGCTGGGGTATCATCGGTAATGAGAAAATTAATTATCAGCGACAATATTCATTAGTGCAAAATGGAGTTAACGCCTTGTTTGGTCAGGATGTGTTGTATCCGGGTGCTACGTATGGTGTTTCTGGAAATCCAAATTTGAAGTGGGAGAACACGGAACAAATTGACATCGGTATTGAGACCGGATTTTTAAATGATCGCCTTACGGCTGAAATAGATTATTACCACCGCACCACCAGTGATATTCTTATTGATTTGCCGGTGCCGGGCTATTATGGTAATGGTGATGGTGCTGTCATTACGTTTAATGCCGGTGAAGTATTGAATAAAGGTTTTGAAATGAACCTGAAATGGAACAGTGAGGTAAAGGCATTGAAGTATAGCGTGGGTCTGGTGGGCACTACGATTCACAACGAAGTATTGAAAGTGAGTGGAACCGGAGAGTCGGATGAAGCGCTCGTTGGTCTTTTCAACGGACGACAGGTAACGCGCACAATACCGGGTTTACCCATTGGCTCTTTTTATGGGTATAATGTAATCGGTGTGTTTCAAAATTCATCCGAGCTTAACGCGTATCCCCATCTGTCCGCTACGGATGTGGGTGATCTGAAATTTGAAGATGTAAATAAAGATGGCGTGTTGAACAGTGATGATAGAACCAATTTAGGATCACCAATACCAACCATGTTATTCGGTTTGAACATAGACCTGGCCTATAAGAATTTTGACTTCACGGCTGATGTGCAGGGGCAAAGCGGAAATAAGATTTTTAACGGAAAGGAAATTGTGAGACCGGATCCGTACAACTTTGAAAGCAGATATTTGAATTACTGGAATGGTGAAGGAACCAGCAGCAGTGAGCCGAGGCCGAGCAACGGTGGTGTAAACTATGAACCATCTTCACGGTATATCTATGATGGCTCCTTCTTACGATTAAGAAATATTTCATTGGGCTACACGCTTCCTCAATCCATTGTCGATAAAGGGGGTATAAAATCAGTGAGGGCATATGTACGCGTTACTAACCTGTTCACATTAAGCAATTTTACTGGCTATACGCCTGAAATAGTAAGTGGCAATCCGGTTCTGAATGGAATTGATGTGGCCACATATCCCGTTCCCAGAATATTCTCAGTTGGATTAAACTTGACATTCTAAAGAAATGAAAAACAGGAAATTACTTCAGATCATTTGGCTGTTCCTTTTTATTCCGTTGGCATGTGAGGATTTTCTCGCGAAGCCGCCACAAGGAGAATTAACGCAATCGAACTTTCCGCTTATTGCCGGTGATGCTTTGCTTGCCACCAATGCCGTGTATAATACCATGCGCGAATCTAATTTCAACTCGGGTCTCTTTCCGCTCTATGATATCATGTCGGACGATGCCAACAAAGGCAGCAACCCGGATGATGGGGCTTCTTCGATCGGGCCGTTTGACCGTTTTGAACATGTTAAGACAGAGCCTGCGATTTTGCGTTGGTGGAATACATTATACAAAGCAATACGGAGAGCAAATGTGGTGATTGAGCGTGTTCCCACGATTAGCATGGATGAAACCCTGCGCAACCGTTATGTCGCTGAAGCCAGATTTCTGCGTGCTGCCTTTTACTTTGATCTCGTACGTGCATGGGGTGGAGTTCCTATGCTCGTTGATCTGGAGCCGAAAATATTGCCCCGAAGCAGCAAAGCGGATATCTATGATCTTATTGAGGACGACCTCTTGTTTGCCATCACCGCGCTGCCGGAAAAATCACAATACAGTTCAAGTGATAGTGGCCGGGCATCAAAGGGTGCTGCCAAAGCATTGCTTGCCAAGATGTACTTATTTAAAGGGAACTTTACCGATGCAGCTGTTTATGCATTGGAAGTGATTAATTCGGGTGAGTATAACCTCGAGGCAGATTTTGACGATGCGAACAGCGTCAATGGCGAGCAGGGTGTAGAGTCTGTTTTTGAAGTTTCTTCTTTTGGTGAGGAAGGCCTTGAGAATGGTGGTAATCAATATGGTAATGTGCAAGGTGTGCGTGGAACACCCAACCGCGGTTGGGGTTTTAATCGGCCAACACTTAGCTTAAGAAGCAGTTTTGAAACGGCAGACCCACGCCTGGAATCTACCGTGATATTTTTAGGTGAAGTATTGGACGGTGTATCCATTGCCGGTGATGGCATTACACCGGATGCAACGGAAGACTCTCACGGTCAGGCCGAAATAGAGTGTTACAATCAAAAAGTGTGGACACCCGGCAATACTGTACCAACTTCCTTTGGTCACAACAGGCGCTTTATTCGATTTGCTGACGTTTTACTTATGGCGGCAGAGGCACTTAATGAAAATAATAATTCATCCCAGGCGTTAGTACATTTGAATCGTGTAAGACAAAGAGCCAGAGAGGGCAACAATGCAATTCTTGCTGATATCAGCAACACCAACAAAGATCAGTTGCGCGACATCATTCTGAAGGAGCGCAGAGTTGAACTGGCACTGGAAGGACATCGGTTTTTGGATCTGGTGCGCACCAATAAAGCAGTTACCGCGCTGGGTCCTCTGGGTTTCATTTCCGGAAAGCATGAGCTGTTGCCGATTCCGCAAACGGAAATCGATTTATCACAGGGAGCATTAGACCAAAATTCCGGATGGGAGAATTAAAATGAATCATTTTAAACATGTTTAACTAAATAATAAATGCGATGAGAACAATTAAATGGATGTTGAGTTTACTGTTGGTTGCCGGAGGGTTCGCCACAGTGTTGAATAGCTGTAAGGAAGATGAACCACCTGCATTAGCATTGGTGAGTATTACAGCAGGAGGTGTTGATTTAAATGGTGCAACCAGTGGAACGGCTGTACCAGTTAATGCGAGCATTGTTGCCACCTTTAACGTGGCGGTTGATCAGGCTACTGCCAGCACAGCCATTTCTCTACTTCGTAACTTTGATGCCGCAACAGTCGCTACAACAATTACGGTGAATGGCGCTGAAGTTACTATAGACCCAACGGATGATTATTATGGAGGTGCATTGTATTTACTTAACGTAGATAAAAGCCTTACCAGCACAGATGGTAAGCCTTTAGCCACTTCATTTGAACGTTCTTTTTCAACGATAGGAACTTTTGAAGTACCCGGAGCCATTGCAAAATGGACATTTGAAGACAATGCCAATGATGTGATTGGAACAAAAGATCCTTCAGCTTCTCAAATTGTTGGCATTACGTATGTAGCCGGTCGTAAGGCAGACGCTGGTAAGGCGGCAAGCTTTAATGGAACAACCAGTATCATCGAAATTTCAAACGGTGATGCACTCATGAATAATGGAAACTGGTCATTGAGTCTGTGGGTGAAAGCTAATTCAACGTTGGCAAAGGGTCAGTTTGTATTGGGATTAGGTGCATTCTACGGATTTCAGATGGAAATCTCTGGTGGCTACAACAACTTTAAAATGGCAGCCTCTTATGCTCACAATGCTCCTGCCGGTGCAGGTGGCTTCAATGAAGACCTTTGGGCCGATGGTGAAGGTAAAACAAAAGATAAGGGTGACTGGCAAGGTTGGACATTCTCAAAAGACTTTGGTACAACGACTATGAGTCCTGTTATCAAAGATGTATGGGCAAATTATGTATTCGTATACAATGCGTCAGCTAAAACCGGAACCGTATACCTGAATGGTGAAAAAATCAAAGAGCAAGACTTTGATCTTTGGCCTGATGGAACAAATCAAAGATTCACTACTGGTCTGAAGTGGAGAGGGACAATGCCAGATGTTCAAAATGAATTGGCCTTAGGATTTATCCAAACCCGTGCCGGCTCTATGTGGGATGCCGAACCTTGGGGTGGTTATGATCAGCCTGGTGCCAATCACTTCCATGGTTTGATGGATGATCTGTTGATTTATCACAAGGTGCTTACCGCTGGAGAGGTATCTACTTTGTATAATTCTGGTAAGCCTTAATTTTTTGGGTTAATTGTTTAAGGATGGGGTTTCTGGAAACAGAAACCCCTTACTTTAAAAAAAAATATAATGATAAAGTGGTTCTGGCTTGTTTCAGTTTTTATACTCACGTTGTCATCGTGTTCCGATAATTCGGGAGATCCACCTAAACCTCCACTACAATTAAGTGAGTTGCGCATAGGAACGCATGTGCTTAATCTTACCGACCCCACTCAGAATTCGGCTGCACCCATTAATCAACCCATCGAAGGAGAATTTTCTGCTCCTCTTGATAAAGCTTCGGTTACGGAAGGTGTGCATCTGAAAATTAAAAATGGAGCAGACGTATCTCTTACCTTTTCATTTCTCGACAGCGATAAAATACTTTCCGGAGTATCAACAACCGATCTTGTACCCAACCAGGACTATGAGCTTACTATTTCAGATAAACTGAAGGGAGCTAATGGAGAAGCTTTTCCGGGCATCACCGTCACGTTCCGTACTATTCCAGGCAAGCTCACAATCACCTCATTAAAAATCGGAGGATTTGAAGTGTTAAATACTTCTCCGGTAACCAATGTTGATCAAAACATAAGTATCGATATCACTTTTTCCACTCCGATTAATCCGGCTCATGCATCTTCTTCATTCATTAAGATAATTCACTCAGCCAGTGTGCCTCTTGCATACGTATTATCCGAAGGCAACACACATGTAACCGTAACACCCACTCAAAAACTTCCTTCCATAACACGAAATCAACTTTGGATTTCCAACGAACTGAAAGGGGCAACCCTTGAAACGTTTACCCAATACACAAAATATTTTTATACAGCCGTAGACCCGACACCAAAATTCCCTGTGATTTCGGATGATGAACTGCTCACGCTGGTTCAGCAACAGACATTTAAATACTTCTGGGATTTCGGTCATCCCGTCAGCGGCATGGCGCGTGAACGAAATACTTCTGGTAATACCGTCACGAGTGGTGGATCTGGCTTTGGTCTGATGGCGCTTATTGTAGGGATGGAAAGAAACTTTATCAGCCGCGATCAAGGAATTCAGCAGACAACTAAGATTGTTTCGTTCCTGGAAAAGGCAGATCGCTTTCATGGAGCCTGGTCGCATTGGATCGATGGCAATACAGGTAAAGTAATTCCATTCAGTACCAAGGATAATGGCGGTGACCTGGTAGAAACATCTTTTCTGGTTCAAGGTCTGATCACCTTTCGTCAGTACTTAAAACCTGCAGACACGGTGGGAAATAATCTGATTATCAGAATCAATAAACTTTGGGAGGGGGTTGAGTGGGACTGGTATCGCAAGGGTGGGCAAAATGTATTGTACTGGCATTGGTCGCCAACCTATAACTGGGATATGAACTTTGCCATGTATGGTTACTTCGAACAACAGATCACTTACTTTTTAGCGGCCGCTTCGCCAACACACAGCATTCCAAAAATTGTTTATACCAATGGCTTTGCCAGGAATGGAAGTATTGTTCAGAATAATACTTACTATGGAATAAACCTGAAACTAGGTGGTCTATTCCCATTGTTTTGGGTGCATTATTCTTACCTGGGATTAGATCCTCACTTTACGGATGACTATGCCAACTATTGGGAACAAAACGTGAGTGCCTCACAGATCAACCTGGCCTACTGCGTGGCGAACCCTAAAAAATTTGTCGGTTATAGCGACTCAAATTGGGGCCTTACCAGTAGCGATAACCAGAGTGGATATAATGCACATTCTCCTGCCAATGATCTTGGAGTTATTACTCCAACCGCAGCACTCTCTTCCTTTCCTTATACTCCTGTAGAGTCCATGAGAGCATTGAAATTTTTTTATTATAATTTAGGCGATAAACTATGGGGGCCGTATGGATTTTATGATGCGTTTAATATCACCCAGAACTGGTATGCGAGTTCATATCTGGCGATTGATCAAGGGCCTATCATTGTGATGATTGAAAACCATCGTACCGGTTTATTGTGGGATTTATTCATGTCGGCACCGGAAGTGCAGAATGCCGCGGTAAAGTTGAATTTTACCTATTAAATATTTATAAAATGAAAACGTTCTTTCGTCTGGCTTTTCTACTGCTCGTACTATCGTGTAGTAAAGCGCCACAAAGTAAGCAATCCAGTATTGATGCCCGCGTTGATTCAGTAATGAGTTTGATGACACTGGAAGAAAAAATCGGGCAACTTAATCTTCCTTCCGCAGGAGCCTTTGTTACTGGTTCGGTTGAAAGCTCGGACATTGCAAAAAAAATTGAAGAGGGAAAAGTGGGTGGCCTCTTTAATATAAAGACGGTAGCCAATATTAAGGCAATGCAAAAGATTGCCGTTGAAAAGACGCGACTTAAAATACCGTTGATCTTTGGTATGGATGTGATCCACGGTTATGAATCCGTTTTTCCAATTCCGTTAGGGTTGAGTTGTAGCTGGGATATGAATTTAATTCAACGCAGCGCCAGAATTGCCGCCACGGAAGCCAGTGCCGATGGAATCAACTGGACTTTTTCTCCTATGGTAGACATTAGTCGAGATCCTCGCTGGGGTCGCGTGTCCGAAGGCAGTGGTGAAGATCCTTACCTCGGTTCTGAAATTGCCCGTGCTATGGTGAAAGGTTTTCAGGGTGATGATCTTTCTGCCAACAACACCATCATGTCGTGCGTAAAGCATTATGCCTTATATGGCGCATCAGAAGCCGGCCGTGATTATAACACCGTGGATATGAGCCGTCATCGCATGTATAATGAATACCTTCCCCCATACAAAGCAGCCGTTGACGCAGGCGTGGGAAGTATCATGGCTTCCTTCAATGAGATTGATGGAATTCCTGCTACGGCCAATAAATGGTTGCTTACCGATGTGCTTCGCAAGGAGTGGGCTTTTAAAGGATTTGTAGTTTCTGATTATACCGGAGTAAGTGAAATGATTAATCATGGTTTCGGAGATATTCAAACCGTTACGGCCAAAGCCGTGGATGCGGGTTTGGATATGGACATGGTGAGTGAAGGATTGCTGACCACATTAGGTAAATCCATTCAGGAAGGAAAGATCACCGAAAAACAAATTAATGATGCCTGCCGAAGAATATTAACAGCAAAATTTTTATTGGGCTTGTTTGACGATCCCTATAAGTATTGCGATGACAACAGGGCAAAGAGTGAAGTATTCAATTCCGCAAATCGCGCTGAGGCGCGCAACACGGCAGCGCAAAGTTTTGTGTTGTTGAAAAATAAAGACAATGTACTTCCGATAAAGAAATCAGGAACCATTGCACTGATAGGTCCTTTAGCCGATGCAAAGGAAAACATGACAGGCACGTGGAGTGTGGCGGCAAGATTTTCAGAATCCATTTCGTTGCGCGAGGGATTGCAAAAGGCGGTTGGATCTAATGCAAAAGTAGTTTACGCCAAAGGTTCTAACCTTGCTGAAGATTCGACATTAGAAAAAAACTCAACCTTGTTTGGGAAATCGCTACACCGCGATAAGCGATCTGCTTCTCAACTTCGCGAGGAAGCATTGCGTATCGCCAGGAGTGCCGATGTGATTGTGGTAGCAGCCGGAGAGGCAGCCGAAATGAGTGGCGAAGCAGCCAGCCGCACGAATATTGAAATTCCGGAAACACAAAGAGATTTGATCAAAGCATTACTTAAAACAGGTAAGCCGGTAGTGTTGGTATTATTTACAGGGCGCCCGCTTGCATTGAAGTGGGAAGAAGAAAATGTGCCAGCAATTTTAAATGTTTGGTTTGGTGGCAGCGAAGCAGGCGATGCCATTGCCGATGTATTGTTCGGTGATGTGAATCCATCCGGAAAACTCACCATGACATTTCCTCAAAATGTAGGTCAGGTGCCGATTTATTATGCACACAAAAATACGGGCCGTCCCTTGAGTGGACCATGGTTTCAGAAGTTTCAATCGAACTACCTCGATGTTTCCAATGAACCTCTTTATCCTTTTGGATTTGGTTTGAGCTATACTGAATTTGGTTATGGTGATGTGAAACTTAGCGCCAGCGAGATAACTTCGACCGATTCATTACGGGTATCGGTTGATGTTACCAACAAAGGCACGCGCGATGGAAGCGAAGTAGTTCAGTTGTACATTCGCGATTTGGTAGGTTCCGTTACACGTCCTGTTAAGGAGTTGAAAGGATTCCAGAAGATTAGCCTGAAAGCAGGAGAAACCAGGACTGTGAATTTCACACTGGGCATGAAGGATATATCATTCTATAATTCAGAATTGAAATTTGTTACCGAGCCAGGTGAGTTTCATGTTTTTGTGGGAGGCAACTCACGCGATGTGAAACAGGCAGCGTTTACACT
>CAZIOY010000047.1:0-33657 GCA_964540915.1 uncultured Ohtaekwangia sp.
TTGGAAGGCGACTTTGTTGTCTTTTAATTGGGAGGAATTAAACGATTCCCTCGCCTTTGCTGGTGTTCTTCACCAGCAAATTGACACATCATAACCCATCAACCTTCTATTATTGCTTATCTTTCTTATACGAGCAGATTTATTCTAACAGATTAAAATTAGCTTCCGTTTTACTAATTTCGTTTATGCTCAATGGAGATGGAATATAAACCGAACACTTATGGCAAAAACAATCAATCAACGAATGACCGCACAATTGGAAGGCGACTTTGTTGTCTTTATAATTGGAATGAGAATTAACCGCTTTTGGAAAATTCATAAGTGGTGGCCGGTGGCGATGGCCATGCCAAAGATGTTGAATGAGCTTTCTAAAAAACCTGAAAGCGGATTTCTAGGATATGAAATGTCGGGCGGCATGTCTCCCATAATTGTTCAGTACTGGAAATCATTTGAGCATCTTGAGGCCTATGCAAAAGATCGGGACGGTTTTCATTACCCTGCCTTGGAAAGCATTCAATATAAAAATAAAAAGTAATGGCGATGTTGGCATCTGGCATGAAACCTATAAAGTGAGAGCCGGAGAATACGAATGTGTGTATAACAACATGCCCAAATACGGTCTTGGCAAAGTCGGAGATTTAATTCCTGCTACGGGAAAAAGAGAAACAGCGGCTGAAAGGATTTCTAAACAGTCATAAATATCAATTATCTTTGATTATAATTAAGACTCAAATGACTGCGATCGAAATTAAATCTGAGCTTCAGAAAATGATTGAGAATGAAACGGATTTGAGGCTATTAGAGGCCATTCGAACTCTTTTACAAAAAGCCAGTCTGAATCCACTACTTAAAGAGAAATTGACTGAGCGCGCCTTAAAATCGGAGGAGGATATTGAGGAAGGAAGAATATTCAGTAAATACGAAGCGATTAGCCGCTCCAATAGTTAGAATACTAATGATCATGACTACGAAGGAATATATACTTTCCACAATAAGATTTAATAAGCCGAAATTTGAAAAGCTTGGTGTTATAAACATTGGTTTATTCGGAAGCTATTTACGAGCGGAACAGTCAAAAGATAGCGATATTGATATATTACTTGATTTTGAACCCAGCAAGGAAAATTTTGATAATTACATGGATGCCTGTGATCTGTTCGAAGAGCTATTTAAAAATGAGAAAGTAGAGATAGTCACAAAGAACGGCTTAAGCCCTTACATAGGACCGAAGATATTAATGGAAGTAGTTTATGTCTAAGGAGTCGATTGAATACCTCAAACACATTAAGGATGAGTGTTCATACATTTTGTCGGTATCAGGAACTGAGTTAACCTGGGATTTATTTTTTAAGGATGAAACCTTAAAGAGAGCTGTTGCGCGAAGTCTGGAGATAATCGGAGAAGCGTCAAAGAAGATTCCTGCTGAACATAAAGTAAAATGGAGTTCAATAAGGTGGAAGAACATGGCTGGAATGCGAGATCGTCTTATACATGATTACATGGGTATAAATTATTCTATAGTATGGGATGTTATGAAAAACAAAATTCCTGAGCTTGACGAACAAATCTCCAAGGTATTGGAGAATGAATTGCAATAAAGGCCTGCTAGCTATTAATTATAACTCATCACCCTTGTGCCATTGCTGGTGTTCTTCACCAGCAAAATGATATATTTTAAACTCATTCAGTTTTGTTGATTTCGTTAGAGTCGATGGCATAAATCGAATACCCATGACAAAAACAATCAATCAACGAATGACCGTGCAATTAGAAGGCAATTTTGTTGTCTTTTTAATTGGGACGAGAATTAACCGCTTTTGGAAAATTCATAAGTGGTGGCCGGTGGTAATGGCTATACCAAAGATATTGAAGGAGCTTTCTCAAAAACCCGAAAGCGGATTTCTGGGATATGAAATGTCGGGCGGCATGTCTCCCATAATTGTTCAGTACTGGAAATCATTTGAGCATCTTGAGGCCTATGCAAAAGATCGGGACGGTTTTCATTACCCTGCCTTGGAAAGCATTCAATATAAAAATAAAAAGTAATGGCGATGTTGGCATCTGGCATGAAACCTATAAAGTGAGAGCCGGAGAATACGAATGTGTGTATAACAACATGCCCAAATACGGTCTTGGCAAAGTCGGAGATTTAATTCCTGCTACGGGACGGAGAGAGACTGCCAAGGAAAGAATTTCTAAACAACAATAAATTGTTTGCACGTTGTTGGTTGATCATTTTAAATATCATCCATACGTGGTCAAATGTTTTGAATGAAACAAAGACCGTAACCTAACGATATTTTGGGTGTGTGCTTTTCTATAATTATGAGGAATAATGACAGGTAAACTTTCACAAGTGGAATATTTTGTAGAATTTTTGGGAAATGAGCTTAAAGCCTTCCGGTAGAATTTCCAGTGTTATTTTATGGTCAGTAATTTCTGCTGCCTTCATTGGGCCTGGCACTGTTACCACTGCCGTTACTGCCGGATCACAATTTCAGATACAATTATTGTGGGCAGTAGTGTTTGCTACCATTGCCTGTATTGTGTTGCAGGAAGCATCTGCACGCATCGTTATTGCCAGTGATTTAAATTTTGGTCAGGCACTTGAAAAGAAATTTGGAAGCAGGATTGGGTTTTGGATCAAATGGATTGTTGCTGGCCCTGTATTGTTAGGTTGTGCTGCCTATGAGGCAGGAAATATTTTAGGTGCTGTTTCCGGATCATCCATTCTATTTGAAGGTGATGGAAAAATATATACGATCATCATCACTTTATTAGCGGGATACATTTTATGGCAAGGCGGTAGTAAATGGATATCAACCATTATGACGGTGCTAGTGGGATTGATGGGTGTAGCATTTCTTTTACTTGCTGTGAAGAGCAGTTTCACTTTGCCGGAATTAGTACGATCCTCAATAGTCCCAACCATTCCACAAGGATCAGAGTGGATTACCCTGGGATTGGTGGGCACCACGATTGTTCCTTATAATATTTTTATTGGGTCGGCAATCAGTAAAGGTCATACCATTCCACTCATGCGCATTGGCCTTACCATTTCTGTTTTGATCGGAGGTCTTATCACCGCGTGGATTATGCTGGCAGGAACGATGGTTGGAAATTTTTCTTCCTTTGGTGAGTTGGCTACGCTGTTTCAAAATAAGGTTGGTGTTGTTGGTTCGTTGGCGCTGGGTTTAGGATTATTTGCAGCAGGATTTTCTTCCTCTATTACATCACCTTACGCAGCCTCTTTAATTGTATCTACTTTTTTTGGATCAGAGAAGAAGAGTGTTGTGAGACTCGCGTGGATGTCTGTGTTATTGACAGGCTTTGCGTTTGGTATCAGTGGCATCAAGCCGATTCCGGTGATATTGGCGGTGCAGGCATTGAATGGGTTGATCTTGCCGTTGCTTACCTACTTCCTGATTTTAATCGTGAACGATTCGAAAGTAGTGCCGGATCAGTATCGTCATGCTGCCTGGTACAATCTTGTTTTGCTGGCAATACTTGGCACCACGCTGATCATTGGTTTTAATAATGTTGACAAAGCACTTACAAGTGCCTTAGCACTGGCATCGGGTAACCATTTTAAATTTATCGGGTTGTTGACCTCTGTCATCTTACTGGTAGCTGCGGTGCAGCTGATGAGGATGCGAAAGAAATCCACTCAATAAAATCTTACTTCACCTGAATATTCACTAGTTCAATCTTACTGAGTTCTTCCAGTTCACCCTTTTTATAAAGTTCTTCCAGCGAAGTAAAGGGTGTTTCTCCTTTCGGTTTTAAGTTGATGTAATCCAGAAAAAGAATTCCGTTTACGATACGAGGGTTATATGCTTTTCTTAAACGCAATCCAACGCCATCACTTTCAACATAGGAGTAGGACATATATCCAATCGTAAAATCTTTTTTATTGATCCAGTAGTTGAATAGATCCTCATGATCTTCGCCACCACCTTCTTGTGCAAATGTCACTTCGATTTTATAGTAGGCCACACTGTCAATAGTAGTTTCGCCCAAAAACTTCTTTTGTACGGCTGCATCATTTAATCCGTAGGGTAGAAGAGCAAAGTAAATAACAGAGTTAACAGAGGAGGTATATTTTACTTTCATCGTATCGGCAACCTCTGCGAGTGCATTATTGATTTCTCTTTTGAATCCATCGTTGGTCACGAAATCGTGTGTGGTTTTGACACTGTCTTTAAAGATTCGCTCATAAGAAAATTTACCGCCATCTCGTTGTGCAACATAGTGTCGCTTGCGGAAATCAAATTCAATGGTGCTGTTTAGATATTTTTCTCCACCGGCTGCTGCTATGGCTTTATCAATAATTTTCTGTGGATCATTTAATGAAGTATTGCAGGAGACGAATGTGATCGCCAGTAGCATTAGAATAAGTTTAGTCATCGTATTAAATTATTTTCGCTAAGGTATTTATATATCGCTCAGGCACTTCACCCTTTGTGGCGGTCTGATAATCGGCATAGCTGCAAGGGACGATATTGTTACGAGCATATCTTGCCCCTGGACGGTGATAGGTAATTTCCATCCACCACTTCTCAGTCACTTTGCTTTTATAAAATGTAAGTGTCTCTGGTTCTACCGGCATGGAAACCACATACTTCAGGAAGTCATTACTCTTAAAATTGCTTTCATTTTTACGATTGTAGAATCCTTCTACAAAATACCAGATCATAGTGGCCACCACAGAAGCAGTCTTTTTATGAACATCATCAAAGTCAGGATTGTATTCATAAAAACCAGCCGAGCTTAATTTTTCATTTTGTCCTGCATACCAGCAAAGCTGGCAAGCTTCTTCCCCGGTTAATCCGAATGGCTGTGCATTGGCATTGCCTGGAGCATCTGATGATTTTATAGAAGTGATGTCAAAAGATAAGAGGTCGGCATTGCGAATGGCGGGTTCCACCTCGGTGATATCGGTGCGTATTTGTCCTATGCGGAAAGCTTCAAAATTTAATTTCTCCAGCACAGACGCTGATGATGGATCGATGAGATATGATTGATGAGCCAGGTGTGTATAGCTGAAGAGATAATTTGGTTCGTACACTAATATTTTATGAATGTGCTGAAGGGCAGGTTTGGTGTCCTTGTTGTCTTCGAGATCAAGAAACGCATCGATGTTTAAAAAGCTGACAAGCTTTTCCATTTCTTCATAGCTTTTGTATTGACCATAGTCAAGATCGTGGGTGCCCCCGAGAATTACCGGCATCACGTTGTTTTCTAAAAGTATCCGGCACACTTCACTGATTCGTACATAGCTTTCATCCAGATCGATGCCCGGATTAAGATTGCCCAAGTCAACAATCCGATAGCCACCATTCCCTTTTTTAAGATTGTACAGTTTCTTACGGATTTCATCAGGACCTTTTGCGCATCCTTTATTGGTATCGGTGCCACGTTCTTCATTCACTCCAAATAGCGCAATGTGTGCTCCTTTGTAATCGGGCATCTTGTCGCCAAAAACTTTTATGTATTTGAAGAATGAGTTGACAGGGTAAGGCTTGTTGTAAATGGATTCGTCAAGTGGTGAGAAGAGAATGGTTAAGTCCATGGGTGAGGCTTTAAACAAAACTAAAAAAAGGGAAGTAGAAGACCTATAAAAACAAGAAAGGAGAGTGTTTAGCTCTCCTTTCGATAAGTTTTGTTTTATTATCCGCCAAAGTCGTCAAAACGGACATTTTCTTTTGGAATGCCCATATCATCGAGCATTTTCAAAACCGCTGCGTTCATCAAAGGAGGGCCGCACAGGTAATATTCTACATCTTCAGGTGAAGGATGGTTAGCCAGATAGTTATCAAAAAGACTCTTGTGAATGAAGCCGATGTAGCCATCACCTTCTGTATCGTCCAGGCTCTTGTTCACTTTCCAATTGTCATCAGGAAGTGGTTCTGAAAGGGCGATGTGAAATTTGAAGTTAGGGAACTCCTTCTCAATTTTTCTGAAGTGCTCGGTATAGAATAACTCTTTCTTGGAGCGACCTCCATACCAATAGGATACTTTGCGGCTTGACTTTTCTGTATGGAACAAATGGAAGATCTGAGCGCGGAGAGGGGCCATACCAGCGCCACCACCGATGTAGATCATTTCACGTTGTGTTTTATTGATATGGAATTCACCGTAAGGACCAGAGATCGTTACTTTATCGCCAGGTTTGCGTGAGAATACATACGAAGAACAAATACCAGGATTCACATCCATCCACTTGTTATTGGCACGATCCCAGGGTGGTGTAGCAATACGAATGTTCAACATCACAATGTTTCCTTCGGCAGGGTGGTTGGCCATCGAGTAGGCGCGAAAGATGGGCTCTTCGTTCTTCATCTTCAGATCCCACAACTTGAACTTATCCCAATCCGACTGGAATACATCCTGCTTGTGACCGAGTTCTGGATGAGGAGTGATGTCCATTGTTTTGAAATCCACTTTCACTTCAGGCACATCGATCTGAATATAACCACCGGCTTCGAACTTCAAAGTTTCGCCAGGAGGCAGTTTCACTACAAACTCTTTAATGAATGTGGACATGTTGTAGTTTGAAACCACTTCGCATTCCCACTTCTTGATACCGAAAATTTCTTCCGGAATATGGATGATCAGGTCTTGCTTTACTTTCACCTGGCAGCCTAAGCGAACGTGTTCTTTTTGCTCTTTGCGGCTCAAATGACCCACTTCGGTAGGCAAAACATCTCCACCACCGGACTCCACCACACATTTGCACATGGCGCAAGTGCCTCCGCCACCACAGGCAGAGGGTAAAAATATCTTCTCGTTAGCCAGCGTAGAAAGCAATGAACTTCCAGCCGATACCGTAATGGTTTTCTCCCCGTTAATTATGATTTTGACGGGGCCCGACTGAACCAGCTTTTTCTGCGCGAAAATCAACAAACCGACCAGCATCAGAATGACTACTGTAAAGGCGACAATTGAAGTGAATATTAACATGGATAGACAAGATTAACTTGGGCCACAAATATAGGGATCATAGTTAAAATCATTCCATTAACCGAGTCTTAAAATTATGAAGGGTGAGCAATAAAAAAGGCAACCCATGGGGCAGCCTTAGTTTTGTTTAAGTTTAAAATCAGGAGTTTAGCGAAATCCTTAATTTTTTAAGCGGATAAGAGCTCCGCTTTTTTAAGTTGGCTGCCCCCAACCAGGTTGAGGGAAGGTGCCAAAATTACGCTCACATCATCCCATTGCGACCATTCTTTCAGCTTTTCAAGGCTCACAGTGCCTTGCAGATATTGGTATCCCTTGCCCTGATAGCCTCCTTTGAAGTTTTCAAAATCACGGTTTGTAATCAGGTTGCCTTCCGGGAAGCTGATCACGACATCTACGTAGGCATCGTTTGAAAAGGGCAAGGCATCGCCTTGTGTGAATTTTTTATATTCATAGCGATAGTCGAAAGTGAGAGCCGAAATATCGGATAATACGGCTGACCCGGTAGGATAGCTGCCGGCCCCCTTTCCGATAAACACCTGCTTTTCCGCGAAAGCGCCTTCTACTAAAACGGCATTATACTCGTTACGCACGTTGGCCAGCATGTGATCGGCAGGGATAAACTGGGGAGCCACGAAACCGTAAATTTTCCCATCAATTTTATAGGCGCGGGCCACCAGTTTGATGGTGAGGTTGTTTTCTTTAGCGTATTTCAAATCCACCTCAGATATTTTTTGTATACCAATGTTGATGATGTTTTCAGGCCTAACAAAGGCGCCAAAGGTGTGGGCAATGGCAATGGTGAGTTTGAATTTCGGGTCATAGCCTTCTACATCCAATGCGGGATCACTTTCGGCAAAACCTAAATCCTGTGCGGCCTTAAGTGCTTCGACAT
This sequence comes from uncultured Ohtaekwangia sp., assembly GCA_964540915.1. Lineage (GTDB taxonomy): Bacteria > Bacteroidota > Bacteroidia > Cytophagales > Cyclobacteriaceae > ELB16-189. The sequence continues at coordinate 7,856 of CAZIOY010000047.1, forward strand.
AACTTTTTCTTTCTTCAAATACTTTGGTAAGGATGTAGTTGGTTGATCCGTTGAAAATGCCTTCGATGCTCGTGATCATGTCATTGTCATAGTATTCTTCCAGGTTGCGCAGGATAGGAATACTTCCGCATACAGCACCCTCGTATAAAATAGAGCGATTAAATTTTTGCTGAAGCTCATAAATTTCTTCAAGATGTTCGGCCAGCATTTTTTTGTTGGCAGTAACTACGTGCTTACCGTTTTCAACCGCCCTCTTTACAATTTCAAAAGCGGCTTTGGCATCGTCAATCAATTCAACGACTACATCAATTTCAGGATCATTTAAAATCTCTGATGCATCATACGTGAAAATAGAAGCATCGATGGGTCTTTGCTTGTTATGATTCTTCACGCAGATTTTTTTTATTTCTGCTTTTACACCGTGTGTTTCATGCAGCACATGGTATAATCCCTGGCCCACACAGCCAAAACCAAATAGCCCGAGTTTTAATTTCTTCTTCATACCGTTACTTCTTGCTTTATATCTGTTTTTAGAAAATTCCTTACAATCGACTTGAATTGATCAAACTCCACTAAAAAACCATCATGACCGTGTGAAGAAGTAAGTGTTGCAAAGTGTGCCCCGTTGATTTTTTGAGCCACATATTTTTGTTCATGAATTGGAAATAACAAGTCGGTATCAATTCCAATTACCAATGTTTTTGCTTTGATTTTTTTTAAGGCCACTTCCGTGCTTGTTCTTCCTCGACCCACCTGATGACTGTCCATCGCTTTGGTGAGTACCCAATAAGTGAATGCGTTGAAGCGATTGGAAAGTTTTTGTCCCTGGTAGCGTTGATAGGATGATGCTCTGAAGTTATCCAGTGCATCTAAACTCTTTTCGCTTTGCGTTTGCTTATAAGTTTCATAGGTGCGGAATGAGATCATGCCCATGGCTCGTGCGGCTTTCATGCCTTCGCTGCCTGCACGCGGATCATTTTGTTTCCACGTGCTGTCGGCCTGAATGGCCATGCGCTGGGCTTCATTGATAGCAATGGCCCACGGTGAATGAAACGCATTTGTTGCAATGGGTATGATGCGATCAAATACTTCGGGCTGTTCAATAGCCCACTCCAAAACTTGTTGGCCACCTAATGATCCGCCAAGGAGTGTATGAATTTTTTTGATGCCTAAACCCTGACGCAATAAATCAAAAGCATTGACACTATCACGATTGGTGATAGCCGGAAACTCGTGATAAAAGGGTTGACTCGTTTTTGGATTCAGCGAGAGCGGACCTGTTGAGCCATAGCAACTACCGAGTGTATTCGCGCAAACAATAAAATAATCACGCGGATCGAAGGGGGTGCCTTCCGTGAAAAGTTCTTTCCACCAATCGGTAAAATCAGAACTGCCCGTGAGGGCATGGCAGATCCATATCACATTACTTCGGTCTTTATTGAGTTGACCGAGCGTGGTGTATTTAAGTTGGAAGCCCTGGAGCGAACCCCCGGCCTCCAACTGGAATTCACTGGCAAAGTGAAATATGGAATCGATCTTCAACATTTATTCGAATAAATTACGAGCGGTGAGCTGTGAGTTTCGAGCCATGAACTCGTGGCTAGCAACTCACAGCTCATAACTATTTCACGATACTAATTCTTTTGCAAATACTTTTTCAAACGCCTGCTGGAAGTCGGCCTTGATATCATCGATGTGCTCGATGCCGGTGGAGACGCGCAACAAGGTTGGAAGTACTCCAGAGGCCAATTGTTCTTCTTCCGATAACTGCTGATGGGTAGTAGCCGCAGGCTGAATAATCAATGTCTTGGCATCGCCTACGTTTGCCAGGTGGCTTACCAGTTTCAGATTATCAATGACAGCACTGGAATGCTCTTTAGTTCCTTTCACGGTGAAAGAAAGGACACCACCAAATCCATTGCGCAAATATTTCTTCGCCAGGCGGTGATAGGTGCTGGATGCAAGTCCTGGGTAGTTAACACTTTCTATGTTTGGATGTTGTTCAAGCCATTGTGCCAACGCCAAGGCATTATCAACAGAGCGCTGAACACGCAGCGATAACGTTTCAAGTCCCTGAATGAATAAGAATGAGTTGAAAGGACTGATAGCCGATCCAAAATCACGAAGACCTTCTACGCGTGCGCGGATGATAAAGGCAATGTTTGGTAACCCAAGAGGATTATTGATACCAAATACATCACCGAATTTCAACCCATGATAACCTTCTGATGGTTCAGAGAACTGCGGATACTTGCTGGTATTCCAATTATAATTTCCACCATCAATGATAACGCCACCGATCGAAGTGCCATGACCACCAATCCACTTGGTGGCAGAGGCAACCACTACGTGTGCGCCATGTTCTAACGGGCGGAATAAATAACCACCGGCTCCAAAGGTATTATCAACAATCAAAGGCAGATCATGCTTCTTTGCTAAGGCCGCAATGGCTTCGAAGTCAGGAATATTGAATCCGGGGTTACCAATGGTTTCCAGGTACAACGCTTTGGTTTTTGAGTCGATATGTTTTTCAAAGGCTTCAACAGAATCACCTTCTGCAAAGCGCACATCAATACCTAATCTTTTGAAAGCAACTTTGAATTGATTGTAGGTGCCACCATATAAGAATGATGTGGAAACAAAATTATCACCGGCCTGAAGAATGTTATTCAATGCGATGAATTGTGCGGCCTGACCAGAACCAACAGCCAAAGCGGCTACGCCACCTTCCAGCGCAGCAATACGCTTTTCGAATACATCGGTGGTAGGGTTCATGATGCGGGTGTAGATGTTTCCAAATTCTTTTAGTGCAAAGAGATTGGCACCGTGCTCCGCATTTTTGAACACGAAGGATGTGGTTTGATAAATTGGCACAGCGCGTGAACCGGTTGTAGGGTCTGCTTCCTGGCCGGCATGTAATTGAAGAGTTTCGAATCGTAAGGTTGACATGATTATATATGTTTAATGTTATTAATGAATAAAATTAGTTTAATGAAAAGCTGATTGGTGTGGCATTGCGCAGGTTATCATTTACCGGGCATCGGTTTTCAATCTGCTCGAGCCATTTGATTTTTGCTTGCTCATCAATAACGCTGCTGGTAGTTAGTTTTACCTCTAGGTTTTGATAGCCGGCACGTTCTTCAAAAGAGGTACCAAACAAACGGGCTGGATTCAAATCGCCCTCAATAGAGATGTTAAGATCTTTCAAATCGATGTTGAGTTCTTTGGCTGTAATATGTGCGACTACATTAATACATCCTGCATAGCCGGCCAGAATATATTCGACTGGATTTGGGGCCTGGTTGGTACCACCTAATTCGGCAGGTTCGTCAACAATTAATTTGAATCCGCGTGTTTTTATTTCAGTGCGCGCTGGTGTTTCACTTTTCGATTGAATGGAAAATTTAAGTAAGCTTGACATGGTTAATATTTTTTAATGGTTATTAATCTTATTAATGTGATAGATAAAATGTGGACGCAGCCGTAACCAAAACTACCTGTCACCTGGTAGGGTCTTAAGCTAGTGTGTTGCCGGAAGCGATACGCTTAACTAAAACGACAACAGCCGTTAACAACAACACATACAAAACTGCATCGCAGGTGTATTGCTTTGTTGAATGGTGTTAATAATGAATTGGAAATCTTTGTCGAAGGAGGCCTTCCGTCTTTGGAGCGCTGATCGCTTTTGGCGGTTGAAACGTTGTTTTTTCATTGTACTTTACCGGTTTATAGTTCTCCTCGGCACCTTGCCTGGAGCAGGATTTAGCACCGTTTTTCCTCCCGATAGCTATCGGGAGACTGGTTGCTAGCGCTTCAAAGAGCCTGTACTCTCCACGCTTCTTTATAAATCGGCTGAGCAAATGCTTCACCGACTATGATGACACAAACGTATAGTAGTTTAGTAGAGTTTCCAAATGCATTTAAAAAATTTGTTAAAAAATATTTTGCTGACGGATGTTAGTTAAGAGAAAAGTCGGTTCATTATGACAATGCAATCATAAAAGTCTTATCATAGTAGCAAGGCAAAGGGATAGGCAAAAAGTAGGAAGTATCGGAAGGTTAAAATAGTGGGCATTGATCTTAATTCTTAATGTTAAACCACTTTATGGCATTGTTGCGATAAATATCATCCATCACAGTTTTAGGAAGTTTAAGGCCCTGGAATTCACCATCTACTTCATTCACTGTCATGGATTGATCCGTAGCAAAATATTTCCAATCGCTAAGCCAACGTTTATGTAACTCATTCTTTGACTCTTCAGGAACTGAAGTTGATGATATTCCGGAATCAGTGGCATAGATGAGTCGGTCATGATATTTAATTATAAAATTGCGCACTTTCTCCCTGTTACTTTTCGATTGGTATTGCAGGTGTGAAATGCGGGCGGCCATGTCTACCGCCATATATGGAAATTTATCTAGTCGTTTGGCTAATGAATCGACATCATACTCCAAACTTCCCAGGTGAGCGCCTACAAATCGAATGTCGGGGTGGCGCGCCAGAAAGCGATCGCGTGCATTGATCTGATCTTCATAGGAGGGATATTCCGGATGAAGGAACATATGATACTCGGGATTATTTTTAAAGTATTCTTTGTCGCCATTCACAGTCATCTGCTCAATAGGTAGCCAGCAGTTTTTTGGTTCGCCCAGGTGCCCCATTACTGTTTTGTTCTGATCGATGATGAATTGAATAACCGGATCGAATCGTGGATTATCGATCATAATAAAGTTACCGACAGAATCTTTATAAACCATTCCTATGTTCTTCCATAACTTTATTCCCAGGGCTCCATTAGCGAAAGATGTCTTTAGCTTCTCTATCGTCTCATCAGCCCATCCGGCAGAATCCCAGTGTTCAAGGGTGAAGGCTGTCAGATAATCTACTTGTTCAGGAAAAGCGTTCACCTGATGCAAGGCAAACTTTTCCTGTTCTTCAATAGGCGGATAGTCTGGAACATCTACCATGACATCGAGTAATCTGAAATTATCTTCTTTAGCCAATGCTGATAGAATTGTACTCTCAGCATGAAGATGCATGTGCGTATCGATTTTCTTTACGGTTTTAAAATCGTCTTCCGCATAGTATTCACCTGAACAGGCACCAGCAAATGTAATAATGATAACAGTGCAGACGAGAATCAGTGGTTTGAACATGGGTTCATGGGTTTAGTGATTTTTGGAACTAAGGTTTAATTTTCTAGTTTAATTTTCCGGGATTTCCCTTTTCTGTCAAAAATCTCAATCGAGAGAGCATCTTCTGGGAGTAAAAACTGCCGTGATGATTGTGAGAGATATGTTGATCCGTAATAAAATTCATGTTTAAAAATTGTCCCGCTCTGCCGGGTGATGAGCGCGTAAACATCTTCTTTTTCAATCATGATTTTTTTTCCATTCTGATGAACGGTAAAGATGTTCATAGCTCCTGAATTATTCCCGATCAATATGAGGTCAGCACCCGTGGCATTAGTAAGTATGGCCATGCCTTTTACATCAGCATCAGCAAAGAACCCGCTTTCAGACGAACTAACTGGTCTGAGTTTGCCATTCCCATCGCCTTGCAGATATAAACCAACAGCCGCATCATAGCGGCCGGTGGTAACTTCTGTGGAGTACAGATTTCCAGCCAACAGCACATCTAAAAAACCATCGCTGTTAAAGTCATCAGCGACCATTCCATAAACGGGTGCGAACTGTGCTTCAAGTGGTAAGGGTTTCAATTCAAAATTCCCATTGCTTTTATTTTCAACGTAGGCGCTTTCAAACCACTGGGCACAAACCAAATAGGCTCCTTCCAATTCGGATTTTAAAAAAGATTCATCAAAGGTTGCTTCCGCATAATCTTTATAATTGTTGAACCGTAATTTCATCACGCTTATCTGGCTGATCAGTTCGTCTCGTGAATGCACAATGTGTTTATTTCCCTGAAGATAGTATGTCATTACGGGATCAATGGATCCGTTTTTGTCGTAGTCCTTCGCGTAAATGCAGAGTGGTTCCTTAGCCGTTCCCTTATACCGCGTGTTCAACCCCAGATTGCCCGCGATATAGTCGATATCACCATCCTGATCAAAATCTCCAGCGGTTAAGCTGTTCCACCATCCACTGCTGTGTGCCAGTGAAGGGCTTTCAATCTTTGCCAGACTTTTTCCTTCCATATTTTTGAAATACGTGATAGGCATAAACTCTCCGGTTAGCAGAAGATCGGTCCATCCATCGTTGTCAACATCAGTCCAGAGTCCGGAGGTCACCATGCCAAGAGAAAGAAGTTGTGGGGAGATTATTTTGGTTACATCTGTGAATTTGCAAGTTCTTGCATCAGAATCATTTCTCAATAAATAGCTATTCGCAGGCAGCGGATACTGGCCGGGAATCAACCTTCCACCAATGAAAAGATCCAAATCGCCATCCTGATCATAATCGGAGGCAATCGCACAGGAACCGCTTTGTATAATTTCAGGAAGTGCATCATTCGCCTCCATGAATTTCCCTTTTCCATCATTCAGGTAAAGGTGATCCTTATAGGAAGTTGATTCTTTTATTTCTTCTGATCCTCCTGTAACTACATACAAATCATCATCTCCATCGTTATCAGCATCAAAGAATAAGAGACCCATGGTATCGGCAAGGCTATCAATTTTGGTGGAGGAGCTTCTTTCAAATTTTCCATCAGCCTGTTGCATATACAACGCGCTCGTATTATGGGCGGCACCTCCAATAAAAAAATCTTCGAGGCCATCTCCATTCACGTCACTCACGGCTATGCCCGGGCCATTCTTCGAGTGCATGTGTGGGAGTAACGGCTGAACTTTAAAATCAACAAATTCATTTTCTTTATGAATGTAATCAATTCCTATGTTTTCGATGGCCGTGAAAAGTGCTTGATTTTTTTGTGGTATGTGTGATTTCTTTTGATTGGCATCACTGTAATTTACTTGCAGTAATTGGTTGGCTTTAATTTTTTTTAAGACCTGATATTTTCCGTCCGGCCAGCTTACCTCAAGCGAGTCAATCATCTTAACAGAATCCAGCCCGATGTGAAGCACTCCATCTACAGTTGATTCGAACCCGCGACTGAGGTAGTGTTCCATAAATTGCTGTTGCGAATGACTATAGACCGTTACCGTAGCACCAATACCATGGCGGTTGGTTTCGCTTCCATTAAATTTGATGCGAAGGTAATTTCTATTATAAAGTGAACGACTGTTATTCCGATACACATGAGCTTCATCATTCATGTTGTTCACGACAAGATCAAGATCGCCATCATTATCAAGATCTGCATAAGCAGCGCCATGTGAAAATCCTTTCTCCTGAATCCCCCACGCTTGGGAACGATCTTTAAATATCAGATGCCCATCATTTTCATAGAAATAATTCCGTAGCGAAGCACCTTCAAGGGCTTTAATTGTGTTGAGCTTTTTATCTGTTTTAGATTGAACCGTCCCCAAGGGTGTGTTATAAATATTTTGGTACGTAATGAAATCCATATTGCCCAGATCGCGCAGAAAGCCATTCGTAACAAACAGGTCTTTGTCACCATCATTATCGTAATCGGCCAGCAAAGGACTCCAGCTCCAGTCGGTGCTGCTCACGCCAGATAAAAATGAAATCTCACTGAATGTGTTATTTCCACTATTCAACTGAAGAGTGTTTCGGGTAAACTGAGGTTCGTAACCCATACGAAGCGATAATTGAAATTTGTCGTAACCCGTAGGGGGAATGATCAGCTTTTGTCTTTTGTTGTCTTCGGGTCGCATGTCCAGTTCCACAACATCTACAAGTCCGTCATTATTTATGTCAGCCACATCATTGCCCATGCCGGCAAAGCTCGTATGTTTGAAATACGTAGCCGCTTGATTAGAGAAGGTTCCATTTTGATTATTGATGTATAGGATATCATTGCCAACAAAGTCATTCGAAATATAAATGTCGGGCCACTGATCATTATTGATATCGGTAATGGCAAGGCCAAGACTATATCCTTCCACCAGAATGCCCGCTTCGCGCGAAACATCGGTAAAGGTGTTATTGCCATTGTTGACATAAAGAATGTCCGCACTTTCGCTCTCTCCTTTCAATTTTCTCGGCAGAAGGTGATTTACTTTATTTTCGTAGGAGGCCGGGTTGGTAATAATGAAGAGATCAAGATCACCGTCTTTGTCATAATCAAAAAAAGAAGCGTGCATAGATTGCCGTTTATCGGCTATTCCAAACTGTGCTGCAGATTCAGCGAATGTATTGTTCTGGTTATTGATGAACAACAAATTCTTTTTATCAATAGCATTCCCGGAAACACAGACATAGATATCCAACCAACCGTCCTGATTCACATCGGCCATTACTGCCCCTGTTGCCCAGCTGCTGTTCATGATTCCGGAAAACTCGGTCACATCTTCAAATTCCAAATCTCCTTTATTGATATACAATCTGCTGGTGACCTGATTGCCGCTGAAGAACAGATCGGCAAGTCCGTCATTGTTAATATCCCCGGCAGCTACACCAGCGCCCGTGTAAATATTCATGTAGGTGTTTACATTTTGCTCTTCGGTTTCATCCAGCACATTGTTGAAGTGAATATTCGTTTGATTGGAAGGAAGAAGAGTAAAGACAGCATCATCGCGAAATTGACAGGACATTAGTGACCCAATAACAAAAACCAAGAGGATTGAAGTCACAAGCTTTCTCTTTCCTAAAATATGAATGCAATAATGGCTCATGGTTTTACGATCCGCGTCTCACCTGAAAAACTATACACCGTGATTTCTGCTATCTCATCTGACCATGACAATTTCCTGCTGCTGCTGGATAAATAGGTGGAGCCATAATAAAACTCATGCTTGTAGCCAACACCATTCTTTAATTTAATCATCGCATACGCATCACTCGCTAATGGAGAAAAATATTTTGATGAGGTTGTGGTGGAATGGACTTTTAGTTTTCCATCGTTGATTCCGGCCAGGATGAGTTCCTTCCCATCAGCAGCTATGAGTGTGGACAGCCCTTTTGCATCCTGATCTACCATAAACCCAGATGAAGTAACAGGTGCTGCGGTAAAATTTCCTTTTCCATCACCACTCAGAAACGATCCGATGGAGGCATCATATCTTCCTGTGGAAACTTCGGTAGCATAGGAATTGCCAACAAGCAATGCATCCAGGTTGCCATCGTGATTATAATCGCCAACGACTACTCCATAAACCGGTGAGAATTGAAGTTGAACAGGCAATGGGGTAATCACAAAATTGCCATTTCCTTTATTTTCGAGATAGCTGGTTTCAAACCATTCACTACACACCTGGTAGGAGGCCGCGATTTCTTCGGGTAAAAAAGAATTTTCGAAATTCGCTTTCGCATAAGGATCATACGTTCTGAAGCGAGCCCGAATGGGTGTCATCTGTCTCACTAAATCATCCCATGAATGGGCTACTTGTTTTTCGCCATGGAGATACATGCTCATCACTGGATCAACTGAACCGTTCTTATCATAATCATTGGCATTGATGCACAGTGGTTCTTTCGCGGTGCCTTTGTAACGCGAATTCAAACCCAGATTTCCCGCGATATAATCCATGTCACCATCGCGGTCAAAATCGCCTGCTGTAATGCTGTTCCACCACCCACTGCTATGTGCGAGTGAAGCGCGCTCTATCTTTTCAAAGCTTTTTCCTTCCTTATTCTTGAAATAAGTAATCGGCATAAATTCACCGACCAGTAACAAATCGATCCAACCGTCTTGATCTACATCGGTCCATAATCCGGAAGTAACTAATCCTAGTTTGAGGAAGCCGGGACTTACTGCTTTTGTAACATCAGTAAAGTGAACTTCTTTTCCATTCGAATCATTACGAAGCAGATAGCTATCAGCAGGCATAGGATATTCTCCCGGAATTATTCTTCCGCCAATAAAAAGATCAAGGTCACCATCGTGGTCATAGTCAGCCGCAATAGCGCACGAGCCACTTTGATGAATATTGGGAATCGCATTCTTTGCTTCGATGAAGTTTCCTTTGCCGTCATTGAGATACAGGTGATCGGAATAGGCAGCAGACTCTTTCTTTTCTTCTGTTCCGCCAGTAACTTTATAAAGGTCATCGTCTCCATCGTTATCCACATCGAAAAATAAAATCCCCATCTCATCCGCAAGGGTATCTATAGGAGAGGCACCACTCATAAATTTTCCACTGGCTTGCTGTATCATCAAACTCCCTTTATGACCTAACGCACCACCCACATAAAAATCATCAAGACCATCACCATTCACATCGCTTACAGCTATGCCCGGGCCGTTTTTTGAATGCATATGCGGCAGCAGGGGTTGCACTTTAAAATCAACAAAATCATTTTCAGTGTGAACGTAATTTACAGAGGATGCTTCTGTTGTCTCAGCAAAGAGAAGTGGTGTGTTGATTTTATTTGTTTTCACGGGTGGTGTAGCATCGCCATATTTTAATGTCAGCACTTGATTACTTTTTACCTTTCGTAGTAACTGCGTATTCCCATCTGGCCAAATCACTTCCAATGAATCGATAAGTGAAGTGCTCCCCAATCCGAAATGAAGGAATGGCTCCATGGAAGACAGAAATCCCCGGAAGGGTGTAAAGTATTGATATTGTAATGCACCTTTATTTTTCAGATAAACTTTTGCTCCAATTCCTTCGCGGTTTAGCGATGGGCCGATAAAACCAATCCGTAAAAAATTGACGCTGTCTTTGCCATTGTTTTTTGAATTTCGGAAGACGGATGCAGGTTCGTCAATATTGTTTGTAATCAGATCCAGATCACCATCATTGTCCAGGTCTGCATAAGCGGCACCATTGGAGTAAGCAAGCGAAGACAGTCCCCACAATTCGGATTGATCCGTAAAGGTGAGGTTGCCATTATTCCGATAGAGGTACTTATGCACTTTGATGCCGGGAATTTTTGCTAGCATATCAAGCCTCTCTTTTTTGTTGCCTTCGGGTGTGCCCATGCGTGATGTTTGCTCGCTGAATTTTATAAAGTCAAGATTCGTAATGTCTTGCCGATACCCATTGGTGATAAAGAGATCTTTGAAACCATCGTTGTCGTAATCGGCCAGGAGGGGACTCCAACTCCAGTCGGTAGCCTCAATACCGGCCAGGTATCCGATTTCACTGAAGGTGCCATTACCATTGTTGAGTTGCAAAGTATTGCGTATGTATTGCGGCTCGTATCCAAAACGCAAACTGTTTTGAAATTCATCGTAGGTGTTGCCCATGATGGTAACTTTCCAGCGATAATTATCCTGAGGTAACATGTCTACCTCTACCACATCGACTAGTCCATCATTGTTGATGTCGGCAATGTCGTTGCCCATCGCGTTGTAGGTAGCATGTTTGAAATATTTGCCAGCTTGGTTAGTGAAAGTACCATTCTGATTGTTGATGTATAGCAAATCATTGGTGATAAAATCATTCGAAACATAAACGTCCGGCCAACCATCTTCATTGAGATCGCAAACCTGCACACCAAGACCAAATCCTTCAATCAAAATCCCGGCTTCATCCGATACGTTGGTAAATGTGTTATTGCCGTTGTTGCGATACAGTTGGTCGGTGGTAGAAGATTCTCCTTTCACCGATTTTGGCCGGGCCCGGTTGCGACTGTATTCCACAAACGCATTGCGCAAAAAATAAACATCGAGGTCACCATCTTTATCGTAGTCTAAGAAGGCAGTCTGTATGTTATGACCAGTTCCTTCGAGCCCATATTGCAAGGCCGCTTCAGTAAAGGTGTTGTTGCCGTTGTTAATGAAAAGGAGATTGCGTCTCTTCTCTTCTGGAGTTTTGCGCGTTCCGGCAACGGCAACAAAAATATCTTTGAATCCATCCTGATTAATATCAACCATCGTTACTCCATTCTCCCAAACCGAAGTAGTAACACCGGCTTTTTCCGTGATGTCTTCGAACTTCCAGTTGCCGAGGTTCAGGTACAATTTGCCGGATGTCATATTGCCAGTGAAGTAGATATCCTGAAGACCATCGTTATTGATATCGCCAACGGCAACACCACCACCGTTGAACAGGTATTCAAAATCCAATACACTTAATGTATCAGAATAAATCAGGTTGTTGGCAAATGAAATTCCCGTTTGGTCGGGGGATAAGGATTCATATCGTTGAGTGGAGCGGTCGTTGCACGAAACGAGAAGTATCAATAACAGTATGAAAATGTAATTTATCTTTTGTTGTGTGTAATTCATGTCGGGAGTTATGATCGAAATTAATAAAGACATCAGGCTTTTGAAATCTTCCTTTTAATTTACAATCATAATATAAATTTGGGCGCGAGCAATCAATGAGCTTTCACTTATTTAAAATCAAAACAGCGAAGAGGTTTTACCCCTTCGCTGTTCATTGTTATGGCACTAGAAAAAGATCAGGCTAGTAGCCAGGATTCTGTTTGATTTCGCCAGGAGTACCCATAGTGCGATCAATTTCTGTTTGCGGGTATGGGAATACTGCATATTTGTTATTCCACGTGGCACCGAAAATTGTTGGGGCAAGGCCCCACCGAACAATATCGAACCACCGATGTGCCTCAAAACAAAGTTCAACTCGCTTTTCTTTTTGCAAATCTGTGAGCGTAGCGATGCCAGCAAGGTTAGGAAGTCCTGCCCGGTTGCGAATGTCATTGATTTGAGTGGTAGCATCGGCCGCTCTTCCTTTGGCTAATAGAGCTTCCGCATAAAGCAATTTTAATTCGGCAAATCGAAAGGTGCGCTCATTGTTAAAGTTACCTTGATTATTACCTGAAAAATCGCCACCCGCTGCATTGCGCTGGCCAGCATATTTTTTTACCACATAGCCTGAGGGCGACCAATTTGGATCATAAGGAAGGCTTACCACAGAACTATTCCACACATAGTATGTGTCACCATTTTGGTAGATGAATGAACTGAGGCGCTTATCACTGGCTTCAAAAGAATTTACAAGATTCTGAGTAGGTATAAAATATCCAAGCTTACCTCCGGGCGCCCCTTGTGCGGACGTAGAGTTGCCCGCGTCCCAAAACCAAGAGCGGCCAGTACCTTGCGAGGCTTTAAAACTTTCAGAGTGCGTATCGTCAAATACCCAGATGTTATCATCAGAATTAGGACCTCCAAACTGGACTTCAAAAATGGATTCCTTATTGTTTTCGTTGTCGAAAGCGAAAAGATCTTCAAGGTCTTGTGCCGGGTTGTTGGTATCAATAAGGCCATATTTTCCAGCAGGGCCTACACCGTTGGCAATCACATCTTCAAATGCAGCAATGGCTCCATCCATATCATTCTTCCAAATGTTCACTTTACCGACATAGGCTCTTGCTGCCCATTTTGTTGCCCTTCCTGTATTACCGCCATCCCATGCCGCTGGAAGATTGGCAAATGCAACTCCAAAGTCAGCTAAAATTTGAGTGTATAAAGCATCTTTTGTAGAATTAGGTACAGAAAGCTGTGACAAGCTTTTGAATGTTTCGGTAACCAGCGGTGGCGTTCCCCAGAGTTTTACCGCTTCGAAATGAAAGAATGCCCGTAAAAATTTGGCTTCACCCTCATACAGCTTTTTCTGATCGGGTGTAAGTTCATTTGGCTTGCTAAGATTTTCCAATACAACATTGCTGCGATAGATGCCTTCATATATCTGCGTATAGATTGCCCCAAACGGCTTGTCACTTGCGCGAATGTTCAGATTATCGGCATTCCTGGTTGCTTGATCCGTATTATTCGGATTGAATTCCACATCATCATTAACAACATCTGTTATTTTCCAGTATTCGCCAAACTCACCAAGAGTTTCAGTACTGGTACCCCAGAAATCCTGAATGGATGAATAGGCAGCGAACATGCCGCCATCAAACTCCGCGGACGTCTTATAATACTGATCAGCCGGTAATTTATCGAGTGGCACTAAATCCAGGTTGTTGCAAGAGTTGAACATTAGGAAGACAACCACTATAACTATTATTTTTTTCATAGATATCAATTTAAAAGTTTGAGTGATTAAAAAGTTACTTGCCATCCAAATTGAAGAATGCGGGGTTGCGGAGAACTACCACCGTCCTGTCCATTTGATAAAGGGGTTTCACCTTTTTGGAAGCTTTGACCACGGGTTACTTCCGGATCAAAGCCCGAGTACTTGGTAAACGTAAACAGGTTTTGTGCGGCAATATAAATCCGGAATTTGCTGATCATGCCTTTTGTCCAGCTCTCTAAGCGAGCACCTGGAAGAGAATAGGCCAACTGAATATTTCGAATGCGCATGAAGCTGGCATTTTCAATCCATCGGTCAGAATAACGGTTGTTGCCATTGTCGTCACTTTGAGTTAGGCGAGGCATGCTGTTACTGGTGCCTTCACCCTTCCAATATCCCAAGGTAGTGGTCAAAAAGTTTTGAGCTCCTGCTAAGTCTTCCATAGCCGCCCTATTCTGATTATAAACCTTTTGCCCACTTACCCCTTGAAGAAGCAACGATAAGTCAAAGTTTTTGTAAGAGGCAGACCCGTTAATGCCATAGTAAAATTTAGGAATCGAGCTACCCAGATTGGTTCGGTCAAAGGCGTCAACAACACCATCGGGTGTTCCATTGGGTCCGCTCACATCCTTAAAGCGGATGTCACCGGGAACAGGACCTGATGAATTAGCATCGGGCAAAGCAGCATCCACTTCGGCCTGATTCTGATAAATTCCGTCAGTTTTATAGCCGTAGAAGTTTCCAATGGTTTCGCCCACCCGGGTTCTGTGGGTTCCAGCCCCGCCTACTCCAGAAATAATTTCCCTTATGTCGCCAAGATCAAGCACTTCGTTGTGCACGGTCGTAATGTTCCCGCCCAAGCTATACCTGAAGTCACCAATACGATTGTTATAGTTAATGGACAATTCAATTCCGCGGTTTAAAATTTTACCTATGTTAGCATCCGTTGGCAGAAAAAAACCAGACGTGTACGGCAATGGTTTTCCAATAAGAATATCGTTGGAAACTTTGTTGTAGAAATCAAATGTTGCACTAACCTTTCCTTGCAATAAACTAATATCTACACCGGCATCAAACTGGGTGTTTGTTTCCCATTTCAAGGCTGGATTGACAAAATTGATTGGTGCCGGACCTCGTACAACTGTTTGCGATCCGCCACCTACTACGTAAAAAATGGTTGGTTGCAAGGTTGAAACGAAAGCAAAGTTAGTTCCTGAAAACTGATTACCTGTTTGACCCCAACCCGCTCTGATCTTGATGTCATCAACAATTGAATTCTTTGGAAAAAATGATTCTTCACTAAGACGCCAGCCTGCAGAAAATGAGGGGAACACCTGTGCTCTATTTTCTTCTGAAAAGCGGGAAGAAAGATCGTTGCGTACATTGAAAGTAAACAGATACTTATCGTTAAACGAATAGTTTACCCTGCCTAAATATCCACGAAGCGCCCAGTGATCAGCTTCGTTGGCAGCACCCACCTGCACTCCTGTGGAGGCAAATTTGATGTTTGTATTAAAAAGGTCATTGCCTTGAACACGAATCTTGTCGTATTGAAAGTTTGTTTCCTCGTGTCCAGCAAGAAAAGTTAAATTATGCTTACCAAAACTCTTTATATAGGTCAAGGTTTGGTTAAAATTCGTTGTTAATTCAATGGGTCTTTCCTGCACCAGAAAAGAGGGTTTAGGGAATCCGTCAAATCCCAGAGCGTTAGCAAAGTAATCGCCTACCCCAATATTATAATCAATACCACCTGAAATTCTGTATTTCAGGCCATCGATAATTTCTAACTCTCCATATACGTTACCTAATACCTTTCTGCTGGTAACGGTTGTATAAACAAAATTTGGATCGGTGCGCATCACAAAATTGCTGCTACCTCCTTGTGAGCCCCTGTTTGCCACGTTTTCGGCAGCATAGCCACCAGGACCGTTAGGGTCGTACACTTTATAGAATGGTTGATTGCGTGCTGATCCTGCGGCCGCAAAAATTGCTTCTTCCGGTTGTACGGATCTGTCCACAGAACTAATCAAAAGTGACTCACCGATTTTAATTCGCTTGCCCACTTTAATATCGGAGTTCGCTTTCAACGAAAAGCGTTTAAAGCTTTGGCCAAGTTCCAGTCCTTGTTGATCCATGTAGCCTACGCCAACGAAATAATTTGCTGTGGCTGTGCCACCATTGACACCGATGTTGTGACTTTGCACTTTGGAAGTTCTGAATACCTGATCCTGCCAGTTTACATCAGGTTGCCCGGAAAACTGACTAAAATCGCGACCAAGCTTACTTTGAATATCAATGTATTGAGCAGTGTTTAAAACATCCAATTTTTTCCAGGCAGTGCCTGAGCCCACATAACCATCATAGGTTAATTGTGCTTTACCATCTTTGCCGCGCTTGGTTGTAACCAATATAACTCCATTTGCTGCGCGAGCCCCATAAATTGCACCTGCCGAAGCATCTTTTAAAACATCAATGGACTCAATGTCAGCGGGGTTAATTCCTGCTAACGGATTTGATTCGGTAGTGGAAGATGTGTTTACTGTAATGTTTGTAGTTTGAACGATTGGCACGCCATCAATAACCCATAAAGGCGAGTTGACACCGGCAGTACCTACGCCTCGAATGCGAACGTCAATAGGAGCACCGGGATCACCGCTTCTGTTCGTGATTTGCACACCCGCCACGCGGCCGGCTAACAATTGATCAGGGCTTGTAATTGGTTTTGAGCCAATATCAATATCGGCAGCCCGAAGGGAACCAACAGCACCCGTAAGATCAATTTTGCGTTGGGTACCATAACCCACCACAACCACTTCTTCCAATGACTTGGCATCGGCCGTAAGAGAGAGGTTAAGAGTTGTTTGGTTATTCACTGGTGTTTCCAGTGTTTGATAACCGATGAAACTAAGAACTAGCGTAGCGTTGGAGGCAACGTTAAGTCTAAATTCACCATTTGCATCAGTCGTTGTTCCCCGGGTGGTTCCTTTTACCAGAATATTAACTCCGGGCAGATTTTCACGGGATTCATTGTCTGTCACTTTTCCTTTCACCTCTATCCCTTGCGCATTGACAAGAAAAGACACTGAAAGCAAACAAAAAGCGCATACCAGTCTAATTGTAAATTTTACCATAGTTTATACCATTTTGTTTAAAGAATTGGGAAGTAATCTGTTAAACGTAGTCAATTAAAGACACACCCTGCCTTGAGAAAAAATCTTTTTATCCACAATAATCAATGCAAACGTTTCGCTAAGCAATGAAAAACTTGTGTCCCCTTCAATTTCTTAGTAACCTTATAAACTGACAAATCTGTTTTCTCGCAAACCTCATGATCCCATGACTCTTCAAACCACTAACCAGCGACTTCTTTCTCTTGATTTCATGCGCGGCCTCATCATGGTTTTACTTATGCTGGAGAGTACGCGATTATATGAAAATCTATTTGAGGCGACCAAGGATACGGGCATTTCGTTTTTATTCATGCAGTTTTTTCATCATCCGTGGAACGGCTTGCGCTTCTGGGATCTCATTCAACCTGGGTTTATGTTTATGGCGGGCACAGCGATGGCTTATTCCCTCCACCGCCAACAAGTGAATGGAATGAAATGGAGTGAATCCTTTCGTAAAATATTGAAACGTTCGGGCTGGTTATTTTTCTTTGGCGTGTTGGATTATGCCGTGCGGCCGGGTGGATTGTCTTTTGAATTGTGGGATGTACTCACACAATTATCGTTCACCACACTGGTAGCCTTTCTGATTTTCCGTTGGTCGTATACCAATCAGATTATTTTTAGTTTCGGCTTGTTACTGTTGACAGAAATCTTGTATCGTTTTGTGAATGTGCCCGGGTTTGATCAACCCTTTACCGATCAGCATAATTTCGGTAACTATGTCGATCTGTTACTGATGAACAAGATAAACAGTGGTGGATGGGTAGCGATCAATTGTATTCCCACCGCAGCGCACACCATCTGGGGTGTGCTTGCTGGTAAACTCCTGCTTTCAGATAAGCCGGGCGATGAAAAAATAAAATGGCTTGTAATCAGCGGAGTTGCAGGGCTGATTATCGGATTTGCGATGGATGCAACCATTACTCCCATAATCAAACGAATTGCTACAAGTTCCTTTACACTTGCTTCCGGTGGCTGGTGCCTTCTCGGGCTGGCATTATTTTACTGGTGGATTGATATAAAAGACCACAAGAAACATCTTGATTTTTTTGTCATTGTAGGAATGAACTCTTTATTCATTTATCTCTTCTTCGAAATTGTTGGCAACCGATGGTTCACTGATTATATCGGAGCAATTTCGAATGGTTTGATGGGAATGGTTAACGTGCCACATGCACTCATGGCGATTATAACCTCTCTCGTAATCTTTGCACTCGAGTGGAGCCTGTGCTGGTTTCTTTATAAAAAAGGAATATTCTTTAAAGTATGATCAGTGCATAAGAATTTTTCTGGCATTGCCTGAATAGATTTTCTTTAGCACGCTGTCTTTCAATCCAAATCCGTGAAGAGCCCAGTGGTAACCAAACAAGCCGGTTTCATAGAAATGCTCATCATTGGATTCCAGTATGCGGAAGGTAACCGCATACATGGAAGGTTCAAAACCCATATCGGTGCCATATAAAAGCCGGTCCTGATATTTTTCGAAGAATGCATTCATGTAGCGGGGGATGGGTGCAGTTTCAGCAAAGCGTGCTGCAAAATCGGCATACAGGTTGGGGTATTTCTGAAACATCGTTCCCAATAGCTCAAGGTCATATTCGCAGTTGGCGAGGTGGCAGGCAATGAATGTAGTCTTTGGATTATCGCGTACAACATTTTCAAGTGTTTTCACCAGTTGCCCGTGGTTCAGTATTCCTTTTTTGGTGAGATCAATTCTCCAGGTATATGCATTCATGAGCCCATCGTTGGTGGAGTCCATCGGAAGATACATCCAGTAAGGATCAGCCACGTGTATGTTCACAGGAAGTTTTAGTGCTGCGCATTTTTCGAACAAGGGTTTCATTTGCACGTCATCAAAATGCAATCCATAACCCGGAACCGGATATGAATTTAGTTCCCCCATCCCTTTATCGCCCAGTTCACCAACTCCTCTTGCGCCAACCTTATAACAGCGTTCCAGTTCCTTTACGGCATTGTCTATCCATCCCTTTTCTGGATAGCCTGTATAATCAAATCCGCACCATACTTCAAAGCGATTTCCGTAGGGTGCATACTTCGCGTATACGCTATCGAACTTTGAACCGGTAAACTGGGTCATCACGATCGTCTTTTCTACACCCACTTCATCCATGGTTTTTACCCATTGAGCAAGCTCCGCATCAGTTTTTGCATACACATGTGAGTGCATATCAATTACCGGATATTTTGCTTTTTTAATTGTAGATACTGGAATTTTATAAATTGATTTCGGCCGGTAATCCTTGAGCTTAATTTCATTGGGATTTTGGGCAACTAACTCCATCTGGGCAGATAGCATCAGGATAGAGAAGATGATAGTGGAAATATTTTTTTTCATAATGGCAACGAGTTCGTTATGGTGTTTACCAATTTCAAAGATCAAATCAATCAAATGGAGATAATCTTACTTAGATCGTGGTTTGTCATTTAATGTAATGAGAACGTGTCTGCAATTCGTCACGAATGATGGCCCTCAAAACTGGAGCTTTCTCTTCCAGTTGTTTCAGTAAACAGATCTGATTTCCGGCACGCACCAGGTTGTTATCTTCATACTTCACTTCGTAATAGGAATCATTATTACAATAGTCGGCCAGAAACCGAATGGCCTGCATGTAAATGATAAACTGGCCAGAATAGAGAATAAGATCGTGCTCTGCTTCGGTTAGTTCTTCGCCCATGCTACGAATGTAGCCATGTACAATAGCGCGGAAGAAGTCATCCCGGATTTCAATTTTGGAAAAATCTTTTTCCTCTTCATTGGCAGGAGAAAGATATGTGCGCATCATATCGCCTACATCGCTGATGAAGTATCCGGGCATTACCGTATCCAGATCAATGATGGCAATGCCTTTTTCACGATCATCAAATAAAACGTTGCTGATTTTGGTGTCGTGATGCATTACGCGTTTTTTAATATGAGGATTAACCAGAATTTTTTCATAGGAGGTAAGGATGTGATTAAACGCTTTCAGGTCGTCAATCAATGGTTTGGCAATTTTTACTCGACTCATATTCCCATCCTTCAGCGAATCTTCATATTGCTTGAAGCGTAGCGACAGATTATGAAAATCGGGGATGGTGGTGTGTAACTGCGATGCATCAAAGCCAGCTAACAACTGGGTGAATTTTCCGAACTGGAAGGCAGCTTCAAACGCCTGGTCTGGCGAAGAAACGACATTAATAGTATGTGAACCGTGTATGAACGGAAAAAGTCTGAAGTATCCCTCCTCTGGGTTATACACCATTTCCTCCTGCCTCAGGTTTTTAATGGGAGAAACAAATAGGTAATCAGGACTATTTTTTTTCAAATAGTCACCAATCAGTCTGATGTTTTCGGCAATCTTATCTGGTTTTTTGAAAACATGGTCGTTGATGCGTTGAAGTATGTATGCCTGTTGGCCGCACGTAATTTTCCACGTCTTGTTTATGAGGCCACTAACCAAGGGCTCTACGCTGCATTGGTCAGACTCAATTCCGTATGCATAGAGGATAGTTGAAATCATTTAATAAAAAATATGGTCAATGTTATTATTAACTGAATCGGGTATGAATAGATAGCCGTGGCTCGAGAATTATTTTTTTAAATGGGCCTTGTGCCCTGTTACCTTTTGTTCCGCCCAGAATTTCCAGTAGCAGTTCCGTTGCGCGTTGCCCTTGTCTGTAGGGGAACTGTTCCACAGATGCCAGAGGAGGATTTTCCATGTAATTGTAAACCGGAAGATTGGCAAAGCTCACAAAGCTGATGTCCTGATTGATCCGGACATTCATCTTACGTGCATATTGCATGGCATCCAATGCTACATAATCGTTGAAGGCGATTACGGCAGTCGGTCCGTCTTTTAGCGTAAGCAAATTCTGCATAGCATAATGACTTGATTCCCTTGACAGATCAGAATGAACTACAAACTCAGGATTGTATGCTATGTTCAATAATTTCAATGATGACTGATATCCTGCCATGCGCTCACGATTGGCGAGTAAATCCTTAGGGCCGCTGATAAATGCAATGCGCGTATGGCCTTTTTTTGCCAGAAATTCAACGGCCTCGTTCATTCCAACTTCAACTTTGCAAGTTACCGTATGTACATCTTGAATTTCCGGAACACAATCAAAGAACACGACCGGAATGTCGTATTTTTTCAATGCCTCAAAATGTGAAAAGTCTTTGGTGTTTTTGGCAATGGAAGCAATCAGCCCGTCTATCCTGTGATTTTTCATGGCTCCGACAATCTTTTTCTCTCGCTCCATATCATCGTGAGATTGACCCATCAATACGTTGTAGTTATTCTCGCTGGCAAAATCCTCAATACCACTTATCGCCTCCGAAAAAAAATTCTCCGACAAATGAGGCAGAATAACTCCCAGTGTGAGCGTCTTCCCCGATTGAAGAAACATGGCTGTCTGGTTCGGCTCATATTCCAGCTCTGCCGCAACTTCTTTCACACGATTTATAGTGGCCGGACTAATATTCTTACTGTCATGTAAAGCACGCGAAACGGTAGACACTGACAGGTTCAGCATCTTCGCAATTTCTTTTAAATTAGGTGCTCTTTTTTTCACTGATGATTAAGATTTATTATGGCTTTAAAATTATGGCGTGTTGTCCACGCTTGTTAAGTGAAGGTTTGCCGGCCAGACCATGGTCAATATAACTGGCAGTTAACACATAAACACCTTTAACGGTATCCTTTTCATTTTTTTCTTTCATCTTTATGGTTCCTTTGAGTCCTACCTGATAGAATACATTGGGGTCTTTATTGTATTTTACTATCCAGCTTACTACCTCTTTTATTTCTTGAGATTTCAGGTCTGTGTTTGATGGCATTTTCACATCACCCCAAACGCCTGCTGAACCCTGAATAATTTTTTGCGTCAATATAGCAACTACTTCTTCACTGTAAGTGTACTTGTTGGCTATCCGGTCAAATGAAGGACCTATCAACTTGCTGCGTGACGTGTGGCAACTAAAACACGTGGAGGTTTTCATCAGTGTGATGGCACGTGGTTCATCTTCTGCTAGTTTACCATTTCGGTAATTAGCAGCCTTCAGCGAGTCTGGCAGATATATGACTTGCATCAGTACTTCGTTGCCGTTAATTTCATCATACTCAGAATTTCCATCTTCTTTATCTGAAACCTGTATGGTGTATGGAACATCCGCATTCCAGCGAATTGTGCTCTTGTTAACCGGTGACATTATCCTCACAACAGGCGCACTGTTTTCCTGAATGAGGGGGATTAAAGAAAACGACATAACACTACAAGTGAGAAAACACGCTGAAAGGATTGCCTGTGACCGATACAGAAATGTCTTCTTATCCTGATGCATGTCTTCAGGCTTTATCAATTGCGCTGGCCACCCGATTGGCCGATCGTGTTGCCGCTTCTGTTCCCCAGTTCAGATTGTCGGCATACGCTCCGGCAAAGTGAATCCGTCCCAGTGGTTGCATCAGATTTGGCCAGAATTTATGAAGTTGTCCTATAGGGAATGGTCTTCTCTCGCAGGTAGGCGAAAAAGAATCTTTCGTCCAGTCCTTACCTAAAGCCTGTTCTATGGTATCTCCCTTGCCGGGATACAATTCACGGAATACCGCCAGTGCACGCTGTGGAGAAATTCCACCCGAACCAGTGCCAAGCACAATAACCCGATGCGTGTCTACTTCTTCTGCAGATTGCCATACACTCCAAAGGTCGGGATGATCCAGTTCCATATTGATGCTTAATCCATCAGCTTCCCAGAATTTAGAACTGGCCTGAAAGACAAATCGCTGGTAGGAATCATACTCGATTGTGTCGCAGAGATATTGTTTTTCCGGGGGCAATACCGGATCGAACTGAACATTTTTTAACGCTGGCAAAGGAATGCAATTCACAAAAAAATCAGCAGTCAATTCATGCTGTTCATTATTTTGCTTATACGTAACCGTTACACCTTTATCGTTGTAGCGGATCAATTGAATCGCACTGTTCAGCCGCGCCCGCGCACCTAATCGTTTCGCGAAAGCGTTGGGAAGCATCTGGTTGCCACCCTTGAGTCTGAAAACTTCCGGAGGCCCTTCAGGCACACCGCGCATTTTCAATATGGCAGACATCCAGAGTTCAAACAAGGCTGATGAATTATTACCACCAAGCAGTTCAAGTGCAGCTTGTGATGCACCTTCTTTTTTATAAATATCTGACATTGGGATATTATCCATCTGGTCATAACCGATGTTGAATGGCTGATATTCATCTTTGAATTTGCCGAGGTAGGGTGCCACATAGAGTGATTTAAGATCCCACCATGGATTTTTTGAAAGATATTTTACTTCTTTTTCATTCAATCCAAAACCTTTCAGTACCGCAGGATCATTCAACATTTTCTCTGAATAATATTTTCCGTTTATCCTGCGCATCACATTTTTTCTGCGTGGATACGGGAGTGCTGTGAGTCCAAACTCTTTTATATAACCCCAGTATAAATCATAGCCTGGTTTCGTAATGTGCTCCTGACCGAAATCACCGTAAAGTTCATCCGACAATCCATCATGCACGGTAAAAACATGCCCGCCATGACGGCCAGATGCTTCGAGTAGAATTACATCATGCCCTTTTTTCATTAGTTCATAGGCCGTGCATAGTCCGCCTATACCACCGCCACCCACAATTACTTTTTTTGGTGAGGCAGCAACAGCATATATTTCTTTGGCTGGTTTGTTTTCAATTGCTTTCGCGGATGCTTCAACGTCAACGAGTGAGCTGCCAAGGCCCGCCAGCATCGAGTGTTTCAGAAAATCCCTTCGTTTCAAATTGCTCATAAGTATAGGTTTTGCAGTCGATTGACAAGATACATCGACAATGATAGTGGATCCACACAAGATTTTATCAACAAAAAGTCTGACGAAACGTTTGCGTAACTTTGATTACAATAAAAATGTGTGAATATTTAAGAATTCCTTAATGCCTAAATTTTGTTATTTAAACAACAATTAAAACGTGAAATGAGCATCATGAGAACCATACCCAAGGGCATGAGAATCTGTTTGCGAATTCCATGCCTGCATGCCGTAGTGCGGCATTTCGGCACGCAGGCATGTGATCTTATACAAATAAATATTAACAAATGAAACAAAACAGAAGGGATTTTTTGAAGGCTTCCGGCCTTGCCGGATTAGGTCTTGCCAGTGCGGGTATTTCAAAGGCGCACACAAATACGGATGAGTATCCTCATTCTGAAAATAAGATAAAATCGTACGCGCAAAAATTCAACATGTGTGGCTTTGCTGCTCCTAAACTGGACATCGTGCGCATCGGTTTTGTTGGCCTTGGCAACAGAGGGCCCGATGCTGTTAACCGCATGAATAAAATTGATGGTGTAAGTATCAAAGCACTTTGTGATATACGTCCTGAGAAAGTTAATGCTGTTAAGGATTCGTTGGAAGGATCGGGCCACAACCCCGAAGTATACACAGGCAAAGAAGATGAATGGAAGAGAATGTGCGACCGCAAGGACATTGACCTGATTTACATTGCCACACCGTGGAGTCTGCATGCGCCCATGGCCGATTACGCGATGAACCAGGGCAAGCACGTTTGTATTGAGGTGCCCGCAGCCAAAACACTGGAGGAATGCTGGCAGCTGGTTGAAACCTCGGAACGTACAAAAAAACATTGCATCATTCTCGAGAATTGCTGTTATGATTTTTTTGAACTGCTCACCCTCAACATGTCACGCCAGGGTTTGCTGGGAGAAATTATACATGGAGAAGGAGCCTACAATCATGATTTGCTAAATCCGAATTTCGATAAGACATCCTATTACAACATGTGGCGACTTAAAGAGAATATGAGAAATGGAAATCTATACCCTACTCATGGACTTGGCCCGGTCGCGCAAGTACTTGATATCAATCGTGGTGACAGGATGGATTACCTCGTGTCAACATCAACGAATGATTTCAGCATGGGTGCAAAGGCGAAAGAACTTGCAGCGAAAGATGACTTCTATAAAGAGTTTGCTACGAAGTCATATCGCGGCAATATGAACGTGACTACCATCCGCACAGAAAAAGGCAAGACCATTATGTTGCAACACGATGTGTCGTCACCCAACATTTATTCGCGCATATTCAAGATCAGCGGCACCAAAGGTTCGGTGTTAAAATATCCTGATCCGGAGAGAATTGCTTTTGGCGATGAAAAGTGGATCAGCGAAGAAGAGTTCAAGAAAATTCAAGAGCAATACCAACCGCCCATTATTAAAAGAGTAGGAGAACTTGCCAAACAAGTTGGCGGACATGGCGGTATGGACTTCCTGATGGACTGGCGCACGATTGATTGTCTGCGCAATGGGTTACCGGTTGATATGGATGTATATGATGCTGCATTATGGAGTGCGATTGCACCGCTGAGTGAACAATCTGTAGCGAATCGTTCAAAGTCCATTGACATACCCGACTTTACAGGAGGTTCATGGAAGACGAACAAACCCGTTGATATCTCCCTTGAAAAAGGTGGTAATACTAAAGTGAAATTGTAAATCATCGCCATACGCGTTCAGTAGGAAGTGTTCAGAATTTCTAATTCATACTATTCCGAAACAGTGATGATAATAACAAAAAAAGCCCCGACATGGTGGGGCTTTTTTAATTGAGATTAATTA
>CAZIOY010000048.1:0-8344 GCA_964540915.1 uncultured Ohtaekwangia sp.
CATCACCACCGGCACTAAGATTGTTTCCGTTGGCGTCTTTGAGTTGTATTGTAATTACGACAGTACTGTTGCCATCGGCAGTTAATGTATTTGTAGCCGATGAGATAACGGCTTTGTTTGGATCTGCATTCGAAACGATAAAGTTGACGGAAGCGGTATTGGGAAAAGCATCTCCATTGACAGAACCATTAATCACGGCAGTGCCCGTTGCAGTAGCGGAAGTAAGCGTGGCAGAGTACGTTCCATCACCATGATCTGTTATAGAAGACAATGTACCGAGGCTTGCAGCGAGGGTGATAACGGAACCCCCTGATTGCAGATTATTTCCATGGGTATCTTTGAGTTGTACAGTAATGGTTGTGCTGCTTACCCCATCGGCTGAAATAGCGGATGAGGAGGCCGAAACGGTGGTTTGAGCTAAATCAAATGGACCGGATAGAAACGTGATGCTTTCTGAATCATCAATCAAATATCCATTGATGGTTCCCGAAATGACGGCAATTCCTGTGCTGGTAACCGAGGTAAGAGTAGCTGTGTAACTACCGTCATTATTGTTGGTAGGTGCAGATAGACTACCCAAAGAGGTAGAAAGTACGGGCGTACATCCACCAATGATCGCATTTCCTGAAGCATCTTTCAGCAACACGATAATGGTTGCCGTGCTGCTGCCGTTGGCGATCAATGTCGAAACTGATGCATTGACTAAAGAACTCGCTTTAGAGGCTACAGAAAACGTAATGGTATTACTGGAGTAATTCGTACAGGTTCCGCTGGAAACGAGTCTCCTGACAAATCTATTTTGACTAATTACATCCGGATTATAATGCTGACCTGTTGCCCCACTTATATTCGTGAAAGAAACATTATCGGTACTGTTTTGCCATTGATAAGAATAGCTTCCATTGCCTCCGGTTGGTGAAGATCCTGTTATTGAAGCAGGATCTCCCTGTTCACAAAAACTAACTGGAGCAGAAGCAGTGATAGAATTAGTAAGATCGGTAGGCGATATAGTAATAAGTATGGATGAACTAATATTCGAACAACTACCACTGGTAACGATTCTTTGGTAATAGGTGGAGGCAGAAATAACTGTGGGGTCATAATCTTTTGAGGTGGCTCCAGGGATAGCATTGAAAGTACTATTATTCAAACTGCTTTGCCATTGATAGGTAAATGATCCGTTTCCACCCGAAGGGCTTGATCCCATTATACTATCAGGATTTTCAGCCCCACAAAACGTTGTGGTTGCGGGTGCAGTAATGGTGTTTGCGGTTATCATAGCGGAAACACTTACACTTTGCTGTTGAGTGAGCATTGAAGAACAGCTAACCGGTGATATTTTAATCACTTTTATAGTTAATGTTGTTGAGGTTGATAAGGCCGAAGAAGTAAGAGTAATGGCGTTACCTGTTCCTAACACGGAGGTTCCGGTAGGGGAGCTTCCGTTAAATAATTGATAAATCAAACTGTTTTCTGAAGATGAAAGTATGATCGGAGTAGTAGATCCCGCGCATAACGAAGCGCTGACTGGAGAAACTGAAATGGAGACATTGGGTGATATACAGGACACAATCACACTGCTGCTGTGATTGCTTTCACAATTCGATCCTGAAGTTATGGTGGCCGTTATGGCGCCACCGGCATAGATATCAAATGCAGAGAGCCCCGATAATGACCATGTGCCTCCACTTACGGAAGCTGTTCCGAGTAATGCTCCATCGATGTACACCTTTACCGTTCCAGCACCACTTACCAAACCGGAAACAGAGGCAACACCTTCCGAAACGGGGGAGGAAACACTCAAGCCTGAATTGCCTGATAAGGTGCCAATAGTGATGGAATTGGATGAAACACTTACTGTTTTTCCGGTTGCAGTAGCTTTTGCCGTTACTACTGTGCCAGATGAAAGGCTTAACCCTGTCTTTGTCCAGCCGCCACTGGCATTCGTAGTGGTAGTCCCCATCGAAGTGGCTCCGGCAAACACTTCAATAGCGGTACCACTTCCATCCGATGATGATCCGGAAATAGAACTTATCGTTGACGAGGTGCAATAGGTTCCGTAAATAACGGGTGCGGCAGTAACTGAGGCAACGGTAACCGAAGCAGATGCATTTGAAATACAGTTGGTACCTGATATAGCTTTTGCTGTAATCAATTGCCTAAGTGTAAAAGTTAAGCCTGAAATAGTCCAGCTAAATGGTGAAGTAGTGCCGGCTGTAGTGCTTTTGATCTCAACGCCATCGGCAAATAAAATAATGGTGGCTCCCGAAACGGAAGTACCCGAAACGGAAGTGGTGGTAGGTAGTATGGCGCTGATGGTGATAATGGGTGCTGTGGTTTGCGTGGTAGAACCCACACATACATAGACACCCTTTGACTCACATTTTCCTGAAATGGTTTGTGTAACCTTATAGGCACCTGAAAGCGCGCCCATGCCTCCATTACAACTTCCTGTGTTCCCATTGGTCTTCCAGCAGAATATTCCGTTTGCATCAACAATAGCACTGGCGGAAGGGTTAGCTGAGATCAGGCTTCCATTTTGATAAACTTTTATAGTTGCACCCACTACTCCCGTGCCTCCGATGTTTTTTGTATTCGTATTCGCGGTAGTAATAGTTATGTCAGCAGAGCAGCTGACAGCTACCGTTGCCGAACTACAATTATTAATGGACTCTGATTTTCCGCTCGCGGTGGCCGCAGCTGTGATCACTTCGCCACTGCTGAGGTTGCTGATGCCGGATAGTGTCCAGACTCCTGAACTTACGGAGGTGCTGCCTAATAAGGTACCGTTTTTAAATACTTTGATAATGGTGCCGGAAGCCTCTGATGAGGTGCCGCTGATACTGGTAGAATTAATAGTCAGGTTATTTGTAATGGTTGGGCATGCCGACCGATCAGCCGGAAAACCACTGGCGATGCTGTTTGCTGAGGCAGGATAAAAATTATTGATAATAGCCCCGAAGATGTTATCCAGATTAAAGCCGTAAGCCTGATCATCAATCCCGCTGATATCAGAAACTGAATTGCTGCCTAAGGCAGCTGATGGACTCATCGAGGTCACTGCCACCATTCTCAAAGGTGTTGATGTGGTTACTGAGCTGAGGTAACCAGTGATCGTTGAGAAGGGGATGTAAAAATCATAGAAGTAATCTGGATTATTACAGTTGGTTGTAAGGGCGATTGACTTTTGTGCGTAGTTGTCATACGAAAGCGTAGTTTTTAAAATCGAAGAAGCAGTGCCATCCACATCATAAAGGCTTACCCCAAAATTGGTACGCAGCGTAATCTCCATTTCAAAACCAGGGTTGCCTATCACGGCATTAGGATCGGCATTGGGTCCGGTGAATCCGAATTTCTGATCGGTGTCTATTAAGATACTATAGCCTTTAGAGTTGGAGGCAGTTCCGCCTAAGCGAAAGCGGAAAAGCAAATTGCCGTTCGCATCTAAATATGATAACACCCCGTCTTCCGCGCCCGAATCCACAATGTCATTAAAACTACAGTTGGGGCCGATGACTGGATCAGAGGTGGGCTCTATGCCGGGTACGGATAACGCTTTATAGTGGATTTCACTTTCCGTCTGATCACTTGAGATGAACCCAAAGGTGCTCTGAGAGGTGTATCCATCTCCGTTAGGATCTAATATGATCTTTCCTGTGCCGGCTGTCTTATAAATTAATCCGGGCGTTTGACTCAACGAATTAAAAGATAAAAAAAGACAGATTACAAATAAGGGTAAGAATAGCTTGTTCATGAGGTTGAAATTTTCCTCAAGGTGGGCAGAACGGATTCGAAATAATTCAGGAGAAACCTGATTTAAGGAAAATCAGGATTACACTACTTATCAGGGATTACCCTGATTAAAAAAAATTCAACCACAGGGATTTGTAGAAAGAAAACGGTAAACGCACGGGGTAGAAAATGCCAAAAAATACCGGTGGTTAGTTGAATATTGAATTACAAAGGCTGAACTTCCCCAATCATTTTTTACTTACCAAACCTAAAGTTGATGATTCATAGACGCAGATTTTTACAGCTCTCCGGTGCCGCAGTTAGCAGTTTATTGGCTCACCAACTAATCGGATGCAGCCCTCCGGAAACCAGCCGCGCCTGGGGAGTGCAGCTTTTTACTATGCCCCAACTGGCTGCTGCAGATTTTAAAGGCACATTAAAAAAACTAAAGAAATTCGGTTACCACGAAATTGAGTTCTTTGGCCCGTATGCATTTAGTGCACAATCCACCATTGACGGATGGAAGCCGCTGGCAGAGCAAATGGGTATTACTCAAAATGCTTTTTATGGTTATGAACTCAGTGAAGTGAAAAAGATGCTGGAAGATCATAACCTAACATCGCCATCGGCACATTTAGATATGGCTACCATGCGCACCAACATGACACCGGCCATGAAAGCACTGAGTACTTTGAGTGTAAAATATGTGGTGATACCCGCGTTGCGAGGAGAATCATTGAACACGGCCGATGACTACAAAAGAATGGCTGATGAATTTAATTCATTCGGAAAGCAGATGAATGAATTTGGGATTTCATTTGTGTATCACAATCATGGGTATGAGCATGCAATAAAAGATGGCCAGGTGCCGATGGATATCCTGATTACCAACACCGATCCTGACGTAGTAAAATTTGAATTGGATATTTTCTGGATGCAGGCGGCAGGAGCAAGCCCGGTTGAATATTTGAAAAAATACCCTGGTCGCTATAAACTGATGCATGTAAAAGATGCCGCAGAGAAAGTGCGCTTTACCGGAGATGGTGACACCGCTGAAGAGTGGATGGCGTTGTTTCCTAAAATGGCAGACCCCGGATCAGGCGTTTTTAACATTAAGGAAATTGTAGATGCAGCAACTCAGTCCGGGGTGGAACATTTCTTTTTGGAAAGAGACCTGGCTCCTGATCCGATAACTACGTTGAAAAATTCGTATCAATATCTTAGTACTATTTAGGTGGAGATATAGAGCCGAATGATTATCAACCGAGGTCCACTGATGAAAGTGGTCGCAAAGTAGTTGGTCTTTTATTATTGCAGGAGTGATTGCATTAGTCAATGCATTAGTCATTGCGTTAGTCATTGCATGAATCACGGTGGCCTGCCAGGCAATCAAAGCAGCGAACGTGAATCCGGTAAAATGCCTGAGAACAGAATAGTAAAATGATGTAGCCTCCATAGAAATAGTTTCAGTTGTAATTATCTTATTTAAGAGTTAAACTGGAATCTAATTCTATGCTATGAACAAACGATTTGCTTTCGCCTGGCTCGTGTTTGCCTCACTGTCTTCCTATGGACAGTCTATTCCGAAGTCTCATTATCAGGAACTTCAGTATCGGCTCATCGGCCCTTTTAGAGCTAGCCGCACGGTAGGTGCAGTAGGTGTGCCCACACAACCGAATGTTTTTTACATGGGTGTGAATAATGGTGGAGTCTGGAAAACCGATGATTACGGCCGCACCTGGAATCCTATTTTTGATAGCGCACCCACCGGTTCGGTAGGTGATGTAGCCGTATCTCCTTCGCATCCCAATGTAATTTACGTGGGTACAGGCGAAGGCCTTCACCGCCCTGATTTAGGTGTCGGTGATGGAATGTTTAAATCAACGGATGGTGGTAAGAACTGGCAACATATCGGTTTGGGTGATGTGCAGCAGATAGGTCGTGTGGTGGTTCACCCTACGAATCCTGATATCGTAGTAGCCGCGGGACTGGGACACCCATATGCAGCGAATGAAATGCGAGGGGTTTATCGCACGCGCGATGGTGGAAAATCATGGGAGAAAGTATTGTACATTAATCATAACACAGGTGCCATTCAGGTAGAGTTCGATCCATCTGATCCTGAAATCATTTTTGCTGATATGTGGGAGCATCAAGAAGGGCCATGGGAAAATGCTTCCTTCTCAGGAGTTAATAGCGGGCTGTATAAATCATCAGATGGTGGAAATACCTGGAAGAAAATGACGCAAGGGTTGCCTACGGGTGAGCAGGGCTTGGGAAGAATTGGTTTCGGAATATCTCCGAGCAATTCAAAACGCATGTATGCCACCGTGGATGCACGCGAGCACTCCGGACTTTATCGTAGTGATGATGGTGGTGAAAGCTGGAAACGGGTGAGCACCGATGGAAGAATTTATGGTCGTGGTAGTGACTTTGCAGAAGTAAGAGTTCATCCCAAGAATCCGGATGTCGTGTATTCTGCCAACGTAGCTTGCTATCGGTCCGATGATGGTGGCTATACGTGGACATCATTCAAAGGTGCACCGGGTGGTGATGATTACCATCGCATCTGGATCAATCCATTGCAACCTGACATTATGTTATTTGCTGCGGATCAGGGTGCTATTGTCACCGTGAATGGTGGCAGGACGTGGAGCTCCTGGTATAATCAACCTACTTCTCAATTATATCATGTGACCACCGATAATCAATTTCCGTATTGGGTGTATGGCGGCCAACAGGAAAGTGGCGCCATCGGAACAGCAAGTCGTGGCGATGGTGGACAAATTTCCTTCCGGGATTGGATGGGTATAGGTGCCGATGAATATGCGTATGTCGCACCTGATCCGAAAGATCCGAATATCATTTATGGAGGACGGGTTACACGCTTTAATAAGAAAACCGGGCAATCTCAAAATGTATCGCCTGAAGCATTGCGTTCTGGTCATTACAGAATGCTGCGCACGCTTCCGCTGATGTTTCATCCATCAGATCCAAACACATTACTCTTCGCAACCAATGTGTTGTGGAAGACAACTAGCGGTGGACAACAATGGGAAATCATAAGCCCTGATCTTACGCGCAAGCAATTGGAAGTGCCTGTGAGCATCGGTGATTTCCGCACGGAGAGTTTAATCAGCATGAAACAGCGGGGAGTAATTTATGCACTGGCACCTTCACCGTTAAAGAAAGAAATTATCTGGGCAGGAACAGACGATGGCCTCGTACAGGTAACAACCGATGGAGGTAAAACATGGAAAGATGTAACTCCACCAACTCTTAAATCGTGGGATAAGATTACGCAGATGGATGCAGGCCATTTCGATGCAAACACGGCTTATCTTTCTGTGAATGCCATTCGCAAGGATGATATGAAGCCGCATGTTTATCGCACGCATGATGGAGGCGTTACCTGGAAAGAAATCACCAAAGGAATGAATGATGTGGGCCCGGTAAATGCCGTGCGCGAAGATGCTAAACAGGCAGGATTACTCTTTGCTGCCACCGAGCGTGAAGTTTATTTTTCTACGGACGATGGAGAAAACTGGCAATCATTAAGAAATAATATGCCCGCAACTTCTGTGCGTGATATTGTCATTCATGACAATGATTTGGTAGTAGGTACACATGGCCGCTCTATCTGGATTTTAGATAACATCAATCCATTGAGAAGTGTGGCTAAAGTAAGTTCACAGAAATCATACCTGTTTCCTCCGGTGGAAACCACCCGTGTTCGCTTCAACGTGTTTGGAGATACCCCTTTGCCACCCGAAGAACCCGCAGGACAAAATCCTCCGGATGGAGCTATTCTGGATTATTATTTAGGTCAGGCAGCTGGCGAAGTGCGTCTTGAAATCCTTTCCAGGAATGGTGAAGTGATTCGTCAATACAGCAGCAAAGATAAAGCTGAACAAGTGGATTCACTTTCTGTGCAATACCCGATGTATTGGGTTCGAGCTAACAAAACACTTTCGAATGAAGCAGGTCACCATCGCTTCGTGTGGGACTTGCGATACACCGAACCACAAGGAGCGCCCCGACAGCTTTCTATTGCTGCAGTATATAAAAATACGCCTACGGGTCCACAAGGTCCGTTTGTACATCCCGGAACATATACTGTGAGACTAACGGTAGATGGAGTTGTTTCCGAACATCCGATCACTGTTAAGTTAGATCCGCGCGCAACCATCAGTGAAAATGATTTGCAGGTGCAGACGGATTATTCATTGGCATGCCATACGTCATATCAGGAACTACAAGCAATCCGTGAAGCGATTGATAAGAAGTTGATGGATGCTAAATCGAAATGGGCAAAGGGAAAAAAAGATCAAGTGATCGCTTTGCGCGGAACAGGTTCACCCGACAATCCGGATGTGATGTATGGAGCGATAGCTGAAGCTGCTTTGGAGCAAGAAACCATTGTTGGGTTGCAGGATAAATTCCTTTACATGCTGGCCGTTCTTCAAAGTGCCGATGCTAAACCAACCGCACAAGCAATACAAGCAGTTGATAAACTTAAAGCAAGAAAAGATGAAGTAGTTAATCGGTGGAAGACACTCAGTAAATAGATAACAGCAAGTATTAATCCTACTTTGTCATGTTTGAGATATCA
>CAZIOY010000048.1:8444-18284 GCA_964540915.1 uncultured Ohtaekwangia sp.
AATCGTCATTAGCGAATTATATTGAGTAACTTTGCGAAAAATAGCTGCACATTGATACCGATCGGACAACACCAGGACTTAACCATATTACGTCATACCACAGTAGGCCTGTTTCTGGGCGATGAAGAGGGGGATGAAGATGTATTGCTTCCCAATAAATATTGTCCAGAAAATTTTGAGATCGGAGACAAGCTCAACGTCTTTGTCTATCGCGATCATGAAGAACGGATCATCGCTACGAACCTGAAGCCGAAGATTTTGCTACATCAGTTTGCGTTTTTGCGTGTAACCTCTGTGAGTAATGTCGGTGCCTTTTTGGACTGGGGCCTGGAGAAAGAGTTGCTGGTACCGTTTCGTGAACAACGACAGAAAATGGAGGAAGGACGATGGTACATCGTATATCTTGATCTTGACAAAAAAACGGATCGGTTATACGCCACCAATAAAATAGAAAAGAAACTTAAAAATGAACCGCTCACCGTGTTGGAAGGGGACGAGGTAGGCCTGATGGTGATGAAAAAGACGGATCTCGGTTTTTCCGTCATTGTGAATCAGCAACACGAGGGGTTGATCTTTGACAGCGATATCTTCACCAAACTCAATATAGGTGATAAAATAAAAGGTTATGTCAAGCAGATTAGGGATGACAACAAACTTGATATTTCATTACAACCGATTGGGTTTGAGAATTTCAATGATCCCAACTGTGAATTGATTCTTAAAAAACTAAAAACT
The DNA here is from genome assembly GCA_964540915.1 of uncultured Ohtaekwangia sp. GTDB lineage: Bacteria > Bacteroidota > Bacteroidia > Cytophagales > Cyclobacteriaceae > ELB16-189. The sequence continues at coordinate 9,180 of CAZIOY010000048.1, forward strand.
CAAAAAGGAATTTTATCTGTAACCGATAAAAGCACACCTGAAGAGATTTATAAGCAGTTTGGCATCAGCAAGAAAGCCTTTAAAAAGGCGATTGGCACTTTGTACAAACAACGCAAAATTACCCTTCAGCCTGATGGGATTAAACTCGTTTAACCCCAGGTAAGAATCTCTGATATTTATGGTTGTAAAACTACCGCATTTTCCGCGCTTCTGAGACAGAACTGTCAGGGTTTTAAAGACCACCTGAATTGAATATTTTTGCCGCCTTCTAAATCTGTAACTAGAGAGAATTGAACCATGGCCGACACTACCGATTCGTTGATTTTTGCCAACAAACTGCGGATTCATTACTGGCTAGCGATAAGTCGCATACCATGGATGCCCTGGTTCATAATAAATGTGAACGAGAATTGCTGGAGATAACAAAAGCAATTGCCACACTATGTGGTGCCGATATTGATTACTATCCGGGTTATGCAGAGACATTCACACGCATTGGTAAGGAGCGAGGCTGGCCTCCGGTTACCCGACAACGTTTTGAAGCGCAGAGAGGCCCGACAGGCGCGTTCCTCGTGGGTAGTCCCGAAGAGGTAGCGGAGAAAATCATTCGGCACAGCGAATCGCTCGGTGGAATTTCCAGGGTATCATTTCAAATGGACAATGCCGGCTTATCGCACGCAAAACTTTTACAGGCAATAGAATTGATAGGGTCACGGGTTGCGCCATTGGTTAATGGATAATGAAGCGGAGTTACGCACTACATTATAACCTCACACTTTTCAGGTTGAAGCTTGCATGACGATAATCATCGCTTCACTCTGCAGAAGTCCTTCTTTTCTATTCCCCTCGTTTTTAATTTCGCGCGTAGAAAGTAAGTACTATAGCCGGCATATTGAGCCTGCTTTTTTATTCGACTCCTCAGCGTGGTGAATAACATTCATTCATTATAATTGGAGTAATTATAACTGTAGTCGATAATTATTCATAAATTTCCCTATCGAATATTTTACAACCAGGCGCTATGAGTTTTGCTGGAACTATCAGATCCCGAAAGGAAAACACACGGTGAGGTTGAAGATATTAAATCCATCGCAAGAGCAATATGGAGAAGGCAAAGGGTATTTAATTTGAATAAACATTTTTTCAAGACTAAAACTTAAATAGAAAATGAATAAAGTATTATCAGGGTTAATACTGTCAGCGGTTCTTGTGTTGGCAGGTACTTCTGTCAAAGCGCAGCAGCACGTCAATGTAAAAGGTAACTGGAAAATGAGTGTGCAGACATCCGTAGGAAGTGGATCTCCGGAGTTTGATTTAAAGCATGTCGATGAAACTACGCTTACCGGAACTTACAAAGGTCAATTGGGTGAGTCTGCAGTGAAGGGAACCATTAAAGGAAATAAGATTCACCTCGAGTTTGAAATTAGTGGAAACGTGATTGAATATGATGGCACGGTGGATGGTGACAACATGAAAGGGTCTGTGAAATTAGGAAGCATGGGAGAGGGCACATTTACCGGAGCCAGGAAGAAATAAATTGCGCAGGTCACAGAACCTCCCATCCAACTTAAAATAGATTCATTGCAACGATGGTCTAGTACTCCATGATCTCAATCTTCCTGAAATCAATCGGGTGACTGTTGGACTGAAGGGAAATATAACCAGATATCAACCCATTCTTATTTCCCTTAATAAAGGCTTTACCTAGTTCATGTTCCGGATTGAATCGTGGATTTTCGAATTGCAGAATTTCTTCGCCATTCACAAAGTGTTTTATCTTATTGCCTTGTACCTCAATCTCCAGGGTTACCCACTGATCGCCATGGAAAGTACGCTTCACAGCAGCAGGTGTGCAAAAGGATTCATTCTTCTTTCCGTTGACATCTACCAGGGTACCGTTGGTGCATATCTCGCCCACAGGTCTTTCATCTTTGCCATTACCCCCATGTAAATTATATTCCAGGCACACCGGAAAGTTCTGTTTTAATCCTATGGTAGTGGGGGCCTGACCATGGTATTGAATACCGCTATCACGAAATCCCCACGAAGGAGCACCAGGCGTTGTTTCGCCCACAAAACGATATTCCACCTTTAAGCGATAGTTTGAAAATTCCTGGTTGTAATAAAGCGCGCCAAATGTATTGTCAAAACTTTTGTATTGATCATAACGCACACTCAGTATTCCGTTCTCCACCCGAAATGTATTACCAAAATTATCACCTAACGGATAGCCTGCCATTTTCATCGTCCAGCCATCCAGGTTTTTTCCATTGAAAAGGGGCACCCATTTACCTTTCTTATCATGGGGAGTAAATGAAACAATTAGGAATACAAAAACGGTGACAACAAGCAATCGGATCATACGTTTGAACTTTTCACAATATAAATAAATTCGGAATATACGATGGCATCTTTTGAAGTATAAGAAGAATTGATATCAATTTGAAGGTGCTCAATTGCTCCTTAAGTATGATATTTGGCATTCTGAAAATTAAAAACAGGATGAATATGTATAGAGCGTGTCTTTTGTTTTGTATAGGGTTGGTTTTTCTTTCTGGTTGCAAAAAGATTGAAAGTAATAAAACATCAACGGATAACATGGATACTATCCCACACGACCGCATTATTGGTGGCCTGATGGTAAAAGGCAAAGTGATTGACAACCAAACCCGTTGCTCACACTATCACACCAACCTGGATATCATCGCCATAAAATTTAAGTGTTGCAATACCTATTATCCCTGTTATTCCTGTCATGCAGAGACAACCGATCATAGAGCCATAACCTGGAAAGTGAACGAGCGTGATGAGAAAGCTATTCTCTGTGGGGTATGCGGACACGAATTAACCGTTCAGGAATATATGGATAGCAATAATACCTGCCCTTTGTGCCAGTCATCATTTAATCCTAACTGCAAAAAACATTACGACCTATATTTCACGATGGAATAAATATCATCTTATGAAAGGATACGTGCTCTTGCTTTTGGGATTTTTCGTAATAGGTTGTGATAAGGATACTCCCTCAGCAAGTGGAATTGCGGGTATCGTTGAAAGAAATACCTGCTGGTAAATATGATCTATACCTCGATGTGATGAAAGAACCCTTTGGTTGCGAAGTATCACTCTGGCAACGACAGACACCGGTTTCGGAATGGATATCGACCCGTCAGGAAAAAGAGGAACGGGTGAAGGAAGTATTTGCGTGCGAACTGGATATCCGTGAGTTCAAGAACACATTAACCTTCCGGTTCAAAACAGATAAGCAAAAGACTGGTTTTATTTTGAATCGGATGAAGTTGATCCGTAAAGGATAAAGTCAATTTTTGACCATACTTTTCAAAGTCTGCTCAATAGCTGCGATATCTTCGCTTCCGGGTTTTAGAATACATTGTTTTTTGTCATCCGGTGAAATACTCGACACGATAGCGCTCATCATTACACGATTCTGTGTATGATCGTCTTTATTGCTGATCGCTTTTTCAAAAACCGTTTGAAGCATCTTGTATTGTGCCGCAGTGATGGTAACGGTTTTAGGTTCGCCAGCACTGTAAACACCGGATGAACTCTCTTCAGGTTTTACAGGAATGTACTTGACCTGATTGGTTGTTATAATATATAGATTAGCACTGCCATCGGCATATTCATAACTAGGAGCAGTAGTAGTATTCATACAGGATGTAGCAAGGATTAATAAACTTAACCAAATCAGTTTCATATCTAAATTTCCAATTATAAATTGAAATATAAAATTATTTTTCAGCAAGAAAATTCTTTCGATATTGATCTGGTATCACATCCGGTGATCGAATGCAAATGAGATGAAATCAGAGATAGTTCTAAGCTTTGGCTGTGCTCCGCTCAATCTCTTTCAAATTTTCAATCTTCTTGTTTCTCAGGAACCCGTTGATATCTTCGAAATGCTCACGAACGCGTTTATGTCCAAATTCAAAAACTTTCTTGGCCAAACCATCCAGAAAATCACGGTCGTGAGAAACTAAGATCAGTGTGCCATCGAAAGCTAATAGAGCATCTTTCAAAATATCTTTTGTTTTGATATCGAGGTGGTTAGTAGGTTCATCGAGAATCAATAGGTTAACGGGCTGCAACAATAACTTCAACATGGCAAGTCGGGTCTTCTCACCACCAGAGAGTACTTTCACCTTCTTATCGATGTTATCACCACTGAACATGAATGCTCCCAACATGTCTTTGATCTTGGTGCGAATATCACCTTGCGCAACCTGATCAATGGTTTCAAATACCGTGATCGTTTCATCCAACTTCGAAGCCTCATTTTGAGCAAAGTATCCGATCATAGAATTGTGTCCCAATTGCATTTTGCCTTCATAGTCTATTTCTCCCATGATGGCTTTGATCATGGTCGACTTTCCTTCACCGTTCTTTCCCACAAAAGATACTTTCTCACCACGCGCAATGGTGAGGGAGGCATCCTGAAACACAACATGGTCACCATATTTTTTGGTGAGGCCTTCTACAATAACAGGATAATTACCTGAGCGTGGAGCAGGAGGGAACTTCAGGTTGAGCGAAGACGTATCCATTTCATCCACCTGCACAATTTCGAACTTCTCCAGCATCTTCACACGCGATTGTACTTGCAGTGTTTTGGAATACGTGCCTTTGAATCGGTCAATAAATCCTTGAATATCGGCAATCTCCTTGGCCTGATCATCAAAATGCTTTTGCTGCTGCTCACGTCTTTCCTTGCGTAACTGTAAATAGTGTGAGTAGTTGGTTTTGTAATCATAGATGCGGCCCATCGTCACCTCAATGGTACGGTTGGTGAGGTTATCCACAAACATTTTATCGTGACTGATTACAATAACGGCCTTCGCACTGGTTTTCAGAAATTCTTCCAACCACTGCACTGATTCAATGTCCAGGTGGTTGGTGGGCTCATCGAGTAGGATCAAATCCGGTTTCTGCAAAAGAATCTTGGCTAGCTCAATACGCATTCTCCAGCCACCACTGAATTCTGTGGTAGGTCTGTTGAAGTCAGTTCGCTCAAAGCCGAGGCCCATCAGGGTTTTCTCTATCTCTGCATCGAAATTGATTTCTTCAATGGAGTAATATTTCTCACTGAGCTCAGATACCTGTTCAATGATTTTTGAATATTCATCAGATTCATAATCCGTACGCGTTTCAAGCTGATGGTTAAATTCATCCATCTGCTTTTTCATGTTCATGATTTTCGAAAACGCCTTCGAAGTTTCCTCGAAAACGGTAGAATCGTCTTCAGTAAGCAAATGCTGGGGCAGGTAGGCGATAATCGCATCTTTGGGACCCGAAACTTTGCCCCGCGTAGGCTTATTTACACCGGCAATAATTTTTAATAAAGTGGATTTTCCAGCACCGTTTTTACCCATCAGGGCTATCCGGTCATTTTCATTGATATTGAAGGTGATGTTGCTAAAAAGAGCCGAGCCATTAAATTCAACCGTTACTGCGTCAACCGAAATCATTGCTTTTCAAAATAAGGGCGCAAAGATATTATAAATTTTCGTTCCCACTCAATGGTTTGTCTGGGTTTCACCGCTGGGCACCAAAGCTGGGAATTCCAATTCTGAAATTCATTCGTAACTTTCAACTATTAAAAACCCCTATGGATGAAATTATCGATCACATCAGGAAAAGCATTGAAGACGAATTTCTATCGAAAGAAGAACGAAAATCCCTGAAGTCCCTGATTGGTGAGCGGCCACTGGACGAGCACCAGTTAAATTTCTTACGCAGCAAAATCTATGAGTTGGCGCATGAAAAAGCCACGCCAGCCAATTATAAATTCATTTTTGAGTGGATTAAAAACGCCAACAGCACCTTGATCAGTAGTCCCGTTTTATCAACTTCAGAGGCCTATTTTAGTCCGGGGGAAACGTGCCGTAACGTGATCATCAACCAAATCAAGTCAGCCGTCAATCAATTACAGATTTGCGTGTTCACGATCAGTGACGACCATATCACCGATGCCATTCTCACTTCACATAGGCGTGGAACTGAAATAAGAATTATCACCGACAACGATAAGTCGATGGATGAAGGCTCCGACATTGAGCAAATCGCCAGACAGGGAATATCCGTGAAGACGGACAGAACCACTAATCACATGCATCACAAATTTATGGTGGTGGATGGCAAGGTACTGGTCACCGGAAGCTACAACTGGACCCGAAGTGCCGCTAAATTCAATCACGAAAATATATTACTGACGCAAGAAGCCGGTGTCGTGAAATCCTTTTTGAAAGAATTTGATCAGCTTTGGAAGGAGATGGAAATCTATTAATCTTGCTTGAGATAAAACAATATTTCTACCGGTGATTTTTTTAGAAGCATCTCACATCAGCAAACAGTCGAATGATCGCATCATTCTGAATGACATTTCATTTCAGCAAAAACAATTTCAACGTTTCGTGATCGCGGGAGAAACAGGCTCTGGCAAAAGTTCTTTATTAAAGATCATCGCGGGCCTCATTCAGCCCGATCAGGGCGAGGTGTTCCTCAAAAACGAAAAAGTGAAAGGGCCTGATGAAAATCTGGTGGCGGGTCATTCACAGATCGCTTACCTGTCGCAACAATTTGATCTTCAAAAGTTTCTTCGTGTGGAGCAAATACTGGAGTACGCCAGTTTAATTCCTGCCAAGGAAGCGGCTTCTATATTCTCGGTGTGCCGGATTGATCACCTGTTGCATCGCAAGACCGATCAACTTTCGGGTGGAGAAAAGCAACGCATCGCCATTGCCCGATTGCTGATCGGAAAGCCTTCGCTATTGTTATTGGACGAGCCCTTTACCAACCTGGACATGGTGGTGAAGGCAATTTTAAAAACAGTAATCGATGACATCGGCAAGAAGTTACGAATCACCTGCATCATGGTTTCACACGATCCTGCGGATACGCTGGCATGGGCGAATGAGATTATTGTTTTGAAGGATGGAAATGCAATTCAGCAGGGCACTCCTCAACAGATATATCGCGAACCGGTGAATGAATATGTAGCCGGACTATTCGGAACATATAATTTGCTTACTACCGGTCAGCAAAAAATAATAGGAGTTAAGCATCCTGTTGGAAATAAGTTGGTCCGTCCGGAAGAGTTCCGTATCAGAAGAAGTAAAACGACAAATAGATTTCATGTTGATGAAGTCAGATTCTGCGGAAATCTATACGAGTTGAAACTCACCTATCGGCAATTGACGGTTTGGGTGGCCACCACATCAGACAAATATTCGGTGGGTGATAAGGTTGAAATTTCTCTTATTGGTTCCAGGAAAAATTAACATATTTACACTATTGAATTATACCTTGCACGATCAGGCAATCATGAATTAAATATTTACTATTCACACTATGGCTCTTGAGAAAAACGACTTACCACGGGTAGCATACTTTTGCATGGAATATGCCTTGCAAAGTGACGTTAAAACATATGCCGGAGGATTGGGTATCCTGGCAGGTGATTACCTGAAAGGTGCTAAGGATCATGGCTATCCCATGGTGGGCATCGGTATCAAATGGAAACAGGGATACACCGATCAGCGCATCACCAAAGAAGGAAAAGTGCTGGATACATATCCTATTTATAAATACCCTTTTTTAAAAGACACTGGAGTAACGGTGTCGGTTACGATTCGCAACCGTGAAGTAAAATGTAAAGTTTGGTTGTGTGATGAATTTGGCAATGCGCCAATCTATCTGTTGGATACGGATGTTCCTGGCAATGAAGATAGCTGGATCTGTGGGCAACTTTACGGTTGGTTCGGTGAAGAGCGTATTGCGCAGGAAATGGTTCTGGGTATTGGAGGTGTAAAGGCTTTGCGTGCGTTGGGTATAAAAACTGATGTATATCATTTCAATGAAGGCCATGCATTATTCGCTGCCTTCGAATTGATGCGTGAAAAACTGGCTGCCGGAAAAACATTTGATGAAGCTTTTGCAGCTACCCGGAATGAAATAGTTTTCACCACCCACACTCCCGTAGTGCAGGGTAACGAATCGCATTACATCGATCGCTTATTATACATGGGTGCCGATAACGGTAGTTTCAATAAAAAACAGTTGAAACAATTGGGAGGTTCGCCTTTTAACATGACGGTAGGGGCCTTGCGCTTATCGCGCAACGCTAATGCAGTAGCTCAACTCCATGCTGTTACCGCCAATAAAATGTGGAGCAAAGTAAAAGACCGCTCTGAAATTGTAGGCATTACCAATGCCATCCATTTACCAACCTGGGTAGATAAGCACATGACCGAAGCCGCTGAAAAAGGTGCAAATGTCTGGATTCCACACATGGAAAATAAGAGAAGACTTCTTGACTTTGTAAAAGAGCGCACGGGAGTTCAATTAAAAGAAGACTCATTACTGATCGGCTTCTCGAGAAGAGCCGTACCTTATAAGCGCAGTGATTTTATCTTCAGCGATCGTCCTAAAATTGATTCGTTGTTCAGAAGCGGAAAGTTGCAAATTATTTTCTCAGGCAAAGCCCATCCGCTGGATGACCGGGGAAAAGAGATCGTAGAAAATATCGTAGCCCTCACGAAAGAATATCCTAACTCCGTTGTGTTCTTAGAGAATTATGACATGACAATCGGCTCCATGTTAGTGCGGGGTAGTGATATCTGGTTGAACAATCCACGCAGACCACAGGAAGCCAGCGGGACATCTGGAATGAAAGCAGCTATGAACGGAGCACTGAACCTGAGCATCCTGGATGGCTGGTGGCCCGAAGCATGCCAGCATGGTGTGAATGGCTGGCAGATTGGAGATGGCTATGAAAACAAGAAGGAAGAAAAACTGGATGCCCACGATCAGAAGGCCATGTATAAAGTATTACTCAATGAAGTAATTCCATGCTACTACAACAATCGTAGCAGGTGGGTGGAGATGATGAAGCAAAGTATTCTTACCACGAAAGACCAGTTTGCCGTGAAGCGCATGCTGGAGGAATACTATGAAAAACTCTACCAGACGAAATAGTTCTTGGGTAATGACTTCAAAAGTTTAATCAATCGCCAGATTAACCACTGATTTAGTTGGTTTCTAAGAGTATAGTCTTCCTGTTTAGGATGAGTCACAACACAAGCCCTG
>CAZIOY010000048.1:18384-33323 GCA_964540915.1 uncultured Ohtaekwangia sp.
AAGCCCTGAAAGGGTAGGATATATGTAACTATGGGTGTAGCCCATCGCATGCATAAGTTCTGGAAGGGTAGGATATATGTAACGATGGGTGTAGCCCATCGTCTTCAAAGTCAAATAAGCATAAGCCCTGAAAGGGCGTTATATTTATCCTAACGTTAAACCGAAGCCGCATGGCACAATCACTGGTAAAAAACTACATCCATATCGTGTTCAGCACTAAGCACCAGACACCGATGATAATACCTCCCTTGGTGATTAATAGTATTAAAAAAGAGCGATCTTTTATAAGTTATAAATTAATAGCGCAAGGACGATGCTTGGAGCCAGAAATCTCACTAAAAATCGCCACACAATAAACTGCCATTGACTCTTCAGATTCATCTCCGCCAGAACAACCTCTCTGGATAAAACCCAGCCTGCCAATATCGCCATCAGAATTCCGCCTACAGGCATCAGCAAATTAGAGCCGAAGTAATCGAGCAAACCAAAAATGGTTTTACCTTTCAGTACGTTAATGAAACCCAGCGGAGTAAAATCAGAGAGATAGTTGAAAGAAAACACGGTTCCTAATCCTACCAGCCACAAAACAATTCCTGAAATAATCGTGATTCTTGTTCTACTGCTTTTGATATTTTCTTCTAAATGAGAAATGATCGATTCCAGTAATGAGATGGAAGATGTAAGTGCAGCAAAGAACAATAACAAAAAGAAAAATGATCCAATGAATCCGCCACCGGGTAATTCACCAAACGTAACAGGCAATGTGATGAAGATGAGTCCGGGACCTTCAGTAGGAGAAAGGCCGTATTGAAATACAATCGGAAAGATGGCCAACCCTGCCAACATGGAAGCAAAGCCATCCGAGAAGGCGATGATGACCGCTGATTTTAATACGTTCGTTTTAGGTGGCATGTATGCACCGTAAGTAAGCATTACACCGACACCAATGCCTAATGAAAAGAAGGCCTGACCGAATGCGGCTAATACTACCTGTGGTGTAATCTTTGAAAAATCTGGTGCAAACAAAAAACGTAATGCTTCCATGAATCTGCCATAGATCATTCCATAAGCCACCAACAATAACAGAATTATAAACAACGTGGGCATCATCCAACTGATGGATTTCTCCAAACCCTCCTGCACACCCTTGGCAACAATCCAAACTGTGGCGATTACGAAAATCGCTTGCCCGATCATCATGCGAAACGGACTATCCAGTAATTGCTGATAGAAAGCAGTGGCGCCTTCGTTGTTGAGATGATTTAATGAGCCTGCCAACGAGGTGACTGTGTAGTCGAGTGTCCAGCCGGCAATCACAGAATAAAAGCTGAGGATGAGGAACACCGTAATCATCGCCACCCAACCAAAATATTTCCAGCCTATGTGAATGCCATCTTTGCTATGCAAGGATTCTAATGTTCCCACCATGCTTTTTCCACCACGCTTACCGATCACCATTTCGGCAGCCAGAATCGGAACGCCCATGATCACCAATGATAACAAGTAGATCAATACAAAAGCACCACCACCATTTTCACCTGCGAGATAAGTAAACCGCCAGATGTTGGATAGGCCTACCGTGCTGCCAATGGAGGCCATTAAAAAAAGATAATTGGATGACCAGGTTTTATTGGTTGTTTCCGCCATGACGTTACGCTTCGATCTGGTTGAGATGATAGCGCATGATGCTTCCATGAGGACCATCTTTGATGCGTTCAATATCAAAGACGTCTCCGGCAGGACCTTTGCGCTGACCGATTATATTTTCGATTGCTTCATAATCTTTTTGTTTCAATTGAAACTCAAATAATTTTAAATTTTCATCGACATGTTTTGAATCACGTGCGCCAATGATTACTCCGCCAACCTGATCATGTTCAATGATATACCGCGTTGCCACATTCGTGAGACTAACCTGATGTGAGTTTGCAATTTGACTCAATGTTCTTAACAGAGATTGGAATAACCCCCATCCACCAAATTCCTGAACCATGAGTTTGTATTTTACCATGGAACGATTTTCATAAGGCGGCATCGGTTCAGCAACACCCAGCCATCGCTCACTGAGAAAACCTCCTGCTACTGTGCCATAGCATAGAAGATGAATATTCTTTTCTTTGCATAAAGCGATCATCTCTTTTTCAGGACGATTATCCAGCAAAGAATACTGAACCTGCAACGTAGTGATCGGTACACCGGATTCTACCATAGCGCGGGTAGCTTGTGTATTGAAGTTGGTTCCTGAAATCAATTTGATTTTTCCTGCCTGTTGTAACTCTTTAAGCCAATACGCGGTCTCCATCCATTTAGGGATTGAATATGACCACCAGCTAAATTGAACCATGTCAAGCTGTTCCACACCTAATCGCTGTAACGAACGATCAATCACTTTTTCTACGTGCGCTTTGGTGATGCACGTAAGGATATCGAAGTCGGGCACAAACTTGGTGAGCACCTGCACATCGGATATGGAACCAAGTCTTCTTTTGCGCTCAGCTAAAAACTTTCCAATCAATTCTTCAACACCGGTATAAATATCAGCACAGTCAAATGTAGTGATGCCCTGATCGACAAATGAGAACATGTCTTCAATGGCATGATCTTTATTTCCATCACTATGGCCTTGCGATAATTGCCAGCCTCCTTTGATGATTCTTGATATGGAAAAATCAGGTGCAATTTCTATTCTTTCGATGCTCATTCTTTTTCGATCCACTCGTTTTGTTCAGGTAGCGGGACTATGGTTGTCGTTGACCGATTGTACAATCGCTTACCGATACGACTTATTTTGAACCGCGCACCGCAGTGTGGATCAGGGCAGGCAATAACGTGATCGGTAGCCATCCAGTCATACTGATTTAAAGGTCGCTGCTTGGGTGTAAGTAAGGGAAGTAGTGCAGCCAATGCATACAAGGAAAAAGGACGTTCTGTTTTGAAGTGAAGATTTTCTCCTCTCACTTCGAAGGCATCACCAGGCTGGTGACTGCATACAAACGGCTTGTCTCCTTCAATGACCTCTACCTTCAGATCGTATAAATAAAATGTGGCTTCGCTCATGGTGTTATTTTTATTGGCTGTAAGATAGTAGATTCATCGATAGAGAGCTCCATCCTTAAAAACCATTGAAGAATAAAGGTCGGGTACATAAATTTGACCAACAGAAAAACCTAAGACGCCATGCTTCATTGATTGCTCAATATAATACTTCATGCTGTCGTGTTCCTCTTTGGTGGCTGGGCGATTTTTAACCCAATCACTTTTTTCCTTCTCCTGTTATATTTCCAAAGTAAAGATTAATACCTGAAAAAAAACAGCTCTATACTACCAGCGGTTATAATTGGTTTTTATGCTTTTTACGTAGGCCAATTGTCTAAAAAAAGTAACTTTGTTTTGCTATGAAGAATTTTGATGCGATTGTATTAGGCGTGGGCTCAATGGGGTCGTCAACCTGTTATTTTTTGGCAAGCCGGGGTTATAGCGTGTTAGGTCTTGAGCAATTTGACATACCTCATGACCAGGGATCCCATGCAGGGCAAAGCCGCATTATCCGCAAAGCCTATTTTGAACATCCCGATTATGTGCCTTTGTTGGAAAGAGCCTATGAGAACTGGAGAGAATTTGAAAACAAAACCGGCTCACAGATTTATTTCCCGACAGGCCTTTTGTATGCGGGCAAGCCCAATGATATTCTCATTAAGGGCGCTCGTGAGTCGGCAACGAAATACAATGTCAAAGTTGAATCGCTTTCCAATGCAGAAATAAAAGATCGCTTCCCACAATTTCAAATACCGGAAGGATATGATGTATTGTTTGAACCCGATGCAGGATTTGTAACTCCCGAGCGGGCTGTCTTACTATTTGTAGAACAGGCGATCCGTTCCGGGGCTCATATTCATACCAAGGAGAAAGCAGTCTCGTGGAAAAAGGATGGCGATGCGATCACAGTAACAACAAATAAGGATACTTATACCTGTAAAAAGTTAATCATTACGGCAGGTCCGTGGGCCGGCAGTATGATTCCAGATTTTTCTACCTCGTTTAGCGTAACGCGCCAGGTTATCGCCTGGGTTAATCCGAAAGAATGGAAACCTTTTGAACTTGGACAATTTCCTTGCTGGATGATTGATGATCATACTTTACAGGGTATGTACTATGGATTTCCGGTTTTGCCTATTGGCAAATTTGGAGCACCCATCGGATTAAAAGTTGCACTTCACCATCCCGGTCACGTTTCAAATCCGGATGCAGTCAATCGTGTTCCGTCAAAGGAAGATGAAACCATCCTGGTGGATGCGATAAATAAATACTTGCCTCACGGGTATGAATCCACCCATGTGTTAAAGACGTGTCTTTACACCAACACACCGGATGAAAATTTTGTACTTGATTACTTACCCGGCTACGATCAGCAAGTAGTGATCGCTGCTGGATTCAGTGGCCATGGATTTAAATTCGTTTCGGTGGTAGGGGAAATTATGGCGGATTTAGCAATGAACGGGAAGACGGAATTACCAATTGGTTTTTTAACAGCACAACGGTTTCATTCATGAGTTATCCCATTTCTTTTTTTGATATTCCGACTATGAAAGCAGTTATGCGTTTCAAAGTTACTACTTCGGTTTTTTTATTAGCACTCTCATTAATAGCTTATACGGCTAAAGCACAGTTTAACAATAATCCGATTAGTCAATTTGATGCTTCCGACCCGGCTACCATGCGAAGTCGTTTTAATGCAGATGCGGAAGCGTATTTTTTTGTGGCCGAAGCGAAGCACTATTCCATGCGTTTCGGCTACGACTATGGTTTACAAAATCAGAGACACTCATTTGGGTTGTCACTTCCCTTTGTGCATGCCGTCTATGTAGCAGACTTTGGTGGGTATGAAAACACTACCGGTGTGGGTGACCTGAAGATGCGATATATGTTTGTGCCCTACCAGCAAGATAAAGCCTCAGGATTACAGCGCGTGTCGACTTACCTTGAATTGACCGCACCCACGGGTGAATCTGCGTTAGGCCGTGGAGCAGGCACATGGGTATATCGGCCTGGTGTGATTTTTACCTTGAGGCCTAATCCAGAAGTTTCGTTTTATCCCGAAATAAAATACCAGTTCTCGACACAGGATGCTAATATTTTAAGTGGCGATGCGCCTGATCCGCAAGATACGGATGTGGATGGTACCATCAGTAACCTGGTACTCTCTGTTCCCGTGATTGCAACGGTCAGTAGTTGGAACGGTTGGGCAGGAATGAATGCTACTTACATTCAGTCTTTTTCTGAAAAGACGTATTACGTTTTCCTTCGGCTTGATTTCGGTACTATGATCGGACAAAAAACATCGGCCGCACTTAACATTACCAAGTTCATTGCTGGGCAACCCCGGCTGGACGCCCTGGTGCAGGCCAAATTTCAATTCTTCCTGCGCTGATTTTATCCTTTGGTGTCTAAGTTGAAGGTTTCTATTTCAGGATGGAACTGCCTGTGCCTGAATCATGTTGTCAGGTAGATTTTTACAAACCGGTTATTTTTTGAGGTTTCCTAGGTGAAGAACCAAAATGAAAAGAAATTAATCCATTATAAAGCCTTATCTTGCAAGCTATTTATACGCCTAACCACCTTTCAATCCCTCTTTTACGCCCCATTCATACCGGATGCAGTAGGTTTTTTTCGGTGATTTTATTTATCCCCGGGGAGGCATGATTTAAAACGCTTACTACCTAATTAATTTATAAAAATGAGACAACTCAAGATCAGCAAACAGATTACTAACCGCGAAAGCCAATCCCTTGACAAGTATTTGCAGGAAATAGGGAAGGTGGATTTGATCACCTCGGATGTAGAAGTTGAGCTGGCCAAACGAATTCGCGAGGGTGACCAGATTGCACTTGAAAAATTGACCAAAGCCAATCTGCGCTTTGTGGTTTCGGTAGCTAAACAGTATCAGAATAATGGCCTTAGCTTAGGTGACCTGATAAATGAAGGAAACCTCGGATTGATAAAAGCCGCCAAGCGTTTCGATGAAACCCGTGGTTTTAAATTCATATCCTATGCCGTATGGTGGATCCGTCAGTCGATCATGCAAGCCTTGGCCGAGCAGTCCAGAATTGTGCGCCTTCCCTTAAACCGCGTTGGTTCATTGAATAAAATCTCCAAGACCTTTTCTGATCTTGAACAAAAATTTCAGCGCGAACCTTCTGCGGAAGAGTTGGCCGATGTGCTGCAAATCAGCCAGGAAGAAGTAACCGATACGATGAAGATTTCGGGTCGCCATGTTTCCATGGATGCACCGTTCGTCAACGGAGAAGAGAACAATCTTTTGGATGTGCTCACAAACGAAAATGATGTAACGCCCGACTCAGCACTCATGATTGATTCGTTGCGCAGAGAAGTGCAGCGTGCACTCGCCACGCTTACGCAAAGAGAATCAGATGTAATTGCCTACTACTTCGGACTTAATGGTGAAACCGCCATGACGCTGGAAGAAATCGGTGAGAAATACAACCTCACCCGCGAGCGAGTGCGTCAGATAAAGGAGAAAGCTACCCGCAGACTCAGGCTCAACTCACGTAGCAAAACATTAAGGACTTACCTGGGCTAATACTATTTTGACTTGTGATTATTAGCAAGGCTACTGATTAAGAAATACCTTAATCAGGTTATACTTTTCTGTTTATCAGAGATTTGTCTTTCCTTGTGATTTTCAGTATCCTCCTTCTATTCCTGTTAGTTCGTCACCTTCGGGCACATTTCACGAAGTGCTTCTACTTCAGATTGAAAGACGTAAGGGTAACTATCAAATCAGGATTCATAATCAGCTACATGTTCATAAAATGGCAAATGCTTTTTTATATACGTATGTGTTTTAAAGTTATTCTTCAACTGGGGGAGGGATTTCATAAGGTGGTTTTTTCCAGTCCGGTTCTTTCTCAGGAGTTATTTCAGGATTTTTCTCAGGCCACGTTCTGGTAGGCGCTTCTTCCGGAGGCTTAACTTCCGGCTTATCCGGTGCAGCTGGAATCTCATTAGGTTTCTTAACAGGCTTAGCCATAGTATCTAACAGTTAGTTTAATAGATTTATTTCTTTATCAAATATGTCCAGATGGGGCAGTCAACATGATTGACAACATCTTCTGTTACGCTTCCCATAAACAGGTGAGCTAATCCTCTGCGGCCGTGTGTGCCCATGGCAATCATATCCGCATTTAGTTCGTGAGCAAAATTGATGATGCCATCTTGCTCGCTAAAATCATTTCTGGTGTTGAGCGTGTAGTTGCTCAGTTTATAATGCCTGGCAAATTCCTCCATCAAATCCATCTCGTCTTTTGTGCGCAGCATGTTGTTGGGAGTATTCACTAATAGCAAATGAAGCTTTGCTGAGAAGAAGGACTGCAATTCTTTTATACGGGAGATCAAATCATTTTGGTCCAAATGCAGCGTGGTTGGGAAAACAATATTTTTAATGGTGGAAACATCAAATGATTTTCTGACAGCCAATACGGGTATCTGAGAGAACCGCACTACTTTTTCCGTGTTTGAACCTATCCAATATTCCTTTAATCCACTGGCACCGCGGGTACCCATAACAATCGTGTCGATTTTATTCTCCAAGGCAAACTGATTGATGGTGAATGTAACGGAACCCCGAAGTGTGGTAAAAGAGACCATGTCCTTTCGGGAATGCTTGCTCTTCATTTTTTCGAAATTATTATTCGCATCATCTTCAAGGTACTTGATCGTGCCGGGATCGAAGTATTCGAGATTGTTGCCGAATGGAGTTTCATAAATAAACGGCAAATCAATCACCTTCAAAACTAAAACTTCGGCATTCGACTTTTCAGCTAAGTTCATGGCAAAGTCATACGCTTGAATAGCTGGTTCTGAAAAGTCGCAGGGAACAAGGATTTTTTTCATATGTTATTTTTTTTGATAGAGACATCTGAAACTTGTCTGGTAAGCCAAAACCTATAGGTTGGTTGCAAATCAGGGCTCATTTTATGCTCTATTTCTTGTGAAATGTATAAAATGCGACTACATTTTGTCATGACCGGCATCAACCCTGCCGATGAGTCTTATCATATTTCAATCGGTGGTCAGTTAGAAGATATCGTATAGTGGAGTAGTGATTCAAATCATCAAATCTCCTGATGAACGCGTGTTGAAGGATGTGATTCAATATGCTAACCACCCTTACCTGATTAGTCATAAATAGTTTTGCTTAAATAGGTTTTTCTTCAATGATCTCATTTTCCTGAATAGGGAGAATGATCTCAAACTCCGTTCCGGCACCTACTTTACTTTTGAAATCGATGGTGCCGCCCAAAAGATCTGCATAGCGTTTTGTAATATTTAAACCCAACCCTGTTCCCTGGACGTGGCTAGCATTATGAGCTCGAAAGAATTTGGTAAAAATAAGTTTTTGATCCTCCGGTGGAATGCCGATACCCTGGTCAATAACATGGATTATGAGCTGTTGATTATTAATGCTTGTTCTTAGTTTGATTATTTTCTCGGGTGGTGAATATTTGGCCGCATTGGATGCCAGGTTTAATAGTAAATTTTTAATGATTCTCTTATCCTGATATAATAACCTGGGTCCGGTATGGATATAATCGACCGGAAATGTTAACCGATATGCTATACATACCTCATCGATAATTTCAGATGCGAGTGATTCGAGGTCGAAGAGCTCATTTTCGATATCAACTTTACGCTGTTCAAGTTTGTCCAACGAAAGAAATTCAGTTAAAATGAACGTTAAATTTTTTACGGCCGACCTGATTCGGTTATAATGTTTGCTGCGCTCTTCCCCACTACTGACTTTAGTCTGCTCAAGCAAATAGGTGCTGGATAAGATCGTGCTTAATGGTGTTCGGAATTCATGTGAGGCAATCGATACAAACCTGGATTTCATATCACCCACTTCTTTTTCTCGCTCCAGCGCTTGGGTTAATTCAAGGGTTCGCTCCGTTACTTTTTGTTCCAATAGATCCGTATATAATTGTAATTTTCTTTCCACCTCTTTTTTGTCAGTAATATCCAATGCAGTAGTAATCAAACAGGGTTCACCATGCAACTCAATCGCTTCCATGGAGAATATAATATGAATTTTTTCATTCGTCTTAGTATTACAAACTAACTCTTTGTTTCTAATAGAGCCTTGTTCGTGTAGTTGAATGATGGTTTTATCTCGCTCATGGGCATTTGGATACATGTTTAATTCTCCCGCTGTCCTGCCGATTAGTTCTTCTAAACGATATCCAAATAGTTCGAGGAAACTATTATTCACTTCAATCATTTTACCCTCTTTCATGGTAGAAATAGAGAGTGCAACAGGACTGGCACGAAAGGCCTTGGCAAACCGTTCTTCGGATCGCTGTAACTCTTCCAACGAAGTTTTATTCACACTGATGTCGGTGCTGGCTACCAATAAATATTCTTTTTCTGCCAGGCGGATAATATCAGCGGCAATCAATAGTTGAATGGGATTTCCTTTTTTATTATAAGCGGTGACTTCGTAATTGCTAACGGGGCCATATTTCTTTACGGCATCAATGACCTTATTTCTTGTGTCGTAGTTTTTAAAGATGCCTGCTTCAACCATGGTTTTGCCAACCAGTTCTTCTTTTGAAAATCCAAAAAGCAGGGCATGGCTTTGATTGATGTCTGCCACGATGCAGGATTCCAGTTCTGAAATGCAGATGGCTGCCGGACTTGAATTAAAGATAACTGAAAACTGCTCTTCCGATCGGTGTTTAGCTTCGAGAGTATACCTCGCTTCGGTAATATCAGAACACAAAAAAGCCATTCCACCGCTATACTTCGCTACCCTCACTTGCCACCAGGTCAATTCATTATGTGTCTTGATTGTGAAGGGTGTCATTTCAGCTTGGTGTCTATTTTTGAATTCTTTCTCAAAGACTTTCCCTAACGAGGTAGGGAATACCTCCCAAATTGTTTTGCCCACAACTTCCTCTCTTGTTTTTCCTAATACGCTTAAGGCTTTATCATTCAGATACAAATAACGCCAATCATTTGTGAAGCCCATGAAAGCATCGCTGATGCTCTGTACAATGTCCCGAAGACGTTTTTCGTCTTCATACAGCGCTTGTTCAGCTCCTTTGCGATGGGTGATATCAGAAAGGAAAACTATTGTCATTTGTTTAGGTACGGCATTGTAATAACCCAAACTTATTTCAACAGGAAAAATAACTCCATTCTTCTTTCTGGCACTAAGTTCAAGGCCGGTACCCATGGATCTTCGTTGAGGGATGTCAAAATATCCTTTTAGTAAGTTGCCATGCTTCCCTTTAAAGTCATCAGGAATTAGAATTCCAACATGCTGATCTATTAATTCACCAGGTGCATAGCCAAATAGCTTATCGGTGTGTGGGTTTGTAAGACAGATAAGTCCGTTTTCATCCACAAGAATGATAGAAGTAGTAGCAAACTCAAAAATGGGCTTGAATGCTTCAGAATGCTGAACCTGAATTTCTTTCATATGACCGACTCAAATCAATCCATGACAAACCTGGTAATAGAATTGGAGAATGGAAATGATTACCATCAGATTAAACGATGAGGCAAGTCATAACTGAACGGATTTTCTACACGTTCAATAGCGAAAACCAGCGCTATTTGATCATATTTCTCCAATTGATTATCCTCCGTATAAACAACTCTTCCACCTTTATCAATGATGGTTTCAATTATCTGATCTGCCAGATCAGGGATCTTGGTGTGTTTTGCTAGAGGTAAACTAACTTTTTGCCCACTCTGAAGCGTATCACCAACCTTTCTGAAGTCCTTTTCAACCAATAACATATCACCTTTTCCAGTATTGGCCGCTGACCAAACATCTCTGATACCAAAAGTAACTTTCTTCGTTCCAACAAATTCATCAAGACGATCGATCAAGATTTGTATTTCATCATGCTTATATTCAAAATAAGTTGATCTGGCTCGGGTAAAAAGATCGTTCTGGTCTTTGAAATTTCCGATAATCCGTCCTCTGATTTTCAAATGATTATCAGGGGCAGATTCAAAATTGAAAAGTATATTTCTAGATCCCGTAATGAGTACGTCTGACGTTTTAATACGAGCCAAGAGGTTATGTTGAACTTCTTTAAAAAAGGATTTTAGCCTGGTTTTATTCATACTGCTCTTGTCCTTTTCAAACCCCTTTCTGGCAAAACCGAATGAAGTGCCCATCGTTGGTTTGGCATGCTCAAATGCGTAACCATTTCTCATTGGGAAATGAGTATTCGTTATCTCTCTGGCAACTGTGCCGGTTTCAAGTAAAAAAAGATGGGCTTCGTTTTTTGTTAATTTCAAAACATAATACGGCTTTGAAAATTGTTCAAGATAATAGAGATCACGCGTTTCGAAAGTTTGATCGACCATGATTTTTTCTTTTACGGGAAAAGGAAAAAGAACAAGTCTCGCCATATCAGGAGAAACAAAAATACCAAGTCCATCAACGGCATGAACAAGATCAACCTGAAGAGCTAGTTTATCTATTGAAATTACCAGCAGATTATAAATATCAATGGGTGGCTTCTTTTGCCTTATGATAGTTTTGGTATAGCTAATTGATTTTTGTAACACCTCATCTACTCTGCGTTCGGGGGATGTGCGGGAGGTAGGGATGATGATTGATACACACCACTCATTCTTTTCCTGAATAAGGGCTCTGATTTCTATGCGGTTCATGGTCAAAAAGTTTAGGGTGAAGGTCCCTTTATTTTTTACAATGGATTAAAAGTAATTGGTACAGTTAAATTCAGCGATGACGAATGTTTTAGTTCTGAGGATTTTCGTCACTCGTAATGGTTTAAAACATTTTCGATTACCCTTTCAGATATACTGATAATAGTTACTGGGTTCAATGACTTTTATCATAGTAAGATCAGGTTTTGGTATCCAAATTAGAGCAGGAAATCCAAATTGATGGTGACCCCATTTGAAAATCTTGGAAAAAAACCACCAAACAGGAATTATTATGAACAAGACCATTTTGCTTATCGAGGATAACACGGAAATGAGTGAAAATATTGCAAGTATTTTAGAACTCGAACAATATCATGTACTCACTGCTGTGAACGGAAAAATTGGTGTAAACATGGCAAAACTACATCGCCCTGATTTAATTCTTTGCGATATTATGATGCCCGAACTGGATGGGTATGGTGTCTTTCATGTATTAGGCAAAGATGAAGACACAAGCTCCATCCCTTTCATTTTTTTAACAGCGAAAGCCGATAAAAGTGAAATCAGAATGGGTATGAATCTGGGTGCGGATGATTACATCACCAAACCATTTGATGGTTCTGATCTATTGAAAGTGATTGAGGTCAGGCTGGATAAGAACGAAAAACTGAAAAAAATATTTAAGAATGATTTAAATGAAGTTTCGAAATTCTTTAATGATGCCCGCAAGATTAGTGACCTTCAGAAATTATTAGAAAAGAGACATGTACGGCATTGCCGTAAGAAGGATTTCATATATCTCGAAGGGCAAACCGCCAATGATCTTTATATGGTGAATAAAGGTGAAGTAAAAGCCTTTAAGATGAATGCTGACGGAAAAGAACTTATAACAGGTTTTCATCAGGAGGGAAGTTTCCTTGGCTACATTCCGCTATTGGAGGACAGACCCTATACAGAAAATGCTGTCGCCATGGAGGACACCGAGATTACCATTATTCCCCGACAGGATTTTCTATCCTTGATTTATTCTAGCAATGAGATGGCTTTGCGGTTTATCCATTTCCTCACCAACAATTTAGAGGATGCGGAAAATCGTCTTTTGCAATTAGCCTATCAATCGGTGCGGCAGCGTGTCGCTTCTGCCTTATTAAGATTAAATGATTTGGCAAAACCCAATCATGGTGAAACAATTACCATAGGACGCAAGGATATCGCTAATCTTATTGGTACGGCTACCGAATCACTGAATCGTACCTTATCGGATTTTAAAGATGAACATCTTATTACCATCACGGAAAATGGAATCGCCATATTAAATAAGGCAAAGTTGGACCAGATTACGCGCTAGACGTAAATCATTTTTCCTGTAAGCGGCTTCTGACGTTGTAATAAATGTTTGTGATCCTGTTGGTGTAAAAGAGTTATTTCCATTTGGAGACGAATCAGGTGAAATCATCATTGGGCAAGATCGTGCTGTAAAAGCGCTAAAATTCGGATTAGGTATTAAAGCTAAAGCGGATGGTTATGCTGACCGCCATTCGATGCCATGATCTTCGTCTATAAAATTGGCAGATTATCCAGTAAACGTTATCTTTAGTGAAAAGAAATTTTATGAAGAAGATATTGGTACCCTGCGATTTTTCAAATTCAGCAGTGCAGGCATTTCGGTTTGCTTGTGAGATGGCTTCGATCAGTAAAGGCGAAGTGTTTGTCCTGAACGTGATTGAATTACCGTCACTTCATGGTTCTCTGTTGGTGCCTATCCAGGTTTATGAAAATGCCTTCCTTAAAGAGATAAAAACAAAGAGCCATAAAAATTTCGAGAAGATAAAGGAAAAATGGGGAGGAAAGGTGAAGATACACTTCTCTGTCGAGCACGGATCGGTGACGGAGGGAATCAGGAAATTTGTTGCTAAAAAACGGGTTGATCTGGTGGTGATGGGCACGCATGGCGCCAGTGGCTTAAAGGAATTTACGGTGGGATCAAATACTGAGAAAATTGTACGCTCCACTCAAGTGCCTGTAATAGCTATTAAAAAATCGGTGAATGTTTCTTCTCTTAAGAACATCATTTTCCCAACCAATCTGAATGCTACCAATAAGAACCTGGTATCATATATTAAAGCGTTGCAAAGCTTCTTCAAAGCAAGACTTCATATTTTATATGTAAATGTACCTTCCATCTTTGTGCCTGATCATTCAACCGAGAAACGATTAATTGAATTTGCACGGCAATATCAGTTCAAGAACTGCAGCATTCATATCTATAATGATATCGATGAGGAAAGTGGAATTATCAACTTCGCTGCTAAGTTTAAGAACAAGATCATTGCTATGGCCACCCATGGCAGAAAGGGAATCAATCACCTGATGAGTGGAAGTATAGCCGAAGATGTGGTTAATCATAGTGATTGCCCGATATGGACGCTTTCGGATAAGCAATAATTTGTGAGTAAGGTAACCCTTGCCCTCCCTGCATACAGAATCATCCTATCCCTGATTTTTTGGGTGTTCATCCTTACAGCAACAGGCTGTTTTGCACAAGTTGATGTAGAAAAGATAAAATGGATTCATGGCACACGTGATTGCTCTGAGAACAAAGATTCTTTTGCCCAGTTAGTTCAATACGATAGTGGCACCTACATCATCCGACAAAATAAATGTCTTAATTATGAGGCGCCATTTCTTTATCTCTTTATCGGTGGCGAAAGAGCACTGCTGGTTGACACCGGTGCTAAAACGGAGTTATCATTTCCTTTATATCAATTGATTACCGAAATCCTTGGCAAGAAGACGAATCGATTGGGAGAGCCGCTTCCACTTACAGTAATTCATAGCCACGGACACGGTGATCATAAAGCGAACGATTTTCAATTTTTAAATAAGCGTGGAGTAACGCTAATAGGCGCTTACAAGGATTCATTACTTCAGTTTTTTCAATTTAAAAACTGGCCGAATGAATCAGTAAAGTACCATCTCGGTGGACGCGAACTTACCATTATTCCTATACCAGGTCATGATATGATTTCCATAGCTCTATATGATTCACAAACTAAATGGCTATTAACTGGCGACACGGTATACCCGGGACGACTTTATGTTCGTGATTGGTCAGCATTTAAAAATAGCATCGACCGCCTGATCACGTTCTGTGAAAATAATATGGTGATATTTCTTATGGGAAATCATATTGAGATGACCGATCAACCCGGAGTAGATTATCCTACCGGCAC
>CAZIOY010000049.1:0-32266 GCA_964540915.1 uncultured Ohtaekwangia sp.
ATGTTTCGCCCAAAACTCACGGAGCTATATGATAAAAACTACTTAAAAAAAACTGCTTAGACATTATATTTTGCCATGGAATGCAGAAACTTTTTGTTGGCGTTTCGTACCGATTAGTCCAAGTCGAAAACTATTTTCAAGTTCTCTCTAACTTTGTCAGCTGTGTCGCTGCCCACTTCTCCGACTTTTTTAACCAGTCGTTTGTTGTCAATTGCTCTCACTTGATCAATCATTATGTCACAGTCCTTTTTGAGTCCAAATTTTGCCTTCTTAAGATGCACTCTCAATATCTCGGAGTCCGGCTTTACGTTTGTCGTTATTGGGCAAACAATAGTCGAAGGGTGCTCTTTATTCAATAAGTCAGTCTGAACGACTATTACAGGTCTGATTTTTCCGGTTTCTGACCCTATTCTTGGATTTAGGTCAGCAATCCAGATTTCAAATTGCTTAATCTTCATCGTTCAGTTTTTCAAACTCAGCTAAGATTTCAAGTGAGTCACTGGAAACAATTTTTGATTCTTTACTCAACTGTTTTGAAAGAAGTTTCCGCTTATGAAGTAGGTTATAGAATTCGATAGCTTCATTTATATACCTATTCCGGTTCTTTTTAACCTTTGCCACGATTTTCTCAGTCTCTTGAAAAATATCGTCTTCAAGTTTTAATGATAGATTTTTCATAGTATTACCTTTGTCTAAAGGTATATACTTTTTAGATATACTACAAATCTCATCGGATGTCCACCGGCATCTACTGATCCTAATAGTCAAACAAGGCTTATTAATTTACATGGAGCTTATAAAAAAAGCCTATTCGCACCGAAAAAAATTCACGGTTCAATCAACGCAGCGTTCACGAAATGCGAGCGTCCTTTGGAAACTGCCGTGTATACTACCCGATTAAAGCGGTGGAAATAAGTATACTGAAAAAAAGCCTCGGCATTTAATCGCTGAGGCTTTTCTTTCTACTTGATTTATATTATTAAATCCCACCCAACACTTCTTCCAACTTCTTATCCAACGCAGCACCGCGTAGATTCTTGGCAATGATCTTGCCTTGTGGGTCTAACAAAATAGAAAATGGTATAGCGGATATATTGAAATCATTGGCAGCTTTTGATTCAAAATATTTTAAGTCAGACACGTGTGTCCAGGTGAGGCCATCTTCCTGAATGGCTTGCAACCAATCTTCTTTATTGCGATCGAGAGATACGCCAAATACTTCAAAGCCTTTGGTTTTATATTTATTGTAAGCCTTTACCACATTCGGGTTTTCTCTGCGGCATGGTCCGCACCACTTGGCCCAGAAATCCACCAACACATACTTTCCTCTCAATGAAGAAAGCTTAATAACTTGTCCATCGGGATTAGGCATCTCTATCTCAGGAGTGATCTGTCCAATTGCTGTCACTTTCATTTTATCCACCATGGCAACAAACTCTTTGGAAGCTGCATAATCGGGCCATTCCTTTTTTAATTTATCGGCAGTCGAAACATACAATTCATAATACTTGTCGCGATCGAGAAGACTATTTTGTTGCAGCAAATTAATGACCGCCAACGACACGGGCTGATCTTTGAGAATAGCAGCTACCTGATCGTGGCCTTTGGTAATGATTCTCATGTAATCGTTTTGCAACTCAGTAATACGGGGAAGATCCTGGTTAGAGGATGCCAACGAAAATTCAGTTTCCAACTGCATCAGATCAGGAGAGTTTTGAACATTGTTCATCACGGTTTGCACCTTCACGATCAGGTCCTGATCGGGTGAACCTTTTACTTCGAAGAAGGCATTGGCAGTGTTGCCATCGGCATTCACCTCTACATCACTCCTATTCAGAATGAAAGTCACAAATTGCTTTCCATAAAATGAGAGGCGATAATAACCGGGTTCCGTGATCCTGATTTTTTTCTCGTAGGTATAATTCTCCGTCAATGTAATAGATTCTTTTTTCCCCGAACCATCCTGTTTCATCTCCTGCAACTCAATTTCACCTTGCTGTGGAAAGCCCACCTTTCCGCGCACCGCCACCTCCCACCCTGCTTCTTGTTTGCAGGCCATGAAGAAAACAGAAAACACAACTGCCATTAAAACATGGATACTTAATTTTTTCATATGCTACTTAACTTAATTTTTTCAATAATAATTCCGTGGCCAACTTAGGATCGGCTTTTCCTTTGCTGCGCTTCATCACTTCACCCATAAACATGCTAATGATCGCCTTCTTTCCCTTCTTATATTCCTCCACTTTTAGCGGAAATTCCCTGATCACTTGCTCCACAATCGGCAAGATGGAATGTTCGTTGCTATCCTGAAGAAGATTTAATTGCTGCGCTATTTCCAGCGGAACCCGGTTAGGTTGTTTGATCAACTCAGGAAATATCTTTTGAGCTGCTGTCGCAAAACTTACTTTACCCTGCTCTACTAACTCAATCAGGTCAGCCAATGTAGGTGGTGAAACCGGAAATTGAAATTCATTTTCTTTCAACTCATTCAGGTACGATTTCACCGGGCCCATCACCCAGTTGGATACCGCTTTAAAATTGTGACAGTGTGTACAAATGGATTCAAAATAGTTGGCTACTTCGCGTGAGTCGGTAAGCACCTGTGCATCATAGGCGGGCAACTTGTATTCGGTAATAAACTTTTGTTTCAGTTCGCGCGGCAACATCGGCATCGATTTTTTTATCTCGGCCAGCCAGTCTTCAGAAACCACCAACGGGCTCAGATCCGGATCAGGGAAATAACGATAATCGTTGAGTTCTTCTTTGGTGCGCATACTATACGAGTCGCCTGTGTTTGCATCGTAGGTACGTGTTTCAGAGAGAATCTGCTCTCCCTTTTCAATATGGCTAATCTGCCGCTCGACTTCATGATCGATTGCCCGCTGCACATTGCGAATGGAGTTCATGTTCTTAATCTCCACCTTCTTTCCATACTCGGTGGCATCGTTCAACATCACAGACACGTTCGCATCACAACGAAGCGAACCTTCTTCCATGTTGCCATCACAGATTTCAAGATACCTCACCAGTCTTCTCACTTCAGCAACTACAGCACCGGCATCTTCTGAACATCGTAACGCAGGTTCAGTAACAATCTCAATCAACGCAACCCCTGAACGGTTGAAATCCAGCAAGGTATCAGTTTCATTATCCAGGTGAATGGACTTACCGGCATCTTCTTCTATATGAATGCGGTTCAATGGAATATTTTTCTCACCGGTTTTATTAGCGATGGTTATATAACCTCCTTGGCACATAGGGGTGCGATCCTGAGTGAGTTGATAACCTTTTGGCAGATCGGGATAGAAATAATTCTTTCTGTCAAAAATCTGATAACGTGAAATATCGCACTTGCAGGCCAATCCCATCTTCATGGCAAACTCCACTGCTTTTTTATTGAGCTTGGGCAAGGTGCCCGGATGAGCCAATGTGATCACGCTCACGTGTGTGTTGGGTGCACCTCCATACTCAGCAGAATCAGAATTATAGATTTTACTATTCGTCATAAGTTGCGCATGCACTTCCAATCCAATGACCACAGTATATTTATCGCGTATGGATTTGTCCATGTTTTATAATCTCAACTCAGACAATTAATTAATCAATTGCTTCGCTTTCTCCAGCACCTTATCCAGTCCTTCTAAATTTTTACCTCCCGCTGTAGCAAAGAACGGCTGACCTCCACCACCTCCATCAATTTCTTTCGCAAGTTCCTTCACCAGGTTTCCTGCATGAAACTTGTTTTCAGCCGCCAGTTTCTCTCCAATCATCACAGCTACTTGAGGCTTACCATCTACATCAGCAGCCAGTACCAACACCAGATCTTCAAACTGATTGCGAAGTGCGTAGGCAATGTTCTTCAACGTATCTGCATTTGGCACACTCACTTTTTCTGAAATCAATGTGTGACCATTCGACTTGGTTGCCTTTGCTGCCAGTATATCTTTCAATACGTTGGCTTGTTGCTGATAGAGTACTTCTAATTTTTTTTCCAGCGCATGCTTCTCGTCCATTAACGATTTAGCCGATGCAATAATATCTTTCGGATTCTTGAGTACGGATTTCAATTCGTTCAATATGCGCAACCCCTCATTCACAAATTGCTCAGCGCCATCAGCCGTTACCGCTTCAATTCTTCGTACACCAGCTGCTACAGAACTTTCTGACAGAATTTTAAAGAGCCCGATGTTTCCTGTAAACGGCACGTGGGTTCCTCCACAAAGTTCAACTGAGAATTTTGGATCGAAGGTAATGACACGAACAAATTCGCCATACTTTTCACCAAACAACGCCATGGCACCTAAGCGCTTTGCTTTTTCGATGGGCACATTGCGTTGCTCGTTAAGTTCTACGTTCTCGCGCACCTTCTTATTTACAATATCTTCTACCTTCTTCAGCTCTTCATCCGTCATCGAGGCAAAGTGTGAGAAGTCGAAGCGAAGGATCTTGTCATTAACCAATGATCCCTTTTGCTCCACATGCTTGCCTATTACCTGGCGCAGTGCTGCATGAAGTAAATGCGTAGCCGAGTGGTTGTTCATACTGAGTCTTCTTTTAGAAGCATCAATTTTTACCTGCCACTCACCATCCAACCTGGCGGGAAGTTTTTCGGTGAGGTGAACGATTAACTCATTTTCCTTTTTTGTATCAAGCACAAAAACTTTTTCACCATTGGCTTCAATAACACCCGTGTCGCCCACCTGACCACCGCTTTCGGCATAGAACGGAGTTTTGTCTAACACCAGCTGAAACAGCTCTTTATTCTTTTGTTTGATCTTGCGGTATTTGATTAAGCGTGAAGTTGATTCCAGATTATCGTAGCCGATGAATTCAGTCTTGTGATCTTCTCCGATTATAGTCCAGTCACCGGTTTCTTTTGCTGCATCCGCCTTGGAACGTGACTTCTGCTTCTGCATCTCTTGGTTGAATCCTTTTTCATCGACAGAAAATCCACGCTCACGGGCGATCAATGAAGTAAGATCTAATGGGAAACCAAACGTATCATACAATTCAAAAGCCACTTCACCCGAGATCACATTATTTTTTAAGTCACCTCCAATGGTTTCCATTCTCTTCAACCCTTTTTCCAACGTTCTCAAGAATGAAATTTCTTCTTCATGCACCACCCTGCTCACATAATCCAGCTGCTGATGAAGTTCGGTAAATACATCCTTCAACTGATCGGCAAGGATAGGAACCAACTTGTACATGAAAGGCTCCTTGAAATTCAGATAAGAAAATCCATAGCGAACAGCTCGTCTTAAAATTCTGCGTATCACATAACCCGCACCGGTATTCGATGGAAGTTGTCCATCAGAAATAGCAAATGATACGGCACGGATATGATCCGCCATCACGCGAATAGCAATATCATTTTTGATTTCTTCACCATATGTAACCTTCGCTTCTTTGGCAATGAAATCCATCAAAGGACGGAACACATCCGTATCATAATTCGAAGTCTTGCCCTGGATGGCCATGCACAAACGCTCGAAGCCCATTCCGGTATCAACATGCTTATCGGGTAGTGGCTCCAACGCGCCAGAAGCAAGACGATTAAATTGAATAAATACGAGATTCCAGATCTCCACTACCTGAGGATGATCGCTGTTCACTAACTCACGTCCGGTCTTTCTCTTTATTTCTTCAGCAGATCGTAAATCAATATGAATCTCAGAACATGGACCACAGGGACCCTGCTCACCCATCTCCCAGAAATTATCTTTTTTACTTCCATGAAGGATGCGTTCTTCAGGAAGAAACTGCTTCCATAATTCTTTTGCTTCTTCATCCACTGGAAGGTTGTCTCCAGTATCGCCACCAAATACGGTTACATATAATCTGTCTTTGGGAAGTTTATAAACTTCAGTGAGTAATTCCCAGGCCCAGGCAATGGCATCCTTTTTAAAATAATCACCAAAGCTCCAGTTACCGAGCATCTCAAACATAGTGTGGTGATAGGTATCGAGCCCCACATCTTCCAGGTCGTTGTGCTTTCCGCTTACGCGAAGACATTTTTGGGTGTCTGCAATCCTTTTACTTTTGGGTGAAGAATTCCCTAAAAAATAGTCCTTGAATTGGACCATGCCCGAGTTTGTAAAGAGCAATGAAGGGTCGTTTTTAAGCACCAATGGGGCAGATGGCACTATCTTATGGCCTTTATTTTCAAAGAATTGGAGGAATTTTTGTCGGATTGTGCTGGAGTTCATCGCTTAAAATACCATTTTAACTTTTATCGCTGCCGTTTTTCTTTATATTTAAGGTTCTTAACCCCATTAAGCCACAAAATTAAACCCATTGTGATCATAATAAAAGGAAACATTGAAATTAGGGTTTTAGGAAATTTGGTGGCGAGGTTTGTCCATAATTGAAATTGTCCGTAATGCTAGGAACCAAGTTTCGTTATAACCCTGAAAACCTGCGCTACGAGCGTGTGAAGATTTCATTCTTCAACATGCTGATCGCTTTTATAAGCTACCTCACATTTGGTGTTTTGTTTTTCGCTGGGTTGCTTCTGCTTCAAAATTATATCATTGAGACTCCTTCTGAAAAACAACTCCGGGCAGAGAATGAATCATTGAGACAGCACAAATTGGTACTTGCTGGTCAGCTCTGGCAGTCTAACGATCAATTGGAAGAACTAAAAAAACAAGATCGCGACTTATACGAAAAACTATTTGAGACCAAATTACCAAAGGATGGAAATCATTCTGCTGTAAACAGAGAAGAAATTCTTCTTGCCTCGTCAGGAGACTTTAACAAAACCATTATTGATTTGAATGCCCGGTATAAAGACTTGTATGCCTCTGCGCAAAGTAGTAATCAATTTTTCCATGCCAGAGCCAGCGTAAAAAAAGAAGATCTTTCAACGCTCTTCAGCATTCCATCCATTGTGCCGGTCGAGAGTTTTGATCTAACCAAATTAGTATCCGGATTCGGAACGCGAATCAATCCCTTTCATAAAGGACATTACCATCATGATGGCGTGGATATAGCCTCAGCAAGAGGCACGGCAGTACTGGCCTCCGGGCATGGTCAGGTAATCATGACCAAACGAAGTGATCTGCTTGCAGGCTTCGGTAACTATGTAGAGGTCGATCATGGTAACGGTGTCGTTACTCGTTACAGCCATCTTGAAGACGTAGCCGTTCGCATCGGGCAAAAAATAAAAAAAGGACATGCGTTGGGCACGGTTGGGTCCAGTGGTGGTTCCATAGCACCCCACCTCCATTATGAGGTTATCAAGAACGGAACAAACCAAGACCCCATTACCTTCTTTGCGGAAGGATTAAATGCGGGGCAATACCAGGAATTGGTCAGTAAAAGTAAGAAGCAAAACCAATCGTTGGATTGATGGCAAAAATCAGATACACATATAATTCTGAGACGTGTAAATACGAACCTGTGATCGTATCGCCAAAAGCTGCCGGCCGTAAAATCCTCGCATTTTTAGGTATCTCATTTGTAATCGGACTGATTGGTTTAGTTTACTTTAATTCCAAATTCCCTTATCTGGATGAAACCATACAGGCTGGAGAAAATCAAAAACTTAAAACTGAGTGGCAAGTAATTTTAAAGCAGCTGGACCGCACCTCGCAACAACTGAGCAAGCTGGAGCAAAATGATGATCACAACTATCGCGTAATTCTTGATCTCGAACCGTTGGATATTACCCAGCGCGAAGCGGGTGTAGGTGGTCGTGCAAAAGAAAGTTCTTTTATAAATAATCCACTTATTAAGACTGCTTACGAACAATCTGAGAAAATAAAAAACAGACTGGATATTGAAGCGCAGTCTATGAAACAGTTAAAGGAAGAGTTGGAACGTAAGGAAAAAATGTGGGCTTCGCGTCCTGCAATTCAACCGGTTAGTAATAAAGATCTCACACACCTCCACACCATATTCGGCCTTCGTGTTCATCCATTGTTAGGATATGTAAGGCCACACAATGGCCTGGATTTTACCGCACCAATTGGAAGCCCTATTTACGCTACCGGTGATGGACGCGTGATGAATGCTCAACTTTCTGCCAGCTATGGTAATGTTATCTACCTCGATCATGGCTTTGGTTTTGAAACCCGGTATGCGCACATGACTCATTATATCGTGAGTGCCGGTCAATCCGTTAAGCGAGGTCAGATTATTGGCTATGTTGGTAACACCGGATTATCCGTAGCCGCACATCTTCATTATGAAGTGCTTTACAAAAACACTCCAATCAATCCCATCAATTTCTTTCAACGGGATCTCAACAACAAGGAGTACGAAAAGTTGATTGAGTTGGGCAGCCGTTCTGTTTCTTCTCTGGATTAAAGTCAACTTCATTTCATCTATAAAGAACTTCTCATTTTCTTTGCATCCTTAAATCTTTTTATGAATCGATTTTCTATCATCCTACTTAGCGTATTTCTCTATTTCAATGCCCTTGGACAGAAGAAGGACACCATTACTGTTATCGGTGTAGGTGATATCATGATGGGCAGCAATTATCCAAAGGCAGACGCACTTCCCCCCAATGATGGTCTTTATCTGATGAAAGAAGTTGATTCCGTGCTGCGCAGCGCTGACATTACGATGGGAAATCTGGAAGGCGTTTTATTAAATGAAGGTGGCACGGCAAAAACCTGTAGAGATCCTAAGGTGTGTTATGTATTCAGAAGCCCTCAGCATTATGTTCAAAACCTGGTGAATGCCGGCTTTGATATCATGAGCCTGGCTAACAATCATGCGGGTGACTTTGGTGAGGTAGGCAGAAAAAGTAGTATCAAGGCATTGGAAGATGCAGGCCTTTATCATGCCGGTCAAACTACAAACCCCTATACCATTTTTGAAAAAGAAGGTGTGCGGTATGGTTTCACAGCCTTTGCCCCCAACAGTGGATGCCTGAACTTAAACGATATGGAAGGTGCTCGTAAAATTGTCGCATTGTTGGATTCCCTCACCGATATTGTCATTGTTTCGTTTCACGGTGGCGCTGAAGGACCTCAACACCAGCACGTACCTCGTCAAAATGAGATTTTTCATGGCGAAAATCGTGGTGATGTGTATGCTTTTGCACACGCCCTGATCGATGAAGGTGCCGATATCATATTCGGTCACGGGCCGCATGTTACGCGAGCCATCGAAGTGTATAAAGACCGTTTCATTGCTTATAGCCTTGGTAACTTCTGCACGTATGGGGGAATTAATGTGTCTGGTATTAACGGCTGGGCTCCTATTATCAAGGTGTACACCAATTCACAAGGTGATTTTTTACAGGCACACATCACTTCAACGATTCAATATTATCGATCACCTTTAAAAATTGATTCACAAAAGCAAGTTTTAAAGAGGATTCAAGAACTAACCAGGCAGGATTTCCCCGAGAGTCCCATCCAAATAAGTGAAAATGGATGGGTGAGGAAACCCACAAACTAATGTGCGTAGGTTGTCAATAAAAAAAATTACAGTCATTGCTTCAAGTATAAAGAATTATTACTTTGCATTGACTTCATTAAAAAAAACGAATTAATTCAGGCACCAAGTCCCTCATGGCGTATAAAGAAAAAGAAATTGAGAAGATATATTATTCAATCGGTGAGGTAGCCGAGATGTTTACTGTAGCTCCTTCCCTCATCCGCTTTTGGGAATCTGAATTTGATCTCATCCAACCGAAGAAAAACAGAAAAGGCAATCGGCAGTTTACCAGGGAAGATATCGAAAACGTGCGCACCATTTATCATTTGGTGAAAGAGAAGGGTTTTACACTTCAGGGAGCTAAAGAAATGATAAAAAATGATTCGCAATCCGTACGCGATAAAATGGATCTTCTTGATTCCCTGAAAAAGGTGCGTCAATTCTTAGTTCACGTAAGGGAAAAACTATAGTTTCCTTATTTACAAATCTGTTCCATGGATCAGGAACGTCTCTCCTTTCTTTCATTACATTTTATACCTGGCATTGGTGACTTTCTGGTCAAACAATTAGTCAGTTACTGTGGCTCTGCCGAGCAAGTTTTCAAAACTCCTAAAGGTAAGCTCTTAAAAATTCCTGGTGTAGGTCAAGTTTCAGCCGAAGCCATTAAAAATGGTAAGACCTTTCATGATGCAGAGCGTGAATTTAGAAAAGCTGAAAAAGAGGAAACGGAAATTCTGTTCTTCACCGATAAAAAGTATCCTCAGCGATTAAAATCTATTGAAGACGCTCCTTCACTGCTTTATTATAAGGGCAACCAAAGTTTAAACCCAATAAAGTCAGTAGGTATTGTAGGTACTCGCCAGGCAACAGAATATGGCAAAGAGATGGTGGATAAAATTTGTCGCGACCTTGTTCCTTATCAGCCGCTCATCATAAGCGGTCTTGCCTATGGAATTGATATTAGCGCCCACAAGCATGCTTTGTCTTACGGCTTAGCCACCATCGGTGTGATGGGCAGTGGAATGGATGTCATCTATCCAGCTGCACACAAAGAGACCTCCCGGAAAATGATACACCAAGGTGGCTTGCTTACGGAGAATCACTTTGGTACCAAGCCGGATGCACACAATTTTCCGGCACGCAATCGTATCATTGCAGGACTATGCGATGCACTCATCGTTGTGGAAGCCGCTGAAAAAGGGGGGGCCTTGATCACGGCAGATATTGCCAACAGCTATAACAAAGATGTATTCGCTGTGCCGGGTAATATTGGCAGTCAATATTCGGAAGGATGTAATAAGTTGATAAAAACCAACCGGGCCAATCTCTTTCATAGTGTGAAAGATCTTGAGTATATCATGAATTGGTCTTCTGATGCGCCCAATCTATCCCCTACTCTTGATCTCTCATCCTTTGAACCGGATGAGCAAACCGTGATTCAAATTTTGAAGTCGAAGAATAGTCCTATGATGGTGGATGAACTCAGTATTCGATCTGCGATGAACCCCAGCAAGCTTGCTTCGCTCCTGCTCACCCTTGAATTTAAGAATGTTGTTAAGTCTTTGCCCGGAAAACAGTTCGCTCTTAAATAGCCGCGTGCGTAAAAATAGCATCTGCCATGTGAATCGCTAAAGAGAGTTCATCCCGATTGATATCAGGAGCATCGTTCCTGGAATCAAGAAATGATAAAATTGTTTCAGTGGCCATGTTACCAACCAGATCATCCTTTGCCATTGGGCATCCACCAAATCCTTTGATGGCACCATCAAATCGCTGGCATCCCGAATTGTAAGCAGCTTCAATTTTCTCAAAACCCGTAGATGGATGAGAATGCAGGTGCGCACCAAATTCAATTTTAGTGAACCGCCTGGTGAGCGATTTAAATAAATAAGTAATCTGCTCGGGCTGTGCAAGGCCAATGGTGTCGGCCAATGAAATGATTTCTATGCCGAGGGTAGAAAGTATGCCGGCAAAGTTTTCTACTACTCCCATGTCGTAGGGATCATCATACGGATTGCCAAACCCCATACTGATGTACACTACTTGCTTTTTACCATGCTTCACACATAACTCCTGCAGCTCGTTCACCACATTCAGCGCTTCCACGATCGACTTGTTGGTATTGCGTTGTTGAAACGTCTCTGATATGGATAGAGGAAAGCCCAGATAATTTATCGCTTCATATTTACAGGCATCCTCACCTCCCCGGGCATTCGCCACGATGGCAAGGAGTTTTGATTTCGTATTGTTCAACTCCAGCTGATTCAGTACTTCAGCGGTATCGCGTAGCTGAGGAATTGCTTTGGGCGATACAAAACTGCCAAAATCAATGGTATCGAATCCAACTTTTAATAGTTGATTAATATAGCTTACTTTATTTTGGGTTGGAATAAAGTCGGCCAATCCCTGCATGGCATCGCGCGGACATTCAATGATCTTCATCTTCAATTTTCTATCCATCATAGCCCGCAAGGTAGAGGATTCAACTTAATTTGAATAGTTGAAATTATTCTGCTTTGAGGTTAAAAGCAACTGATTCCTCTACCAATCCCATGAAGATACAATCGTTTTTTTTCAACCACATTCTCGCTCAGGTATCATTCATTACATAATCCATTTTATTATTTCATCCGTTTTTCATTCCTTGTCATCGAATTAGTATGAATACAATAGACAAAAATGTACCACTTCGCGCTTATAATACCTTTGGCGTTGAGGCAACCGCCAGATATTTCTGCAGGGTTACTGACGAAGATCAGTTCAAATCATTACTCCAAACGGATGTGTATAAGAATGAGAAGGTTCTCATTCTGGGAGGAGGAAGTAATATACTTTTTACAAGAGATTTTGATGGCCTGGTTATTAAAACTGACTTCAAAGGAATACAGGTTGTTGATGAAACGGAGGATGCAGTACAGGTGAAAGCTATGTCTGGAGAGATGTGGCACGAACTAGTAGTTCATTGTGTCAATCATCAATGGGGAGGTATTCAAAATCTTTCACTGATACCAGGTGCAACAGGCGCAGCTCCTATTCAAAATATTGGAGCCTATGGAGTTGAACTTAAAGAAGTAGTCAAAGAAGTTTCGGGTATAGATCGGATAACCGGTGAAGAAAAGACTTTTCAAAACCATGAATGTGCATTCGGATACCGTGAAAGTATCTTCAAACATCAACTCAAAGAAAAATTTTTTATTTCAAGTGTTACTTTAAGTCTGACTAAGAAAAATCATATTATAAATACCAACTATGGTGCTATTAAAGAAACATTGAAAGAGATGAATATCATTGAGCCAACATTGAAATCAATTAGTGATGCCGTAATACATATTCGCAAGAGTAAACTACCTGATCCGACACAACTTGGTAATGCAGGAAGCTTCTTTAAAAATCCCATCATCAGTTTATCACACTATCAATCACTGCAAAAAGAGTATGCTACAATACCCGGTTATCATTCTGTAAATCAAGAAGTTAAAGTACCTGCTGGATGGCTAATTGAGCAGTGCGGATGGAAAGGAAAAAGGGTAAATGATATCGGTGTTCACGCACATCAGGCACTCGTCATTGTAAATTATGGAAATGGAAATGGCGAAGAAATTTTTCAACTCGCCATGAAAATTATTTCATCTGTGAAAGAAAAATTCTACATCACATTAACACCTGAAGTAAATATCCTTTAAGATAAAGGTAATGTGCAGTTATGGTAAAATAATAAAAAGTACATACCTGATTTTTTTTCTTCATAGAAAAATTATTTGCGTAAAATTTTTGTGAATTAATTATTTATTATACCTTTCGAACAGTTTTAACTAAAAACATTAAAACGTTATGGCAAAAAAACCCGCTAAGAAAGCAGCCAAGAAAGCAAAGAAGGCTGCTAAGAAGAAGAAGTAATCAAGCTTAGCTTGATACTTTAGCAAAGAGAAGTGATCCTGGATCACTTCTCTTTTTTTTGAACACTTCTTGGTAAGCAGCTGCATCAAAATGATTTTATCATGAGTTGATTCCCTTTCTATAAAGATTTCTTAATCATTTTCATGATAAGTCAACATGTAAAGATTCGTTATCTCCAACCCTTATGTACTGCGTGGTTATATTAAATATCGGGTTTCCGCAGATAGACAGAATTTTATTGCAACCCATTGAAATTCATTTTATTACTCACTCGATTGCGGAAATTTACTTGGTCATTGGCTTGTTTACCAAAGTTAATCCCACGTAACTTTGGTCCATTAAATTAAACAACTATGGCAAAAACAACTGCTAAAATGGTAACAGCACCAGTAAAGACTCCAGTAAAAAAAACTGTCGCTAAACCAAAGGCAAAAACCACAACGAATATTGAGAAAGTTTCGGAAGAGATTCTGACAAAACTCAAATCATTAGATC
The DNA here is from genome assembly GCA_964540915.1 of uncultured Ohtaekwangia sp. Taxonomy (GTDB): domain Bacteria; phylum Bacteroidota; class Bacteroidia; order Cytophagales; family Cyclobacteriaceae; genus ELB16-189. Next base: position 13,792 of record CAZIOY010000049.1, read on the forward strand.
TGGATCAACAACTTCAGGCTGACCTTGAGTGGTGCCTTGGAAGTTATCGTTACGATCAAAATGCAACCGGCTTGATCGAAGCGATCGGCAAAGCCCATGAAGTGCTCAAGCAAGCACACGTTAAAAAGACAAAAGGAATCACTTCCACTTTATTAAGCACCATCGAAAAGGTATTGAACTAATAGTTTGATAAACCTATTCCCAATAAAAAGCCCCGACCAGTCGGGGCTTTCCTATTTATATCATGTGGGTTACATTGGTTAACGTACCCAGGTATCGCTCACAGGTAACCCCAAACTTGTTCAGAAAGTCTACCCCTTCATCGGAGGCAATTCCTTTGTGCTCGGCATATGAGTTAAAATAAATAACCCGGTTAATACCCATACTAAAAATTATGCGTGCGCAAGACAGGCAAGGAGAAAGAGTTACATATAGTGTGGCACCCGCTACGGAAGTCTTATTCTTTACGGCATAAAGAATAGCATTTTGTTCTGCATGAATCGCCAAAGAACATCCTCCTTTGGAATCGCGGGGGCAACCCTCCTCCGGCCATTCTTCGTCACAGTTGTGCGTTCCCGATGGAGGACCATTATAACCAATAGAAATAATGCGGGTATCTTTGGTAAGCACTGCGCCAACATGGCGCTTAATACAATGAGATCGTTTGGCCAGGTTTACAGCCAACTCCATATAAATATCATCAAAAGCGGGACGCGTCATAAGCGTAAAAGTAAGGATTGAAATCAAAATACTATATTCGCAATCAAAAAAGGAATAATGACAATAGGTTTGAAGGTTAGTTTACTTCTTTTCTCATTTCTCCCACTACTATCTGCCGCTCAAGAAGCAATCAAGCCAAGACCAAGCCCATTGGCAATTGTTAGCGCCCGATACAAAGACACCTATCTCAAGATTACGTATAGTCAACCTCATAAAAGAGAGCGTACCGTTTTTGGAAGCCTGGTGCCGTATGGCCAGGTATGGCGCACAGGGGCTAATGAAGCAACTGAAATAACGGTCACCAGAGACATCCTTATAAATAATATACCGCTGAAGGCAGGAAACTATTCCGTGTTCACTATTCCTGAAAAGGAGTCGTGGACAATCGTCCTGAATGCTGATCTTGGATTATGGGGAGCATACAACTATAACTCAAAGATGGATGTTCTGCGTTTCAATGTGCCCAGCCAACTGATGCAGGGTGCAGTCTATGAGCCCTTCACAATCATGATTGATCAAAAGAATGACAAGGCTGAAATTATTCTTGCATGGGATTCCCTGCAAGTGCGCATACCTGTTCAGTTTAACGAACCCAAACTGTAGTGAAATCAATTACCATTAGCTTTCTGTTGATATTAATCAACGCATGCCTGCTGGCACAGAATACCTCTGAACTTGACCGCAGAAACGGCTTTAAGGACATTAAGTTAGGAAGCACTATCGATAGTGTGAAAGAGGCTGTATTTAAAAAAGATATTATCGAGCTAAAGATGTTTCCTGCAAAAATTTATGAAACCAAACACACCGGTTATAAATCAATCGGTGAAGTGGCTGTTAAGAAATTACAGCTTAAAACCTACAAAGGTCTCATTTACGAAATCAATGTTTATTTACCCAAAGATCCACGGGTCATGCAGGGGCTGGAAAAAACGTACGGTGCATCAACCTTCAGTGTGCGCATGCGTGCCTACTATTGGAAAGCAGAGAATTTAAGCCTGGTGTTTAAAGGAGATGGAAAAAAAATCCATTTGACCTATAAATCTGCTCCCATGCTCAAAATGATGCATGAGGATAAAAATAAAAAGGTTGAGCAGGTAGCTGAAGAGTTTTAAGAAGGCAGCCATCTCTCAGACTGCCCTACTCTACTATCCCTGATAGGTTATGCGATAAATAACATTGGCCTGATCATCCGACACCAACATGGATCCATCCGGTAATAGTAACACATCTACCGGACGCCCCCATGCCTTTTGAGTAGCCTCATCCAGCCAGCCAGTTGCAAATGGTTCATAACTCACCACTTTCCCATTTACAATTTTTACCAGGCTTAACTTATATCCGCTTTTCATTTTTCTGTTCCACGATCCATGCTCGGCCAGAATAATCTGATTTTTGTATTCATTAGGAAACATCTTGCCGGTATAGAATTTCAAACCAAGGGGGGCCACGTGAGCACCCAGGTTTTGCATGGGTTTGGTGAATTCATCACAGGATCTTTTGCTGCCAAATTCAGGATCTTTGATCGAACCTCCATGGCAATAGGGATACCCGAAATGCATTCCGATTTTAGAGGCGGAATTTAATTCGCAGGGCGGCACATCATCACCTAACATATCTCTACCATTATCAGTGAACCACAAATCTTTTGTATCGGGATGCCAGGTGAAGCCTACTGTATTTCTTATTCCACTGGCGAATAACTCAAGCCCGCTGCCATCCGCATTCATGCGATGGATGCTGGCATAAATGGGAGCCTTCGATTCGCAGATATTACAAGGCGCTCCAATGGGCACATACAATTTACCGTCAGGACCAAACGCAATGTATTTCCAGCCGTGGTGTGTTTCGGTTGGTAATTTATCATAGATGATTTCAGATTTTCCAGGTGCATCCAATTTGCTTTCGATGCCCGCAAACTTGTGAATGCGGCTCACCTCAGCCACATATAAATTACCATCTTTAAAGGCTACTCCATTCGGCATATTGAGACCAGAAGCAATCACCCACTTTTTGTCGGCTTTGAAATCACCATCGGTATCTTTGATAGCATACACTTTGTCTTCATCGCGATTGCCAACAAATATCGTCCCATTGGGAGATATCGCCATCGAGCGCGCATTCTCTACTTCAGCATACACACTGATTGAAAACCCTTTGGGTAGCTTAATAGAGTTTAGTGGAAGATCGGCACTGGCTTTCGTAAGAGCCGGTACAGAAGCATCCAACGTATCGAAAGAAGTATTCGGTACTTCTAGTCCATTAAAGAATAGAATCAATACAGCGAACGACAGCGAGATTAACAACGGATATTTATTCATGGGATAAACTCGTTAGATGAAGAATTATTTAATACTGAATAGTAACACAACAAATATCGAAAGGTTAACATCCATAATCACTATAATTTTGATGATCGGATTAGGTCATTGGCATTTCGATCATTGCTGCCATTTGGTCTATGCCCCCTTTTAGCACTACCTTTGCGGGGATTTTTACAAAATGATCTCAGTTTCGAATATTTCCTACTTCATCGGTGGGCGGCCTCTTTACGAAGATGCCTCCATGTTTATTAAACCCAATGACAAAATCGGCTTGATTGGACTCAATGGCAGGGGCAAATCAACTCTGCTGAAAATCATCCATGGCGGTATTACCCTCGATAAGGGCTCCATTAGCAAAGCAAAGGATTGTACCATCGGTTTTTTAAATCAGGACCTTCTGTCCTACCAATCCGATGATGCCATCCTTACAGTGGCCATGGCGGCATTTAAGGAAGCGGTGGATACACAAAGGCAGATCGAAAAAGTATTACATCAACTGGAAAATGAATACTCTGATGATTTGGTGGATAAACTAACCAAACTTCAAGAAAAATTTGAACATCTGGATGGTTATACTATGCAAGCTAAAGCAGAAGCTGTTTTGGAAGGTATCGGCTTCACCACAAAAGATCTTCACAGACCCTTGCGGGAATTTTCAGGAGGTTGGCGCATGCGCGTTATGCTTGCACAACTTCTGTTGGAAAAGCCGTCATGCCTGATGCTGGATGAGCCCACCAACCACCTGGACTTACCATCCATTGAGTGGGTCGAAAACTATCTGCGCAATTATGAAGGTGCCGTGATCATCGTATCGCACGACAGGACCTTTTTGAATAATGTGATTTCCAAAACAGTTGAGGTTACCAACGAGGACTTGGTGTCCTACGAAGGCAATTACTCTTACTATCTGAAGGAAAAAGAAATGCGTGAAGAAATTCAGAACAACGCATTTGAGAATCAACAATCAAAAATCCGGCAGACGGAACGTTTCATTGAACGCTTCAGAGCCAAGGCCACTAAATCGCGACAAGTACAATCACGCGTGAAGTCGCTGGAGCGAATGGATATGATTGATGAGGTGGTGAATGATACGGCCGCTGTTAATTTTAGATTCTCATTCAAACAACCATCGGGCAGGCACGTGGTTACCCTCAAAGACATATCAAAGTCGTATGGAAGCCAGGTGATTTTAAAACATACCAGCGCAGTGATTGAGCGCGGAGATAAAATCGCTTTGATCGGAGCCAATGGTAAGGGTAAATCAACGCTGCTGCGCATTATCGCTAACACAGAAAAAGTAGATGGCGAATGTATCGTTGGCTACAACGTGATCTACGGCTTCTATGCACAGCATCAACTCGAATCACTGCATGTAGACAATGAAATTCTGGATGAGCTCAAACAAGCCGGAAGTGGTAAATCGGAGCAAGAGTTAAGAAACGTATTGGGATGTTTTCTCTTTTCGGATGAAGATGTTTTCAAAAAGATCAAAGTATTGTCCGGTGGAGAAAAATCCCGTGTTGCCCTTGCAAAGACATTGATCTCAGAGGCAAATTTTCTTTTGCTGGATGAACCTACCAACCACCTGGATTTTATTTCAGAGAACATTTTAATTCAGGCGCTACAACAATACCAGGGAAGTTTTGTAGTGGTATCTCACAACCGTCACTTTGTGAACCAGGTGGCCAACAAGATCTGGTACATTGAAGATCACCAGATAAAAGAATATCCCGGCACTTACGATGAATATGAATACTGGAGAAAGAAAAATGAAGCAGCAGGAATTATTCAACCTGTTCCTGAAAAGAAAACGGAGCCAAAACCCATAGAAAAGATTCTTAATCCCAAGCCGACCAATGTGAACGAGAAGAAAATAAAGTCGCTCACGCAGGATCTTAAAAAAGTAGAGGAGATCATCCAGAAACTGGAAACGGAGAAGAAGAGAATTGAAGATGAAATGGCAAAGCCAGAAGTTTACAGCAACTTTGAAAAGCTCAATGAGATCCAACTCAAGTTTGATGGTATTCATGCCACGTTGCAAGAAGAAAATGCGAAGTGGGAAAAAATCATGCTCGAACTGGATGCTTTAGAGACAGCTGGATAATTTATTTCCAGCCAACAGTCAGAAATACCATAAAGCGGTTCATTTCATTTTTAACAATCTTCCGGCTGGGATCGCCCACGATATAATTATCAAACTTCCAATAGTACGTGGGGTATTCATAATGAGTGGTTACCAGTTGCGTTTTGTGACCGACACCTATTGAAATGCGCATCTTATCATACTTGATTCTATAACCCACTGCATAACTATACACTTTCCCTGTATTAGATTTTTGGAAGCCATATTCCTGAAGGTTCATGGGCCTCCAAGAGGCTAAGGCACCACCGTAATTCAATTCAACATACAGCGCATTCTTCTTCCCTATCAAATCCCAGCTTACGCTTCCAAAAACTGGCATTGTGTTCCAATCAAAATAAGAATCCAGTCCAACACCGACTCCCACCCTTAATTTCCTGCCGATTTTTATCCCATGAGTAGTGGAGCCACTAAAAGTGATTTGTTTGCCATCCGAACAAGAACCACAACCAATTAACATCCCGGATTGAAATTGAAAATAGTATTCAATCGCTTTCCTTCTAAGAGAATCCTGATTCGTATTTTGGGATTGAGCGGTTACACCGATAACCATTGCGATTATGAGTAAAGCGATCTTTTTCATTTACTAACAATCGGTAACTGGCTTATCAATTTGATGTTCTTGATATCTGAGTAATCATATTGATACAAACCATCCTTGCCGATAATCATAGCCACCTGCTGAAAGGGTATCACATCAAAAGCATTGATCGACTTATCATGAGCCAGTTGATTTTCTGAAATACGGCTAACATCCGTAGCGTCATATACTTTTAATCCATCTGAACCATCACAGATAAAAAGTGTTCCCTGGTCAATACCCAAACCATGCGGGTTGGTCATTTGATACGTTTTTACAATCGTAGGGTTCTTGAGGTTACTGATGTCTATTACTTCCAATTGATTGGTGAACCCTTCACAAGCTGAACCGCTGCGCAAGGTGACATACGCATATTCGCCTTCCACCACCACCGGATCACAACTGCGAAGGTGTGAATATAGGCTGATGATTGTTGGCTGAGCGGGGAATGTCAAATCAAGGATGTACATTCCTGTTCTTGATCCCACAAAGAGATTATTCCCATGAGGAAACAATGTTTCTACATCCCATGATAATGGAATTTCATTTTTAGCAGTTGGTTGTGACTGTTGTGACACATCCACCACATCCAGATTCGCTCCATCCAATCCATAAAGAAAATCTCCACTAATTGTAAACCGGGCCATGGATCCACCAATTCCTGTTTGACTAACCGTTGTTGGGGCAAAAGCTGTTTTTGCACTGAACGATTGGGCCGAACCTGTAAGCATTGCTATTCCATCATTATAAAAAACTCCTCCCCATGGCTGGTAGATGGCGTTACACTCTGTTTCATTAACACTTACCTGCTCAACTTTTTTCCATTCTGTTAGTATTCCCCTTACTGAAGAGACCATCATTCCCATGGTCGTATAATTATTAAATAGACGTTCAATTCTATTTACCTCCTTAATCCTGGAGATATCAGAAATATCGAAGGCAACCAGGTCAATGAAGCTATCGGCATAAAGAGTATTACCACGTATGGCCAAATCGTAATTCCCCGGAATATTCAAAAAATGCAATGGGATTGGGTTTGAAGGATTCTTATTATCAATAATATGAATTCCCTTCCCGGATTCATTGATAAATAAAATTCCATCCTTAAAATAAATCCGGCCAATATCAGAGAGCGGGATAGGCGCCACCACCGCTACAGCCGCTTTGATTTCTGCTGATGTTGAATATACGGGTTCGTAATAAACAAAGTGATTGGTCTCCTCGCATTTATCCGTGCAATCGGTAAATGAAACAGAGAAAATAAAAAGAAAGAGAAAAAATGGTAACCGGTGTATAATCGTTGATAGCTTTTCCATAGTCTTCTGGTTGGTAGGTCACCTATTTGACCCTACTCAAACCCGAATGGTTGGAATCACCGGAGAAAAAATGAAGAATATCAGAAATAAATATGTCTACGCTCAAGCAACACGCTGATGAGCAGTAAGACCGTAACAAACAGCAAGGCGAATAATCCGGGTTTTACTTTTTCGTGGATAAAACTTAACACTGATTTCATACGAGTCATTTTTTTTGAATTAGATTATTTAACCAACTAAACGCTTAATCTTATTTAAAGATATACCTGAACCGAAATCCAACATCCCAAACTAACGGATTAACCGGGGCAGCTTGTGATTTTAATACTGAATTAAGGGAATAGCGTAACCCCGGAGCTATAGAAATCCGGTACTGGGTCGCAATTTTGTAACTCAACTCGGTGCCCATCAAACCCGACCAGCTTATGGTGCGATAAGGTGATGCATCCCCTGCCCCTGATGAATTACTTGCCAGTTGCCCGCTTTTATCCGTAAGCGTGTTCTGCATAAAAATATCGGAGGAAACTCCTGAATTAAGCTGAAGGCCCAGCTTTCGATCAATCAATAAATACCCCGCCTGCACGGGCACTGAAATAAATTCATTAACACTATTTATTTGATAGGGCGCAGAAAGTGCAATTACCGATGAAAATGATTTGGCATCGGCATATTCTGCCACAGAAGCAAGAGCTGTATTATTTGCATCCACTACCGCAAAATTAGAGGTATATCCTATGGCTTGATTAAGATAAGAAACACCCCCCTGCACAAGCCATTTCTTAGAAATGCGTTTACCCAAATTCATACCTACCGAAAACACAGACCCTTTGGAGGCAGTGGTGCTATATACGGATTGCGCACCAGTTAAAGTACCTGAGTTTTGATAGTAAACACTTGTGGCTGATGAATTAAAGTCTGAGGAGGGAGAATAATTTCCCGTAGACGCACCCAACGAGGCCCATAAATTTTCCCCAGTATGCTTCTTGCTTTTAGAATTCATAAAAGATGAAGGCATGGCTGGCAATTTTCTAACAATGGTAACTTCATTCATCCTTCCTTTCAATTCCACGGAAGGCTCAGGTATCATACTTAAAAGGGAAGGGTAATTACGAGCAACTCGCAGCATCTTGTAATCTTGACGCGTAGCTGAATCTTTTATGATAGCCCTTCTGTCATCAGGTTGATTGAAAAAACTGGCTATAAATCCTGTAGGCTTATCGGATGCATTTTCTTTCCATAAACTTCCCCCTTCAGATTCAATTTTTGAATCATCTTCGCTCAAATTTTTCTGATCACCCTCTGCTGAGGAAGGCACGCTGGCTACATTATTATTGGGATCGTTTCCATCAGAGAGTCTGGTTGAGTTCTCCTGAGTCAAATTCATTTCCTGCCCAGTAGTAAGGTTAGAAATGTAGTAGGTGCTTAATCCACCCAGTAGAAGAGCAAACAAAATCGAAGCTGCCGCAAGTCGCTGATAAAACACCACCTTGCGTTTCATGGCGATAGTTTCGACTTTATTCAAGCTTTGCTCTACACCCGCCCACACATCTTCCGAAGGAGCATTTTCGGCATTTGAAAATGCCTTCTGCCAGGCATCCTCAAACTTTCCCTTCTCCGAATTTTTCATAACTTTTTTCCTGTTGACTTATTTTTACTTTTAATAAACTCTTCGCCCTACTGTACTGCGACTTGGAAGTTCCCTCACTGATCGTGAGCATCTCACCTATTTCTTTGTGACTATAACCTTCTATGGCAAATAGATTGAACACTAGCCGGCAACCGTCTGGCAGTGATTGAACTATTGCTATAAGGTCATTCAAATGAAAACCAGCCAGGCTAACCTTTTCATCTTCCCGGATATCGATTCCATCCACATCCACCATAGGAATCAGGTAAAGTTTTTGTCGCTGAGCATTCAATGCTGTATTGATCATAATCCTGGTTATCCATGTTTCCAGCCTGGCATCGCCACGAAAGGATTTAATGTTCGCAAAAACCTTAATAAATCCTTCCTGTAAAACATCTTCAGCCTCCTGGGTTGATTTTGCATAGCGCTGGCAAACCACCATCATTTTGCGACAATAGCGGTCATACAAAGCCTTTTGAGCAGCCCTGTTCTCTTTAATACAATCCTCAATGAGGTCCTTTTCGGTTTGCATGAACCCTATATGCCCTTTAGACACGAAATAATAACGTGGAGTTGGAATGCAAATTGAATTAATTTATTCGTTTAGTTTTGAGCCATGAGACCAATTTTTTTAATCCTGATTACGCTGATTTCGCACTGTGCGATAGGACAAAAGAACTTAACATTTTCCGACCATTCGTATGAAGAAGAAATCCGCACAGTTATGCTTTATCCAAGCGAAGGAGGATCTCGAAACAACCTAAGGTCGGCAGTAGTGCCACTCCAAAAGCAAAATCTCGTGTTGGAGTTTGATGATCTGCAGGGTGAGCGAAGTAACTACTACGTAAAACTTATACACTGCAATGTGGATTGGGCCAAGTCATCGCTGATGGATCTGGATTTTCTATCCGATTACAATGAGTTTTCAATTACTGAATATGATCTATCTTCCAATGTATCCATTGCCTATGTTCATTACTATTTTCAGGTTCCTGCTGTAAAATTACCCGGCAATTATCTATTGATTGCTTACCGCGAAAATGATGATGAAGATATTCTATTGACCAGAAGATTTATGGTTTATAGTAATGAGGTCAGTGTTTTTCAGGATAATCAAATGAAAGGGGCAGGAACTTTGTACGCCAGCAACCAGCAGCTTAACTTCAAAGTAAACTATTCTAAATTGGATATTGTAAATCCCATGGAATCCGTTCACACGGTGATACGCCAAAACCAGCGATGGGACAATGTGCGTCTTACAGTCACCCCAAGTTTCATTCGGGAGGATAAACGCGAATTGGAATATCGCTTCTTTGATCAGGACAATCAATTTATGGCGGGAAACGAATTTCGCTTCGTTGATTTCCGGTCACTGAATTATCCCGGACAAAACACAGGAAGGATCGATCGCAGCAAAAGACCTTTTAGTTTATGGGTGCAAACCGATAAATCGCGGGAAGACCAAATGTATGCCATGCATACCGACCTAAATGGCAACTTTGTTATTGACAATCAGGATTACAAGGATGCCGCTATCAGTGGAGATTATGTGTTTGTCACCTTCACGTTAGCAGTTCCACCGGTAAATGGCCACGTCTATTTATTAGGGGCTATGAACAACTGGTCTCGCTCACCCGAGTCGAAAATGAATTTCAGAAAAGATCAAAACCTCTATGAAACTACTCTGTTCTTAAAACAAGGACTCTATAACTACCAGTACTGGGTTGAATCCGACAAGGCCAATGGATTTCAAATTGAAGGCAGTCACTATCAAACGGAAAACCTTTATGAAATATTTATTTATTACCGGCCATTCCGACCTAATGCCGACTTACTGATAGGGTATTATCCCATTCAGGTCAACCCTCATTAAGAGGCGTAATTCACTTCCTGATTGACATCATTTTTGACGGAAGTAGCGGTGGCCACGTCCAGCATGCCAAACCCCTTGTGGGAGAAAAAGCCCAGTCCATTTTCGTATACAAACTGCTGAACAGGTTGAGGTGCATATAAGGTGAAGGGAAAGGTATATCCGCGCACTTCATACTTCACATCCAAATCATAGAGCGGATAAATGCGCGCAAATTTCTTATGCGAGGATTGAATGCGGTTGATATACTCCTTATCGGCTACGAGTTGAAACTTATAAAAGTCGGCCAGTTGCTCAGCCGAAAATTTACCGCTCGCTTCCATGCGGGCAATGGTGCTGTCATAGAGCAAGTCAGAAAACTCATCATTATTGGGTGAGATAAAGCGTTTTCCAGTTTCATCATTGAAAGACGCAGGCACCAACACGATTGGAGAGATGCACAGGAATTTTACGGAATCGGTAATGGTCACAGGCTCTTCGGGCTCAAAAGACTCAGGCACTAATTGAAGATTCCCGATCAATAATTCTTTCTGTTCAAATAAGACTGCGAGGAAGTAATCCAAAAACTCTTTATCAGAAGCCGAAAAAACGAGTGTAACCCTTGAAGAAAAGAAATGTAATCCCTTGCGGCTGATTTTAATCTGTCCTTTTAGCCCTGAGAAATTGTATTGTGTGTAAGCGGAATAGGCAGGATTCTTTCCGAGCATGACGAGCCCTTTAATGGTTTGCGCCAATAAAAATTGATGATGAAACGGAACATACGCTCCTCTATTCTTCAGGGAAAAGACAATCCTTATTCTCAAGGTAAAAACAGTTTGGGGTAAAAAAATAAAACTAAAACCCCGCCTTTAAAAAATTGCGGACAGCTAAGGTATTAAAAATCAGAATAATAAAGCAAAAACAGGTAGGAAAAGTTTAAGTATAATTTTTCTTTTAAACGTTGAAACGGAAGTGCATTACATCGCCATCTTTAACCACATATTCTTTTCCTTCTACGGCTAGTTTACCTGCTTCGCGACAGCCTGCTTCAGTCTTATATTTCTGATAATCTGGTATTTTAATAACCTCAGCCCGAATGAATCCTTTCTCAAAATCCGTATGGATAACTCCCGCGGCCTGAGGTGCTCTCCAACCTCTGTGGATGGTCCAGGCCCTCACCTCTTTTACTCCAGCCGTGAAGTAGGTGATCAAGTTCAGCAGGTGATAAGCAGCATGAATGAGGCGACTAAGGCCCGACTCTTTAAGTCCATATTCTTCCAGAAACACTGCCCTATCTTCTTCGCTTTCCAGTTCAGCAATTTGTGCCTCGATTGCCGCACATACGATTACTACCTCTGCCTCCTCATCTTTCACCAGGTTCTTTAAAGCATCAACGAATTTGTTCCCGGTATGAATAGAACCTTCATCCACATTGGCCACATAGATCACCGGCTTATCCGTAAGAAGCTGTAGGTCTTCAATTGCCTTCTTGTCGTCTGCATCCATTTTCAAGGTGCGTGCGTTCCTTCCTGCCTGAAGTGTTTCTTTGTAGGCATTCAAGGTAGCTAACTCTTTTTTTGCTTTGGCATCACCGCTTTTTGCCGTGCGTTCTACCTTATTTATTTTCTTTTCAACGGAATCAAGATCTCTTAACTGAAGCTCAACATCAATTACTTCTTTATCGCCAACAGGGTCTACTTTTCCGGATACGTGAATAATGTTTTCGTTTTCAAAACAACGAACCACGTGTGCGATTGCATCGACTTCACGTATGTTGGCAAGAAACTGATTACCCAGACCTTCACCTTTGCTGGCTCCTTTAACAAGCCCGGCTATATCAACAAACTCGAATGAGGTAGGCAGAACACGTTCTGGATTTACCAATTCTTCAAGAATTTTAAGACGTGGGTCAGGCACTGAAATAACCCCCACATTGGGCTCGATCGTACAAAACGGGAAGTTTGCTGCCTCCGCTTTATTATTAGAAATCGCATTAAACAAAGTAGACTTACCTACGTTGGGGAGACCTACAATTCCGCACTTTAAACCCATTCTCTTATTCTTTTATTTAAATCAGGCCGCAAATATAACCGATCTGACATTACTGGCTTAAAAAAAATGGACCCAGCTTAAAAAGAAGAAGCCCCGACTTTCATCGAGGCTCCCTCCGGTTTAGGTTTTAATCGTTATTAGTCCCATTTAAGTTCTGAATCTACTGCGGCTGGTTTTGCAGGCTCTTCATCTTTTTCATGGTTCTCGTGATTGTGGCTGAATGAATCGAAATCCACATCGGGCATTAATTCAGTTTTAACATGATTTACTGTATTATTTAACGCCTCCATGAATTTGTTAAAATCTTCCTTGTACAAGAAAATTTTATGCTTTTCGTAGGTAAAACCCTCATCATCTTTGTTGTACCTCTTCTTACTCTCGGTGATAGTAAGGTAATAATCGTTGGACCTGGTAGACTTTACATCGAAGAAATATGTACGCTTACCTGCCTTCACTTTTTCGGAGAAAATCTCTTCTCGTCCATTTGTCTTGTTCTCTTCCACAGATTATCAGTTTTTGGTTTAGGTTTTGGGTAAAAATGGTTAAATCGAAGGTAGTATATATAATTTCTATTGCAAATGGTCAGAGGAGTTTTGAAGCTAATTTTTATTCTCCCAAATAAAAAAGGTTAAAAGTGATTGAAAGCATGCGTTTTATAAGGTTATGAATATCAGAATTGAGGATATACAATTATCCGGGAGTCTCGAATTGTTGGCGAAACAGTTGGTTGAAGGCTTTATTACGGGCCTTCACAAATCCCCGTATCACGGCTTTTCAGTAGAGTTTGCGGAACATCGGCTTTACAATGAAGGGCAAAGCACCCGATACATCGACTGGAAAGTATTTGCCCGCACCGACCGGCTCTATACCAAGCAGTTTGAAGAGGAGACCAACCTCCGTTGTGTTATTGCCATTGATTGTTCCTCATCGATGAACTATCCCCTGGAGACAAAGGCGAAACTTAAATTCAGTATCTATTCTGCTTCGGCTCTGGCCTACCTGCTGCATAAGCAACGTGATGCCGTGGGGCTCTGCCTGTTCTCCGATTCGATCGAAGAATTTACGCAAGTGCGCTCAACAGGATCTCACATCAACAAACTCTTTGCAAAGCTGGATAAAAAACTAAAATCCACAGAGATAACCCAGAAGTCCACGAGAGTGGCACAAGTGCTTCATGAGATTGCTGAGAAAACCCACAAGCGATCTCTGGTTGTGCTTTTCAGCGATATGTTTGAAGGAGGAACCGATGACAATGAAATTTTCAAAGCACTTCAGCATCTAAAACATAACAAGCACGAGGTAATACTTTTTCATGTGACCGATCATGACACAGAACTTGATTTTAAATTCAGCGATCGTCCGTATGAATTTATTGATCTGGAGAGCGGAGAAAAATTATTGCTCAATCCAATCGATATCAAAGAGCAATTTACTGCTCAGCTAAAAGAATATCATCAAAGTCTAAAGATGAAATGCAACCAATTGAAAATTGACTTTATATCCGCCAATATTCATGATGGCTACTTTGAAGTGCTTCAGGCGTATATGATCAAGAGATCAAAGATGAAGTAATATTTGAAATGATTTTTTTACGTTCAGGATTGAAGCTGCTCGTTATGAAGCCAAACCTTTTTGGTCATTAGTCCCTCTTTCGATTCCACCATGTCGGGATCTGGAACGCAGCAATCCACCGGGCAAACAGCGGCACACTGAGGTTCTTCATGAAAACCGGTACACTCTGTGCATTTGCCGGAAACGATAAAATAAAACTCATCTGAAACAGGTGTCTGAACAGATTTGGCGTCAATTTTAGATCCATCCTCCATTTCAACTTCCGTCAAGGCTGTTCCACCGGCCCAATTCCACTCCCTGCCTCCTTCATAAATAGCAGTATTGGGGCATTCTGGCTCACAGGCTCCGCAATTAATACACTCGTCTGTTATCTTTATTGCCATCTTAGTCAGTAATTAAGGGGCTTACCCCGTACTTTTGCCACAAAAATAAGCTAGCAAAATCAACTCTCAAAACATCGGTAGCGCACTAAAGGTTTAAGTATTTATGAATTTAGCGGAACGAATCAGGGCATTTGACTTACTGGGGAACAAAATAGACCATCTCTCGGTGGAGGAAAGTGATCAATTAATTGATCGGGCCCGCAACTTAAATCCATGGTTTGTGCCCGAATCCATTCATCTTTCCCTTGCCGGTATTTCATATTTTCTGAAAGAAAAGAATCTCAACACGTGGTTAAGTTCCTACCCTCTTTCGACAGAAAAAAACAAAAAGGTGGGTATTGCCATGGCGGGAAACATTCCTTTGGTAGGATTCCATGATTATTTAAGTGTTCTGATTTCCGGAAATGACCTGGTGATTAAGTTAAGTTCACAGGATTCCTATCTGCTTCCCACCCTTAACTCGTGGCTGGTTGAAATTGAACCCCGGTTTGAAAACAAAATACACTTTGAAGAACGACTTAACCATGTGGAAGCTATTATTGCCACCGGCAGCAATAACACGTCCCGCTATTTCGAATATTACTTCCGAAATATCCCTCACATCATTCGAAAAAATCGCTCTTCTATTGCCATCCTGATGGGTGAAGAAGACGCTACCCATTTTACTGAACTAGGCAAAGATGTATTCAGTTATTTCGGATTGGGATGCCGGAATATCTCCAAGATCTTCGTGCCTGAAGGGTATGAATTCATTAAACTTTTAGGTGCCTGGGATCCGTATAAAGAGATCATCAATCATCACAAGTATGCCAACAATTATGATTATCAAAAATCCATTTTATTGGTGAACAAAGTACCCCACCTGGATAACGGTTTCGTTCTTCTCACGCAGAATGAGGGGTTGGTCTCCCCTATCTCTGTGTTGTATTTTGAAACCTATACTACACAATCTGATCTGAAGAATAAAATAAAAATCCAGAAGGATAAAATTCAATGTATCGTATCCGCTCATGGATGGTTTGACGGCAGCATTCCTTTCGGAAAAGCGCAACTACCCGAATTATGGGATTATGCCGATGGCATTGATACGTTGAAATTCTTAACGGAAATTAATTAGCGGAGAATCTCCACCCATCCGGTCATTACTTCACCCTCTGCTACCACCCGGTAGTAATATACACCGTCCGATATATTTTCTGCGCTCCAGTTATTTTGATAATCGGAAGAGGAAAATACTTCTTTGCCCCAGCGGTTGGTTATTGAAAGGCTTGAACTGGCCGGAAGATTTCTAATCTCAAAGAAATCGTTTGAACCATCTCCATTTGGTGTGAAGATATTAGGAATAATTACCGGACAGCCAGCCAATGGTTCAGCAATAGTAAAGTCAATCAATTGTGAGTTAACTATCCCAACACAACCATTTACCGGCTGCTGGTTTTGACTCAACTGTATTTCATAATCACCTAGCAGTAAATCGGGTATCGTAAATGAGGCCGTGGAAGTCTTTGATATTACACCCTGGGATACGCTGGCACCATTGCTCAGGATGGTGAATTCAAAATCAGTGTCGGGTGCGCCTGCAATATTTTCAAGGGTAATAGAACCCTCATTCACGAGACAATCATATTCATCGATAGACAAATCAAAGGTAATGGGATCCGGCTCGCGGCTTAGTTCAATAATGAAGGAACCGGTCTTTATACAGTCAGGATTGTTTTCATCTCCATACGTAACAATGTAGGTGTAATTGCCCACGGCTAATCCGGTAAATACAAAATCATTCGTCTGCGTCTTAGGTGTAGGCCCATTTATCTGGATTTTAACGCCAATTATATTCACCACCGGAACGGAGGGTTCGATTTGAAATGTTATTGATCCATCGGGTACGGTAGTTCCGCAGGTAACCTTAACGGGATTGATGGTGTTCACAATTACCGTGGAGCAATTTGAGCACAATGGATCTGTGATCGCACGCACAGTAACGGTAACGATGGTTGTTAATTGAACTGAACACAATGTATTTGAAGCCAACACATTGAATGTACGATCGGCAGTGATAGGTCCGGTTGGCAGATTAATAGTACCCCCTGAACCAAAGGCAGCACCGGAAACATTGCTGTTGTCGAGGTGATCTCTCAATTGATAAATTATTCCAATCTCAGAATTTATAACTTGAACAAACGTACTGGTTCCAATACAAACCAAATCACTTTGAGCAACAGCAGAAATGGTGGATGAGGGTCCCTGGTTAACCGTCACCGATACCTTATTATCGAGTTCTGCAGAGCACGAACCATTGATAGCAATAACATTGAACGTTTTGCTTGAAGCTAATGGACCGGTAGGAAGGTCGATTGTACTTCCATTGCCAATCACCGCGCCTGAAACAATGGAATCATCTGCATCATCTCTTAGTTGATAGGTAACACCTGCTTGTGAATTAACAACCTGAACCATGGTGCTGATGCCTGAACACAATGTGCTGGTTACAGCGTTCACCGCCAGCGATGTTACCGGCAAAGGACTTACTGAAATCGTAGTGGTCGTAGTCAATTCAGCAGTACAAGATCCATTAGCAACCAACACACGTATATCCGTGGCAGTAGTTAATACTCCGGTTGGAATAGTGAGCGTTGTACCTGTTCCAGCCACCAGACCTGATAAGAAACTGTTATCGGCAGCATTTATCAATCGGTAATCCACACCCACTTCAGAATTAAAAATTTGAATATCAGTGCCTGTACCCGAACATACCGCTGAAGTAATGGGTGTTACCATCAAAGAAAGATTAATAGAACCAGCAACCGTAACAGTGACTGTGGTGGTTAGTTGCACCGGGGTACAAACTCCACCGGTGGCAAGCACATTATACGTTTTAGATGCGGCAAGTACTCCGGTAGAAAATTCGATACGACCACCGGTGCCGGCATCGGCCACTCCGACTAAACTATTGTCTGCATTATCCCTGAGTTGATAGCTAACTCCCACTTCGGAATTGTCTACCGTTACTGCACTTACTCCACCAATGCATACAGGACTAAAGGTTGCTCCCACGCTGAGAGAAGGATTTGGATTAACGTCCACGTTAACCGCAGTTGTGGTCGTTAGTTCAATGGAGCACGCTGCATTGGAGGCAAGCACATTAAATACTTTTGATGATGATAAGTTGCCGGTTGGCAAATTGATTGTAGCTCCTGTTCCTGCGATAGCAGTACCTATTAAACTATCATCCGAATCATCGCGCAATTGATAATTAATACCCGTTTCTGAATTTAGTATTTGAATGTTTGTGCCTGATCCCTCACAAATTGAACTCTGCTGGGCACTTACGCTTAATGTTAAATCAATCGAACCAACCACAACTATAACTGTTGCCGTGGATGTTAATTCAACAGGAGTACACGTGCCACGCGTTACTAAAACATTGAACGTTGTTGTTGTCGTAAGTACTCCCGTAGGGAATGAAATTGTACTTCCTGTTCCAGTAATAGTAGTTCCTATCAGACTGTCATCCGTATCATTTCTTAACTGGTAGATAACACCCGTTTCAGAGCTTGCTACTTCAATTGAACTTGATCCTCCTGAACACACCGGACCGCCTGCTACAGACACTATTAAACCGGTGGAGGGAGGATTTTCTACCGTTACCAATACAGGTAAACCAATAATACTGCCCACACAATTTGCATCAGTAACACTAACCAATGTATAGGTTGTTGTGGACGAAGGGCTAACCACAATATCAAATGGGCTAACTGCGGAATTACCTGCAATAGTTGTTACACCATCCGAATATTCAAAAGTCCACGGCCCTGTTCCTGTCAATGCAATTTGTAAAGTCGCTGCCGATCCAGAACAAATTGTTGTTACTCCAGAAATAGAAGCTGAAGGCGATGCATTTACAGTAACTGATAA
>CAZIOY010000050.1:0-31745 GCA_964540915.1 uncultured Ohtaekwangia sp.
CAAAGTATAGCCAATTAATCTTTGTCCTTTCAGAATGATAGATATATTCGTTTACGGCTTCAACCTTCATCAATAGCTGAAAAAATCACGTTGACTGCTTTTTTTAGCGAGACGGGACAAAATTAAAGAGTGCATTTCAAATTGCCACGGCATTCAAATAAGATCCCGAAGGGATGATATTTTTATAGAATACAATGATCATTGCATCAAAACCCTGAAAGGGTGACATAATGCCACTCCTTCGGAGTTTGATGCTTGCTTGGCTTTTTTTTCTATAACTATTCCAGCCCTTCGGGCTTAGATCAATCAGTAAACCTCCGCGACAATTTGAAATGCACCTGAATTGAATCCATTATTACAGAAAGGCTTCTTATTTTTATGTGACTTACTTCCTATGACCCATCGCATTCTGTTCATCAGCCTTTTACTTCTCCTATCCTGCAAAAAAGATGATCCAACACCTGCTCCCGCTAAAGATCTTTACTTTCCAACGAGTGGAAGCACGTGGGAAAAAATTACTCCCGCCAGCGTGGGTTGGGATGAATCAAAAATTCCGGATCTGAAATCATTTCTTTCTGCTTCCAACAGCCGTGCATTAATTGTTTTGAAGAATGGAAAAATTGTAATTGAAGAATACCTGGGGAAGCAGTTGGTTAATCCCCTGCTTGATTTTAATTCAAGCAGCAGCTGGTATTGGGCCTCTGCTGGAAAAACATTAACCTCAGCCGTGGTGGGTATTGCTGAATCGCAGGGAAAAATAAACCTCGATAACAAAACATCCGATTACTTAGGCACCGGCTGGACCAGTTTAACTGCCCTACAAGAAAACAAAATCACCGTACTTCATCAACTCACCATGACCAGCGGACTGGATGATGGTGTGACAAACAAAGATTGTACAGATCCGGCCTGTCTCATTTACAAAGTGGATCCCGGCACACGGTGGGCTTATCACAACGCTCCTTACACCCTTTTAGACGGTGTGATATCAACTGCGGTCGGCAAAACTTTGAATATCTATGTGAGCGAACAATTGCTCACTAAAACAGGCATGGATGGACAATACATTAAGACGGGCGACAACAATGTGTTTTATAGCACACCCCGATCGATGGCCCGCTTCGGTTTACTTCTGTTGAACAAAGGCAAGTGGGATCAAACCCAGATTGTTACTGAGACATACATTAACCTAATGAAAACCTCTTCGCAAAATCTCAATCTTTCGTATGGTTATCTTACCTGGCTAAACGGAAAAGCTTCGCATATACTGCCCGGATTACAAACCGTGTTCACTGGGTCTATCTCTCCAAATGCCCCTGCTGATATGTTTGCTGCCATGGGTAAGAATGGTCAAATCATCAATGTTGTTCCCAGCAAAAACCTGGTAGTAGTTCGCATGGGTGATGCCCCTGATACCTCATTGGTTCCTTATCTGTTTCAGGATGACCTATGGAAAAAGCTTAATGCCGTGATCACAAATTAATTTTAAAGGCATGGTAATTGAAAAAACCACTCTTGTATTTTTAAAAGACCTCGCTAAGAACAACAACCGTGAATGGTTTAGCGAAAATAAATCCCGCTACTTGCAAGCGCAGAACAATGTGATTCAGTTTCTCGATCAGCTAGTCATCAAGATGAATCAACACGATCGGCTTGAAACGCAATCCGGAAAGGAAAGCCTATATCGCATTTATAACGATGTGCGTTTTTCAAAAGATAAGACTCCGTATAATCCTCGCTTTGCCGGAAATCTCAGGAGGCATAAACCCCTGTTGCGAGGTGGATATTATTTTTGGATAAAACACGGTGAATCAAGAGTGGGGTGTGGTTTTACTTATCCAAATGCAGAAGACCTGCTACGCATCCGTCAGGACATTAACACTAATTACAAACAATGGAAACGCTTGCTTAACTCAAAAGCGATTCAATCTGTGTTTGGTGATATGCAGGGTGATCAGCTGAAAACAGTGCCAAGAGGTTTTGCCAAAGATCATCCGGCCATCAACTTGCTTCGTTACAAACAATTCTGGTTTGACCATCCCTTCCCCGACAAGGAAGTGATGGCTGATGATTTTATAGACCAGATCAATAAAACTTTTAAAAGCATCCGTCCGTTCTTCAACCATATGAGTGAAGTGCTATCCACCGACTTAAATGGAGAGAGTCGGTTTTGAGGTCACTTTCAACATTCACCCCACTACTAAACTCAATGAAAAAGCAACTGATTACCATCGTCATGCTTACTCTTTCCAATCTTGCCATTGGTCAGGGTAAATTTGAATTAAAAAATCCTCCCGCTACTGCTACCCTTCTGGCGGAAGGATTTATCTCAACGTCTATTAATGAACGTGACTTTGCTCTTTCAGCGGATGGAACGTAGGTGCACTACACGATTGCTACTCCGCAATCAACTTTCCAAACAATCGTGTTCAGTAAGAAAGATAAAAACGGAAAATGGTCAGGTCCCGAAGTGGTTTCCTTTGCCGGAAAATTCAGTGACCTTGAGCCAGCATTAAGTGCTGATGGAAAGAAATTATACTTCGCATCCAACCGGCCCCTTGAAGGAAGTAACCCAAAAGATTTTGATATCTGGCTAGTGGAGCGAAATGGCAACATCTGGGGCGAGCCAAAAAATGTTGGTGCCTATGTAAATACAGAATCAGACGAGTTTTATCCTTCCATAACAAAAAGTGGTAATCTTTATTTCACCGCTCAATATAAAGATGGAGTAGGTCGCGAAGATATTTTCCTCGCCTTGTTGAAAATGGTCAATATGAAAAACCGGTTGCTTTGGATACAGCCATCAACTCCAAAGGTTTTGAATTCAATGCCTTTGTTGATCCCGATGAAAAGTTTATTCTATTCACTGGCTACGGACGAAAAGATGACACCGGTCGCGGAGATTTATACATGGGTCTGAAAGATGAAAGTGGTAAATGGTTGCCGGCAAAAAATCTAAAATTCCTAAACTCAAATCGATTGGATTATTGCCCTTATGTAAGTCCTGATAAAAAGATCTTATTTTTCACAAGCGAGCGGGCTCCGCTTCCTGTTTCATTTGACGCAAAGGCAACGTATGACCAAATCCAAAAAGTAAATCAAAGTACCCTGAATGGAAGTGGTAATATTTATTGGATGAGCTTTGAAAAGGTACTAGGCGTCATTCGATAAGTCTCCTTCAAGGTTCCCCGCATCTTCTTGCGATTTCAAGTGACTCATCACGGCTCGCAGCTTACCATAGCCATACTTTCCTCTGAGTGCATCATATAAATCTTTCGAAATAAAACCGGTGGGCAAATGTTCAATCACCCCGGTGATTTCGCTCAATTCCGCCCCATTCACCAAAGCCGAAATGTCTAATTGCTTTGCTTCTATTGCTTTTGCCAGGTGGCCTTCGATTGTACTCGTGACTAATTCGCGTTCCTTTGCAATCTGATCAATCGTCATTCCTTTGTTGAACATCTCCCGCGTGATATCAAACGTACTTATACCATTTTTCTTTTTTGATTTGCTCTCCTTTTTTCGTTTACGCGTCCTTGATGATGTATCGCCCTGGCTCTTTTGTATTTCAACATACATAGCGGTGCGTTCGTCAACTCGTTGCTTTGTGAGCACACTAAAATCAAAATGCGATTGACCTTGTAAGATGCCTTCCGTAAGAAGCAGGGTGGTATCCACCTCCTCCAGTTTTTTATTTAGTGACTGATCTAATTCACCCAATTGGGTCATGTACGTTTTCACGCGCTTCTGATGTCTCATTACTTCCAGGTGCTCAAGCAACATTCTTATGAGGTTGCAAAGGAATGAACGATAATAAACCCTCCCCTTTGCCATCCGCTCCATTAATTGAGATTGATCATTCTGGTTAAGCAAGTCACTGAGTTGCCTTCTGAAAGTCTCTGTATTTATTCGCTGCCCCGCAAGCGCCTCAGCGATCTGTGTCAACACGGGCTTCATCGTTTCTTCATTGAAGCCATCAGCATCCTGATCTTTTTGCACATATTGAATTTCTTTCAGGAGTGAAGAAAAATCAAATGTAGTATCAAGTTGCTGACGGAGAAAAATACGCTGCTTCGTTTTCATTACATCATCCAAAAGATGAGGATGGTGATTGGCTTGGGCAAAAGCAGCCACTTGCTTATCGGTGCTGATGGACGATGGGTGGATGCGCGTGCGAAGTACAAGTCCATCCAGTGAACGCAATCGAGATAAAGCGACATACACTTGACCACCGGCAAAGGCCTGGCCTACATCTATGATCGCTTTGTCGAAGGTAAGTCCTTGACTTTTGTGAACTGTAATGGCCCAGGCCAGTTTTACCGGATATTGCTCGAATGCTCCGATTACCTCCTCAGCCAAGTCATGTGTTTCTGATTCAACCGTGTACTTTTTATTCTCCCAACGAACTGTTTCCAGTGAATATTTTTCGTGATTGCCTGCCATCTGTACTGTGATTCCCTCCTCAGAAATTTTCTTCACCGTGGCGAGTTTGCCATTGAAGTATTTTTTTTCTTCCGTAGCATCATTGCGTATGAACATGATCTGTGCTCCCTCCTTCAACTCGAGTTGCGACATAACCGGGTACATACTTTCCGGAAAGTCCCCTTCAAGATGGGCATCAAAAAAATGAGAGGGTGAATCAAGGTTTCGCAATTCTTTCTGGTTTAATTCATCCGCTTTATAGTTGTGAGTAGTTAATGTGATCACCTCTTTCAACTGATTGATTTCACTCTCCGATTTATAATGTTGGTTTAATGTTTCAATGTCCTGATCCGTGACGGTGTTGTTTCGAAGATTATTCAATATGTCGATAAAGTCCTGATCGTGCTGGCGAAATATTTTATTCAATTCGATATATACGAGCGGATCGTTCTGAAGTGCTTTTGCTTCATAAAACCAGGCACTGTTATAATAGCGGCTTAAAATTTCCTGCTCTTCATTTCTTACTACGGGTGGCAATTGATACAAATCGCCAATGAACAATACTTGCACACCTCCAAAGCTTTGCCTGAAATTTCCACGGGCTGCCTTCATACGGTAGTCGATGGCATCCAGTAAGTCAGCCCGTAACATACTTACCTCATCGATTACTAATAGAGTTATGGAACGCAATACTTTTTTGCGAATACTATTGAGCGGATGTTTTCGCGCCAACACATTTTGATTGAGTACTCTTCCGTTGTCGGTAACATCATCCGGTAAAGACCGATCAGGTAAAAATGTAACCGGGGGCAATAGAAATTGTGAATGAATAGTCACTCCGCCTGCATTCAACGCAGCAATGCCCGTTGGTGCTACTACGATATAATTTTTATGAGTGATGTCACCCAAATTCCTGAGAAAAGTTGTTTTACCCGTGCCTGCCTTGCCCGTTAAAAAAATATGGCTGGAGGTGGTGTTAATAAATCGGGTTGCCGTAGCAATAAAGTCTTCCATTCCTGAAGCGGGTATTAAAATTGATGGAAGTTAAAAATAGAACAGTTACACATTGACTGCCTGTCGATCTTCCTTTACCTGCCGGGCAAGTGAGAATGTAATCACCGTAGATAATATAAAATAGGCGAATAGCACGGTAGTAACGCCCGATACATAATTACCAATACCAAACCAATCGCTTGTCTGTATCAGGATATAAATTCCCAATGCGTTCTTGATTGCTTCCCATATCCATGCGTAGCGATTTTTATCCAGCAACTCCGTATAGGCATATACACTCAGAAAGATAAATGCACCATATAAAAAAATGCCGGGGACACCGATATCGGCAATGTTCGCAAAAAGATAACTGATGAATAAAAAAACCATAAACATCTGCACGCCTCCCAGTGTCAGCACCGAAGATGATACAACAGGATGATACTTTTCGAAATGATATACATCATTGATTTTGTAAACCGGATGCTTGCTGGCTACATCTGCCGGGCGCCAACCCAAGGGCATAAACCAGATGCGCAGTTTATCCCACCAGCTTTGTGCGTGCCAGGCATCTTTGCTGAGCAACCACAAATGCATAAAGTTAATTTTGATCGGATTCCAGGTGCGAACCGGCCGGGTTATACCATACACAGCCGGTGTGTCTTCACGCTCTTCCTGAAAGGTGCCGAATAGCTTATCCCAGATGATGAATATCTGAGAATAATTTTTATCGAGATAAATCGGATTAATGGCATGATGCACGCGGTGGTGCGAAGGAGTAACAATGATGTGTTCCAGAAAACCCATCCTGCCGATGTGCTGGGTGTGATACCAGAATTGTGCAAACAAATGCAAGGGTGCCACAACGGCTATTACCTGCTGTGGCACTCCCAGGAAGGCAGCAGGCAATAAAAAGATAGCAAAGATCCTTACGATGGATGAAATGCTTTGACGCAATGCGCAAGCCAGGTTATACTCTTCGCTGCTATGATGGATGATGTGATTGTTCCAAAACAAATTATACTCATGTGAAATGCGGTGCACCCAATAGCCGGCCAAATCCAGCGCAATAAAAGCAATCACATAGGTTGGCCAACCCGAATCGATTTGTGTGACGGCTACTTTATTGGTAAGCCATCCATAAGAGATAATGGCCACACTAAGGCCCAACACATCCTTCGTCACGTTAGTGATACCCGAACTCAGAGATGAAATCATATCACTGACCGGCACGGTGTCATGGCCTTTGTACCAGCCATACCATTTTTCAAATAACACCAGCAGCAAAAACGCTGGCATGGCAATGAGGAGTATTTTACCGTAAGCTTCCATGGTTACAAAGTTCGTAATCACAAAAGTAAGCAAAACAGAACATTCCAATTACCGGAAAAAAAAAGAGGAGCTTTCGCTCCTCTTTCCGTGTTCACCCACTAGCGAAAGAGTCTACCTCCCTCTTCCGTTTGCGTTTACACTCACCATTACGCCTTCGGAGGCAAGTTTAACGGTGGTGATAATTCTGGCTGCCACTTTATAAGGGTCAGCCGATGAGTTTGGTCTGCGGTCTTCCAGCCATCCCTTCCATTCATTTTCTACCGTAGCGATCGGAATGCGGATGGAGGCACCACGATCAGAAATTCCATAAGAAAATGTATCAATAGATTGTGTTTCATGTTTACCGGTCAGTCGCAAGTGGTTGTCTGCACCATACACTTCAATATGTTCTTTCACGTAAGGAGCAAAGCCTTCGCAGATTTGTTCATAAATATCGCGCGAGCCGCACTCTCTCAATAATGAGTTAGAGAAATTGGCATGCATGCCTGAACCGTTCCAATCCGTTTGGCCCAATGGTTTGCAATGCCAATTGATGGAAACTCCATATTTCTCTGCTGTGCGCTCAAGCAAATAGCGAGCTACCCAAACCTGATCGCCAGCTTCCTTTGCCCCCTTGGCAAAAACCTGAAACTCCCACTGGCCGGGTGCTACTTCTGCATTAATACCTTCTACATTGATTCCAGCAGTTAAGCATAAGTCAAGGTGCTCTTCAATGATATTTCTGCCGTATGCATTCTTTGCGCCCACAGAGCAATAGTATGGTCCCTGCGGAGATGGATAACCGTGTTCAGGGAACCCAAGCGGCTTGTTGGTTTTTATGTCCCACAAGAAATACTCTTGTTCAAATCCAAACCAGAAATCCTTGTCATCATCTTCGATCGTTGCACGACCATTGGAAGGATGGGGTGTCCCATCCGGACTCAATACTTCGCACATCACAAGATAACCGTCTGTGCGTGCCGGATCAGGGAACAACGCCACAGGCGCCAACAAACAGTCGGATGAACCTCCCGGAGCTTGCTCGGTGGAACTTCCATCAAATGACCACATGGGGCAGCCATCTAATGTTCCATCAAAGTTTCTAACAATTTTTGTTTTGCTTCTCAGGCTTTGGGTGGGTGTATAACCATCCAGCCAGATGTACTCAAGTTTTGCTTTTGACATGGGTAGTGTGTTAAGTCTACTGATACATTTTAAAATTTATATACCGCTGCTAAGTTCATAGTGGGTAACAAATCTTTTGATTCACTGCCCTTGTAGAAAGAGTTTTCAGAGGTTTTATCAACGCGCAACTCCGGTATGAAAGTAAGGCCTCCTACTTTATAATTTCCGGATAGTGTAAATGCGATTACATTGCCATCGCCATTTTCATCCAACCCAAAAATTCCAAGGTGTCCATTCTTTACGGAGAAATATTCGGCACGTAAACCAAGGCCAAAGTTTTCGGAAACGGTAACTTTAGGATACACCGCAAAGCCAACAAATGAACTCGCATCTCCTGTAGAATTTGTTATATCTCCATTCGTATCGGCTTCTTCACCCACTGCTACACTTTGTGCAGAAGTATTAAATCCGAGATACAATTTTTCGCTTAGGTTAAAGCCTAACGTAACATCTGCCTGAAAAAGTTTTCCTGCTGATGTCACATCTACAGGGGCATCATCTTCATTCAGGTTTCCATCCTGATCTCCATATAAGAAGTTGAACCAAATACCACCTTTGTCGTTTGTCTTTCCGATCTGTGCACCAAGTGTATAGGTATTCACAGGGTTGAATTCAACAATATCGGTAGGGTTCATCACAGCCAGTTTTGCTACAATCCCATTCTCAAATGCAACGTCTACACGAGCACCGGTGTGATTGAAAGGTCCCCAGGAGAAAAGATAAGACGTAGAGTAATGGAAGTTAACCGTTGGTGAAATTACTTCGTAGCCAACAAAGGTGTTGAACTGACCGATGTTTAGCGTCACCTTGTCGGAAAGCTTATAATAAACAAATGCCTGGTTAATGATTCCTTGTCCTGAGGCGGTACCAAACACGGCTGCTTTACCTCTTGGACCAAAAACCACATCGGCTGTAAAGCCAACTTTATCGCCTCCGTAAGAAGCAATCAAATTGACCATACCCAAACCAAACCCTTTCGAATCCGCAAAGGAAGTGGAGGGTGCGTAGGCATCGCCATAGTAAGCATTTTTGGTATTAAAGGAGCTGTGAAAATACGTGTCTACTGATCCTGAAAAAGTAAACGATGGTTCTTCTTCAACTTTTTTGGCCTCTTCGGCAAGATCCCCTGCCGTTACAATCGCTTCCTCTTTTACTATGGGTTTGGTAAGAGAAGCAACTACTATATTTTCCTGTGCGAAAGTCCTGTTGCTGCTCATTACAACTACAAGCGCAAGACTCAATCGCATCACATTCAGTGTATAATTTTTCATAATTTTGTGTGTGTTTTTTTTAAACAATAAGCTAAAGTGGCCCCGGTCGGGTATCTCACACCCTCCGGGACGCTTTGGTGATTTTAAATCAGGCAGCTGCTACCTCACTTTTAATTTCAGAGGGATGCATATTTTCTCCATGCTGGCTGAAATCTGAACCAATCAGTTTCTCTTCACTGCTGACCGTCATCGGTGAAATCAAATCGGTAATCTTCAAAATCAGAAATGAACCTGCTATGATAAAGGCGAGTGCAAGCACCAGCGCTATCATGTGAACTTTGAAGAGGGTAAATTCACCAAACAGTAAGCCATTGCCTGTAGTATTGGCTGCATTGACAGCGGTGTTGGCTAATAAGCCGGTCATCACCATACCTACTGCACCACCCACTCCGTGACAAGGGAATACATCAAGCGTATCTTCCAATGAAGTTTTAGATTTCCAATGAACGACTACGTTGCTGATGATCGCGGCAATCGTACCGATGAATAAGCTGGAAGGAATCGTTACAAAACCAGCGGCAGGAGTAATCGCCACCAGACCTACTACGGCACCGATACAAAAACCAAGAGCCGAAGGTTTCTTGCCACGCACAGCATCAATTAATACCCAGCACAATCCGGCTGAGGCCGATGCAGTGTTTGTTGTTGCGAAAGCAGAAGCAGCTAATGGGCCAGCACCTAATGCACTCCCTGCGTTGAATCCAAACCAGCCGAACCACAGTAAGCCAGTGCCCAAAAGCACGAATGGAATATTAGCTGGTGAAATGGCTTCTTTGATTTCCTTTTTATTTCTCAAATAGATGGAAGCCGCCAATGCCGCAAAACCAGCCGACATATGCACCACGGTGCCGCCTGCAAAGTCAAGCACGCCTAACTTGAAAAGGAATCCATCAGGATGCCACGTCATGTGGGCAAGCGGTGCATATATAAGGAGTGAGAACAGCACCAGGAAAATAATATATGACTTGAAACGCACACGTTCTGCAAATGTGCCCGTGATGAGAGCCGGTGTAATAATGGCAAACTTCAACTGGAATAACGCAAACAACACCAAAGGAATGGTGGGTGCCAGCGACCAGGGTTTTCCATCAAGTACATTCTGGAACATGAAGAAGGAAGCAGGGTTTCCGATGAATCCTCCAATGGAGTCACCGAATGCGAGGCTGAATCCAACCACAATCCACAACACACTGATCACCCCCATGGCAATAAAACTTTGCATCATGGTGGAGATGATATTCTTGGTGTTGATCATGCCGCCATAGAAATAGGCGAGGCCAGGGGTCATTAATAGCACCAGTGCTGTGGCCGCCAGCATCCAGGCTATATCACCGGAGTTAAGTCCTTCGGTGTTAATGGTAGTAGGCACGGCTGGCATAAAAAGAGCCAGCACGCTGAAGCCTATTAAGAGTGAGAGGTAGATAACCGATCTTTTCATAGGTTTTGGTTTAGTTTAAGGTTTACGCTACAAAAGTGATCTATATAGATTAAAATTTAACTACTTTTTAAATATTTATTATTGAATTCGTTTACGATAGGGTGTTTTTTAAACCTATTTTAAAAAAAACATACATTTTTTTATAAACTATGGGTAAAATTTAATGAGTGGATACCTTTTAGATGATTTACTAATTTTTACTAGTGGTTTTTACCTGTTTCTGTATTGTTTCAACCGTTTGCACCAATTGTAGAATTCCTGTTGTATTTTACCACGGAAGTTTATTTGTTGACGTGAGAAGGGGTATAAGATGATGTACAGGAGCCTGGTTTTTTTACTATTTATTATTTCGGGCGTTGTTCAAGCGCAGAAGTTCGACTTATTCGAGATTGAGAATAATGAATTGATCTGGAGATACACCTATGATTACCAGGGGCCAAAAGATAGCCTGCGCAGTGAGGTGGTTTCGATGATTAAATCAAAAATCTTTACCCGCAACGTAGAGAGAACTGAAATTGGAAATAGTGGCGTTGGTTATTACGGTGAGATACAACATTACAAAGTGGATTGTAAGCGCTACGGACGCAAGTATCAGAATACGCCATTAATCTATTGGAGTGGCGAATGGAGTGGCAAATTTGCCGTGGAGGTACGCGACAACAGTTATCGGGTAACGATCTATGGATTGTACTTTGAAAACCAGCGACAAACACAATCTTCTCCTCATCAAAACAAAACTCCACGCAAAGGATTCTACGTGAATGAGGTATGGGATGAAGGCTATCCCAACTTCAAAAAAAATGTCTCAGAAGATATGATTCTGATGAGCATGAGCTTACGCGATGCGTTTGATATTAAAAAGTACGTAACACCCATCAAAGAATGGTGAGATTAGCTTCTCAGTTTATCAAGAATCCGGTTTAACTCTTTCGCTTCTGTTTTAGAGATTTTTCCCATGGTCTCCATCCAGGCGGGCTGACCCAAATCAATTTTCTTTAGCAACTGTTGCCCTTTATCCGTGATCGAAATATCTACTTGCCTTCGGTTATTCTCGCAGGTAACACGATTCACCAAACCCTTCTGCTTCAGCTTCTCTACCAGGCGTGTGCAGTTACTGCTCTTATCAATCATGCGCTCCGTTATTTCAGCAAGCATCATGGGTTTAGGAAAACTTCCGCGAAGGATACGCAACACATTAAACTGTTCAGGCGTAATGCCGAATTTTTTTAAGTACCCTGCATTGATATTGTAAAGCCAGCTTCCGGTATACAAGATATTAATGGCCACTTTCTGATGATCACTATTAAACTTCTCCTGCTTGATATCGTGTTCGATGGGCATAATAGATACAATCTCAATAATTGTAGATACAACATTACAAACAAAAAAATTCTTTCACCTGAATTCTAAGCAAATTTTGCCATCCGGTGAGTAATATTGTGAATGCATCATAGATTGAATAGCTAAAATCAGAAAACACAACTCCTGGAATGATCAAAACTATCAGTCGGTTTATAAAAAGAATTTTCTTTTATGCGAAGAAGAGGCTGCCACCCAGGCAGTTTTTTTTAGTCTCGTGCATCGTTGTTGGTCTATTGTCCTCTCTGGGAGCCATTATTCTTAAATTTTGTGTCCATTCTATTGGAACATGGGTGACCTATTATGCCAATAATTACGAGCAGTTTTTTCTATTTACATTATTCCCGATTGTTGGCATTGCCCTCACAGTGATATATGTTCAGTTTGTGATCAAGGGAAAATTCACAAGGGGAAGCGCGGAAATCAGTTATGCCATAGCAAGGAAATCGAGTGAGCTACCTGCCAATCAAACCTATTCACACATCATCACAAGTGCGCTCACGGTTGGGTTTGGTGGTTCGTTGGGTTTGGAATCACCCATGGTGAGTACAGGATCAGCCATCGGTTCTAATTATGCAACATTCTTTCATCTATCCTATAAAGATCGAACGGTACTGCTTGCCTGTGGTGCTGCAGCCGGAATAGCGGCAGCGTTTAATTCACCGATTGCCGGTGTGCTGTTTGCAATCGAGGTTTTACTTACGGATGTAACAGCAGCAGCCTTTATACCAATCATCATTGCTGCTGCCTCAGGAGCGCTGCTTTCAAAAATAATTCTGGCAGAGGGAATAACGCTCTCCTTTTTACTGCAACAACCTTTTGACTATCACAATGTGCCTTACTACATCGTCCTGGGAATTGTAGCTGGCTTTGTCTCTTTGTATTATGCTCGTATGCTCGAGTACATTGAAGCTCTGTTTGGTTCCATTAAAAGTCATGTGAAAAAGATTATCCTTGGCGGATTTCTCCTTTCCATTCTCCTGATCGTGTTTCCTCCCCTGTTTGGTGAAGGATATGAAAGCATTAAACTACTTGCCAATCTTCAGACATCGGAAGTCACCAAGACGAGCATCCTCAGTCAATTTATCCAGAATGACTTTGCGTTGTTGCTGTTTTTAGGAGGACTGGTACTTGTAAAAGTGGTTGCTGTAGCCATCACACTGGGAAGCGGTGGAAATGGGGGCAACTTCGGCCCTTCCTTATTTGTTGGCGCTTACATGGGGTTTACCTTCGCAAAACTGATTAACCTAACCGGCCTGGCTCATATTCCAGAAACCAATTTTACGTTGGTTGCAATGGCCGGGATTCTCAGCGGGGTTTTCTATGCGCCCCTCTGTGCCATCTTTTTGATTGCTGAAATAACGGGAGGGTATGCCCTGATTATCCCCCTCATGATAGTTGCTGCCTTGAGCGTAACCGTAGTGAGATACTTTGAACCACATTCCATGGAAGGAAAAAAACTCTTCAGGCTATTAAAAGTATCAGTCGATGATCGCGACAAATACCTGTTGAGCAAATTAAATCTGAAAGAACTTCTTGAAACTAATTTTTCTGCCGTGCGCCCAGATGACACACTTCGTTTATTGGTGCGGATCATTTCAGTTTCGAAAAGAAATACTTTTCCCGTGGTGGATAATGGCAAACTCGTTGGGGTGGTGCAACTCGATAGCATCCGTGAATTAATTTTCAATACAAAAATCTATGACACCACATTTGTCAAGGAATTGATGATCGAAGCGCATGCGGTTGATTTCGAAGACAGTCTGCACGATATTCTTAAAAAGTTTGATGAAACACGTCAATGGAATTTGCCTGTGGTGAAGGATAAAGTCTATTTAGGATTTTTATCGAAGGCGCGTATCTTAAGTGAATACCGAACCGAGTTAATGAAAACTGTTTAAATTCACTTCATGATTCTGTTCTCGGCCACCATTTACAAATTCGCCAAGCAAGGTGAAAAAACCGGCTGGACCTATATTGAAATCAATGCCCGGCAGGCCAATAGATTAAAACCGGATACCAAAGTTTCTTTTCGGGTGAAGGGCACACTCGACTCATTCAAAATAAAACAAATCGCCTTGTTGCCAGTGGGCGAAGGTAATTTCATCGTGCCATTGAATGCCACCATGAGAAAAGCAACCGGAAAGAAACCTGGTGATAAATTGAAAGTATCGCTGGAGGCAGACGATAGCGAGTTCGCCTTTTCTGAGGATTTTATGGCGTGCTTACAAGATGATCCAGTCGCTTATGATTTCTTTCAAACATTATCCGGATCACATCAAAAATATTTCAGCAAATGGATTGACAGCGCCAAAACATCCGCCACCAAAACAAAGCGAATCGTCATGGCAGTTACAGCGCTTTCAAAAAAGCAAGGCTATCCTGAAATGATCCGGTCGAATAAAGCGCTTTAAATACTCGACAGTTAATTTCATTTTTCTTAGTGGTCTTTGTGCCTTTGCGTGCAATTATCATATTTCCTGAAAAGAATTTTAACCATATTTATAGGGTTAAAAGTAAGACCTCATTATGAAAGATAAACTGCGCAGCCAGGGTTGGTTTGGTAAAACGGGAAAAGACGGATTCATCTACCGGGCGTGGATGAAAAATCAGGGCATCCCCGATTATGAATTTCGCGGCAAGCCGGTGATTGGCATCTGCAATACCTGGTCTGAACTCACCCCATGCAACGCACACTTTCGCGAATTGGCTGAGTCCGTAAAACGCGGTGTCTCTGAAGCCGGTGGTTTTCCGGTAGAGTTTCCTGTGATGTCGCTGGGCGAAACGTTGATCAAACCCACCGCCATGCTGTATCGAAACCTGGCCAGCATGGATGTTGAAGAATCGATTCGTGCCAACCCGATGGATGGCGTAGTGCTGCTTTGTGGATGCGATAAAACAACACCCTCCCTGGTGATGGGTGCATGTAGCGTAAATATTCCTACGCTTGTGGTTTCAGGCGGGCCGATGCTTACCGGAAAATATCAGGGTCGCGATATCAGTACGAGCGATGTATGGAGATTTAATGATGCGGTGCGGGCCGGTGAAATGTCGCAAGAAGAACTAACGGTG
Organism: uncultured Ohtaekwangia sp.; assembly: GCA_964540915.1. Lineage (GTDB taxonomy): Bacteria > Bacteroidota > Bacteroidia > Cytophagales > Cyclobacteriaceae > ELB16-189. The sequence continues at coordinate 15,052 of CAZIOY010000050.1, forward strand.
GCGGAAGAATGCATGTGTCGTAGTCGCGGGCATTGTGCTGTGATGGGCACCGCCTCCACGATGGCGTGCATGGTAGAGGCATTAGGACTTTCCCTTCCGGGAAATGCCGCTATTCCTGCTGTTGACTCAAGACGCAAAGTGCTTGCGCAAATGTCGGGCATACGCATTGTGGAAATGGTGAAAGAAGATCTTCGGCTTACGGACATATTAACAAGACAGGCTTTTGAAAATGCCATCATCACCAATGCCGCCATTGGTGGCTCAACAAATTTTATCATTCACCTACTCGCTATTGCGGGAAGGATAGGCATTGATCTTAAGCTGGATGACTTTGATAAATTATCAGCAAACATTCCACTGATAGCAAACCTTCAGCCTTCCGGGAAATATTTTATGGAAGATCTTTATTATGCGGGTGGATTGCCTGCTGTAATGAAAGAGCTTGACAAAGTTCTTCATCGCAATTGCATTACGGTGAATGGAAAGACGGTAAAAGAAAATTATGATATAGCCGAAATCTATAATCAGGATGTAATTACATCGGCTAGTAAACCGTTTAATCCACTTTCTGGTGTGGCTATTCTTAAAGGCAACCTTTGTGAAAATGGGGCTGTGATCAAACCTTCAGCGGCAAGCCCATCATTGATGAAACATACCGGCAAAGCCATTGTGTTTGAGGATATCGATGATTATAAAAAAAGAATTGACGACCCCAATCTGGAAGTTGATGAAGATAATATTCTGATTTTAAAAAATGTCGGCCCGATTGGTTATCCCGGTATGCCCGAAGTGGGCAATATGGCATTACCAAAAAAATTGTTAGCCAAAGGCATTCACGACATGGTGCGCATTTCAGACGGACGCATGAGCGGCACCGGGTTCGGAACGGTAATCTTACACGCCTCACCCGAAGCAGCATTAGGTGGAAATTTTGCAGTAGTGAAGACAGGTGATGTCATCCATCTTGATGTTGCAAACCGCTCGCTTACTTTGGAAGTATCCGAAGAAGAATTAGTGAAGCGAAAACAAAACTGGAAACCAATTCATAAAAAATATGATCGTGGTTATGTGATGTTATACCAGCAACACGTGCAACAAGCCAATGAAGGTGCTGACATGGATTTTCTGAGGGGAAGTTCGGGAAGTGAAGTGTCAAGAGATTCGCATTAAATAAGTTTAGGCGTTTAGGGTTCAGACCGCTCAAAGCGGTCAGACGCCTCTGCACAGATAAAAGAATATATGAAACCATTCAAAAATCAAGTAGCCATTGTAACCGGTGCAGGCCAGGGCATCGGTCTTGAAATTTGTCGACAGTTAGCGACACAAGGAGCCAGTGTTGTGCTGAATGATATTGAAGTTTCCTTAGCCGAAGATGCAGCCCTTTCGATTCAAAAAGAACATGGTATCTGCATGCCGTATGCCGGTGACTGCTCGGACGTTGCGTTCATTCAAAACATGGTCGATGAAGCGGTGAATCATTTTGGCAAACTCGATATCGCCATCGCCAATGCCGGCATCACACTCTTTGGTGATTTTCTGGAATACAAACCGGAAGATTTTTCAAAAGTTATGAATGTAAATCTCGGTGGCAGCTTCTTTCTCGCTCAGCTCGCCTCACGCCAAATGAAAGAACAAGGCAGCGGAGGAAGAATATTATTCATGTCATCCGTTACCGGGCATCAGGCTCATAAAAATCTTGCAGCCTACGGCATGACCAAAGCTGCGCTGGAAATGCTAGCTAAAAACTTAGTGCTTGAAGTTTCCCCTTACCAGATCACGGTAAATGCCATTGCACCGGGAGCAACCATTACCGAACGAACGAAGAGCGATCCGGAATATGAAAATACGTGGTCGCGAATCACACCCATCGGCAAGCCCGCCACTACACAAGACATCGCGCATGCAGCATTATTTCTTGTTTCTCCGGAAGCAGGTCACATCACCGGGCAGGCCTTGGTGATTGATGGTGGCTGGACGAGCGTGAGTCCCTCACCGTATTAAATTAATAGGAAATACTTGTAAGAAAAGTTTTCAACTGCTCATTAAACTCCTCCGGGTTTTCCAGGTTGCTGAGGTGTCCCGCTCCTTCAACAATATGAAGGCTCGAATCTTTGATCAATACCTGCATTTTGCGAGCTACTTCGGGCGAGGTGATTTTATCTTCCTTCCCTACAAGAATACAGACGGGTACTTTTATTAGCGATAGAGAAGAACAAGTCTCTTCTCTGTCTGCCAGCGCTTGCAGGGTATAGCAAATATTTTCTGCCGGGGATTTTAAAATGGTATTCTGAATAAAGGTCACTTCATCTTTTTTTGCAGTAAATGACGCAGGCGCAAATAAATTCTTAAGGGATTCTTCGGCATATACGGATAAACCGTTTTTCTGGATGAAGGCAATTGTCTTTGTTCTTTTCTGGCGCACCTCATCGCTATCCGCTGCGCATTGGGTATCGCAAAGAACAAGTGCTGCGATTCGTTGAGGTTGATTTTTAATCGCATGCAAGGCTATATAACCGCCCATCGACAGTCCGACTAAAACTGCCTTTTCAATTTTTAATGCATCCATGAAAAAGAAAAGATCATCGGCAAACTGAGGAATACTAAACTGAGCGACCCCGGGCTCCGAATCGCCATGGCCGCGAACATCATAGGCAATGCACCGATGGGTTTCGTTTAACACACTCAATTGCTTTTCCCACATCTCCTTGTTGAAGGGAAATCCATGAATAAAGATTAATGGCAATCCGTTGGGTGAACCTTCCTCCAGATAACTTACGCGGATTCCATTAGCTTGAATATTTTTTGCTATAAATGTCATGACGTTTTTTTTTAATGAATCAAATTATTTTTGCTGTTAGTACAGTCGTCCACTATCAGCAAAGCGTGCACCAACCTTAATCGAAGCTTTTATTTGTTGTGTGAGCACTCCTTAGAAACATAATGGCTTCATCGAGTCATCAGTTTGAGCATTTATTGACACACTTAATCCCAATAAGGCCCCACACTATGAGGATATGATACGCTGGAATAGTTGATCATCTGCCATAATCCAGCCTTCTGTGGATCTGCTAATACCGACTGTCTTTCATTGTATCTTTCACTCCACCATACAATACATCCTGCACCCCGGCTTCATTGAAAAACTTTTGCGGGAAGGGAAGTTCTACTTTTGAAACTTCGTTCAACTCATTCATCAGGTCAACAGGAATTTCAAACGTCAAACATCCCAACACATCTTCAAGTTGCGATGCTTTCGTTGCACCTACAATGGGAATTACACTTTGATTTTTATGTTGGCGTGTCCAGTTGATGGCGAGTTGTGATGGGCTCACTCCTAACCTATCTGCCACCTCTACGAGTTTCTTTGTAATGTTGGTGGCACGTTCACCAAGTCGCACACTATTCTCAACCAACCTTCCTTTATCCCCTTTCAGGTATTTTCCTGTCAATGCGCCTCCGGCCAACGGAGCCCAGGGTGTTATGGTCATTCCATACGCTTTAGCCATCGGTAGTAGTTCTGCTTCTACCGTGCGCTGGATTAAACTGTATTCAATCTGCAAACCGATAAACTGATTCCATCCGCGCAACTCAGCCATGGTGTTGGCCTGGCTTACGATCCAGGCAGGCGTATCGCTGATGCCGATATAATGAACCAATCCGCGAGTGATTAAATCTTCCATTCCCTTCAATATTTCTTCCGTGGGTGTCCAGCTATCCCAGATATGCAACCAAAGCACATCAATATGATCGGTGTTTAGTCTCCACAAACTTTCCTTCACACTGCGCATCATGTTTTTACGATGATTGCCCGCAAAGTTCAGGTCGCCACTACGGTCGCGAAGGGAATATTTGGTAGCCACCACAAAATGATCGCGATCTTTAGCGATGAAGTCACCCACAAATTTTTCGGAGGTGCCTTCCGTATATCGGTTGGCCGTATCGATAAAGTTGCCCCCGGCATTGGCATAGGTGTCAAAGATTTGCTTGCTGATGTCTTTATCACAGCCCCATTTCCACTCGGTGCCAAAGCCCATAGTGCCGAGGCAAAGTTCAGAAACGCGAAGGCCGGATTTTCCAAATAGTTTGTAGTTCATAGATGATATTCAGTTTAATTGGACTCATTAAATTAAGTCATTTTAGCTCTAAGTGCATAACCATGTGTCTGAAAAAAGGAAGCATTATTATATCTTAATTAAATGGATACCGAATGATTATTGCTTTATGGGGCTTAAGTCTACATCATTAGAACTTTTTAACGAATTTTTAAATTCCTTCACGGAAAGATTGATATCCTCGTTGGCTCAAGGCCGGAAGGACAGGGTGATATCTGAAGAGTGAGAAGACATAATATCACATATCCGGGGTTTAGTCTTCTTGTGCCTTACTTTCAATAGACATTGCATCCATTCAAGATTGTAGCGAATCCAAGTTCCGGAGGAACGATTCAATATTATAACATCGGACTTCAGTCCGGTGAAAAAATGACATATAGAAATTTAGAGTCCCGTAGGAACGAGACATTTCAGTGATGGATAACAAAAATATATGCTCCGAGCCTACGGCTCTGTATTGCATTCGGGTACGATGAGGATGTACTAAAGTCCATCCTTATAAAATAGGTCGAGCCTATAGGCTCTCAGAAATCTCAAAACAGCGTTAAAAAAATGAACAGAAATAATATCCAGACCTTGTGATAACTTTATTCGCCTCTACTGCGGTAACGCTTTGCCTATTTTGCTAACCTGAAAAATTACAAAAGCAGAGGATATCAAAAAGAGCAACCCTGCACCTGCCATAAACGTGGATGAAAGCGGTAGCACCTGAAGCACCGGAAAAATAACAATGGGAGATACAAACTGACCGAAAAACCAAAAGGTGGTAAGTTTTCCAATTTCCTTTCCCCTGATTTCAGGCGGTGTAATTTTCATCACCCATATATTCGTATTGGGAATCATCATACCCATTCCCAATCCTGACAACATCATTGCAACAAGCACCCAAACATACGTATTGGAAAGTGATATGGTAAGAAATCCTGCTGCTATTAATAAGTATCCTATTGAAAAGATGGTAAGAAAGCTAAACCTGTCTTTTAGTTTAGAATATGAAATTGATGAGATAGCAGAAAATAAAGTACTGGAAGCAATGGCCGCTCCAATCAACGCGTTTTTTTCAACACCGATTGCCTTCAGGTAAAAAGGTATCTGTACAGGAATCAAAAAGAAAATGATCCACATGGTCATGGTGTTGAAAAACAAAAGCCAGATAATACCCGGAGCCTTGATACCAGTATTTATTGACTGTCCTTTTTTAATTACGGTTGGCTCGTGAAGAAATAGAATACTGAGTGGAAGAACAATCAATGAAAATAAATAGATAAGAAATGGAAGTCGCCAGCTATAATCAGCAAGAATACCACCCAGTCCAATAAATAAAATGCCACCCAACGACATGAAAGCAACTTGCAAACCTGCAAATTTCTGTCTCTCCATTCCTTCGAAGTAATCCGCAATCAATGTAATGACAATGGTCATCGACATGCCCACAGCAATGCCAAGCGTGATTCTTGTTATAAGAATATAATACAGGTTATCAAGAAAAAATCCTCCTGATCCTGAAACGGCATATAATACCAGTGAGAACCAGAGAATGCGCAAGCGGCCATGCTTGTCTATAAGTCGGCCTGTTATGGGAGAGAAAATTGCAATGAACAATGCGGGAATCGTTAACACCAGCTTGACAAGAAATTCTGCATTTTCAACATCAGCAAATGCCAGCGCCATTTGAGGCAGCGCTGGGGAAATTGTGATCACTGACATAATCGTCAAACTGCTGACGAGAAGAAGCGTCAGTTTCATTTTACCTAGGGTTGCGGCCATGAGGTTAGGTTAATTTTTGAGGGATTTGTAATAAAGATAGTTTTTATTTTGATGCTACATTCAAAACGGCAATTGTTACTATCTTTAACTAATGATACGTTCTATTTGAAAAATAATAAGTTCACTCACATACATCCCATTGAAAAACGGATATCTCATTTTATTCATCCTCTCCTGTTTTTTCTATTCGTGCAAGAGCGAACAGAAACCGCCTGTTAAGAAAACCCCGAATATCGTTTTAATCGTAGCCGATGATCTTGGCTATACTGACATTGGATGTTTCGGAAGTGAAATTGCTACTCCCCATCTTGATGCCCTTGCTGAACAAGGACAACTTTTTAGCAGTTTTTATACCTCTGCCACTTGCTCACCTACACGTGCCATGCTCCTTACAGGAACAGACAATCATATTGCAGGGCTGGGTAATATGGCTGAGCGATCTGTCGACATTGTTGCGCAACGAGGAAAGCCTGGGTATGAAGGTTATCTCAATGACCACGTGATATCCGTTTCCCAATTATTAAAAGATGCAGGGTATCATACCTACATCGCGGGCAAATGGCATCTTGGTTTAACGCCCGAACAAAGTCCGGCAGCAAAAGGATTCGAACGTTCTTTTTCCCTGATGGAAGCCTATGCCAGTCATTACTACCCTGACAAACGATCTAATTCGTTCTGGGAAGATGACCATTTCGCCAATTATCCAGCAGGAAAATATTCAACCGATCTATACACCGATAAGTTGATTCAGTTTATCAAAGAAGATCAAGATGATAAAAAACCCTTCTTTCTATACGCTGCCTACACTTCTCCGCATTGGCCGTTGCAGGCCCCTCAGGAATTCATTGATAAATATCAAGGGCGATACAACATAGGTTATGATAGCCTCAGGAAATTGAGGTTTCATAGATTAAAAGAAAAAGGTATTATTAATAAACAAGTTGCCCTACCCAGCTTACCGGCAATGAAAGGTTACTTATTTGGCATATCAGACGAGCCATTGATTCCGTGGAATGCCTTGAATAAAGATGAACAGCAAATAGAATCCAGAAAGATGGAAATATATGCTGCCATGGTGGATAACCTGGATTATAACATTGGCCGGCTAATTCAATACCTGAAGGAAATTGGAGAATATGAAAATACGTTATTCGTCTTCATATCGGATAATGGGGCATCAGAACTTGAAGCCAACAATACACCGGATGAAAGAGATCCGTATCGTTTTATGGGCACCGCTAATTCTTTTGTCGCCTATGGACCGCAATGGGCACACGCATCGAGTGCCGTTAATAAATTGTATAAAGGATATGTCGCTGAGGGTGGAATTCATTCTCCAATGATTATTAAAATGCCTTCACAACAAAAAGGGAAGGGGCTCAATTCATCCTTTACAACAGTCATGGATATCGCGCCAACTTTACTGGAACTCGCAGAGGTGACTTATCCTGCGTCCTATAATGGTCTGCCACTTGCCCCTTATCAGGGAGAGTCTGTTCTTCCTTTATTAAAAGGTGAAAAAGATCGTGTGCATGATGAGAATTATGTAATGGGATGGGAATTATTTGACCGGTGTGCCGTGCGAAAAGGCGACTGGAAGATTCTCAAAATAGAATCTCCTTTTGGAAAGGGCCGGTTTGAACTTTATAATATTGCAAATGACCCGACTGAATCAAATGATGTAGCAGAGAAGTATCCGGATAAATACCAGGAAATGCTGGCGCACTGGACTTCCTACGTGAAAGACAATGGCGTCATCTTTTCCAATGAGTAATTGAAGAAAGATACATTTGTTTTAAAGGCAGCTATCCGACTCTGGTAATCTCTGCTTCTTAGACAGAGTTAAACAAATTATTAGCGTTGGAATAATACAAAGTATTAATAGCGCTTCATTTAGATAATCCGTATATTAAACAATTGGAATATATCATCTAACAAAACCCTGAACCCCTATGAAAAAGATCTTTTGTGTATTGCCATTGGCAATAATTACCTTTGCATGCTCCGCCCCGGAAAAGCCTGATGAAGCAGTTCATGAGTCTGTTAAGAGTACAATAGAATTCCCTTATACTGCCTCGGTCTCCTCGAATGTAAACTCAGATGTTTCAGATGCTGATCTGCTGGTAGTTTTAAAAAGTTATAAAGACTGGGAGACAGGAGACATACAGTCTCTTCGCACAGCATTCGGAGATAGCCTTGCCTATAGCGGATGGGATGGCACGGAATTTAATGGGGCCACCGATAAGTTATTAGCGAGGTGGGCCGCATCAAGAGATAGCATTAGTAGTGTTAAAATTGATATGGCGATGTGGACTAAAAATAACTTCCCAGATAATAATATGAAAAACATCACAGTCTGGTACACTGAAACAGACACCTACAAAAATGGTATTGTCAGAAAAGGAACCTGGCATGATATCAATGAAGTAAGAGATGGAAAGATTGTCTGGTACGCCCAATACCGGAGACCTGTTAAACAATAACTAATAAAAAGCCCCGACTTCAGTTGGGGCTTTTTATCAATTCGTGAGTATGTTGCTCCGCAATAATAAATAAATAAAATAGTTGAAGTACTCTCACTTCTTCTTTTCCTCCTCTTGAGTTGGAAGAACAAATACATCAGGCTGAGGGCTTAACGGCTTCAGCTCTTTTCCTTTTACCGAAGGATGATCAATCGGTATATGCGTTGCCCTGAACGTTGCATATGATAATGGACCAACGGGTTGAGGAGTTGTTCCGTCTTTCATTCTTACATATCCCGCATAGGGTGTCCAATAATCCCAGACAATTTTTCCTTCCGGTGTTACTTCAATATATCTTCCTTTTGCGCCAACGGTTACAAATGTATTACCATTGGCCATGCGATGAGCACCAGATATAAAGGGAGAGAAAGCTGCCATTGTATCTGCCGCCACAAACTGCCATAATGGATTCTCGGGCCCGTAGTGTCCACCATCCGATATTGCATATCCCATTTCTGTCATTGGCGCTGTCCATTCATAAACAGCTGAGCGCGGCTTTTTAGTATTGGGCACATTGTTATTAAACACCATCAGGTTACCTTCACCAGGCATTCCTTTTGATATCCATTTAACATCATGTTGTCCACCAATGGCATGATTGCTTGAATCACCACGTCCATAATTTTTAGGATTTCCCCAACGATACAAAATATCACCACCTTTTTTCCAACGACCTCCATTGTGGCCAGCCGCTTCGGCTGTTGTTGTATTGTGATCAATAATCAAGATTTCATCAAGTGCAGGTGAGCTTACAACAATTTGATCTAGTTTAGGATTATAATCAATGGCATTAGTGTGAAACATGTCAGAGCCACCGTTATCCACCGTTGCATTTGTTACGGCATTATTGTTGGCGCGAAGTGTATCTAGTCTTCCCTGAGTAATCGGTGGTGGTAAGTGTTCACCTAGATTCATATTAATTAACTCTGGGTGTTGGGAGGGTATTCCATAATTTGCTTTGGCTGCATCAAAATCTTGAATAAGGTGATCCCAAATGTGCCATTCCCAAACTACTTCCGCATCATTTTTCCCCTTCGGCTTTAGCTCAACAATTTTATCTGGCCAAAGTCCAGCCTTAGGAATCAAATCTGGTTTAAATCCGGCTTTTATTGCTTCATCCTCTGTCTTACCTTCCCACGCGATAACAAGAATATTTCCGTTAGGCATAATGGAAACATCATGATGTGCCAGGTGATTTTCTGTTGCATATTTATAATCCCAGATCAGCTCACCATCCCAGGTAAATTCCTGTATTCTTCCACCCTGTCCTCCACCACCAAAGACAGGAGCATCAGGTTGTCGTCCTCCTCGCACAAGGTTTCCGTTTTCTTTAATATATAACCATCCTGAAGGGCCATATTCACTTTCCCAGGTATGAACAACATTACCATCAGTATTTACCACATACGTAGTTCCTGAAAGAAGTGGAGAAAAAATTACATAACCAGGTGTAGCCTCTTCGGTTTTGCTGATCAAGCCACGAGGCATTCCAAGACCTCCGATATTTGGATCGGGCTTACTGGTTGTTGATTCTTTTGTTTCTTCTTTGGTCGGGGTATTGCAACCCCACAAACTGATGCCAATGAGAATGATACCGATTGTAATTAAATTTTTATTCATCATTGAGTGATTGAGTGATAAGCAACTGTTAAATCTGGTCATTTTGCGGAAGTGGAAGTTTAATGACTTTCAGTGATTAAATCATTTAGGAATACAATAGTTTATTAAAAGAAAGGAGCCACAAATGCCCCTTTCTATAAAATCAAAAACTGATTTTTCAAAGACTGCTCAGATCGGTACGTAATACTCTTATCTCCGATTTAGTCTGTCTAATAGTACTTAAATAACCATTCCAATCTTTATACCATGAGTTATCGCCAAACATCTTATCATACAAAGCTTCTGTATTTTCACTGGCATCCAGCTCCTCCATTTTTTCAACGAAACGCACGGACATAAAAGAATTGGCGGCACCGCTATTGGAGGGTCTTAGATAGGAAAGGTCTAACGTAGAGCCATTTTTTTCACGCACTTGTTTCTGATGTAAGAAAAAAGTTCTGGCATCGCCCCAGGTTCCGGGAATGAGCTCGGTATAACTTATCACCTGATATTTAAGTTTTCTATCTGGCTTTGAAGTGCCCAGATCGTCAACAATAGTGTAGTAATTTACTTCAGAAGAATTACACAAGGCATCTAATGCTTGGGAATCGGTTCTCATGAGTGCTTCCCCCTTAGGGCTAACCGTTGGTACATCCATTTCTTTATAACTGGTAGGGCCAATTATCAGCACATAAGTTCCCGTCTTTACACCTGAAATCACTTCCCATGCCCTGTACTTAAGCTGAGGATAATGTGTTTTGACAAAAGTCGCCATCTTCTTCTCCCACTCCAGTTTCTTGTCCATCTTAACATCGACTGTCATCGTCCAGAGCAAACTATTACTCTGAGAAAATGTTACAACCGCCATAAAGGTCATAACTGCAATCATTAGTAAGCGTTTCATAATAACTTAGGGGTTTGGTAATTGTCTAATGTACCGCTATTCTATTACATTGACTAGGGTTAATTAATACAATACTCACTATCTCTTATCATAGAAAATCCTCATTGCAGTTTTCGTGATTTATTGCTTTCAAATTATTGTCATATTTTTAACGTGATGAATTTAAATCAGCGCTACTATGAATAAACGATTTGCCCATCTTGTTGGCAGCATGCCCTATGCGAATGAAGAAGAAGCCATGATTACCGCTCTGGACGCCTTAGGCGGACACCTCCATTCATTACCCGATGGAGAGGTGGGCGAGAAGTCAGCACAATATCCCAACGGATGCCGGTCAGCCTGGACACAGATCATAATGGACAGCATGGAAGCGGATACTGAAAATTGGAAAGTAAAGAGAAAAGGCATACGAAATAGCATTGGCGTGCCCGCACACTATACGAAAGCAAGTGTATTGCGACCAAAAAAGTCACCGAAGGAAATTGAACAACATCTCGACTTCAAGTGGCTGGATTATTTCAAAAACAGTTACCCGATATACAAGAAAATAAAAAAGGAACGGGGATTGAGCGACTTGAAGTTTCAGGTTGGATTGCCAACCGGACTGGGTATAACCATGGTGGTATTGGGTCCACTGTATGGACTACGTTATGCTCAGGCTTTTAACAGGCGTATGGCCTTCGAAGCGAATGAAATAGCAAAAATAGCTGATCCTAAGGATCTTGTTTTTCAGATTGAAGTCCCCATAGAGGTGATTATGTTTCACATGATGCCACCTATTATTTCAGATATTGTATTTGGGTCAATTACCGGATTAATTAAATTATTAAATCCGGCTATTCCCATTGGCATTCATTTATGCCTGGGAGATTTAAATAATGAATCTCTGGCAAAAATCAGCACGCTGAAATCGTTGGTTAAATTTTCGAATAAACTTGTGAAGCGATTTCCATCCACTCACCAACTTGAATTTATGCATTATCCATTGGCCGAAGGCAAGATACCACCTACCGTAGAAGCGTCCTTCTATGATGAATTGAAAAAAATTACACTCCCATCGCATACCCGATTCATTGCAGGTTTTGTTCATGAAAAGCTTTCCATGGAACAGCATAAACAGTTACTTAAATGCATTGAGCAAATCAGAAATGAAAAGATTGAAATAGCATGCTCGTGCGGTATGGGCAGACGCACAACAGGAGCAGCCAATCAAATTTTTAAAATAAAAAAAGAACTCGTTGAAATGGATTGAAAGCCCATGGATCTCAGATGAGAATATAAAACTTAAGGAGGACAATTGTAGACCTTAAGAGTATAAACCACTGCAAAGTTCTCCATTTGATATTTATTTCTTTTTTTCCTCAGGAGGAGGTAGTTTGAACGATTTAGGTTGTGAATCCAGTGGCTTCAATTCTTTACCTGCCAATGCCGGATGATCGGCTGGAATAAACGTTGACCGAAATTCAAAATAGGTCATTGGCATAATATCATTTGGATCACCATTTGGTCTACGAATTTCACCTCTGTATGGATTTAAATATTCCCACACAATTTTCCCTTCTGATGTTACTTCAAAAAATCTTCCTCTCGCACCTTCATTGATGAAAGTATTGCCATTTTCCATACGATGCGCACCCGAAATAAAACTGCTCCAGAAGGAAATCGTATCTGACGCTACATAAACCCAGGTTGGTTCCGCTGGTCCAAATGTTTTATCATTTTCAATCGGGTAATTTCCCTTATCATCTACTGGAGTTTGTATCTCATATATCGCTGAATAGTTCATACTGTCTTTTCTTCCGGAGATATCGTTGTTGAACACGGTTAGATTTCCGGCACCCGGTTTTCCTTTCTCTATCCAGCGCACATCATGCTGACCGAATAATTTCTGATGGGTGGAATCTCCCATCTGATAGTTTTTAGGGTTTCCCCATCGGTAAAGAAAGTCACCACCTTTGCCATATTTTCCACCGCTATGGCCTGCTGCTTCTTGCATTGTGGTGCTATGATCGATGATATAAATTTCACCCATGGAAGGTGAGCTAAGAGCGATCTGATCCAGATCAGCATGATACTTAATCGCATTAAAATGGAAAATCCCTGAACCGCGATTACCAACAGTTGTGTTTCTATCAGCCATCCCCTTTTGCTTCAAAATATCCAGGCTGTCCTCCGAAATCGCTGGCTCCAGGTGATGCCCTAAATTAAAATCCATTAATTCCGGATGTTCTCTTGGATTTCCATAGTTTGCTTTTGTTGCGTCATGATCCTGGATCACATGATCCCATAAATGCCATTCCCATACTATCTTACCTCCTCGTTTACCTTGTGGTTCAATTTCAATAATTTTTTCAAGCCATGGGCCATCAGCCACGGTTAGTTCCGGCTTACGACCTCTTGAAATAGCGTCCTCATAGGATTTAACTTCATAAGCGATCGCGAGTATATTTCCATTAGGTAGCACTGCAAAATCATGATGCACGATATATTGGTCCGTGGCATATTCAAAATCCCACAACATCTTACTGTTCCACGTAATTTTTTGAATCCGTCCGTAAGGTCCGCCTTCGCCAAAAACCGGAAAATCCGGATCCATGGCTCCCGATATGATTGATCCGTCATCCTGTAGATAGGGATTAAAGGCTTCATAATTTCCCTTCCATTGATGAACTACTTCACCTTTACGATTAACGAGATAGACGAATGGAGAATTGGTAACTGCAAACATGACATAACCATCTGTAAGACCTTCAGAGGTTTTGGTTAACCCGCGCGTGGTTCGATGCCCGAACATATTGCGGTCTTTCTTTTCTTTTAATGTTTCTTTGTCTTCATTTTTACATGATGATACAAGCACCAGCAAGATGAAGAGACAGAGGGTAAGTTTTATTTTCATTGGGGTTTGATTGAGGGTTGCTTCTATTAATCCTTAGATTAAAATCTACGGGGATTAATAAATCTAAGCATTACAAATGGAAAAACCGGAAGCTGAGAATATTTAGTTGAGTAAATTTATTATATTGAGATTATTATAAACCCAAAACAACCCCATTATGTCTATCAAAATCATAGGTGCCGGATTACCCAGAACCGGTACGAACACACTGAAGGAATGCCTTGAAAAATTAGGTTACCATAAAACCTATCATATGAAGGAATTGCTGGTACATCCTGAAACCCTTCATTTCTGGAAAACACTTGAAGCAACGGGAACTACTCAGTGGGATGAATTATATAAAGGTTATCAGGCAACCGTAGACTTTCCTTGCTATCCCTGGTATAAGGAACACATGAAGCGATATCCTGATGCGAAAGTAATCTTAACCACAAGGCCCTTTGATAAGTGGTACGATAGTGTGCACAGTACCATTTGGCAAGCCGGCCCGCAGACATTGCCGCAGAAGTTGGTTATGATGGCCAAATTAATTACTAACCCACGGCTCCGATCAGTTATAGGATGTGTGAAACTTGCAAAATCAAGAATATTTGGTGTCACCTTTGAAGGTAAATTTCAGGATAAGGCAGCGTCTGAGAAATTATTCCATAAACATCATGAAGATGTTAAAGCTTCTGTTCCAGCCGATAAATTACTCATTTTCGAAGCTAGCCAGGGATGGGAGCCGCTTTGTAAATTTCTTGGAGTGCCTGTGCCTAATGAACCTTTTCCACATTTGAACAAAAAAGAAAATTTCAAAGAGATGCTTGTGCATTTAATGAAAGGGGAAATGGTGTAACCTTTAATTTTTTGATTCCTTTTTCTTAATCAAAGCCTGAAAGATAATTTCAGGCTTTGATTTAGTAGGCTTCTTGGGATTTAAATCTTATAGGCGTATCTCGTAACTTTACTAAAACAAATAACTACACAAAAGTTAGCATGACATTTCATCAGTTAATCACCTTACTGGTCGTTGCATTTCTTATTATCTCGCTATATCGAGAGTGGTTCAATCCTTCCCTTTCCTTTTTTATCAGTGCCATGGTGTTGATGGTGGCGAATGTCATCACTCCACAGGAATTACTCAAAGGATTATCCAATCAGCAGATTATCATCATATTTCTTTTAGTACTCGTTACTGCTGGCATGAGAATGATTTACGGTGTAGAGTTTTTTTCAAAATTATTTAAGAATACTCTGACTCCTAAAAAATTTCTGCTGCGGATGATGTTGCTTGTTTCTTCCGTTTCTGCATTCCTTAATAATACTCCTATTGTTGCTTTTATGATTCCGTATGTCAAAGACTGGTCAGATAAAACGGGGAATCCATCTTCAAAATTTCTTATTCCACTTTCATTTGCCACTATCCTAGGAGGAATGATCACGGTGATTGGCACTTCTACCAATTTGGTATTAAATGGACTGGTCGCTGAATACAAACTACCCATGTTAGCCTTTACTGATTTTTTATATCTGGGAATTATTATCACA
This sequence comes from uncultured Ohtaekwangia sp., assembly GCA_964540915.1. Classification (GTDB taxonomy): domain Bacteria; phylum Bacteroidota; class Bacteroidia; order Cytophagales; family Cyclobacteriaceae; genus ELB16-189. The sequence continues at coordinate 30,382 of CAZIOY010000050.1, forward strand.
ATTATTGGATGTATATACTTGTATTACATTGGGTACAATCTTTTACCCTCCCACAAAGAAAAGATTGACACGGTCCGGCAAAATCTTAAAGAATATATAGTAGAAACGCTTTTATCAAAAGGATCACCACTCATCGGAAAGAGTGTTCGCGATGCTGGCCTTCGCAAAATGCAGGATACTTTTCTTGTTGAAATTCTAAGAAATGGTGAGGTCATTTCACCGGTTGGGCCAGATGAAGATTTGAGAGAAAATGATTTATTGTTTTTCTCTGGCAACCCGGATTCGATATACAATTTGATTCGTGAGAACAATGGCTTAAGTATCCCAAAACAAGATACCCTGGCGCAATTGGGTCAATTTAATTTTGTTGAAGCCGTAGTGTCTGCGGGTTCAGATCTGATCGGTGTACGCATAAAAGAATCGGATTTCAGAAACAGATTTAATGCCAGCATTGTCGCCATTCATCGCGATGGAAAAAGAGTATCAGGCAAAGTAGGAGAGATGCATCTGGCTGGGGGGGACTTTCTTCTTTTGTTAACTGGGGATCAGGTAACAAATGTATCGGGCTATAAAGATTTGGTTTTCCTTTCAGTACCACAGAAAATTACTACGACAAAACCCAGGTGGCATTCGTGGGCGGGGGTTACCTGCTTTCTTTTTTTACTGCTAGGTATTACAGGCGTAGTTCCGCTTTTTACGATATGTCTTATTTTGCTAACGGCAATGGTGTCGTTAAAATTACTTAACATCGTTGAAATTAAACGGAATCTCGATCTTGGACTACTGGTTGTGCTGGTCTGTTCACTGGCCATTGGTATTGCCCTTGAAAAATCAGGTACGGCAGAGCTTATTGCTGGTGGCCTTATTCGTACTGTAAAGTCACTAGGCCCGGTTGCCGTACTGTCATCATTATTTATTGTTACTATTGTTTTAACCTCTTTGATTACCAACGCTGCTGCCGTTTCAATTATGTTTCCCATTGCGATGTCCATGGCCGATCAAATGCAGTTGCCCTATACTCCCTTCTTCGTAGCAATTGCATTTGCTGCTTCAGGCGATTTCATGACACCTATTGGTTATCAAACCAATCTGATGGTATTTGGGCCTGGCGGATATTCTTTTAAGGATTTTGTGAAAGTGGGGACTCCTCTTACATTAATTTATATAGTCGTTTGCATTACTTTTATATCCATCTATTATAACCTATATTAATTCAACATTGAAAAATCTATTCCCATTTGAATCGAAAGTAACCAAATATGTTCGCTTCAAATTGCTGAATCAGCAGCCCAAAGTGATTTGGTTTACCGGCTTGTCGGGTTCAGGTAAATCCACATTGGCTACTCACCTGGAAGTTCAATTGA
>CAZIOY010000051.1:0-31151 GCA_964540915.1 uncultured Ohtaekwangia sp.
GTTCCTCGTAGATAAACAGGAAGGCGTATCCATACCGGTGACCAGCACACAGCCATATACCTTTACCATTAAGGAAGCAGGCAAACCAATAACAGAACGATTTTATTTGAAGAGGGTGCCTGATGCGGGGCTGAACACAGAAGTCTCTGTTTCCATTTATCCCAACCCGGTAATTGACAATAAACTCAACGTGGAGTTACTGGGAGCCGGGCAGCATTCTTCGATAACATTAATGGATGTGAATGGCAAAGTGTTAATGACGGGTGATGTAACCGGAATGAATACCATTGATATGATTGACTATCCAGCCGGCCTGTATATCCTGAAAGTGAAAACGGATCAAGGACTGCTGATCCGGAAGATCATGAAGCAGTGAGTTAACGTCCGGTCGGAAGACCTGACGACAGAAAAGGGTTAAGAATTAAATTTTTCTTTTGCCCATTTACGAATTAATTCTTTCGATTAAGATTGGGCTTCTGAAAGGGTCAATATTTAGGTCTTGACGTCAGGTCGTTATGTTTCTATTGCGTTGGCCGTTATGTTTTTTATTATAACCTCTTCTTTAATGTTTTTGGGTCCTATTTATGCCAAATCGATTTTAGACCACTATAGATAAATTTAATAGTTTTGAAGTTTATGTTTGCTTTGGATTAAAAACGCATCTGAGTTGTTTGGCATAAATTATAACTTGGATAATTTCGGTTGCCCTTAGTTGATGTTGGTCAAAAAATTAGTTGTTGCAAGTCGCATCACTTTCGCCTGAGACGATTTTATCCCCGCTTCTTTTAGAAGTGAATTCAAATCCAATAAATTCTATTTTGTGGCAAACCTTGTATGCTGAATAAAGGAGAAGTTGTAAAAAAATTAATGATGAATTCAGGTATTAATTTATCAAAAAGGGCTGGCACTTTGTAAACTGGCATAAAAAGAAAATCCCCAAAAGTCCTTGACCTCTGGGGATAATCTCGTCTATAGTTGGCTTTAATCTTCCGAAATAGAACAAATAGAAATACAATCTGCAAATCCGAATCAATAAAAATGCAAATGCCCGGACGAAATAGCACTAAAAAAGGTTGATTGGACATTCTCCAGGGATATGTATCTGTATAGCGGGGACTGTTGTGCTTAGGTTGCTGTAAGATTCGTGTACTGTTTTCTTGCGAATTGAATCAAAGAAGAACGTTGATATCATTTCTGCTCTCTTACATGGCACTGCACACAATGGGAGAGTCAATTTCAACTTTTTAAGTGATCATGGAAATGGCAATGGTACAATAGTTGAGCGCTCCCGCATCCACTATACGGCAACCAAAATGGTTAGCGAAATATTCCAGATCGATTTCACGGGAAGACCAAATCACATTATCTTTCATAGAATTTGAATCAGCATAGCGTGCACAACATCCAGCCTTTACTTACCAAAACATATCTGAAAGCAAAGTCGGCCAGTGGCGTTTACATCTACGATGAACAAGGTAAACCTTACCTGGATGGATCGTCCGGGGCGGTCACCTGCTCGTTAGGTCATTCGCATCCCAAAGTGTTGCCGGTCATGAAACAACAGCTTGACAAACTTCAATTCGTCTACCGATCACAATTTGGTTCTGAAGAAGCGGAGCAGTTAGCCACCAAATTATTTGAGGTGTCAGTTCAGAAAAGTCATGCCCATTCTTTTTTTGTCAACAGCGGAACGGAGGCCATCGAAACGGCTATGAAAGTGGCGCTTCAATATTGGCAGGAGCAGGGACAACCAGAGAAGAAAAACTTTATCTCTCGCTGGAAAAGTTATCATGGTATCACGGTGGGAGCGCTTTCGTTATCAGGGCATGCATTGAGACGTCAACGTTTTGAAAACTCGTTGGAGAAATATCCTTTGCTTCATGCCGACCTGGAAAAGGACTCGCTTGAAATACAGACCAACGAATTTATCGGGGTGATTGAGAAAATGGGAGCGAAGCACATTGCGGCTTTTGTGGCCGAGCCGATCGTAGGGGCAGCGGGCACCGCATTAACCCCTTCGGCAGAATATTATCCAGCAATGAAAAAAATCTGTGATGACTACGGAATCCTATTCATTGCCGATGAAGTAATGACGGGATTAGGGAGAACGGGAAAATGGTTTGCGATGGAATACTGGAACACGGTCGCGGACATTGTTGCCATCGGCAAAAGCCTGGGTGCCGGTTATGCACCGATAGCAGCTACGTTGATGACCGAAAAAGTTCTGGCTCCCATACGAAATGGAAGTGGACTTATTATGAGTGGGCATACGTACAGTGGCCATCCGCTTTCGTGTGCAACGGCAGTAAGAGTTTTACAGGTGGTGGAAGAAGATAACCTGCTCGCTAACGTAAATGAGAAAGGCGCTTTCATAAAAAGTAAACTGATTGAGTTGAAGAGCCAGTATTCCTTCATCGATGTGGTGAGAGGAAAAGGACTGATGATGGGAATTGAGTTTGATCCATCAAAGAAAGGACTGCAGGCAAAGGTCATTGATCAATGTTTCAAAAATGGATTGCTGGTTTATCCTGCTGTAGGCGGGCCTTACGGGAAAGATGAAAATGGTATTTTGATTTCACCACCGTTCATCATCACTCAACCGGAGACGGATGAGTTACTTGAAAAGTTCGGAAAATCATTGAAAGATATTATCGAATGAGTTTCGCTTACCTACGCTCCTCCCAGGAGTGACAGTTTGATAAAAACAGTGTAGGAGATGCCAAGTCCTCTAGACACATATAAGCCAAGCAGCATTCCACTTTTTCTGATGGTAAGCCGTTATTGCTGATCGGGTCAATTAAATGTGAACATATTATTTTATCTTCGAAGTTGATACTGTATTTTTCACTCTCATGAGTTGTTTGTCCTTAACGTATGATAAAAAAAACATTTAATACCATCCTGCTAAGTGCTATAATGTTTGCGTTAGCCTCCTGCGCTGACAAGAAGGAAGCACCTGTTCTGGAACAGAAGAAAAATATAAAAAAGGTTTCCATCGAGGAAATTGAATCAGGAATAAAAGACTTCATTCAAAAGAAGACCGATGAAAACGGTGGCTATTTTCAGGTACATGATAGAGGTCAGGATTTTCGTATGAAACTAGTGCGCGTGCATACCGAGTACCTGGCTAACCTGGGCCCGAAAAGTCATTTTGCCTGTGTCGATCTGGCCGATGTAAGTGGTGATGTGTACGATGTAGATTTTTTTCTTAGTGGAGAACCAGGAGCCATGGATGTAACCGAGACCAGTGTTCATAAATTAAATGGTAAGCCCTACTATGCCTGGAAACAGAAGAAGGATAAAACATGGAATCGTGTGCCCGTGAAGGATGCCGCCACCCGCTTGCTGGGAGTAGTGGAAGGAAGTGATTCATTTGAATTTTATTATCAAGTGGTGTTACCCGAAATCAAGGGCGATGCAAAAATGTGGATTCCGATCGCCACATCGAATGCTTACCAGACGGTAGAAGTAACCTCTATGAACGTGCCGGTGGAGTATAAACTAATCAAGGACAAAGAGTTCAACAATACCATTCTGTATCTCGAACCGCGCGCATTGCACAGCCAAAAAACAATAGAGATTGCTTATCAGGTGAAGCGCATGGAAAGAGGACCGGTGGAAGAAGAAGGTCCGGTAGATGACCGGTACCTGAAAGAGAATCGATTAATGCCGGTAGGAGGTCGCTTCGCAGAAGTTGCTGAAGAAGCTATCCGGGGGCGCGATGTAAATGACCTGATGAAGGCGAGGGCGTTGTATGACTACATCATTGATAACATGCGCTATATGAAGTATGGTAACTACGGGAAGGGTGATGCCAATTACGCATGCGATATACGAACCGGAAATTGTTCTGAATTCCATTCATTTTTTATTTCGCTGGCCAGGTCTTCCGGCATTCCTGCCCGGTTTGCCATAGGCGCGTCTATTCCATCCGAAAGGAATGAAGGAGGCATTGATGGTTACCACTGTTGGGCAGAGTTTTATGCAGAAGGAAAATGGTGGCCCATCGATATCAGTGAAGCGAATAAATATACCGCACTGGCTACCTATTATTTTGGCCACCATCCCGCCAATCGCATTGAGTTCAGCCAGGGTCGCGACCTACAGGTTGAACCCGGTCCTGCCTCAGGGCCTATTAATTTTCTGGCGTATCCTTTATTAGAGATCAACGGCAAGGAGGCTACCCCGAAAACAACCTTCTTGTTTAAGCGGCCCAACATGCCAGCCTCATAAAGGATCCTAATTTTTAGTTGAATCGGCAGGGTGCTCACCTACTGGATGCTCGGTAGAATCCGAAGGATGTTCCGTAGAATCCGAAGGATGTTCGGTCGAATCAGATGCTACCTCACTGGCAGGAGCTTCTTTAGCTTGCTTGCCACAAGAAACAATGGTCGCAGCCGAAAATAGGGTGAGGAAAATAATGGCCGCTAGTCTTTTTTTGGAAGTTCTCATAATTAAAAAATTGATTTAGGTTTGGTTTTGGTTTTAAAATGGAATCGAAGATAAAACCTTTAATTGAATTTTTAAAGCAGGCCAATAGCAATCATGGAAATCATGACCATCATCGTTTGCCCTCGCGAGACTTGTGTCTGCTATGATGGAAGTCTTCAGACGGAAGCATTCACTAGAATCAAGGCGCGGGTTTTGCTGGGAATCGATAGGTACCGGAATCCAATTCACAGGTTAAAATAATTTACTAATCTGCTACTATAATTAGCTATGACCTCAGCGATAACCTTTACAAAAATCATTGCGTTTCTGATTTTGATCAGTTCTACTTCATGTGCTTTTAAACGTATTCACAGGGATAAGAATATCATCTACATGAAAACAGATTCAACACGATCTATTCCATCACTGTCGCTTAATATATTTTCTCCTAGAAAACCCGTTGACAAGAATGTTCTTATCTTCATCCATGGCGGTAGCTGGAGATCAGGAGACAAAAAACTTTACAGTTTTTTTGGAAGTAGAATGGCAAGAAAAGGAGTTGTCACTGTCATTATCAATTATCCGCTGAGTCCTGTTGGTGATTTCAATGACATGGCGTATGCAAGTGCATCGTCCGTCAAATGGGTGTATGAAAATATTGACCAATTTGGTGGCGACCAAAATAAGATATTCGTCTCCGGGCATTCTGCAGGAGGTCATTTAGCAGCACTAATTTCCGTTCGCGATGAGTACCTGGATTCAGTCGGTATAAAAAGTCCAATCAAAGGGGCAATCTTAATCGATGCTGCCGGATTGGATATGTACGGCTATTTAATGGAAGAAAAAAAACCGGAGGGACATTCGTATCTTAAAACGTTTACACCCAATCCCAGAGAATGGAAAAAAGCTTCACCGCTTTATCACTTACATAAGGGAATGCCCCCATTCCTGATGTACAAAGGTGAAAAGACCTATGCGTCAATTCATAAAAGCCATGACAAGTTTGTAAAAGTATTGCCGAACTTTACTTCAAAAGTAAATTACCATGTTCTGAAGCGCAAAAAACATGTTCCTATGATTACACAGTTTGTGTGGACCTGGAATCCGCGGTATGATGAGATTTTGCACTTTATGAATGGCATTGCCGACACAACAAACTGATTTTAATTTAGCCCTCCACTGAATATTCCGGAAAGCATAGTCAAATGAAAAACAGGTTAGTCATCATCTTTATTTTCCTGGCGCATTCATTTCTATCCACGGCTCAGGTTATCGATAATGCTGCGCTCTATCGTAATATGTTATCCGATAAAAGTATCAGGCTTCATTACGAAAATGACTACTTTTCCGCATCGGACTTGTATTATACTCAGGGTATAAACCTTGAAATCATAAGAATAGAAAATCGGGATGCCGTTGAGTTAATAAAAATTTTTTTAAAGCGGCCGGCAACATTAATTTATTTAGACCCACCATACTTTGCAGATCGGACAAAGGGTTATGCAATTGGTGCTTATGATGAAGAGTTTCACATTAAACTTCTCGAAACAGCTTTAAAAGCAAAATCCATGATCTTCATTAGTGGATATAATAATGATCTTTATAATTCATTGCTTACTAAAAGGAATGGATGGAGTAAAAGAACAATAGATACTATTACAAAAGATATAAAAGGTAACGATCATCAGAGAGAAGAAGTAGTTTGGGCCAACCAACATTTTCAACAGGCATCCAAGTTGAATCAATTACTTGTACGACTGACAAGGCAGAGTTAAAAGAAAATAAGCTAAATCCAGAGCGTAAATAGATTCGTAATCATCAATCATTGTTTCATGTCTGAGTCATAAAAAAAGCCCCCTAAAAAAGGAGCTCTGAAATGGAACACTCAAGCCACAAGCTGCACTCATCCCGACCGGTTTTGGACATATCTGGTTGATTTCCGAACATCCATCAACTACCTGGTGTTCGATTGCAGAACAAAATCATGGATTATTGAATGGCATGAAAATCGTAAAGGAAGATACCCAACAAACTATTTTATGATCCGAAACTACTTGAAAATCGCCTTTCGCTCGTTGATCCGAAACAAAGCATTTACCCTTATCAATATGCTTGGGCTCGTAGTGGGTATTTCATTTAGTACAATGCTGTACACTTATGTGAGGCATGAACTATCGTATGATTCATTCCATCAAAAGGCCGACCGAATATTCAGAGTAATTACAATTGATAAATCCACCCCCGATGGTATCCGGACGTATGGGCGTACTGCACCTCCCATGGGACCTGAGTTGGTTAACTCTTTTCCGGAAGTAAAAGAAATGGCACGCCTGTTTCGCTTATCCGGCCAGGTAATTGTTGAATTTGATGGAACAAAGTACAGCGAGCGAAACTGGTTCACCACCAGCGATGCTAACTTTTTTAATATCTTCGACTTCGAGTTTATAGCTGGCGATAAGAGAACTGCCCTGAGCGAACCTTTTTCTGTAGTTCTTACAGAGTCAACTTCACAGAAGTACTTTTCGGATGACAACGCCATTGGCAAAATAATTAAGACCGGTGCCGGAGAGGTGAAAGTAACCGGAGTGATCAAAGACATACCCGATAACTCGCATCTTCAGTTTGACTTATTGTTTTCGACCATTCGTTCCGGAAAAGATTGGGAAGCTTCTTTAAATAACTGGCAACGAATGGGTGCCTATACGTATGTTGTATTAGGTGAAGGACAATCCATCGAAGATGTACAGGCAAAGATGCCAGCGTTTATGGCAACGTATTGGGGGCCTGATGCTGCGTTTCAAACCACTCAATTTCAATCCATTCAGGATATTTATCTTCACTCTGCTCATATCGAATCGGGTGTAGAGCAAGTACATGGCGACCCTTCTTACGTTTATATATTTTCTTCTATGGCAGTATTCCTGCTCATTATTGCAGCCATCAATTACATAAACCTAACAACAGCAAAAGCTTCTTCACGCTCCAAAGAAATTGGCCTGCGAAAAGTGGTGGGCGCATTCAGAACACAACTCATTTTTCAATTTTTGACAGAGTCATTTGTGATCACGCTCCTCTCAATGCTCTTATCTATTGCGGCTATCGATATATGCTTTCCTTTCTTCAATTCAATAACAGGAAAGAACTTTGATCTTACCTTTAATACAATCGGGGAGTATATGCCCTCACTCTTGCTCATTACTTTGGTGATAGGAGCAATTGCAGGAAGTTACCCGGCTTTTTATCTGTCGAAGCTAACACCAGTGGTTACTCTTAAGGGCCAGCCAAGCGCCACAAAAAACAGATTTGATCTCCGAAGTACCCTTGTTGTTTTTCAATTTACAATTACTGTTGTGTTGATTGTTTCCACTTTGGTAATCGGTGACCAAATTAATTTTATTCAAACGAAAGATATCGGATTTGATAAGGAACAAATGATGATCATCGACATCAATAGTCGCACAGCCCGCAGTCAGTTTCAGGCTATGAAAAACGAATTCTCCAAAATAGCAGGTGTAAAACAAGTAGCCGTTTCATCGCAGGTTCCCGGTGAATGGAAGGTTCTTGATGAGGCACATGTCAGAAGAACAAACACGAGCGGTATAACAGCAGATTCTCTGCAAACCTATTTTATGGGATTCGATGAGGATATGCAGAATACCTATCAGCTTCAACTCAACGCTGGTGCTTTCTTTTCAGGAAATGAAGCTGATTCAATGAATGTACTTCTTAATGAATCTGCCGTTGAAGCAATGAATTTAAAAAGTCCCATTGGCAGCAAAATTCACATCAGTGCATATGGTATTAAATGGGAGGCGAATGTAATTGGGGTGCTGGAGGATTTTAACTTCCAGTCATTGCACCAGAAAATTGCACCGATCATTATTGGGTTTCGTAACAATCCCATATCATCCGTAGACTATTTCACTATAAAAGTGGCAGGAGGTACCCAATCGCTTATAGCGGAAGCCACAAAAGTGCATGAAAAATTTGACACACAAACACCCATTGAATATCACTTTCTGTCCGATCAGCTGAACAGATTCTATGTGACGGAAAAAAAGGCTGGCAAGATCTTTCAAATGGCGGGCGTGCTGAGCATACTCGTTGCCTGCTTAGGACTTTTAGGACTGGCCACCTATCATGTAGAACGAAAAACTAAAGAACTTGGAATCAGGAAAATATTAGGTGCCGGGCCATTAAATTTATTCTTAATGGTCTCCCTATCATTTACTAAAAATGTGCTGCTGGCATTTGTGCTGGCGTGCCCCCTTGCCTGGTATATTATGCGGGAATGGCTGAGCACTTTTGAATACAGAATTCAATTAAGCCCGGGCTCGTTTATACTTACGGGTATTTTCGTATTGCTGTTGGTTTTTATTACAGTGAGCTATCAGTCACTTAAAGCAGCCCTTCATAACCCGATAAATTCACTAAAGCAGGAGTAGTTCATATTCTTCTTCAATCTAAATACTCAATCTTTAGAAGTTACCGTGCAAACCCAGGAGGACTGCTGCAAAGTGGTGCGCTGGCTTGCACGGCCATTTAATATAACGACAAATTTTATAATTGTGTGTTAGGAACTTGGCAACGAAAGAGTTATATAATGTTATTACTTCCGATACGGCTAGTTGGAAAGCTGCCCTTTATCATACATTCTCGTCATCACACCTACATGCGGTGTAGTTAGTGCAGAGATAAAAACCAATGTCATCCATGCAGGCGACCAGTCTTTAACCATGATGAATACTAAAAAGGCCGCTAATCCAACTGTGCTGATAATACTAAATGGAAGGGCTATTCTAACCATCTCTGGTAAACTGCAACCCAGATGTTTGCGGATGTGCATTAGTGCATGGAGCGAATGCCATAATCCAAAATAAAATGAGAAGGCAGTCAAAGCGGGTAGCGGAGATAAAATCAATAGGAGAAATGCCGGAACGAACAGTCTCACTCTAACAGAACGTCTTGCGTTACTTTTTGTAAAAAGGTATACAGAAATGAAGCTAACCAGTAAAAAGAAAAATGACCACAGCACGAGGCGGTTAGCACTGATTGCCGATGTAAAATCGTTGTCGGCTGCAAAAACTGGAGAGATCCATTCTAAGATCAGCCATACTTCTGTGATCCTTGGCAAAAGCAAACAGCCGAGGATCCCTAACCCATAAAAGGTGATGATGACCCCTTTAGGATTTAATCCAAACTCAGGTGAGCGCAAGTCGGTTTCCCCAAAATGATATCCGGAAAATAATAGAAAGCTTACAAAACCTACGGAGGGAGAAAGCAACCAAATGATACACGTTATCACAATCTTCAAAAAATAACTCTTCAAAAAATCGGCAAATGACCAATTTATGTTTTTGGAAGATATTGACTCTACCTGATGGTCAAGTGCTCCGTGAGGCAGGCCAAAAAATAATAGTGTAGTAGCTAGAAAGAAAAGTGAAAAGGTTTGACTGATGGGTGAAACGAAAAGTTGTACAGCGGTAAGTAAAAGTGACCCAATAACTAGCCAATACTTTAATGAGACAGGTTTTACTACGCGAAGGATGTTTTTCATGTTTATAAAAGAAGTAAACTCAAAAGTCATGGCGTAGCCAACTTAATGACACTACGCATGATGACTTATGAGTTTACTAAAAACTTTGGTTAGTCTTATTATGCAGCCTTCAGTTTTGCCTTTGCAGTCTCTGCAGTAGCAATGCCATATACTACCAAACCAAAACCAATTTTGTTGATAGCATCACCGATGTTATAAATCAAATCCAGGTCGCTTGGTTTCAAAATTCCAGCGCCATCTGGTCCAAGCCAGCCACCGGGCATTGCCATGTAACCGATTGGATAAATTGCCCAACCCACCAATACGAACCAAGCTAAGGCATTGATACCTTTTTTCACTGATTCAGAATTTGATTTTTCGGCTAATTGTTTCGCTTCACCAAACCAAGCTGAATACAAGATGTATACATATCCAAGAGTAGAAAGGAACCCGTATAACACAGAGTGTCCCATTGATCCATCGCTGAATGCTTCACCGATATAGCCCATCACCAACATTAATACCGAGGCACCAATCAGTTTCCACATAAACGATTTGGGTGCTCCCGCTGGCTTTAGTAGAAGATAAAACTCTACACACATTAAAGGCACAGTCAGTGTCCAGTCAATGTAACGAAGCACCGTAGGGGTAGTGCCTGTTGCGATATAAAAATCGCGCATGTAATAATAATGAACAGCTGCAATTCCGGTGATCATACCAGATACCAATAGAGAGGTTTTCCATTTCCCATCTACGGAACCACGCTCAAAAAGAAAAAAAACTGTTGATGCCAACATGGCCATGTACCCTACAAAGAAGGTAAAGGCAACTGGATCATCGACCTTTAAGGTCAGTACTTCTGCAAACATTGTATTCATAAATTTATGTTTAAGATTTTAAATTAACTGTTCAACAAAATGATTTTTCAATAGTTTTCAAACGGGTGAAAAAAAAGTAACTATTTTTAATCTGTTGAATCAATCTTTATTTTAAACTGAAAAGATGAAACACTTTGAAGGGAAAGGTATATTTTTAAAATTAGCTGCACCTTAAACAAGTTTCATTAGTGTTAAAGCTAATCGTTCACCTTGAAGCTAATGAATGAACAGTTAAAAAATTTTCCTCGTTGGCATTTTTACAATCACTTCAGACCCTTTGGCTAGAAATACCGAATTGGGCTTTCGGTCAGCTAGAAAAGGGACAAAGTCCTTACCGTATAGCTTTTCAATATCGCAAGTGATCGAATAACTTTTCACAGGATAGACTTGCCAAGGTGGATGTTCCAACTCATATTCGATGGTAGTTGCATCGTTCAATCGATTATAGCCGTAGTAATGCTCAAATATGAATTCTTCCTCTGAATTTTTTTCAATATCCATTAAACCAAGAAACGTACTTACTTCCATGAAATTCCATTGTTGGTTTCTCTTTTTCCAGGAATAATTAATGGTCAACGTATTACCTGTTGCATTGATCTGGTGATTCATGTTTGCCACACTATAATGTTCGTTGTAAAGAAGATTGGCCGTTACCGCAATGATTGGTTTAGCAACAATCTCTGAAACAAAGGCCACGCCTCTTTTCCATTGGGTACCATCATAATACCTGACGTAATAACGCAGGTTTACTTCTTCAAAATTTACATGGCCGGGCCAATGTAGTCCCAAGACTTTTGTGTTGTTAAACATAAAACCAACAATACTCACCAAGGCCTTACCTTGGAAATAATCAATTTCGGTAAAAGGAGGTAAATGTTTCTGCAACACAATGGGATCTACCTCATAATTAAACATGGCAAGGTATTCCCATTGAGCTGATAAAAAATTCCGTGAAGACATCTAATGAGTTTTTTGAATTTCAGACCCCGGTTTTGCATAGTGGTATCGATCGATCAATGATGTTGAATAGTAGCCATCAATACCGTTGCTACAAATAGGTTGGGCTTTAAAACCGGTGAGGAAATTAATGAAATTAGCCTGATAAAATCGTTCCCAGGTTTGAATAATAGAGGATGAGATCAATTGCATACATTAATAAGGAATTAGCTCCCAAAAAGTTATGCTAGTAGTGATTTATATTTCTTATGGCAATTCTATCGAATGCTACCGATTGCAACGAATACACCCAAGACGATTGATAACAATTCATTCAACGGCCTGTTAAAAGTGCATATCTATAATAAACATATCATGACATTAGTTGGAAAACAAGCACCAAAAATCTTAGCAGGAGCAGTAATCAATGGCGAAGAGATAATTGAAAATTTTAGCCTCGACCGGTACATTGGCAAAAAGAATGTCGTATTATTCTTTTACCCAAAAGATTTCACTTTCGTTTGTCCTACTGAAATTCATGCCTTTCAGGAAAAAGCAGATGAGTTTGAAAGGAGAGATACGGTTGTCATTGGTTGCTCTACCGACACTGAAGAAACCCATTTGGCATGGCTCAATACCGCCAAAGACAATGGAGGCATTCAGGGAGTAACCTTCCCGATCATTGCCGATTCAGCTAAGATTATTTCTCTTAATTATGGCGTGTTAGGAGGGGAATATTCCTTTGACCCAATTACCAGAACTTGGTCGTTTAGCGGAGCACCGATTGCCTATCGCGGAACGTTTCTCATTGACAAAACAGGTATTGTCCGTCACGAATCTATCAACGATTTTCCGCTGGGAAGAAATATTGACGAATACATTCGGTTGATCGATGCTCAATTGCATGTAGAAAAATTTGGTGAGGTCTGCCCGGCCAATTGGGAAGAAGGAACGGAAGCAATGGTGGCAAGTGCACAAGGAGTAGCGGCCTATCTATCAAAAAACTAAAATCAACAAATGATAATTGAATTAGCAGAGGATAACTTACGAGAATTGGTTGACCAGCATGATACTGTTGTAGTTCAATACTCAGCAGGCTGGTGTGGCAACTGCAGAATTATGAAACCAAAGTTTAAGCGACTGTCCGCTGAGCAAGAAAATACTGTTTTCATATTAGTGGATGCAGAAAAATTTCCTGCTTCCCGAAAACTGGCAGATGTTACTAATCTACCAACCTTCGCCAGTTTTAAAAAAGGGTTTCTACACGGCCAGGTTCAAACGAATAAGGAAGAACAATTAAAAGTATTAATCGATGAAGCTACCCGTAATTAGACAAATACAGAAAAGCTCAAACGTTGAAGAAATCGAAACCACGATTAACGTGCTCGAACGCATTTCAGAGGCTTCTTATCTAAAAAGTGAAGAAGTGGATGTTATCGGAGAATTGATTTCAAATCTATGTGGCGCGCTGGCGGTTCATCATTTAATAAGCGAAGGTTCTTCCGAAAAAGATGCCGCGAATACTTTTATGAAAAAGGTTTTAAGCTCTATTGATCGTTAATTAACATTTATCAAGACTCCAGGCCTGAGCTTCACTCATTATTGAACAAAGCAGGTGGCATGCTGTTATTTATTCAAATCTAAAAACAGGAAAAATGAAAAACATGTTAAAAATTGCCGGACTCCTTTCGTTGATCGTTCTTTCCTCTGCCGTAAAAGCACAGGACATCGTGGGTATAGCCGTTGGTTCGAAAGATCACACTACATTAGTGGCTGCTTTAAAAGCAGCTGGTTTAGTAGAAACATTGCAGGGTGCTGGTCCATTCACGGTATTCGCTCCAACCAATGCAGCGTTTGATAAATTGCCGAAAGGAACAGTAGAAACTTTATTAAAGCCAGAGAACAAAGCTATGCTGAGCGGAATCCTTACCTACCACGTGGTTGCTGGAAATGTAGATGCCGCAACCCTCACAGGATTAATTAAAAAAGGTAATGGTACAGCCGTTGTAAAAACAGTAAACGGCCAAGAGTTGAAAGCTTCTATTGAAGGAGGTAAAGTGATCATTACTGATGCCAAGGGCGGAAAAGCAACGGTGGTCGCTGCTGATTTGAAAGCAAGCAATGGCGTTATCCATGTTACAGACATGGTTTCGTTGCCAAAGTAGTATTTCTTAGATTTAAATGAAGTTGGCTCGTGCTGAAAAGTGTGAGCCAATTTTATTTTTGTGACCTTTCATCCTATCGTCATTGTGATGAGTAGAATTTTAACGAGAAAAAAACTAGATCAACCGAATGCTAAAACTTTGAGGTAATGTCTGGCTTCTGTATTTACGTAATTCTATTTATACTATTCACCAGACTTTAAATACTTATAAACATAATGTAACATATCTATATATGTGATGTTAAACATCCATACTTAATTAAACAAATACAAAAAATGCAAAACATTGTAGAGATTGCTTCAGGCAATAAAGATTTCAGTACACTAGTAGCAGCGGTTGTGGCAGCTGGATTGGCGGATACCCTTAGTGGTAATGGTCCTTTCACAGTGTTCGCACCCACCAATGCAGCATTTGCTAAACTTCCGGCAGGAACGGTAGAGGAATTGGTTAAGCCAGAAAACAAAGAAAAGTTAGCGGCTATTCTTACCTACCATGTAGTGGGTGCAAAAGCCATGTCAGCAGGTTTATCAGACGGACAAAAAGTGAAAACCGTAAACGGTCAGGAAATCACAGTTTCCATAAACGGAAGCGTAAAAATTGATGGAGCTACAGTTGTCTCTGCTGATTTGGAGGCTTCTAACGGGGTTATCCACGTGATTGACACAGTCATCATGCCTGGCTAATTTTAAATTTATCTTTTTTTACAGACAGGCGCGTCCATAGGATGCGTCTGTTTTTTTTACTCACGATCAGCTTAGCTGTCTATATTAATTCGAACCAATCAAGTAGCATTACGGACGATTAGCTGTTAAAAAAAAATCATTTATGTTTTCACTATTAAGGAAAGACTCCATCAAAGACCTTGAAAACAAACGATAGAAGCTACTTGAAGAGGCTATGCACGTGCAGCGCTCAGGCGATTTGAAATTATACGCAGTAAAAATGGAAGCCTCGATAAATTAGAGATAGAGATTGAAGCCCTTCTCACAGCCTAAAACATATTGACGCTCGATGATTTGCATGAAAATTAACTCATCGGCATTTAATTGCAATACCTTTATGTAAAGCGTTGTCTCCCGGCTCGTGGACGATACACCAAAGTCTTCGCCTAAAGATGAAGGATTTTCTCCAGATACATACATTAATGGGAAATAGCGCATACTGAAAGTTATAATTGACTACTTATAGACTAAGCACCTTTAGCAAAGGTGAGGCTTATATATTTTTATAAATTCCACAGTAAACATTCAATAGCCTTGGTTGTTACTATGTGGCAAAGAGAAAATAATATGTTTCTTCAGCTTAATTATCGGTTATAGTCCTAAGCCAACGAAAAATTCCATAAAATTTTAAATATATCTTGGTGGCTTGGCAGCATATTGACGCAAAAATATAAATAGCTGGAAAAATGGATCGGCCTATCGGAAGGAAAAATGAGAACTTGCTTTCTTCTATAAATAATAGGCAGTTACGTTCCGTGTCGCTATGAGCAAATACGAGTACATTCTTAATTTACTTTATTCAAAACTCCTTTCGGAGAGTGCAAAGAAAAAAAGTGAACTGATTATTATTCTCATTGCCATCATCGCCTTTCTTCTCCACGTACTACTAATTGCGTTAGTCCATTTTAATATTGTGCAGCTAACTGAGTATTCCGAATTGGTGAGAAATCCGTTGGTAGCCATTTATACACCCTTCTCGTTTATATTGATTTATGAGGTATACCTGCTCGTGTACTATCTTCCAAAGTCAATCAGTAAATATATTGGGAAGCAATACGAGATCATTACGTTGATCGTAATCAGAAGAATTTATAATGACCTATCCCGGCTGGAGTTTACATCCGATTGGTTTATGGTAAAAAGTGACCTCCAGTTTACGTATGATATAATTGCAACTATTATTTTGTTTTTTTTGATTTATATTTTTTACCGACTCAATCAAAAGAAAGAAGATGAGGAAAAGGGCCGTCCACTATCGCTGGAGATGGTGAAGTTTATTAAAATGAAAAAAATTATTGCCACCTGCTTAGTGCCTGTCCTTATTGTGCTAGCTATTTATAATTTAAGTCAGTGGGTATATATGAACTTCTTTTCAATAAGCAGACTGGTAGATTCCTTTAAAGATATCAACAAGATATTTTTTGATGAATTTTTTACGGTATTGATTCTCATTGATGTGCTGTTGCTGTTGATTTCCTTTTTGCACACGGATAAATTTAATCAGGTGATCAGAAACTCGGGATTTATCATATCAACAATTTTGATAAAATTATCCTTTGGAATAGAAGGTCTGTTAAACACGATCTTAACGGTTGTGGCTGTATTGATCGGAGTGGCTATTTTAAGCATCCACAATCAATATGAGAAATTAAATCAGACCACTAAAAGCTAGTTCCATCTTCCATTACCCTTGTCTGTAAATTAGCCACTGCCGCTTAATAGCCTTTATTCTTTCCCCGCAGGGTCTACCACCTCGGGGACTCTGTTGGCTTAGCACACTGTCTCGGCCTAAAATAAGTGTACGGTTTTTGAGATAATCCTACTATAGATTTACAACGTTAGATATTCCTTTTTCTTACTCCAAGTTCTGTTGATGAGTAACTGTTTTTCATGTGCTACATCGGGCGTTATCATATTGATGCTTTGATGAGGTCGATTGATTTGTAATTGGATAGTGAATAGATTACTTTAACATTTAACCCCCCCCGATTACTACCGATACGGCTAGTTGGAAAGCTGCCCTTTATCATACATTCTCATCATCACACCTACATGCGGGGTAGTTAGTGCAGAGATAAAAACCATTGTCATCAATACAGGCGACCAGTCTTTCATTATTATGAATACTATAAAGACCACTAATCCAACTGTGCTGATAATACTACATGGAAGGGCTATCCTAACAAGCCCTGGTAAACTGCAACCCAGATGTTTGCGGATGTGCATTAGTGCATGGAGCGAATGCCATAGCCCAAAATAAAATGTGAAGGCAGTCAAAGATGGTAGCGGATATAAAATCAATAAGAGTAATGCCGGAATGAACAGTCTGACTTTAACCGAAAGTTTTGCATTACTTTTAGAAAACAGGTATCCAGAAATTAAGCTAACCAATAGAAAGAAACATGACCAAAGCGCAAGGTTGTTAGCACTGATTGCTGAGGTGAAATCTTTATTGGCTGCAAAAACAGGAGAGATCCATTCTACGATCAGCCATACTTCTGTGATCCTTGGCAAAAGCAAACAGCCGAGGATCCCTAACCCATAAAAAGTGATGATGCCTGCGTTGGGGTTTAATCCAAACTCAGGTGAGCGTAAGTCGGTTTCCCCGAAATGATATCCGGAAAATAATAGGAAGCTTACCAATCCCACCGATGGGGAAATTAACCAAATGATACACGTTATAAGGATCTTCAAAACATAACTCTTTGAAAAATGTGCAAAAGACAACTTTGCTTTTTTGGAATATCTTGCCTCTACCTGGTGGTCGAGGGCTCCATGAGGAAGGCCAAAAAAGAATAATGTAGTAGCCAGAAAGAAAAGCGAAAAGGTTTGGCTGATGGGTGAAACAAAAAGTTGTACAGCAGTAAGTAAAAGTGATCCAATAACTAGCCAAAACTTTATAGAGACAGGTTGTACTACGTGAAGGATGCTTTTTATATTAATAAGTGAAGGAAACTCAAAAACCATGTTGTGGCCAATAGTTTCAAAAAATTTTCGCTGAAGGTAGCTTTTTGAATTCATAAAGGGGACTCTTTATTTTTCTCAAAGCAATAGCTTAATCGAAAGCTTTAAATCGGGGGAATCCGGCTTTTGAAAAAATCAGGAAAGGACTGAGGGCATCAGGGAAATCCTGATAGGCTCTCATTAAAACTTGATAAGAGCATAAAAAAGGTCATCATGAGAAACTCGGTTGATTTATAAAATCATCGCTAAGCGGCATATTTGGCTCTTTATTTTTTTTCGTTCTTTTTACATCACAGTGGTTCATCCCGCTTTTGGGCGGAAGCAAAAAGGACAAAAAGAAAAATACGGTGCATGGTAAATTAAAAGCCACTAAGCTCCGGCCAATCGCGAACTCGCATCGGTTGATCACAGGTTTAAATCAATGCATTGTAAGGAAGCTCCGGCCAAACGTGTACTCGCGTCAGGGGATGGCAGCTTTGAACGAATCGGTTCTTGGCAAGGATCAATCCTATACTTACTCGCGTCAATCCAGTAGTCATTAGCTCCTGTCAAGTGTGAACCCGCATCGGTTGAGTACAGGGTTGAATAAGTCCGTTGCAGCTTACACTATCTCTTAAACAAACCATTTAAAGATTGATATTCAGTCAATCCCTGATAAGTAGGGTTATTCCTGATTTTTACAGAATCCGCTTCGTGCTGACGAATGGCGCCTTCGATCCACGTAATTTTGAATCATCGAACTTCACTGTTGATGTGAGAAATTATGGAAACGTTGAATTGACCCGGATCTCGGAATAGCTGATAATCCTATTACCCACGGTCGTTTTGTCAAAATTGTTGTTTATATACGGATTTATGTAAAGCCCGAGTCATTTTCACCAGGCGCCAGATGGCTACATAAATTCCTTTTTTTTAAGTGAGAATACATCGTAATATTGTTCTATGGGTCAGCGAATTAGAGTTTTAATTGTGGATGATCACGGACTTATGCGCCAGGGTCTTGTTTCAATGTTAGGGGATGTTGAGGACATTGAGATAATAGGAACAGCCGACAGCGGAGAGAGTGCGGTCAATATCGCCAACGAGCAATCGCCTGATGTCTTGCTGATGGATATCGTTATGAAGGGGATGACCGGAATTGAGGCAACACGTTGGATTAAAGAGCAAAACCCTAAGATTAAAATCGTCCTGGTTTCGAGTGAAGTCAGCAAAGATTTTATTACGGCTGGAATTAAATCGGGTATTGATGGATATCTCCCGAAGGATTCT
Organism: uncultured Ohtaekwangia sp.; assembly: GCA_964540915.1. Classification (GTDB taxonomy): domain Bacteria; phylum Bacteroidota; class Bacteroidia; order Cytophagales; family Cyclobacteriaceae; genus ELB16-189. The sequence continues at coordinate 18,902 of CAZIOY010000051.1, forward strand.
GACAAGGAAACGCTGCTCAATGCAATACACAGTGTCATGCGGGGAGAACGCCACTTCAGTCCTGAAATTACAGCTCTCGTATTTCAGGATTTTTATATGAAGGAGAAGGATGGCAAAGGACTTCCTACGAAAAAATCCAATGAATTGTCAAAGCGCGAGGAAGAGGTGCTAATAGAAATTGCCAAAGGGAAAAGTTTGAAAGAGATAGCCGATATACTCTTTATCAGTGTCAAAACCGTGGAAACCCACAAGAGTCATATTCAAGACAAGTTGGGCCTCGCCAACACTGCTCAGTTAGTGAAGTATGCCATAGAGCATGAACTAATTGAGTTAAATAAAAAGAAGCCTTAATCCTTCTTTGTCATGTTTCATCCTCACGGGATTCAAAATTTATATGCTACCCCAATTCTACCAACATATAGACCCTGCGGGACCGCATAGATGCCGTTAGGCATCCGATATCGGTAGAAATCCGGCCAAACGTTTCTAGTCAAAGTGCCATCGGCACGAAATATTTTAAACATGACAAAGTAGGACTAATTATTATTGTTATCAGGAAACTACTGATAGCGCGAGTGGCTTCCTGATTTTTAAAAATCTCCTTATAGCTGATTTCCAGCAGCCCAATTAGCTACACTTTTGCTTGATCAAAAAAAGTAGCGATGAGAAAGCAAAGTAAAAATCAACTCCACTATTCAACTTCACGACAAATTGATTCAGTGGCTGATTTTGAATTAATTAAAGCAAAAGTGGCCATTGAACAGTTTTTATATAGTTGTTCCCATACAATTCGTGCCCCTCTTAAATCAATCTCCGGCTTAATCAACTTGCTTCTGTATTCCGAGAATGACCCAAATATTGACCCGAAAATCATTATTCAGTCGATTGAAAAAACGGTGAAAAAAATGGAGATTATCTTGAACGAACTTGAAAAATTCTTGTCGAACTCCAAAGAGTCAATCCACACGCAACCGACCCATGTAGGGGCTGTAGTGAATGAGGTGCTTGAAGAATTTCGACACCTTATCGAAGAAAATAATATAGATGTTAACGTGCGGTGCCACCATGCCGTGCCTTTCTACAATGATAAGAGCAAGCTGAGGGTTGTATTATATAATCTGCTGTTAAATGCTATTCACTATCGTGACTCCACTAAGAGTAAGGCGACCATTACTGTTTATATTAAAGTTACACCTTCAATTTGCACCATTCAGATTCGCGATAATGGTATCGGCATAAGTCCGGAAGTGCGCCCACATATTTACGATCTTTTTTATCGGGGATCGGATAGATCGGTCGGGTCGGGCGTTGGCCTCTACCTTGTTAAGGAAATATTGAATAAAGTTGAGGGAACCATTCTTGTGCGGTCAACTGAGCGGAAGGGCACTACTTTTTTAATCTCCATTCCCAACCTCATGGACACTGCAATGGCTGACGCTCGATCGCGTACCAGGAACTGTCAAGTTTCAATGTCCTAACGTCCATTTCGCACCATTCCGCTTCTAAGCTTGGGTTGTAAAAATGCCCAATGGCGGAAATTTTCAAAACTTTCTTTTGTATATTGCCTCCGTCATTCAGGGTATTTTGATTCATCAAACAAACAACCCTTGCTATGGAAATAAGAAGCATTTTAGGCCATTAAAAAATAGTCATGGAAATTCAACTCGATCTTTTTGCATACACCAAGGGTGACCCCGAAGTAGAACGGGAGCTTGGACAGATGCTTCTGAATAACTTGCGGGAACTACACGAGGCCATTCAGAGTTCGATCTCGAAACAAGATGTAGCGCTGTTTCGAACAGCGTATCATAAATGTAAGCCAACTATCATGCTGATTGGAAATACTACATTCGAAAATTTAGTAAAGGATATCAGTTGCGTTTTGGAAAATGATCCGACACCATCGCAACAACTTGAACAACTTCAAAATGAATTTGTAGAATGGCTGAATAATATTTCTCAAGCCGTTAAGCGGACTGTATGAACCGATCGATCATACTTCTAAAATAGTTTTAACTGTTTCGATTAGAATATCAGTATTGATGGGTTTCTTAAGGAAGCCTGCGGCCCCAAGCTTTAAACTCTTTTCCTCAATTTCAGGCGTGGCATTAGCAGAAAAAACAAGCACAGGAATCGTAGCCAGTTCTTTCGTTTTCTTAAGTTCTTCAAGTAAGGCAAATCCATCCATTATGGGCATGCGCAAATCTGTAATAATCAGGTCGGGAAAAAACAATGCCAGCTGATTGAGTGCGTCAATTCCGTTGATAGCTCCTTGAATATGATATCCCTCCATGCGCAGCAGGTCTGAAAGAATTTCGAGTACTTCGGCAGTATCTTCAACTAACAAAATCTTTTTCATGTAGAACGTAGTGGAAGCGTAATGGTAAAACTTGTTCCGTGATTGACTTCGCTTGTAAATGTGATAGTACCCTTTAGAAGTTCTACTGCTTTCTTTACAATGGATAAGCCGAGGCCAGTGCCCTGTATGGTGCCAACGTTGCTACCACGATTAAATGCTGTAAAAACAGTGACGATATCTTCTTTGGCTATACCAATCCCTTGATCCTCAACTTCCAGTTTCAAATACTCTTTTGAGTTGGAAATCCTCACGAACACTGCGTTTGCCTGTGGCGAAAACTTGATAGCATTCGTAAGCAGATTGATAACGATGTTGCGCAATAATTTTTCATCCGCATTAATTTCTTTGACCGAACAATTCTCCTGAATGTTGATCGTGTGGGTCTTCGAGTTTTGCTCTACCTCCTCACACAACTGTTGGATGAATTGAACAATGGCGACTGGCTTTATCACGGGCTGTATTTTTCCAGCTTCCGATTTTCCAATCATCAGTATATCGTCCAGCAAGTAGGTCATGTGATTTACTTGCTTGTCGATGCTTGCCAACTTTAAATTGAATTCGTCCGGGTTAATTTTTTCACGATGCTTGCTTAAAAAACCAGACACGAGCGATATGGTTGATAAGGGAGTTCGGAACTCGTGCGAAGCAATGGAAACGAATTTACTCTTCATCTCTACCAGTTCCTTTTCCTTGTTAAGCGCTTCGTTCAGTTCCTGGGTTCGCTCCGCAACAAGTTTCTCCAAACCCTGGCGATATTGAATGAGTTCAGTAAGGTCCTGACCAACGCACAACACACCCATCACTTTTTTGTTCACGTCCATTCGTGTGGAAATACTGATCAGCAATGTGAGTTGGTTGCCCATTTTACTCACGAAAGGAAGTTCGAAATTGTTTACCGAGTTCCCATCAAGTGCTGAATCCAGAACCACTTGAACTTTTGCATGCAATTTCTCATCGAGAAAATCAAACCATTTTTTACCGAGCACTTCATTCTTGCTATAGCCTGAAAGGCTAGTGGCCGCTTTATTCCATTCGTTAATGTATCCATTCCTGTCAGCTCCAAAAATGGGGACATTGGCGTATTCTATCAGGCCAGACAATTCTCTTGCAATCGAAGTGATGGATTGCTCAAATTGTTTTAATTCAGTAATATCTGTTTGTACCGAAATGAAATTAGTGAGTTCATTGTGTTCATTAAATAGCGGTGTGATATCGAGTTTCGACCAGTATTTGTTGCCGCTCTTAGAATAGTTGACGATTTCCTCAGAAACAACTTCGTGTTTCTTTATTCTCTCTGATATTCGCTCGATTGTCGTGCGGTCAGTTTCTGGTCCTTGCAGGAAACTGCTGGTTCGGCCTCGAACTTCATCCAACTGATAGCCACAAAGTCTTGTGAAACTTTCATTCACCCACACAATTATTGCGTTCTGATCGGCAATGATGACTGCGTTACTTATCTTGCTCGCCACCAACGAGAGTTTCTTGATTTCTTCAATAGATCGTATCCTTTCGGTTATATCTTGCATGGAGCCAACCATGCGCAAGGCCTTTCCATTTTTATCACGGATGATAGTACCCCGATCCTGCACGAAAGCATAACTGCCGTCCGATTTTCTAAACCGGTATTCATCTTGCCACCTGTTTTTTTTCGGATCAGCCATCGTTTTATAGATGAATTCCAGAATTCTGTTTAGATCATCTTTGTGAATTTTTTCATTCCAAAATGCGATGGACATATTGCCATTTGCCTGATAACCAAACAAGCGTGATAAACCGTTGCCCCATACGATGGTGTCATCTATTAAATCCCAGTCCCAAACGGCATCTCCGGTGGTGTCCAGAACGATTTCATATCGCTCATTTAAAGACAAGATCATCTGTTCTGAAATTACTTGCTCCGTGATGTCTTGCATGGCCCCAATCATCCTTAGGGGTTTGTCACCGTCATAGAGAATGTATGCCCTGTCTAAAACATGCTTGTAATTTCCGTTTGAGCATAAGTATTGATACCGCGAAGCCCAGGTCTCAGCTTTTTCAGTGAATGCCGTTTCTATTTCTTGTTGAATTCGTTCATAGTCCCCTGGATGTATTTTGGATTTCTGCCAATTCTTGATCTCGTGCATTTCGCGAATAGGATAACCAAATAGTGTTTCCATTCCATGGTTCCAGACTTCGTGGTCCTCCTCAATATTCCAGTCCCAAATAGCATCGTTGGTAGCTTTCGAAACAATTTCGATACGATCATTATATTCTTTTAAAATATCATTCAGCATTTTACGCTGCGTAACATCCCTATAATTTGTTACAATTCCCCTTACGCTGGGTTCATTTAGCAGGTTAGTAGCGACCCCTTCCAGCCAGATATACTTTCCATTTTTGTGTAGGAACGGAAGTTCAAAATGATGAGGACTGGAATCCTTTTTTGCAGCTTTGTGTACCTCATAAAACTGCTGTAGATAATCAGGATGAACGTATTTTACGATGGACCTATTAAACCATTCGGCTTCAGAGTAGCCCAGAATCTTTGCAACCGATGGACTTTGATAGAGCAATTTCTGGTCGTTATCCGTAAGCACGATACCGTCTGATATGTTTTCAATCATCGATCGAAAACGCTTCTCATTCGCCAGAATTTTTTTCTGAGCTAATTTCTGGTCGGTAATGTCATGTACGAAGCAGGAAAGACCAATCACTTTTTCATCGGCTATAATTGGGTTAATGGAAAAGCTACTGATACGATAAAAATTTCCAATAGCGAATTCTTTTTCAAATTGCAGATGTTCTCCACTGAGCGCCTTGCTGTAAACGGCCTCCCATTCGGCAGCTTCTGCAGGTGCTATCTTCTGTAAAAATCCGAACGCATTGTCGCCTACGGCAGTATCTAAATTATAGGCGGCCTTCAAAGAATCTTTGAGCGCACTATTGAATGTTATGTATTCGAAATTCCTATTTAACGAATAAATGATCACATCTGAGTTCTCCAGGATGGAAAGCAAGTTGGCTTCCGATTCCCGAATTTTGATTTCTGTTTCTTTTTTATCGGTAATATCAGCCACTAATGACATAATGGTAATTATCTCGCCACTGTTGTTCTTTAATACAGAGTTAAACCATTCCGTCCAGATCACTTTGCCCGATTTGTTAATGATCCGTTTTTGCAAATGATTACGGGATACTTTTCCGGTCACCAGTTCTGTGGCCATTTGCCCAGCAAGCTCGTAATCTTCCGGATGGACGGCTATATGTCCTGCACGCTGCAACTCCTGATATTCCTTTGTTGTCCAGCCGAAGATTTCTTCCGCTCGTTCAGACATTTTCTTTACAGAAAACTGATGGTCACACTCAATGAAGCCAAGAGGGGAGTTGTCGAGATGGAATTTTAATTGCCGGAGTGATTCTGCTAATTCCAGTTGGGCTAATTTGGTTTCGGTCACATCATGAAAATTGGTAATGATTCCGTTGATGGCTTCATCATGAAGCATGTTGGTAATCACACCTTCAATCCATAGATAATTACCATTTTTGTGGCGTGTGCGAAAGCTCACAGGAAGGGATGTGCCAGGGTGCGCGAAAGTCTGCTTGACAACTTTCTTGAAATTCTCAATGTCCTCCGGGTGGGTCATCTCGATGCCACCACCCTGTTTCCAATCTTCATCTGTCCACCCCGTGATGCGTTCCGTTGAGGGGCTTCTGTAGAGTGACTCAAAATCTTTCGTAACAAGATTCACGATGTCATAGCTATTTTCAATCATGCCCCGGAATTTCTTCTCGTTGCGAATAATTTGTTCCAGATACTTTTCTTTTTCGTTTCGATTTTGCCATTTCTCGAAAGCCCCTAACACGGCCATTGGAAGTCTACCCATCCTGTCTTTAAGGATATAATCCCATGCCCCGGCCCGCATCACGCTTACGGCTATTTCCTCGGAGGTAGTGGAGGTAATAAGAATAAAGGGTACAGTAATCTTAAGTTCGTGAACGATTTTTAGAGCACCCAATGAATTGAAGGAAGGAAGCGAATGATCGGAAAGAATGATGTCAGGTGTAAATTCAGAAAGTGCTTGCCTGAAATCTTTTTCGTTATCTACCCATCGCAAATAAACCTTAAGACCGCCTTTTTTTATTTCGCGCGCAACCAACTCTGCATCGGTAGGCAAATCTTCAAGGTGAAGTATTTTTATTTTTTTCTCCATGGCTATCTGCAATACAGTATTTTTTTTAAACAGGCGGCTGATTGGTAAGTACCCAATACAAACCAAGTTCTGCTACCACTTTATGAAACCCATCAAAATCAACGGGCTTTACAATGTAGCTGTTTACCCCTAAAGAATAACACGTTTTAATATCCGGATCTTCTTTGGATGATGTAAGGATGACCACTGGAATTGCTTTGGTATTTTCGTCTGATTTTATCTTTTTCAAAACCTCCAGGCCATCCACTTTGGGCATCTTTAAATCCAGCAAGATTACCTTTGGCTTATGATTAATATTTCGCCCTTCAAATTGTCCTGTTCCGAAAATGTATTCGAGGGCTATTTCTCCATCTTTTAAATGAAGAACTTTGTTAGACACGTTGCTTTTCTTCAACGACCGCATGGTCATTTCCGCATCATTCATATTGTCTTCAATCAGCAGAATTTCTATTTCATTTGTATTCATAAGTTTGATGTTTGTATATTTTCTGTAACCTCCGATTTAGCAGGCAGTATAAAATAGAACGTAGCTCCTTTTCCCACTTTGCCTTCTGCCCATACCTCGCCTTCATGTTTTTTCACAATGCGATCTACAATGGCGAGCCCCACACCGGTGCCTTCAAACTCTTCATTGGAGTGAAGGCGCTGGAACACCCGGAAAAGCTTATCCACATACGCCATGTCAAATCCCGAACCGTTGTCGCTGACGGAATATATTACTTTATTACCTGATAGTGTTGAATTAATTTCAATAAAAGGTTTTTCAGTTTTGGAAGAATACTTTACTGCGTTTGAAATGTAATTCACCAACACTTGCTTTAGCAAAATGCTATCACCCCAAATGCTATGCAAGGGATAAAGTTTTACTTCAGTATCAGCTCTTACAAAAATTACTTCCTTAAGAACCTCTTCTGCCAAGGCAGTCATATCCACTTGTGATTTTTGAATTTCTTTGCGCCCCAATCGCGAAAAAGCCAGCAAATCGTCAATCAGTTGGCCCATTTTGGCGGCATTATGCTGCACTATATTAAGCAACCGTTTCCCATTATCATCAAACAATGAGGTGTAATCTTCTTCCAGCATTCTTGCATAGCCATTGATGGCTCGCAACGGAGCTCGCAAATCGTGTGAAACAGAGTACGTAAATGACTCAAGCTCTTTGTTGACGTTATCTAACTGTTCTGTTCGTTTTTTAATTTTCTCCTCTAGCCCAACATTTAATTCTGCAATGGTGCGTTCTGCTTTTTTTAGTTCTGTTACATCAAGCACCACCACCATGACGGCATACACTTTATTATGTTCATCCTTTAAGGGAACGAACCTGGAGATCGTGCTATATATACCGTTATCACTTTCACGATTACAAATTTCTCCGCGATACGCGCGCTCGAAATCAGGTAGGAGGTCGGCATATACTTCCGGAGGTAAAACATCTTTAATTGTATTTCCTAAAAGATTTTCTCTTGAGTATCCTAGTTTTTCGAGCAAATCTCCTTCAACAAGAAAATATCTATAGGATTCGTCTATTAAGCATATTCCAGAGCCGGGAATACTCGAGGCGATAGTTCGATAGAGAATTTCACTTTGCCTGAGTTTTTCTTCAGCTTGTTTTTGTTTGGTTACATCACGAAAAGTGCTGATGATTCCTTTGATTGATTCATCATGCAGCATGTTGACGGACGAACCCTCCGCCCAGATGTAGTGACCCTCTTTGTGTTTGAACCGATAATGAAAAGGTATAATTTTTTCAGGATTTGATTTTATCTCTTTTAAGAAGGCAGCCATTCTTTCACGATCTTCGGGATGCGCAGGCATAACATCACCTTGCTTTTCAAGTTCTTCATTACTCCATCCGGTGATGCGTTCCAGGTTCGGGCTGCGATAGATAGGTTTAAAGTTTTCATCTGATAATCGAATAATATCATTGCTATTTTCAACCAATCCCTTGAATCGCTTTTCACTTTTGGAAAGTTCTGCATTCAGTTTAAAAATTTCTTCTTCTGCTTCTTTGCGTTCATCAATATCCTGGAAGCTGCCGTAAAATCGGAGGCATTTGCCTTCCTTGAATTCTGCATTTCCTATAGTTTTTATCCATTTTATGTTTCCTTTCGCTGTAACAATTTGTAATTCTTCTTCCCATGCAGTACCCTGTTCAATGCAGGCTTGCACGCAGTGTGTAATCCGATCCCTACTTTTACCTTCTTTATAAAAGCTAACTCCTTGCGAAAGATCGGGCACATAGCCCGTTTCTGTTTCATGAATTTCTTTTGTAACAGCAGACCAATAAACGGTTCCCTTTATCAGATCGGCTTCCCAGTTTCCAATTTTGGCAAGCCTATTCGTTTTATCTAATAGGTCTTCTAATTTCTTTGTTTTCGTAATATCCCTCGAAACAGAAACGATTTGCTCTATGCCATCTGCTGTTTTGGCAACGGGTGATACGATTACACTCCACCATTTTGCAGTGCCTTTCGCTGTAGCACAAAATGCTTCAAAGTGTGCAGGTTCCCCCTCCAAAGATTTTTTTACAGAAGCCTTTACTATCTGTTTATTTTCTTCTCCCCACACATTCCACCAATATTTATTTTTTAGGCTGTTGAAATCATCCACTTCCATTAAATCACAACCATTTTTGTTCATAAACACTAGGCGGCCTTCGTTATCCATTACCTTTAAGCAATCGGGACTACTTTCTAAAATTGTGCGGTTAAATTCTTCGCTTTCCCTGAGTTTTCGTTCTGCCTTTTTTCGCTCGGTAATGTCCGTTATATAGGCAACTCCTTTTGCAGTGCTGTCTTTGTCTAATGTGGCAGCTCCTATAAGTATAGACACCCGGCTGCCGTCTTTACGGAAGTATTCTTTTTCAATAGGCGGACAAACACCTGTCAATTCAATCTGTTTTAATCCCCATTGATCCAATTCAGTATACTCAGCGGGGGTCATTTGATTCCAATGAAGCTTGCCCTCTTTAAGATCCTGCCAGGTATATCCAACAATTTCTAAAAACCGGTCATTGGATTCCGATATATCACCATTTTCGTCCCAGAAAATTATACCCACCATTTTGGAATCAAAAATTCTTCTGAATTTTAATTCGCTTTGCCTTAGTTCCTCTTCTGCTTTTTTGCGTTCATCAATATCCTGGAAGCTACCGTAAAATCGGATGCATTTACCTTCCTTGAATTCTGCATTTCCTATAGTTTTTATCCATTTTAAGTTTCCTTTCGCTGTAACAATTTGTAATTCTTCTTCCCATGCAGTACCCTGTTCAATGCAGGCTTGCACGCAGTGTGTAATCCGATCCCTACTTTTACCTTCTTTATAAAAGCTAACTCCTTGCGAAAGATCGGGCACATAGCCCGTTTCTGTTTCATGAATTTCTTTTGTAACAGCAGACCAATAAACGGTTCCCTTTATCAGATCGGCTTCCCAGTTTCCAATTTTGGCAAGCCTGTTCGCTTTATCTAACAGGTCTTCTAATTTCTTTTTTTCCGTAATATCCCTCGAGATTTTAGAGACCCCGATAATATTTCCCATCAAATCTCTTATTGGAGATATGGTAAGCGATACCTGGATAATTTTCCCGTCCTTTCTTATTCTTTCTGTTTCATATTGATCAACAGAGTTTCCGCTCCCGATCCTTTCAAATATTTCTTTTTCTTCATTTTGCAGGTTCGCAGGAATAATAATAGAGATATGTTTCCCGGTTATTTCATTTAAAGAATAACCAAACTGTTTTTCCGCTCCGTGGTTCCAGCTTGTAATAATGCCTTCAAGGTTTTTACTGATGATGGCATCTTCAGATGAATTAACAATTAATGCAAACATGGCCTGTTGCTCTTCTAACTTTTTACTTTCTGTAATATCCTGACAGGTACCAAAGGCTTTGATTGGGTTATCATTATCGTCTTTATAAACGCTCCATTTTTCTTCAATCCATTTTTGATTTCCACTCTTTGTAACAAGACGATGTATAATTGAATGATATTTATTGCTATGGAATGAAGCTTTAAACGCTTCATCTACAAAAAACCGATCTTCTGGATGAACATAATCCAGAAAAGTGGTATGCATTGGTTGAAATTGAGAGGGATCGAGTTCAAATATCCGATAGGTTTCCAAAGACCAGATCACTTTTAACGTTGACAAATCAGTTTCCCAACTTCCCACTTTTGCAACCGCTTGTGCATCTACCAAACGTTTCTCAGTTGCTTTTAGGCGCTGAATAAACTCATGGCGCTCCAAAGAGAACCGTATGGTTCTGCTCAACACCTTACCATTGATCTCATTTTTATGGATGTAACTCTGCGCACCTTGCTGAAAAGCTTCAGAGGCTACCTCGTCATCATCTAATCCGGTTAAAATAACGATGGCGCTTTCCGGAAAATAGTTACGCATTTGTGTGATTGTCTCCAACCCATTACTATCTGGTAAACCAAGATCAAGCAGCAAGAGCACAACATTTTCTTGCGACAATCTTTTTGCCTCAGCCAGACAGTCTGCCAAAATCAAGGTAGCATTTCGATAGATACTTTCCTTTAGTGCCTCCTTAATCAGCAGCGCATCACCGGGGTTATCTTCAACCAGCAGGATTTTTAATTCATTGCCGTGAGTCATCTTTCTATTTTTAGAAGGTGGACACCCGAAAACCAAAAGTCTTCTGTACTCCTAATAATTTTATAAAAGTCTAAAGCAATCTGCGTATATCTCATAACTTCTCAAAATATCTACGTTTTCTGATGTTGTAAGTGCTATCACGGGAATTACCCTAAACTCCTTGTTCCATTTTATTTCACTTAAGAGCGCCTCGAAACAATTATAGTGGTCGTTTTGCAATTTCTTCACCTGCTCAGGCTTGAGGTTCATGGTGCGCGAGCAAAGGAACTGCATATCGGCAGTAGAGAGCTGCCTGCTATGATCGCGATCACGCAGATGTTTGAGCAGCCAGCTGCAGGTTGCTTTTTCGCCTTCATTGTGCCAGCGTTCGTGCAACTCCATCATGAATTGTTTGTTGAAACTAAACTGTAAAACTCCTAACCCCACCGGGAGTTATACGGTTAAGATCGGTAACTATATTGAATGTGTTTTTTGGTGAAATTGGGTTTTGACTGGATAAGTTTGCGAGAGGGCCATTTTATACTTAAAAAAGTGCGTTTTTGATAGATTTCAAAAATTCGTCTAAGCATTTTCCTATAAAACCGGGAGCTGAGTCTTATAAAAATCAGGAAAATAGTTTTCCAAGAAGAGGATTTTGCCAAAAATGGGGTAAAAAATATCCGTAAAGTTTGGAGGCACTATTTTTTAACAGGAAGGAATTCACACCAATCTCGATTATATGAATAATGGATTTCCCGTTGTCATGCATGGTAAGAATGATTACCTTCATATCTGGATATTTCAGAATGAGTTGCTCTGCACAATCCATCACAGGCATCAGTGGCTATTCATCGCTTTGTTTTTTGTCATTATAAAAAACCATCCCATTATGATTAAATTGTTTAAGATTTTTTAAAGAGCAATTCCATCAAATATTTAATTTCGGTTTGTTCAGGAGACAGAACGCAGCTTCGAAATCCCAGACTGTTTTAAACAAAGGTCGTTATCTCAAAAAATTAATTCTTATCATGAAGCAAACTCAGTTGACGGATCTCTTGCTGGATCAAAGCAAAGACCTTATTTGGATGATTGACCTAAACTTCCA
>CAZIOY010000052.1:0-31014 GCA_964540915.1 uncultured Ohtaekwangia sp.
CGGTTAGCTCCGATTTTGAAATGGGCACTACTTTGCTTTGACTGATTGCATGAAGTGAAATGATCAACACCAGGGCAAATGCGATGGTGAAACGATTCATAAGGATGGAGTAAACGTGCTTAAGTTCAGAAAATTTCTTTGATAACGTAGCCATTTCGATAATTCAAAAAATGCAGAACTAACAAAACATTTTATAACGAACTCGTTTTTCGTTCTTATAAAACTAAAGAAAGACTGCTCGCCCTTCGTAAACAATTTCCTAATCCAAGGTTTTGTTAAAGGAAGTTCAGTTCTTCAAATTAGTGTTGGGCTTAAAGGCCTCACCAACTAAAAGCCGCAAAACGTTAACTACTTTTAGATTAAAGAACGCTTCCTAATTTATTCTTCCATCCCTCATACGCCTTTAAATATTGTTCTCTTAACTCAGCACTAGGTTCTTCCGATCCAATCAACTTCAATCCTTTAAAGGCTTCTTCAAACGTTTTATAAACTCCCGCTCCTACTCCGGCACCGAGGGCAGCGCCTTTGGCGCCATCAGTATCGTAACGCTCTAACCGCACACCGGTAGTGTTCACAAACGCTTCGCGGAAGAGCGGGCTCAAAAACATGTTGGCATGGCCGGCCCTTATCACATCTGATTTCAAACCCATTTCCTGTAAAATTTCAAAACCATAATTCAGTGCATACACAATTCCTTCCTGTGCCGCACGGAACAAATGAGATTGATTATGTCGGTTAAAGTTTACGCCATGAAAAGAAGCGGCTATGTCTTTGTTTTCCAGGATGCGCTCGGCCCCGTTACCAAACGGCAACACGCTCACGCCTTCGGCACCAATGGGTGACTGGGATGCCATGGCATTCATCTGCTCATAGGAATTGGGGGTGCCATTGCCCATTGTGTTCTTGCGCAACCAGCTATTTAAAATGCCGGTGCCATTGATGCACAACAAAACTCCGTTGCGAATTGCATCGGCTTTGCTGTTCACATGAATGAAGGCATTCACGCGTGACTTCATATCAAATGAATTCTGATTGGTCACACTGTAGATCACACCGGAGGTTCCTGCAGTGGCTGCTGTTTCGCCCGGGTTCAATACATTCAATGAGAATGCATTGTTGGGTTGATCACCGGCACGATATGAAATTTTTATTCCGGCAGGAAGACCAAGTTCATCGGCCGTTGCTTTGGTAAGCACGCCATGTTCTGAAAAAACATCCACTACCCTGGATAACAGGCCTTGATTAATTTCGAGGCAATCCAGCAATTTTTGAGAAACACTATTTGATTGGTAGTCCCAAAAGATTCCTTCGGATAAACCGGTGGCGGTGGTCGTTGCCTCACCGGTTAGTTTCAACGCGATGAAATCTCCGGGCAACATGATTTTATGAATCTGTGAATACACGGCCGGTTCGTTCTCTTTGATCCAGCGCAACTTGGTGGCGGTGAAATTGCCGGGCGAGTTTAAGAGATGTTGCAAGCTATAGGCATGACCCAATTGCGAAAATACTTTTTCACCAATGCCCACCGCACGACTGTCGCACCAGATAATGGAGGGCCGCAGAGGCTTCATATTTTTATCCACCACCACGAGACCATGCATCTGGTAGGCGATTCCAATTGCCTTTACGTTTGACGCGTCCACGTTTTTCAAACATTCTTTTACGCTGATCACCACATGGTGCCACCATAGTTCGGGGTCTTGCTCGGCCCAGCCTGGTTGCACCGCCAACATGGGCATTTCTTCTTTCGGTGATTGAGCTGAACTCACGGAGGTGCCGGTGTCGGCATCGACCAGCGTGGCTTTGATGGACGAACTTCCGATGTCTAATCCGAGGAGATATTGCTTTGCGTTCATAATTTGAAAGTTAACATTTTTACCTTTTGCCCTGCAACCATTTAATTGTGTAAACTATTGCTTGCAGAAGTATTTTTTTAGACAGATATTCCGAACTTAAACCCATCACCCAACCTAACCTAAAACACCACAACATGAATGATCAAGCCAGCAAAAGACTTTTTTACGGTAGTTGTTTTGCGTTAATCACAACTGCCTTTTCTTTCAGTATACGAGCGGGGATTCTGCCTCAACTAGCGGAGGATTTTGATCTTACAGCTCAGCAACTTGGGTTTATTAACTCCATGTTCTTTTTCGGGTTTCCTATTTCGATGGTCCTGGGGGGCATATTTTACGGTTCGCTAGGACCCAAGAAAATTATGATTTTTGCCTTTATTGCCCATACTATTGGAATTCTCATGACTATTTTCGCAGGGGGATATGTTGGCCTGTTGATTTCCACATTATTTATCGGACTTGGGAATGGATGTACGGAAGCAGCTTGTAACCCTATGATTGCAGCCAGCTATACAGGGAAACAGATGAATACACTACTCAACCGCTTCCACATGTGGTTTCCAGGAGGCATCGTTCTGGGAAGCTTGGTGTCCTTTGTCATGACCAAAATGAATTTTAGTTGGGAGGCTCAAATATGGATCATCATGGTTCCTACATTGATCTATGCCTACCTTTTTTATGGGCAAGCATTTCCTGAATCCAAAAAGGAAATCGCTTCGTTTGCAGAGAATCTTAAAGCAATGGCAACACCTCTTTTCATCTTCATGTGTTTATGCATGACACTCACAGCCATTTCTGAGTTTGGTCCCTCGCAGTGGTCACAACTAGTATTGGCAAAGAGCGGAGCTGAACCTATGGTAATCGTAGCGTTGACCTTTGGTGTTGCAGCTGTTGGGCGCTATTTCGGTGGAGAATTTGTTCACCGTTTTGATCAAACTGGAGTCTTACTGGGGTCCGCAATCACCGCAACCATAGGCATAACTTTGCTTAGTACACAAACGGGTCCACTCGCCTACTTAGCAGCTATCATTTTTGGGATGGGCGTTTGCTATTTCTGGCCTAACATGATTGGATTTATAGCCGAAAAAATACCATTAAGTGGTGCGATTGGAATGTCTATTGTAGGTGCCTTTGGCATGCTCTCAACCTCCATCTGGCAACCTATCATTGGAGGTTGGATTGACGATGCGCGCGTGGAAGCCGCTGCCATGAACCTTGAAGGTGATGCCCTTGATTTAGCAGCGGGTCAATCTACCCTTCAAACGATGATTATCTTTCCGGTCATCCTGATTGTACTCTTCACCATCTTACTGGTTTGGGTACGTAGGATAAAAGCACAACCGGTAACTCATTAATTACAACAGGGCTGAAGTAATTAGCACGACCCTCATACTACTATTACCAACAAGGATGGTTTTATGCCATCCTTGTTTTTTATGATCTTTCACAGTTAAATTGAGGCACGAACTATTTCGATACCCTATTTCGTTATTCCATCGTGAACGTTACCAAAAACAGATTCTTTAGATTAGCCATCAACCGGGCTGCTAAATTAGCCGGCCAACCCGGTCGCATTATTTCCTTGCTGGCCCAACTCGCAGTGAAACTTAGTAAGACAAAGAATTCCATTACGGCAAGCGCCATACGCGAACATTCACTGGTGATTGGCCGCATGGTGAAGGCCCATGTTACGGGTGCCTACAAAATAAAATCCATGAGGATATTCATCATTATAGTGGCTGCCATCATTTACTTTATCAACCCCATTGATTTAATTCCTGATTTTATTTTTGGCATTGGCCTTATGGATGACTTGGCCGTGCTCACGTGGGTATATCGTGCCGCTGCCGAGGAGATTGCCTCGTTCCGTAATTATGAGAACTCCACAGTAAATCCGGAAACTGTAAACTAGACGCTACTCCTCTACATAAAAATTGGATATCATCCGCGAAAGCGATTCGTAGGAAACCTCCTTCAACTCTTTAGGTTGCCCGATGCGAATACGATTGGGGTCGGCTTGTTCTCCTTAAATAAATAATGCTGCACGGCCTCCATCCGCTCTTCAAAGATGTGATTGAGTTTGTTTTGTAATCGCTTATTACCCACCAAGCGCTTCGACTTATCAAAAATAGAAAACCTTGAATTCTTTGTTTGACTGCGCGCATGACGCGTCACCGCTGCAATAAGCGCAAAGAACCACATGCCTTCGGGCATGTGGCCATCCTCATCAATAAGGTGATGCCCCCAGCCTTCAATCCAAAACGATTCCTTCAAAAATTATAAAAAATAATTACTACCCCCTTGTCCGATTTTCCCTACCCCATCCGTCTTAGAAGAAAATATTTCACTTAAATTGAAAACCTTATGGAAAAATTCATGCTTATTTTTCACGGTGGCAGCGATGTGGCCCCTGAAATGAAAAACCCGGAAGCCATGCAAAAACACATGCAGAAGTGGTTTGGCTGGGTAGAAAAACTAAAAAAAGAAGGCCGCTATGAAGGTGGTGAACCGTTGGAGCCAAGTGGCAAATTTGTAAGCGGCCCCAACAGAATAGTAACCGATGGTCCATTCGCTGAAAGCAAAGAACTGGTGGGTGGCTATTTCATCATCAGCGCCAAAGACATAGACGAAGCGGTAGCACTCACCCAGGACTATCCCGACTTCATCTTCAACGGAAAAGTGCAGGTGCGGCCAATTCAAAAAATGGATATGTAAATCCGTTTTTGTGATTTCCTACTCATGACCATCCACCTCAACACAAGCGATGTCGGCACTGCCGGATAAAAATGTGCGGCAGCTAGTAGACCATCTTTTCCGTCACGAAACGGGAAGGATGGTTGCCGTGCTCACGCGATTTTTAGGATCAGAAAATTTAGATACCGCAGAAGATCTCGTGCAAGACACGCTATTGAAGGCCATGGAGGTCTGGCGCTTTCGCGGAGTGCCTGATAATCCTTCGGCCTGGTTGTATAAAGTGGCACGCAACAAAGCCATTGATTGGGTGCGCTCCGGCCAGCGACAGACAAAACTACTTTCCACCGAAGAAGAAAAAATAAAGTCGATATGGAATTTATCTTCCCCCAGCGAAGCGCTCTTTCAGGAAGGTGAAATTCAGGACAGTGTCTTGCGCATGATGTTCGCCTGCTGTCATCCGTCCATTCCACTGGAATCGCAGATCGCGCTCACCTTAAAAACACTGGGCGGACTAAGTGCCACTGAAATCGCAAACGCTTTTCTTACTTCGGAAGAAACCATTGCCAAGCGTATCTACCGTGCAAAGGAAAAAATCAAACAAGAAAAAATAAGACTTGATCCTCCCGGTATATTTGAATTGCCACATCGGTTGGATAGCGTACTTCACGTCTTGTATCTGATGTTCAACGAAGGTTATCACTCCAGCCATAGCGATACCATCATTCGCGAAGATGTGTGCGCAGAAGCCATGCGGCTCACCTTCCTTCTGGCACAACACAAAACTACGGGCTTGCCAAAAGTACATGCATTGATGGCATTGATGTGCCTTCAGTCTTCGCGGTTCGCTGCACGCACAGGTGACCTGGGAGAAATCATTTTGCTAGAAGATCAGGACCGCTCGAAATGGAGTAAACCGCTTATTGAACAAGGCCTGGAGTTTCTATCGAAAGCCTCTGTAGGAAATATGCTGAGTGAATATCATGTAGAAGCTTCCATCGCTTCAATTCATTCTCTTGCGTTACGCTTTGAAGAAACACAATGGGATACCTTATTAAATCTGTATGAAACACTTCATGAATTAAAACCAGGGCCGATGGTCAGTTTCAATAAGGCAATTGCAATAGGCTACGCAAAATCACCGGAGGAAGGAATTAATGAACTAGAAAAAATCAACAGCCTGAAAGACCACTATCTTTATTTGACCGCCATGGGTAACTTTTATTTACTACAAGGAGATGCTGATATAGCAAAATCGTTTTGGGAAAAAGCCCTTGCAAAAACGACATCTGCAAAAGAAGCAGCATTGATCAAACGCAAAATTCAAACGTGTCTTTCTTAAACTCACTTCTTCGCTGCCTTGAAGGTTCCATTAGGCTGAATAAAATTCACATCGCTGATACCCTTCTCCCCTTCAATGAACTCAAGTTTAAACCCTTCCAGGTTTTTTATAGAGAACTTATGTGTTCCGGTAGCGAACAATTCATATTCCGGCTGGCCGGGAACAAACAAAAACAACGTGTTGCCACCTTTCAAATATATTTTTGAGGTCATGCCTCCCAGCATATACTCCCCTACATATTTCTCCAGTTCCGATTTATTTACTTCGATTTTACGTGGTGTGCGCTTGAAGTCAATGGGGTCAATAGCAGGCTCTATTTTGACTGCTAATTTACCCACTTCACCGCTTTCATTTCCCTGAAACGTCATTAACAATTGATCCGAGTCATCGACTTGAATTCCCTCAGCCGTTACTTCATGCGCTGCGAATACGTCATAATGATAATGCTTCAGCCACAACTTCTTCAATTTAAATTTTGCAAACAGCGAATCACGCTCGACCACCACATCAAACGAACCATAGCCCGGATGAGCATACCGGCCTCCATATTCCGACAACAAATATGTAGTGCGTGTATCCTTCTTCTGATTGGAAATCTTTTTAGCCGCGGCATCCTTTTGCTCCTTGATTGCTTTATCCCTTCTTGTCTTCAACTCTGTGTTCCAATCTGTAGCGGATACTTTCAACATGCGGTCGGCAAGAATGTTACGAACCACACCTGGAACGCCTGAGCCATTTTGATTCACCAACACGATAATGCCTACACTATCGCTTGGAAAGAAAGAAGTACTTGCCGAAAAACCATCGATGTTACCACCGTGTTCTACCCGATAGTGGCCTTTGTAAGAGGACATGAACCAACCATAGCCATAATTAGAAAAATGAATATCTGTATGCTCTTTTTCAGGCAACCCTGCTCCAATGATCATCTGCGAACTAATCGCTTCGGTCACAAACGAAGCAGGCAATAATTCTTTTCCATTAAACTTACCGCCATATATCCACGTCATCACCCAATTGGTCATCTCATTCACACTGCTGTTGATGCTTCCCGCAGGACTCATGGCGGCTATGTTATAATAGTCCATCTTTTTAATAGTCGTTTCATCCTTTAACTGATATCCAAAGGCTACGTCCTCATTCTTTTTCATTTCCTCAATGGTGAAGTTTGAGCGGGTCATACCAAGTGGTTTAAAAACCCGATCCGCCACATTTTCTTCCCAGGTTTTGCCCGTGATGTGTTCAGCAATAACACCCTGCGTGAGAAACATGAAATTATTGTAATACCACTTTTTCCGTACACCTGTAAACGGTTCCTGATGAGCAATGCGCCCGATCAGGCTGTCTCTCGATTCGGTGGGAAACAGATACCAGGAATAATCGTGGCGCGGCAACCCGGTGCGGTGGCTCATTAAATCACGAATGGTAATCGTGTTGTCCATTTCAGAATTAAAAAATTTCAATTCCGGAATGTATTTGCGTGGGCTGTCATCAAGGTTGAGTTTATTTTCATTGGCAAGCATGCCCAACACCGATGAAGTAAACGCTTTGCTGCATGATCCAATTGCAAAGAGGGTATTTGGTGTTACCGGAATTTTATTTTCATAATCGCGGTAACCAAAACCTTTCGCATAGACGACTTTGTTTTTTTCAACCACGGCAACGGCAAAGCCGGGGGCTTTCCACGTATCCAACACCTTCTGTAGCTCAGCATCAATACCATTCAACCTAGTATCGGGCACAGCCCTTTTCTTCTGTGCTGTCACCTGAAATGACATCACCGTAACAATTATAAGAAACCAAATTACTTTCATATTGAGTGGGGTTAAGATAATGTAGTCACCAACGTAGAATAAAAATTTTATTAGCGATTTGATGGAAAATAAACTCCTAAAAAATCATCCTCTCACATGTACACCGATTTTATTGCCTCATTGGCAACACGCTCGTCTTCCTCTTCCGAAAGTCCGCTCACGCCAATAGCACCAATGACCTTTCCATTTTGAATGATGGGCAAGCCACCACCAAAACCGGTGATGCGAGTATCGGTCCAATAGCCCTGCTCCCGTTTTGCATCGCGCATAAACTCTCCTTGTGCTTTGGTGGATTTGCAATCTCGTGCACTGGTGTACGCCTTGCTTTGGGCGATCTGTGAAGAAGCTGCATTCGCTCCATCCATGCGTAAAAAAGAAATCAACTCACCTTCGGGTCCGGCTACCGCAACGGCAATGTTCTTATTAATTTTTTCCGCTTCTTCCACGGATTTGTGTACCAGTCGGAGTGCCTCGTCAGCACTTACTTTTGCTATCAGATTCATAAAGGAAATATTAAGGTTATATAGAATGGTGGATGTTGCATATGCCCGCTTGCAAAGGATTCCATCGGTTGCCATCACGAAATTATTTAACCCACTTATTGACGCTTGCTTTTTACCGGCACGGGGTTCTTTTTATTTCTCACATAGATATTCTTGATGTGCGTCTTCCCCACTTCCCGTTCATCAACATCTACATACGCTTTTAAGGATTTTATCAGCGGTGTTAATTTTGAAAATCCATAATTCCGGGGATCAAAGTCTGGCTTCTTTTTATTGATGAGTCCGCCTACAGCCGCCAGCGATGCCCAGCCATCCTCATCCTCCAAATCCTCTATGGAGGACCTGATTAATTCAATAAATTCCTTATCCATAGAATCTATTTCATTTTTAGGATCCGGAGTGCTCACTGAGTTTATCTTAGCCGCCTCTTTAGGGATGTTTTTAGCGGCAATAATTTCGATGTAAATAAACTTGTCGCACGCTACGATAAACGGATTAGGGGTTTTCTTTTCTCCGATACCAATCACCAGCTTGCCCGATTCCCTTAGCCGGGTCGCTAGTCGGGTAAAATCACTGTCGCTGGATACCAGGCAAAAACCATCCACCTTATCACTGTGTAAAATATCCATCGCATCAATAATCATCGCGGAGTCGGTGGCATTTTTCCCGACTGTATAACTGTATTGCTGAACGGGCGTAATGGCGTGTTCAAGCAAAGCGCGTTTCCATCCTACCATGGTGGGCTTTGTCCAGTCACCATAAATGCGTTTTATGGAGGGCGTTCCCAGTTTTGCAATCTCATCCAGCATCCCCTTGATATTGGCATATGGAATATTATCCGCATCAATGAGTACAGCTAAATTCAAATCGTTCTTTTCTCTCATGTGTTCTTATTTAAAATCGCAGCAAACAAGCCTCATGAAGATAGTGATATTTTGGTAGCCGTAGCCGAATGATTGCTGAAAAGATTTCCTAAATTTATCTTCTTCATACTGATAACTCCCTTATTACCCACGATGAATTTCACCAATCCGTTCACCCCTAACTTTTCTGTATATGCATACTTTTAATATCAACCGTAGACAATTCTTAAAAGGTGCCACCGCCACCCTGGCGCTAAGTGCGTTAGGCGCGCAGGCCATGGATATTATTCATCCAAAAAAAATATGGCGCGTTGGTTTGATTGGCACCGGCTGGTATGGTAAAAGTGATTTGTTTCGGTTGATGCAGGTAGCCCCGGTGGACGTAGTAGCCCTTTGTGATGTAGATAAAAATCTTCTCAACGAAGCCGCCTCCCTGGTGAGCAAAAAGCAAAAGTCGGGTAAGACTCCACGACTTTACAGTGATTACCAGAAAATGCTTTCTGAAAATCAACCCGATATTGTGCTGATCGGAACGCCCGATCACTGGCATTGTCTTACCACTATTGCCGCGCTCAAGTCGGGCGCGAACGTATATGTGCAGAAACCCATCAGCGTGGATGTGATGGAAGGTGAAGCCATGGTGGCCGCTGCCAGAAAATACAAACGCACCGTGCAGGTAGGCTTGCAGCGAAGAAGCACGCCTCATTTAATTGAAGCAAAAAAGAATATTATTGATGCCGGTCTGCTCGGAAAAATCTCTCATGTTGAAATGAATTGTTACTATCATATGCGCAACACCAGCAACCCGCCCCTGCAAGTCGTTCCCGACTTTCTTGATTATGAAACCTGGACGGGTCCTGCACCTCTTCGTCCTTATGATGGACTACCCCATCGCGGTTGGTGGCGTGCCTTTATGGAATATGGCAATGGCATTATGGGCGACATGTGTGTGCACCTGCTCGATGCGGTGCGCTGGCAACTCAACCTTGGCTGGCCAAAAAAAATATCCTCTACCGGTGGCATCTATGTGCAAACAGAAGGCAAGTCAAATATTGCGGATACACAGACTGCCATTTTTGAATTTGATCATCTCACCTGTGTGTGGCAACATCGCACGTGGGGTGCACCCACCGACCCGGAATATCCGTGGGGTTATAAAATTTTCGGTGACAAGGGAACGCTGGCATGCAGCCCGTATCAATATGATTTTACTCCTATGGGTGATGGAAAGAAAATTCACACCGATGCCGTTTACGAAAGAGAAAAGTACCCGGAAGATGTGAAGGAAAAAGATATTGAGATCCATGCCGCACCGGCCACGCGGCTTCAGATGCTCAACTTCCTCGCGGCCATTGAAGAAGGAAAGCGACCCGTGGCTGATATTGAAGAAGGGCACATCTCAACCTCCAGTTGTATTTTGGCTAACCTGGCTATGAAAACCGGGAGATCATTATCGTATGACGCGCTCACAAGACAAGTGATTGGTGATGTTGAGGCCACACAGCTTCTTCAGCGTGCTTACCGTCAGTCGTGGGTGCATCCACATCCTGATAAGGTGTAGAAATTATGGTGGGGTGGGAATTCAATTTCCGCTGAACAAAAAGCATAACCCCTAGCACGCCTAATGAACTTCCGGACGAGGTAACTTTTGATTTTTTGGTTTTTTTGATCTGGTGCCCTCATATAGGATCAGCCGTTAGCGACTCGATCAGGAAGCTGAAAGTTGACACAGCACCTTGATTCAGTTTTACATGCTTGTCCTCCAGACCATCGTAACATCTGCCTGTTCAAGGATTGTAAATAGTCTGGTTCAGTTGGTTGTTGCCCAGAAGCATTCAAACTCTATTCTTGACTTCTTCAAGTATTCTCTATCACGAAACGCTTTATAAAACTTATTGACCCATGAATCGTATCAACGTGTGATGGCATTTCAAAAAATCCATGCACCCTGTCCAGATCCTTGTTCACACAGTGCAAGCTCTTCTTTTTGAATAGTCAGTAAATTGATGGCCTTACAAATAACCGGGATCAGCGCAGTGGCTCCTAAATCAGCAATGGCAACCGGTATCTGAGATATTTTTATATTCAAAGAAAGAATATCGTTTAACTCCTTTTTTATATTCGTTTTCATTTTTTACTGTTTATTTACCCTAAAGGTAGAAAGACACATCCCGTGGTGTATTACATGCTAACCACTCTAACTTACATCTATCACACGCTAGTGCTAAATACCAAAAGCGGAAGATATTATCCTCCGCTTTTTTAATTCACTCCGATTTCAAAACCCAGTGATGAATCAGGTCGATGTTATCGTTACCTCACCTGAAATAATGAATTAACGACCATGAACAGCAATCCCAATGGTAGATATGCCGCTTGATAAATCAAGGAAGCCACCGATTCTGCTGTTAAAATGGTATTCTGTTCCAATGTGCAGATCCAGGAATACCCCATTTCCTTTATTGAAATATTTTCTATCTCCCAAATAGCCTTCATCCCAGCGTGCTCTCACCAGGGCAAAGCCCAATGAGCCTGCTAAATAAAAATCCCATTTGGAGTTTGCATCCAGTATATCATCAAAATAGTAAGTGCCTTTTACACCAATGGGCATGACAGTTTCGCGGTAAGTATAATACCGGTCTGGATTGTTATTGTTTCCCCAGTAATACTCATTCGAATACGTATAAAGGCTGGCAAAGGGAGCTAACGTAAAATCTTTTGCTACATCAAACTCATAGTTGATATGGAAAACAGGCAATGAACGCCCCGCATATTTGTAGTATCCACCATAGCCACCAACACCGAGTCCCAAATTTAACGTTTTGCCATAGGTTTCAGCAGATTGAGCACTGGCTTCAAAACAAACCACGCTGATCAGCAGCAGGGTTAGTGTAATTGTGATTAATTTTTTCAATTTGTTATTTTTTTAAATGTCTATTTTCGGACGGATTATCATATCCTTGCAAATTGAAGCGTCCGTTCTTCTTAATTACTTATAATAAAACGATCAAGAGAATGATGATCAGTATGATGGCTCCTACTGATAGATAAACACCACCATTCAGTTCATTTTTTATGGCGCGTACTTCCTTGCGTAACGCTCTCTTTTCAGATGACTTTAGAGTTGACTTATCCATTCCATCAATTTCACTTAACCGATCGATTAAGACTTTTGCTGCAGCAGCATCAGCAGGGCTGGCTGGTGTGGAGGTTGAATTAACTGCAGGAAGGTTTTTTGATTCTGCAGGGACAAATTGTAACAATAGCATGGCTGCTATCATGCTCATGATTAGCTTTTTCATTTTACTTTGGTTTTTTTTCCGCTACTGGCGGGACAGTTGTGATTGAGGTTTCACAAGTAGAAAGGTCAGTACATTTGGGCGCTATAGTGTTACACCCCGCAAGAGAAATGTTATATAAATCACGGGTTTTCCTCAGATCAGCTGAGATGATGCGCTAAAAATATTTTCTGATTCATGATCAGAAATTATTACCAAAAAAAATAAACAATTAATTCAAGACTTTGGAGAAACAGGAGGAGCAATAAGTTCTCTTTCAAAATAAGCCAGTAATGTATGCTGAGGGTCGTTAAGCGCCTCGCAATAATATATTCGATCTAAATACCGATTGATGATTAACGTGCGATTGGGATTGTTTTGAGTCGCGATGAGTGTGCCATCCTTATAAATGTTGTCCATACAGGAAGATAGACATTATAAATAAAGGATACCAGGAAAACACTTCAACAATCAGTGCGAATTTCCACCGCATAACACTCGAGGCTAAACTACTGCGTTTCTAAAACAATATTCAACGGAAGTAAGTTTGTTCTCTGTCAGTGAATCTGAGATTCTCTTTCTGGTCATTTTGAATTTTATTGAATTTGTTAAATCGAAAAAAGTTACTCATTGCGTGCACACACTATCTTCATGTAGTTACAACAGGTTTGTATTTGCGCTACCTCTGAAGTTTATTCCTTGCCATCATCATCCGATAACGGCACTAATTGAGCTTTAATATCTGGATCTTTCATGTCTTTATCAAAAGGAAACATGGGTCGATTGATTCGCTTAAAATCAAGTCGCTCTAAATCCTGATCAACACCTCCGGGTGTGAGCGCCATGATCCAGTCGGCACGCATGTCATAAAGTTCGGGGACTAAGTATCCTATTTTCACCACTACAATATCTGTCTTGCGTGGATTAAGACCCAACCTTATAAAATCAGCTTCTTCGTGATACGGTTTGCGTTTCTTCGTTACAATAACATTCACGCTGCCAATCTTTACCACTACTTCTGTTTCTGCATGCTCATCGCCATGCACAATCGCCTCTACCGTTCCGGTTAATTTTATAGGAGGAGCAAATCGCGCATCAATGGCTGCACCTGCAAATTCATCCACCTTACCTCCCACTCCTGCTTCAATGGCCTTTGCCACAAACTCAGGCCCCGGTATAGAAGCATAAATAAGAGATGGTCCTTTGACCGATTTAAATTCCGCCCGTGCGAGAATCTCCTTCAACGTCCAGGTTACATCACCGGCTCCTCCGGCTGTTGGATTATCACCCATGTCGCTAATGAAGAAAGGATGCTTGTCACTGGCGATGGCCATGTCCAGGCTTTGCTTGAGTGAAGCGGTGGGTGCAATAAATTCAAACTGTGATCGGGCGTTCCAAAAACTATTCGCCAATGCTTCGGCTGTTTGAGTTACTTTTTCTTTATCGTCTCCGGTCACCATCACCACCGCATGATTGCGTGGTTCATCGGCCCACGCATAGCCAATCCAGATAGCGGCATCTACAATTCCTTCTTGTGCAGCCGCGGGTGCAACCTGGGCATATAGACTCTTGCCGGGTTCTACGCGAGTGCTGGTCTTTTCTCCCGGCAACAAGATAGGTATGGGAATCCACGCCTTATATGCAGGCTTACCTTTTCCACTTTCAATTCTCAACAGCAAATTATCTACCGCCCGTTTCTTTGATTGCATCGCATCTTCATGCGGGGCCATACGAAAGCAAGTGATCAAGTCTGAGTTTTGCGCCAGTCGCCATGATACATTACCGTGTAAATCCATGGAGGTGGAAATAATCGTTTTCTTTCCAACCACCTCACGCACCCGGATGATAAAATCTCCTTCCGGATCATCCAGACCAACTACACTCATGGCGCCATGAATATCAAAAAAGAGTCCATCATACGGACCATTCTTCTTAAGCATATCCAGCGTTTTGGTTACCAGCGATTCGTACGCCTCGCGTGTAACGATACCACCTGGCAGCGCTACACCCCTTAAGGTGGGAATCCAATTCGCACGTTTGCGATTGAGTGAGTCTACACTTAGAAATGGATACTCTGCGAAAATAGTACCACCGGTTCTGGCATGAAACGCTTCTTCAACGGTAAGTGCTGGAGAGAAGGTGCTGGATTCGATGGCTATGCCGGCAATGGCAATGCGCGGAAGATCATTTCCTCCAGTTTGCTTATCGGTCTGTTTATTACATCCCAGTAAAATGATTAGTTGGGCAAAAACTAAACTGTAGAATATTCTTTTCATGATAAGGTGCCGGTATAAAATGTTTTTCAATTTAATTTCTTTTCCTGATTAATGAGCGGGTTAATTACATGATGGGTAACATGTAGTTGGCTAAAAGCATTTGGATGGGCGGCAAAACGACACCTTTGTCATCCTACATAAAATAAGGATAGTAAAATAATCAATTAGAAATCAGATGTCTTTCCAAATCAATGACGGATCGATACTTTTAATTGAAGCGCGGCCCGACAACGCCATGGCAAATTCAAACTCCTTTTGTAGTAAGGTTAAAACTTTTGTCACACCTTCTGCACCTCCACAGGCCAAACCAAAACAAATTGGCTTTCCCACCAATACGGCAGAAGCACCAAATGCCATTGCTTTCATGACATCCGTACCTCTTCTGATTCCTCCATCCATTAAAACCGGAATTCGTTTGTTTACTTTTTTCACGATATGAGGTAGCACTTCAATGGTTGCCGGCACGGTGTCCAGGTTGCGTCCGCTATGGTTGGATACAATGATACCCGAAGCACCTGATTGAATTGCCTTCTCGGCATCCTCAGGATTTAATATCCCTTTTAATAAGACTGGTAATTTAGTAAGTGATTGTAGCCATTCAATGTCTTTCCAGGTAAGGGGTTTTTTGAACGCCATCGGCTGCCCCTTGGCGGCAAAAGCGGTGTCGATCATATACGGTGGTTTCAGATCATCAGGTAATTTGAATTTTGCCTTTTGCTGCCGATTCCTCACTCCGGAAACGGGTGTGTCTACGGTAACACATAATGCCTTGCATCCCTGCGCCTCCACTTTTTGAACCAGGTCTTTAACAAAAGTTCTGTCGTCCACTACATATAGTTGAAACCAGAGTGGTTGGGTAGCCACTTTTGCTATTTCTTCAATGGGTGTGGTCGTGAAAGAGCTCACCACATACGTGGTGGAGGCTGCCGCTGCTCCCCGTGCGGTTGCAAGCTCTCCTTCCGGATGCATCAATTTGTGAAAAGCAGTGGGAGCAATCAGGATGGGATAAGGCATCTCTGTACCAAAAAGCGAAACCTTCGTATCCAGTTTGGTGACATCATTCAGCACTTGTGTTTGGATCTTTATTTTGTCAAGGGCTTCCCGGTTCCACTTCACGGTAAATTCATCAGCGGCTCCGCTGGCAACAAATTCGTAGGCCATTTTTGTCATCTTACCTTCTGCCATTTTTTCAAAGTCAAAAAGATTTACGATTTCTGACATATCTCCGGAATCAACCAACTCACCATCGGCTATCGGTTTAGCTTCACCGGATAATGGCAACATAGAAACTCCTGCGATCGCACTCATGGTTTGGATAATATTTCTGCGGGTGTATTTCATGGTTACCGGGGTTTAAGAAATGAAGATACTAAATAGTTGGATGGTCGCTTAGGCTTACGATAAATTGCTTTTCAAAAATGCATCTATTCCCTCCTTCTGTTTTACGTGATGGCGAAAATGCATTTCGGCAAACTGAAGCCACTCCCTGGCAGTAAAGTAATTTAACCACGGGTGTTTTGTTTTTCCCTTACAGGAACTGGATGAAATCAACCGGGCCACCTGATTTATTTCCTCCTTTAATTTCGACAAATCACTTATTAATTCCTCTTTACTATTCGGTTGCGGAGTAGCGTCATTTGAGGGTGGCCCTTCAATTTGTTCATCCGGAAATGCATTGTTATGAAACATGATCTTCGCTTCCCGTAACATCTCTTCCTGCACATGATCGTCTGGCGATACACACCTTCTTACCTGATCCAGATAAAAATAAGTGGACTCAAACCGATGCATCGACACTTGTCCCAGCGACCAACTGTTGGAAGACAGCTTGGTGCATAATTGAACGAAGTTGACAGACCCCAACTCTTTTATCCAAATTTCCAGGGTACGGTTAAAATCTTCGATGACCATTGTATTCGAAAAGCATAATAAGTATGAATGTTACCGCGAGGCTTATTTATTATCGAAGATAAATATTTTGTTTTGAACCTACCTACGTTTTTTTCTACTCATGTATCAGTCTTCTATTCTCCTTTGCAAGGGTAAAGAAGTTAACCGTGCCAATGTCTCTGCACCCATAAGTCCTTCCTTACTGAACGTCCAAACGAATAGTGATTTGATAGGATGATCTTTTCGTATGGCTTCTACTGCTCTTAATGTGAGTTGTTTTGCAATTCCCTTTCTGCGGTATTCTTCCAACACCATCGCAGAGCATAAATACAATGCTTCGTATTTTATATTCAATGGCGTCATTTCATATAACTCCTTTTCAGAAATAGCTCCTTCAATAAATTGATTCATTAATTCCGTTGTGGTGGGAATCAATAAGATCCACGCAACCGGGCCCTTGCCATCGTCATACTCTGAAACGGTGGCCGGATGAATCTTGCGCAAATGATCAAGTACCGCCTCGTTGATGTCAAGCTGATTGGGGTCGCTTTTGGTAGCAAACGCTTCGTCTGCCAGCATAATCATTCGCTCAAAGTTGCTTAAGGGCATGGATACTGTTCCTAATCAATTAAATCGTTGCTTTGCGTTCAGCCAATTCTTTCTGGATAATCAATGCACTTTGAACAAGATCTGCCGAAATCTACAGTCTCAATCTAATGTCCTGTTAAATTTAAGTGGGCGTACACTTCGAGCCCGTAAGGTAATATCAATGGGTTAAAGACACGTTTTTTGGAGAGCCATCGGCTCGGCCAATATAATAACAACGGATTTCAATCCGTTGTCAAGTGATCGAAGATAAGTTGAGAGCCGTAGGCTCGACTCATTTTATATACTTTCAAGCATTTTATATGAGCCGAGCCTACGGCTCTTAGATTGATTTTCCACATTTACCAACGGATTAAAATCCGTTGGTACGGTATGAGCCGAGCCTACGGCTCTTAACTAAATGAGATTGCACGCTTCGGGCTTTCCCTACAATCCCTTACCTAATCCGTCATTTTACGATTAACGTAACACTAGCTTTTCTTCAATGCCTCCACCTCTTTGCGCAGGGCACGCAACTCTTCCAGCACTTCTTTAAAGCCTGTTTCTACTTCGCGCTCCGTTTCAGAAATGTCACCTTCAATGCGTGATAGTTTTTTATCAGAAACTTTCTGATCGAGGATCACCTTCTCATGCACCTGCGAGGTGAGTACCGCCACAAACACATTGAAACTAACAATGGCCGTGAGCACCACAAAACTCACAAAATAACTTTTGATCAGCCAGCTGCCATTATAGTTGTCACTGGCAGCATACATCATCTCCGACCAACCATCTAATGTCATCAATTGAAACAAGGTGAGAAACGCATGACTCAAGTTTGTAAAGTCGGCATTCTGATATTGGTGGTGACTGAACAAGTAAATCCCAATAATGGAATAGATGTAAAGCAGAATACCCAGCAGCAAGCCAAACGAAAATATCGTAGGAATAATACTCACGATCTTACGCTCCACAGATTTGAGCTCGTCACTCACTTCGAGCAGGCGCATAACACGCAGCACCCGGAACAAGCGACTCACCACCAAAAACTCCGGATGCTCAAACAAATGCGAGAACAAGCTGATGACGCTCACGGTCACAATGGTAAAATCAAACCAGTTCCAAAATCCATCTTCATCCAGGCTAAACTTCCAATGACCATCATACTTGCGCACGTGAAACAGCCTGAAAAAGTTCAGTCCATAATCTTCTGCGAGCAACCGAATGATGATCTCATACACAAAGAAAAAAGTGAATGACATGTCGATGATGTCAAAAACCACTTTATGCTCAGGATACATGGTCTCGACCCCCAAGGTAATCGAGCAAAGTACAATCATGATACTTACCAGCCGTTGAAATTTCTGGCTTTGAGCAAAAGGCTTTAACGCTTTCATCAACGCTTACTTCAACAACACCGGCTTGCCATTCATGATCACCTCCAGGGGGTCACCATGCTCCAGCACTGTGTCAATTTTTTCATTGGAGACTTTCACCTTCAACACACGACCGCGGAACTCTATCCGGAAGGAATAGGATTTCCATTGATCTGGCAGGTAGGGTGCAAAGTGCAGTTTACCATCGCGTATGCGCATGCCACCAAAGCCTTTCACCACACTCATCCACGTGCCAGCCATGGAGGTGATGTGACAACCTTCTTCGGTGTCGTTGTTATAATCATCCAGGTCTAAACGCGCGGTGCGCAGATAAAATTTATATGCCTGTTCTTTATAACCCAGCTTGCTGGCAAGGATCACGTGCACACACGGTGAGAGTGATGACTCATGCACGGTCATCGGCTCGTAAAAATCAAAGTTCCTGCGCATGGTGTCCAGGTCAAAGTCATCTTCAAATAAGAAGATACCCTGCAACACATCCGCTTGTTTGATAAAGCATGAACGCAGGATGCGATCCCAACTCCACTTTTGATTGAGGGGCCGATCTTCAGGCCTCAGATCCTTGACGTGCATCAATTCTTTATCGAGGAACCCATCCTGTTGCAAAATCACTTTGCGTTTAGGATCATACGGATAGTACATGTTATCTGAGATATGCTTCCACATTTCAGTTTCTGCTTTCTCTTTGAAATTAGTCTTAGCTACAATCTCTTCATAACGCTTCGAATCACTACCCTTCACATAATCAACAGCATGTTGTGCGAAGCGGAGTGTCCATGCGCCAAGGTAGTTGGTGTACCAGTTATTATGTACGTTATTTTCATATTCGTTAGGACCGGTGACACCTAAGATCACATACTTGTTTTTGTCGGCAGACCAGTTCACGCGTTGCGTCCAGAAGCGAGCGATGCCGATGAGCACTTCCAATCCATATTCGGTAAAGTAATGCTGATCGCCTGTGTAGTCAACATAATCACGCATCGCATAGGCCATGGCACTGGTGCGATGGATTTCTTCGAAAGTGATCTCCCACTCGTTGTGGCACTCTTCACCATTCATGGTAACGAATGGATAGAATGCTGCACCATCCTTGAAGCCCAGCTTCATTCCATTCTCAATGGCTTTCTGCAAATGCTTGTAGCGGTACACCAATAGATTGCGCGGCACCTTTGGCTCCGCGGTGCTAAGAAAGAATGGCAAGCAGTATGCTTCGGTATCCCAATACGTGCTGCCGCCATATTTCTCCCCCGTAAAACCTTTGGGGCCAATATTCAATCGTTCATCTTCACCCGTGTAAGTTTGTGTCAATTGAAAGATATTGAAACGAATACCTTGCTGCGCGGCCACATCACCATCGATGGTGATGTCGCACTCCTCCCACTTGTGAGCCCATACTTTCGCGTGCTTCTCAAACAATACATCAAAACCGGCTGCTACAGCTTCCGCCAATTTCGCCTGGGCATGCTCTACCATTTTTCCTTTCACATGATTCTCTGACGATAATACAGCCGCATATTTGTAAATCACCAGTGGCGTATCTTGCTTCAATTCAGTCTGCACCACATTGTCGGCATACTTCTCGCGTGTGTTCGTGCTCACTTTTGCAATCACGCTCTTTCCACCCGACTCGATTTTATACGTCATAGCCGTAGTCACGTGAAAAAATGTCTTCCTTGTTTGTGCAGTTACAATGGCGGAGCCTGGTTGAACTTCGTTATGAACTTCATCCCAGAATTTTTCATCATAGTTGGAATCCTTGTTCACCACATCCGCATCCACAGAAAGCGTGATCACAATAGTACCCGAAAAATTCAATGCTGTAATCTGATAACGGATAGCACCAATTTCACCATCGGCCATGGAGCAAAAACGCCTGGCATCTACCGCTACCTTTTTTCCATCGGGCAGTGTAGCGGTGAAGGTGCGATGTAGCAAGCCGGTTTTCATATCGAGCACGCGTACAAAGTTTTCGACTTTGCATTGAGCGAGGTCCAGCGTTTGATCTTCAATTTTTATTTTGATGTCGATCCAACTCGGTGCATTCAGCACTTTCGCGAAATTTTCGGGGTATCCATTCTTCCACCAGCCCACGCGGGTTTTGTCGGGATAATACACACCGGCTACATAACTTCCCTGGTGGGTTTCACCGGAGTAGTCTTCTTCAAATGTGGCACGCTGGCCCATGCGGCCGTTGCCCAGGCTGAATACACTTTCAGAAATTTTGTTGTAATGAGGGTTTAATCCTTCTTCGATGATTTTCCACTCATCTTGTTTGAGATATTGTTTCATAACTAATAATTCAAGATTTCAAATTCAAGGTTCAATGTTTATTATTTCTTAGCAAGAATATTTGCCTTACATGGCACTTAATTCACTTATCCGAAAATCACCCGTCTTCGCAATCACTTTATTGGCTTTGCCCAATTGTCCGGGTGAGCCTACGCCTACGCACTTCATACCAGCGGCCAGGGCAGCTTCAACACCGGCTTCGGCATCTTCAAACACCACACACTCAGCAGGCGACACTACCAATCGCGATGCAGCCAACAAAAATATTTCGGGATGTGGCTTTGAATGAGTGATCATCGTGCCATCTACCATCGTATCAAACAGTTCACTGATTTTCAAAAGCTCAATGACACGCGGTGCATTTTTGCTGGACGAAGCCAATGCCACTTTGATTCCCTGGTCTCTCATGTTTTGAATGAGTTCCTTCACACCAGAAAAAATTTCTTCCGGTCGTATCGACTCAATGTATTCTACAAACCATGCATTTTTTTTGTTGGCATACTTCTCTTTATCCTCTTCGGAAAGATGAATATTTCCCAACTCCAGAATGATTTCCAGCGAACGAATGCGGCTCACTCCTTTCAGCAACTCATTGTGCTCGATGGTGAGGTTGATATTAAATTCACTGGCCAGGCGCTTCCACGCGATGTAGTGATAATGGGCCGTGTCGATGATTACACCGTCAAGATCGAAAATTGCGGCTTTGATCATGAGCGAGAAATCTTTTGAGATAAATACGAAACTACTTTATTACACATGGCCATTGGCAATAATCTTATTGGTTTCCTCTAATGATTTAAATACTTCAAATGTTTTTCCCTGCGTGCGCATGGCTCCGAAGGCATTCCCGTAAAGGGCAGCACCTATGTAATTTTTTGGATCCATTACCAATCCGTAAGACAAACCTCCCGCAAAGGAATCACCACAGCCGGTGGTATCAACCACCTTATCAACTTTTATAGAGGCAACAAGTTCCTCCACTGTTTTGCCTCTCTTTTTAAAGTAGGTAAGGCAACCGCGTGAATCCAATGTTACATACACGCACTTCACACCAAGCGAAAGACAATGTTCAGCAAACTCGCGGATGGCTTCCCTTTCCAATTCCTCGGAAGAGAAATCTTCTGTTTCATATTCTTTTTTAAACCAGGAGGCATGGGCCTCTTCCAGGTTCATCTTCAACACATCAATAAACGGCAACCACTGATCACGGTCGATCCAGAATTTGCGCTGACGCTCGCCATTTACCAGGCAGGCTGTTGTAGGGCCATGAGCATCGAAAATAATAGTGCCCTTACTTTTTTTCTTGAGATACTTCAATGTGTCAAGCGATATCTCATAATCGCTGATGGGAATAAAGACAAATGCATCACAATCGAGCAGATCAGTCATGTCGGCTGGAACGATCGGATCCATGAATCCAGTTTGACGCTCGAGGCGGTTATTCTGATCAACAAACCGGAGACTGATAATATCGCCCTGGTCGTTGGCCGAAGTGACGTGTTTCAGGTTGATGCCCTTATATCCTTTAAACACTTCCGCCACATTGTCTTTGTCCACAGTGCGTACATGCGACACCGGAAGGATTTCAATATCATTACCCGCCAGCACTGATAATGCGATGACGGGGTGAGTTACACAACCCCATTTCTGAATGAGGTCGCCTTGGTGCGTCACGATGTGATCGCGCGGGATGGGTCCTACTACGGCTATTTTTTTCATAGTTATGCTACCAAATAAGCGGCACCAAATACACCAGCACTGTCCCCCAACTTAGGTTTCAGTATGGGCGTGTCGAGCCGGTTGTTAAAAATATAGTTACCTAAAGAAGTTCTTCCATCAGTATAAATAATGTCGATGTTGCCCACGCCTCCACCAATCACAATCACATCGGGGTCTAAAATATTGACTACCACGCTCAACGCCAGGCCAAAGAAGTGAACCAGTCGTTCGATCGTTTGCTTTGCATAAGGATCAGTGCCTGCCTTGTAAAGTTCATACACCTCTCTCATGGTTTTATGCTGTCCGCTGATCGATTCATAATATTTTTCCAATGCCGGACCTGACATTACCTGTTCAACACAGCCGGTCTTGCCGCAATAACAAGGTCCGCCAGAAGCATCTAAGAAGTTGTGGCCCCACTCTCCGCCTATACCCTGCAAGCCGTTGATTACTTTTCCATCTACTACTACACCTCCGCCCACACCTGTGCCCATGATCACACCAAAAACTACTTTCGCATTCGGATATTTTTCTTTAGCAATGCCCATGTTGGCTTCGGCCAACGCAAAACAGTTGGCATCGTTGGCCATGCGCACTTCCATTCCCAACACTTTTTCAAGATCTGTTTTTAAGGGTCTTCCGTTGAGGCTGGTGGTGTTGCTGTTTTTCATAAGCCCCAAACCCGGATCAAGCGTGCCCGGTGTGGCAATGCCCAGCTTTTGCGAACGATAGCCCACGGCTGCCTCCATCTTATCAACCACCAACTTAATCTGACCTATAATATGATCATATCCTTTGTGACCTTCGGTAGGTAAACGATCGCGAAACAGAACGTTGGGAGTAGCAGCAGACTGCAGTACTGCCCCTTCTATCTTCGTGCCTCCCAGGTCAATTCCCCACAGATGATCATTCATGAAAGTCATTCCATTTACTTTGTACACCGATACACTATTGATTCCCAGGGGCGCACTACCGCTTCGTTTCCGGGATCCGCGTAATTGCCTATTAACCGTTGGCTAATCACAGGCTTCACAAGGTCGGGTAAGTTAGTAACCTGATCAGAAAAATTAAGAACAATCAGCAATTTTTCTTTGTCGCTTTCGCGGAAATAGAGGAATAGCGAATCTGGAGTTTCTTCAAGCGGTTGATAGCTTCCATAAGTGAGCACGGGATAAGCCTTGCGCAAGGCCGTCATCGCCCTAAAATAATTCAGGATTGAATCACTGCCAATCTGCTGAGCATCAACATTAATGCGGGAAGTATTCTCATTCACCTTCATCCATGGCACGCCCTGTGAGAAACCTCCATGCTTACCGCTGTTCCATTGCATGGGTGTTCGTGCATTATCACGACCGGCATAGTTAGCGGCCTCTAAAAATGTCTTTTCTGGAATTCCCTTTTTCTGAGCTTCGTGCCATCCATTGAGTGTTTCAATATCTTTTGATTCGCTTACCGATGAAAGGTGCGTATTCGTCATACCAATTTCATCACCCTGAAAAATAAACGTGGTGCCCCGCATCGAGAGCAGTAACGTACACAGCAACTTCGAAGATTGCTCCCAAAATTCACGATCATTTCCCCACCGCGACACCATGCGCGCAAAGTCATGGTTACCGAGAAACACGCTACCCCAACCTTTTTCTTTAAAGGCATCGTTCCAGGTTTTGAACACCTGCTTGAAGTCCCTCATCTTCCAGGGAATCGGATCAAATCTCCCTCCCACACCCTGATCCATAAACATGTGACCAAAATGAAAAATCATGTTCAACCCATGCTGATCATCGAGGTAGTCTTTGGCGTTTTGTGGTGTAATACCAGGACCCTCGCCTACGGTAATCACATCATAATGATCCCATACTTTTTCTTTTGCCTCTTTGATAAATTCCTTCAGACGCGGACCATTCGCATAATACTTACGAATAGTTTCGTTGAAGTCGGGTGTATCGGTATCCGGAAAGTCGGTGCGTTTTGAAATGGCAGAGATCACATCGAGACGCAGTCCATCTACGCCTTTAGCCAACCAAAATTTCATGAGCTTGTTTAACTCTTCACGGAGAATAGGGTTTTCCCAATTCAAGTCAGGTTGCTTACGCGAAAAAAGATGGAGATAATATTCACCGGTAGCATCATCCAGTTGCCAGGCACTACCACCAAAAAAGGAGGGCCAATTATTAGGCGGGCCTCCATTCTTGCCCGGCTTCCAGAAATAATAATCACGGTAGACATTGTCTTTTGACTTTCGTGACTCCTGAAACCACGGATGTTCATCCGAAGAGTGATTGAGTACCAGGTCCATGATCAACTTTAACTTTCGCTGATGCAGACCTTTTAGCAGCTCATCAAAATCTTCCATTGTGCCAAACTCGGGCTGCACAGAATAGTAATCGCTGATGTCATAGCCACCATCATCATTGGGCGATTTATAAATCGGGTTGAGCCACACGGCATCTACACCAAGACTTTGTATGTAATCCAGTTTTTCAATTACGCCACGCAGATCACCAACACCATCTCTGTTGCTATCCTTAAAACTGCGTGGATAAATTTGATAGACGATGGCTTCTTTCCACCAGATTCGCTCACTCATTACTATCAGAAATTTTGAAGGATGAATTAAGGCTGCAGGCTACTAGCTGCAAGCTGCAAGCATCATCAACGTAAACTAAAATTGCTTGTAGCTTGTAGCTTGAGGCCTGAAGCCAAAGAAATAATGAACTTGATACTAGCTTCGTCATTTATTTGTAGTGGGTAAATACTGCGAAGTATTAGGATGAAACGTTTTCCATGAATGCCAATACTCCTGATAAGATTGCACGGCCTTAAGCGAAGACCCTTTCCGCATTCCTTCCGTACAACGTCCGCTCCAATCCCAAACAGACCCTGAATTTACATCGATCAAGGTTTCAAAATTTTCACTGAAAGCAAATTCTAAAGTATCACCCGACACAACGCGGTTCCACACATGAAACGTGGCGCTGTCATTTTCTAACGCGATTAGTAACGGAATCTGCTCAATGTGATCGTTGATCACCCGCCTGTTTTGCAAATCATTCCAGTCATAGGCTCTGGCATGCAAACCCAGCGACACACCCACCACCCACGACTTATCCTTCCACGAAAGTGAATCTCTTCGTTCCAGGCTACCTTCCATTTTTCCTTCGTCATACTTTTCCAATTCTTTATACTGATCATTAAATACACTATCCGGTTGCAAAATGTATGAATCGGGATGTCGTGATAACCACGCCTGCAACGACATCTGTTCAGAAGGAATTTCTTCCAACTGCTTTCCCTTCATCGGACCGGTGATGGCTTCACCAGTTACTTGCCGCCACCAGCTTTTTGTACGACTGTCTTCAAACATGGCGTTGAATTGATCCATACCTACAAGTCGGAAATTTTCGGGAGTTCCTTCTACCATTGGGCTATATACGCGTCCGCTTCGACACACTGTACAATACGTAACCATGATGGGTTCACCTCCTACTGAATCACGTACCTGATGATGATAGCCAATGATTTCAATCGGATAAGCTTTCGCCTGCTTGTTTATTAAAACACCCAACACCAAAGCGCGATCAGCAACTTTATTGGCGGATGCATCCACGAGAATTTTATTCTCGGGCTGGTAAAATATTTTTTCTGCGAGCAAACGAAAGTTGGAATTATAGAACACGAACATCCAGAAGACCAGCAACGCGACAGCCGTCCATCTCCAGGCAGGCTGACCGAACCGAATGATTTGATAGGCAGGGAATGCAATCAAAAGTATACCTGCCAGACGAAATAGATTAATATTGTTATGTAAGAAGTACGCGAGTTCAATCGCACTCTCCTTCTGGCTTCCCGGAAACGGCATGATGAAATACACCCGCGCGATCTCTATGCCAACCAAAACAATAATGCCTGACAGAAAAAGAAAAAATCTCATGATTGTGGTGTCGTATTCAAAAGTTCAACGTTCATTTTTTTTAAGGCAGATCAAAAATTGACTATTTCCTTTAATGCCTGATTTACTTCTCCGAGCTGTTTTATTTTCTCTGTCTCAGACCATTGAAGTTCAGCAGCAAAATAGTCAATAACAGGTTGCACCCAACGGGAAATTTTAGGATGATTGAAGTACAGTAAACCACTTCTCCGGTTTATAAAATCTAATGGGCTTATCGCCATTTCGTAGTGAATAGCAAACCAGGCTTTTGCGAGGATCAGATCACATTCAGGGTGTTCGGTCTTATTCTTCTCCAGATGATCCAGAATGAGAAGCACTTGCCTACCGTAGAGATGGACGAGGTTGGTCGCCTCACTTCCGGGAAGGTTAAGCGCATCCAGCCGACTCACTAATTCCGATTCTAGTTTTTTTACATCGGCATATTCATGGAAATCACCACCGGGCAAAATCAATTCTTCTGTTTTGCATTGTGGAAAATCCCGATCGGAGAAATCGCGGTCAATCACTTTATCGACCACTCGCTCGGCCATCTTGCGGTATCCGGTTAGCTTGCCGCCAGCAATTGATATCAAACCAGAATTGGATTCAAAGATTTCATCCTTGCGTGAAAGCTCTGAAGCGGATTTACCTTCTTCATGAATGAGTGGTCGCAATCCTGCCCAGCTGGATTCAATGTCGGCAGACGTTAATAGAGCCGAGGGGAAAGTTTCATTCACTGCTTGAATCAAATAGTGAGCATCCTCACGCGTGGTAACAACGTGATTCTTATCTCCTTGATAATCCGTATCCGTTGTTCCTATGTAGGTAGTGCGTCCTCGCGGAATGGCAAAGATCATACGTCCGTCTGGCACATCGAAATAAATGGCCTGCCTTACGGGAAGCCGATGGTAAGGCACCACAATGTGGACACCTTTGGTGAGATGTAATTGTTTTCCTTTCTTTGAATGATTCAGCGATCGCAGTTCATCGACCCACGGGCCAGCCGCATTGACCACCGTAATTGCTTTGATCTCAAAATCTTCCTTGGAGATTTTATCCGATGCCTTTATACCAACGATTCTTTCCTGGTCATAAATAAAATCAGTTGCCTCGGTGTAATTACAAATGCGTGCACCATTGCTCACTGCGAGTTTGATAATCCCGATGGTCAATCGTGCATCATCCGTGCGATACTCAGCATAGATAGCGCCACCCTTTACGTCATCCGTTTTCAACATGGGCTCATGCGCTAATGTTTGAGCACGTGTGAGCATCCTTCGCTGATCCGCTTCCTTTACGCCTGCCAGCCAGTCGTAAATCTTCAAGCCAATAGATGTGAGCCAGTAGCCTAACCCGCGCTTTTCATAGAGGGGCAACAACATTTTTTCCGGCACCACCAGATGAGGGGCAAGCCGATGGACAATGGCGCGTTCACTACCTACTTCCTTTACCAGTGCAAACTCCAGTTGTTTGAGATAGCGCAATCCACCATGAATCAATTTGGTAGAGCGACTGCTGGTACCCGATGCAAAATCACTTTTCTCCACCAAGGCAGTTTTCAATCCGCGCGAGGCAGCATCCAACGCAATGCCCGCACCGGTGATACCCCCACCGATGATCAGCAAATCGAAGGATTCACTTTTGAGTTGCTGTATGTTATACGATCTATTCAACTATTTAAGAGTTCAAGGTTAAAGTTTCAATCTATATGGAATTCATAATTAGAAATCAATTATCAATCCATCCCATCGTGCGTTGCACTGCCTTCTGCCAGCCTTTGTATAATCTACTTCTCGTTGCTTCATCCATGGCCGGAGTAAATCGTTTTTGAATTCGTCTGTTGGTAATGATGCTTTCTTTTTTCCACAGTCCGATCTGTATGCCGGCTAAATACGCTGCTCCCTGCGCTGTAGACTCAATCACTTCAGGTCGCTCTACTTCTGTTCCTAAAATATCGGCCTGAAATTGCATGAGAATATTATTTGCGCATGCACCTCCATCTACTTTTAAGCTGGCCAGTTTTATTCCGGCATCGTCCTGCATGGCGTTCAGAATATCTTTCGTCTGAAATGCCAATGACTCCAGTGTAGCTTTGATAATATGGTCTTTCCCGGTATCACGGGTTAATCCGAAAATGGCACCACGTGCATACATATCCCAATAGGGTGCACCCAATCCAGCAAAAGCAGGAACTACATAAACTTCATTGGAGCCCAGTGCCTTCGTAGCAAAATATTCCGAATCTTTTGATTGATCGATGAGGTGCAAACTATCGCGCAACCACTGCACGGCTGCACCGGCAATGAACACACTGCCTTCCAACGCATATTCTACTTTTCCATCGAGCCCCCACGCAATAGTTGTGATCAATCCATTCTTTGATTGCTGAATGGTGGAACCAGTATTCATCAACAGGAAGCATCCTGTGCCATACGTATTCTTTGCCATGCCCGGTTCGAAGCAGGCTTGTCCGAACAGCGCGGCTTGCTGATCACCCGCCACTCCTGCAATTGGAATGGAAGTACTGTTATAATTCCAAACTCCAAAATCAGAAGCTGACGGTTTTACCTCCGGCAACAAAGAAGCTGGCACTTGTAATTCATTCAATAGCGTATCATCCCACTTCAGGTCGCGAATGTTGTACAACAGGGTGCGTGAAGCATTGGAGTAGTCCGTTACATGTGATTTCCCATTGGTAAGTTTCCAGATGAGCCATGTGTCGATGGTACCAAATGCAAGTTCACCGCGCTCTGCCCGTTGTCTTGCTCCTGTCACATGATCTAAAATCCATTTTACTTTCGTGCCCGAAAAGTACGAGTCGATCACGAGTCCAGTATTTTTCCTTACATAATCAGCAAGGCCCTTTGCTTTTAACTCTTCGCAAATATCCGCGGTGCGTTTGTCCTGCCACACGATGGCATTATATACTGGCTCTCCGGTTTTCCGATCCCAGATCACCGTAGTCTCACGCTGGTTGGTGATGCCTATAGCCGCAATGGATTTTGCATCGATGCGATTGTCGGCTATTACTTTTTCCAGGACACCCAATTGTGAACTCCATATTTCTTCCGGGTCATGTTCGACCCAACCGGATGCAGGAAAAATCTGACGGAATTCCTGTTGTGCGATTCCTTGAATTTCGCCTTGCTCATTAAAGAGAACAGCTCTCGAACTGGTTGTTCCCTGGTCAAGTGCGATGATGTATTTTGGTTGAGACATAATGGTTACAAGTTTGCGGTTGCCAGTTGCTGGTGACTTGGCACCGGCAACTCATTAAAATATTACAGTGTAAAGTAAGGCGCCTGCTATTCCTCCCGCAATGGGTCCTACAACCGGTATCCAGGCATAGCCCCAATCGGAAGAACCTTTTCCATGGATAGGTAAAAGGGCGTGCGCAATACGCGGTCCTAAGTCACGGGCCGGGTTTATGGCAAAACCAGTAGTGCCTCCTAAACTCAGACCGATCGATACGATTAATAATCCTACTACTAATGGCTTAAGGCCCTGAGTAAATTCATTCACACCGATAAACAAAATGGCAAACACTAACAATGCGGTTGCGATACCTTCACTGACAAAATTTGAAAAGGTATTTCTGATTGCCGGGGCGGTTGAAAACACGGCAAGCTTTGTGGCAGCATCAGGAGTATTTTTCCAAAATGGCAGATAATAAAACCAAACTAAAACGGCACCTGTAAAAGCTCCGGCAAATTGTGCGGCACAATATCCGGTCACGTGGGCCCAATCAAACTGACCAGTTGCCGCCAATGCCAGGGTGATAGCCGGATTCAGATGAGCACCACTTACACCGGATGCATAAATGCCCATGGTTACGGCAAGTCCCCACGCGATGCAGATGGTGAGCCATCCGGCATTTTCTGATTTCGTCCCTTTTAATAAGACACCGGCTACTACACCTTCACCCAATAAGATGATCAGCATAGTTCCAAGAAATTCTGAGAGGTAGATGTTCATAAATTTTATTTTAATGGGAGGCTACATTCATGGAGGGTTCTATGTTTGTCTTTTCAGATTTGATGAACAAGGTCGCGCCTGCTGCCAGTAGGAGTAATACACCAGCAAATAAAACCGCATTTCCGGGATTGTTACCTAAAAAGTTTTTCAATACATATCCGAAGGATACACTTTGCAGGATCATGGGGATCACAATCATCATATTGATAATGCCCATATACACACCATAGCGTTCTTTCGGAATTTTGCCAACGACCAATAAATACGGAATGCCCATCATGCTCGCCCAGCCAATTCCAAAACCGGTAATAGCCGGAAATAACATATACTTGTTGCCAATCATCGGAAAGATGATGAACCCTATACCGGCCAGCACCAGGCACGTAAAATGAACCATCTTCGGAGATGATTTTCTCACAAACCAAACCAATGCAAAAGCAGAAATAAACGTCACGATATTATACCACCCGTTTACAAGCCCTGCCCAACTTA
Organism: uncultured Ohtaekwangia sp.; assembly: GCA_964540915.1. Taxonomy (GTDB): domain Bacteria; phylum Bacteroidota; class Bacteroidia; order Cytophagales; family Cyclobacteriaceae; genus ELB16-189. Next base: position 30,896 of record CAZIOY010000052.1, read on the forward strand.
CAGCCTGCTCATATAATTCCTTATTGTCGGACGGTCGTATGTTCCAGACAGAAAGCGCAATGCTCTTGGAAGAATTTTGCCAATAGCAAAACAACGCATACCACTGAAAGAGGTATACC
>CAZIOY010000053.1:0-30136 GCA_964540915.1 uncultured Ohtaekwangia sp.
ATAGCCGATAATAATGATGGAACCTATTCCGCCACGCTTACCGCTGCTACTTCAGCAGGTACGGCAGTTATTACGGGCACGGTGAACGGTGTACCATTGTCAAACCAGGTAACTGTTATCTTTACAGCGGTCGTACAACCCATCATACTATCGGCAACTATTGCCACCGGTGTCAGTGAAATTTTAGCAGACGGAATCAGTGCAACCACGTTAACCGTTACTGTCAAAGACCAGAATAACAACCTGATCAGTAATGCAGCCCTCACTTTCCATACCACTGCCGGCACGTTATCCCCGGAAGTGAATCATAACAATGGAACATATTCAGTAATTCTTACCTCTTCATTCATTGCCGAGACAGCAACGGTATCCTTTACGCTAAATGGTGAACCTAATGGCGCCACTATAAATATTCTCTTTAAAGAGCTGGCCGTAGCTCCAGTTTTCTTTATTCCCGAAGGATTTTCTCCGGATGGTGATGGCGTAAACGACAATTTCGTAATACATGGAGCAGAGGATCATCTTGTTATTTTAAAAATCTTCAACCGGTGGGGTAGTGTCGTATATGAAGCGACCAACTATAAGAATGACTGGGACGGATCGGCAAACCGTGGCATAGTGTTAGGTGAAAAACTTCCTGACGGCACATACTTCTATTCCGTTGATCTGAGTAATGGAGCCAAACCTTCGGTGCGGTATCTCACCATAAAAAGAAAATAATAATAAGCATTTGGGTAAAATAAATATAACCATGAAAACACTAATAAAAACAATTACTACCGAATTACGACATCAATCACTATGCTCAGCCATAGGTATGTGTGGAAAAAAAATATGGCTCGCTTTTATTCTGCTGACAAGCTTCCATGCCCATGCTCAGCAAGACCCATCCTACTCCATGTTTATGTATACCGGCACCACGATCAATCCCGCTGTAGCTGGCAGTGCAGGTTCACTCACCGCCACTGCACTTTACCGACAGCAGTGGATGAGCATTAAAGGCGCACCTGAAACGCAAGTGCTAAACCTGGATGTTCCCGTATTCAGCGACAAAGTTGGATTGGGGCTTTCTATTATCAACGACAAAATCGGAGTTACACAAAACCTGAACATGAATGCTCAATATGCATACCGGATAAAATTCGAAAAAGGAGTTTTATCGATGGGGCTACAGGGTGGTGTCAATAACTACAAGGCCGATTACACAGCCGTGGTCACTAATCCTCAAAATACAATTGATAATTCTTTTTCGGAGAGTACCAACCGGATGATTTTTAATTTTGGCTCAGGGGTATATTATTATTCCGAAAAATTTTATGCTGGTTTCTCAGTGCCTCACATCATTAATCAGGCCCTTGACGGACTAAACAACAGTAATGGCGCGCAGTCAAGACAATACCGACATTATTACTTTACGGCCGGCTATGCGTTTACGCTATCTGAAAATTTCATAATCAAACCCTCTACGCTGGTAAAATTAGCAGACGGAGCACCCTTACAAGTTGATATCAATTCAAATTTCTGGTATCAGGAAAAATATTGTGTGGGGTTCTCCTATCGCACGAATGATTCCGTTACCGGCCTTGTTCAGTTAAGAATAGCCAGTCAATTTACGGTAGGCTATGCGTATGATTTCATCATCTCTTCGATGAGTCGCTATACCACGGGCAACAATGAGGTTATGCTTCGATATTTATTGCCTGGCAAAAGTAATACTGCTTTCACTCTACGTAAACTTTAAAACAGCGCACACACAACTTAAATAGTGAAACAATAAAAAGCATAACTACCTGACAATCGTTCGTATCAGTAAAGAATATAAATAGATTGCCGCGAGTGTTGCACACCCATAACGCAGCTATTATCTTGTCGCATCTTTCTAAGAATAGTATTCTTTAAACCGTTAGCATTAAAAGAGTAAGCGATGGGGTCTTTAATAAAATCTGTTTTTATTTCCACAGGCAGCTACGTGCCAGAAATTAAAATCAGCAACAACGATTTTCTTGGCCACACATTTTTTGAAAAAGATGGATCGCCTATTAAAAAAGATACAGTAGACATTCTTGAAAAATTCAGAGACATCACAGGAATTGAAACTCGTTGCTATGCCAGACCCGAACAAACAGCTTCTGACCTCGGATTTCTGGCTGCGCAAAATGCATTGGAAAATTCAGACATTGATAAGGAGTCGCTCGATTATATTATTGTCGCTCATAACTTTGGCGATGTGGCATACAACAGCAACCGTGTCGATATCGTGCCGTCCCTGGCATCGCGCGTGAAACATTTGTTGCAGATAAAGAATCCAGACTGTGTAGCCTACGATCTTCCGTTTGGTTGCCCGGGTTGGCTGGAAGGTGTTATTCAGGCGAACTATTACATAAAATCAGGAGACGCAAAACGATGCCTGGTGATTGGTGCTGAAACATTATCGCGCGTAATCGATCCACATGATCGCGACTCTATGATTTATGCTGATGGTGCCGGTGCGGTAATTTTAGAAGGACGCGAAGGTCATGAAGGAATTCTATCGCACAAGACCCAGACATGGGCCAGTGAGCATGCTTTGTTACTGAATATGGATCACTCCTATGAGTCTAAAAATAAAGACCAAGATATTTTTATTAAGATGAACGGTCGGAAGCTCTACGAATTTGCCTTGAGCCATGTGCCTCATGTTGTGCAGACCGCTCTCGATAAAGCAAACGTACATCTCTCAGAAATCAATAAGGTATTGATTCATCAGGCCAATGAAAAAATGGATGAAGCAATTCTTAACCGCCTGTTTAAATTATACGGCCTCGAATTTAAAAACCACTCTGTCATGCCGATGATTATTTCCTGGCTGGGCAACAGTTCAGTAGCCACAATTCCTACCCTGCTCGACTACATCCTGCGGGAAAAGTTAAAAGACCAGGTCATCAAGAAAGGCGACAAGGTTGTATTTGCTTCCGTGGGAGCTGGTATGAATATTAATGCCGTGGTTTATCAGTTTTAAAACTTTTGATTCCTGAATTTCATCTAACGCCTAAAACCAAACAATCATGAAAATACTATTTTCTGGCATTGGTTATCGTTTCTCTAATTATGTCTTAAGAAGTCAGTGTCATGGAAAAACGTGCCCGCGAAATGCACCGCGTAATTGGTCTTGATGATAAACAACAATGGATCAAATTCATCAAGGAAAACTACACCCAGGCTTTGATTGATAAACAACAAACCATGAAAGTGCAATCCAATGAAAATGGTGGTGTGCCCACTTCAAAGGAAGAAATGAAAGAAGCTGACAAACTGGAAGCCAAAGCAAAGATGTTTGCCCGATTGCACGAAGACTTTGGCGGTAGTAAAATCGTTTCCATAAAATCCAAAGATGAAAATCTTGAGATGGTGCTCAACAATGGCGAAGGACTCATTGGTACATTCAAACTACGCTTCGAAAAAACAAAGCCTTATCTCATTGATGGAATTGGGATTGAAGCCGGCAATTGATGTAATAAGAACTCCCTGGATTAGTTTTAATACGATCGACTAAAATATTAAAATGAAATGGGTACTTCAACGATAGTAGTATCCCAACCAAGCATCATGATTGCCTCGTTATCTTTTCCCTTTCTGAATTTGATTGAAAAGTTTTCGATTACATTTTCCGATTTTTTAACGGGTACTTTCACCCGTAAAATATCATGGGCTTCATGGTAACTATACGCGCCCCAGAAATCCAGATCACTGTTGATGATAATGGTCCATTCTGTAGCATTGGGAATGACGAAAAGTGAATACGTTTCTGCTTTCACCGCTTTTCCTTGTATAGTCACATCCTGGTAGAATTTGATTTCAGTAGCTTCGTTCGCACCCACTCTCCATACTTCACTATAAGGAACAAGTTTCCCAAATATTTCACGCCTCTTTTTTGCCGGGCGACTGTAGGTCACCCTCACCATCGCGGGCATATCTCCGATCAACTTCGGAGCAAATTTCCGATCATGTGCAAAATTATCCGGGTAATACGCCATGTCCATTGGGCTTTTATCCAAGGCATCCATTTTTTGGGCCTTTAATTCCACATTCAATAATACTGCTACGGCAATCATTAATCCTGGTAATTTCATTGAGTTGAAAGGTATGTTGATTTCAATATTGCAAATAAAACACTGCCCTGCCAAGGAATGCATATTTTTAAAAGGCCTACGTCCTCTAGCTGACAAATTGCCGTGCGGGAAAAACGAGTGGATATTCAAATAGTAGATGATTGATCATCGTCAGTATGTCACCCTAATTTCATCTGAATAATCATTGATAAACATGACTTTCGTCATGGCCTGAGTTTGTGAAATTTCGGAATCTTATACTACTGAAATTATAATACAAAAAGTCCCATGAATAAACTTGTTGAACACCTGGAAGAAGTGACTGTGCGTTTTGCCGGTGACTCCGGAGACGGAATGCAATTGGTAGGAACGCAATTTTCTGATACTTCCGGCTTTGCCGGCAATGAAGTAAATACCTTTCCGGATTATCCATCTGAGATACGCGCTCCGGAAGGCACCTTATATGGCGTTAGTGCCTTTCAGGTTCACTTCGGATCTAAGAACATTCACACCACAGGTGACTTTGTAGATGTGCTGGTAGCGATGAATGCGGCCTCATTAAAAGTCAATCTCGCCAATGTGCGTGAGCAAAGTATGATCATTGTAAACACGGAAGGATTTGATGAGAGAAGTTTAAAACTTGCCGGCTATGTAAGAAATCCGCTTGACGATGGAAGCCTTTCAAAATACCAGGTCTTTGGCATTGACATGTCGAAAGAACTCAAGAAGGCATTCATTGAAGTGGATGTTCCTTCTAAACTAATTCAGCGCACTAAAAACATTTTTGCATTAGGTGTTACCTACTGGCTTTTCAACCGGCCACTGGAACCAACCGTAAACTGGATCAATAGAAAATTTAAAGGCAAAGAAGATGTGATACTCGCCAACGTGCATGCGCTGCAGGGCGGATGGAATTTTGCCGAGAAGAATCCCGACTTCAGAAAACAATATATCATCGATAAATCGGATATGCTTCCTGGCAAGTATCGTAGCATCACGGGCAACCAGGCTGTTGCATTAGGTCTTGTGGTGGCAGCAACAAAAGCTCACCTTCCTCTATTCCTTGGCTCCTATCCCATCACTCCGGCCACAGACATTCTTCATGCTATTTCCGGATATAAAAAATACGGTGTAAAACATTTGCAGGCCGAAGATGAAATTGCCGGAATCACCAGTGCCATCGGTGCTGCGTTTGGCGGAAGCCTGGCGGTGACTACCACAAGTGGTCCTGGCCTTTCATTAAAAACAGAAGCCATTGGCCTAGCGATTATGACCGAGTTGCCATTGATCATTGTTGATGTGCAACGTGCAGGGCCTTCAACGGGCTTGCCAACCAAGACAGAACAAAGCGACCTGATGCAAGCCATGTATGGCAGGCATGGCGAAGCACCGTTGCCCGTGTTGGCAGCAGCAAGTTCCTCCGATTGTTTCGACATGACTTTGGAAGCGGCCCGCATCGCGTTGAAGTATATGACTCCGGTAATGTTATTAACCGATGGCTACATCGGCCAGGCATCAGAACCCTGGCGCATTCCTGAGATCGACAAATTACCAGAGATCGCTCCTCAGTTTGCATCCGATGCGTCATCGTTTAAACCTTACTTGCGCAACCCTGAAACATTAGCGCGCCAATGGGCGATTCCGGGCATGCAAGGTATGGAACACCGCATTGGCGGATTAGAAAAAGAAGACGGCAGCGGTGTGGTAAGCACCGATCCAATGAACCACCAGAAGATGGTTGAACTGCGGCAAAAGAAAGTGGATAACATTGCCAATGATATTCCTGAGCTCAAAGTTGTTGGTGAAGGAGAAGGTGATTTACTACTGCTGAGTTGGGGAAGTACCTATGGTGCTGCCAAGATTGCCGTTGAGAAGATGCAGGCAGAGGGTCACAAAATTTCTCATGCTCATTTGCGCTACCTCAATCCATTCCCTAAAAACCTGGGTCAGGTACTTCATAAGTTCGATCGCGTGGTGATTCCTGAACTAAACTTAGGCCAGCTTAAGAATCTCATTCAAGCTAAATACCTTAAGCCCGTGATTGGGATCAACAAGGTTCAGGGCAAACCATTTAAGGCGGTGGAACTGGAAGAAAAACTTACCGTGCTGCTATCACTGGAGAACCTGAAAAACTGGGAAGCCAATAAATCGAGACAAGACATACCGGTTGACCTTTGATGAAAAGTAAGCAATAGGCAATTGACAGTAGGCAATAAATTAAAAAGTAAAATTGTTTAATCAGGAATCAATACCATGAAGACGATCATAGACGAAATCATACAAAGACCTCACATAGGAGATGTTCACACTACCTCCAAGGATTTTAAACCAGATGTAGATGTACGCTGGTGTGCAGGATGCGGAGCCATCTCCGTATTATCACCCGCCCAACGCCTTATGCCAGAGCTGGGAATACCAAAGGAAAAAATTGTATTCATCTCTGGCATCGGTTGTTCAGGGCGTTTTCCGTATTACATCGATACGTATGGATTCCATGGCATTCATGGAAGAGCATTGCCAATCGCCAGCGGATTGAAAATTGCCCGCCCCGACTTAAGTGTTTGGGTAGTGACCGGTGATGGTGACAACATGAGTATCGGTGGAAACCACTTCATCCATGCATGCCGCAGAAATGTAGACATGAATGTGCTGATGTTTAATAACGAAGTGTACAGTCTTACCAAAGGTCAGTATTCTCCCACTTCGCACCGTGGACAGGTTACCAAATCTTCTCCGTTGGGAGCATTGGATGATCCATTCAATCCGGTGGCATTGGCATTAGGCGCCAGCGCAACGTTTGTTGCACGGGGTCATGATAAGGACAGGGCACAGTTGCAACAACTGTTATTAAAGGCACATCAGCATAAAGGATTTTCCTTTGTGGAGATTTATACCAACTGCCGAATCTTCAATGATGGAGCATTTGATTTATATACCAATGCCGAATCGCGCGATGATCATACCGTTTGGTTGGAACATGGCAAGCCACTTGTGTTTGGAAAGAATAAAGACAAAGGAATAATCATGGATGGCTTTACACCCAGAATTGTTGAGTTAACAGAAGGCGGCCATAGCATCAATGATGTGTTAGTGCACAATGAAAAAGACTCAACACTGGCATTCATTCTCGCCAACATGACCTATTCAGAAACGCTTCCTCGCCCAATGGGTACTTTGCAAAACCTGGATAACCGTAGTTCTTATGACGATCGTGTTGTAGAACAAATTCAACATGAAGTGGAAACAAAAGGTGCTGGTAATCTTGAGCAGTTGCTACTGGGTGGCAGTTATTGGGAGGTTTAATTACCGGGTTGTCACTCTAAAATAAAAAAGGAGGGAATAAAACCGTAGGCCCTGAAGGGCACCAGATGTCCATTTCCTTTAAGTGGCATAACTACCATGGCCTTTACTTAATCGGGTTAAACAAAAAAACTTTCAAAAGTATCTCTCGGGCTACACTTTTTAACTATTTTTATAATAGTCAATTAGTGCGGCTATGAAAACGAAATCAATCCTCTTCCTGTGCCTGGCCCTGTTCGCACAGGGATCAATTGCTCAAACGAAATCAAATTCGCTTTTCAAAAAATCTCATTATCAGGAGGTGGATTTTGAAGACTTGATGCATCGCTACTTCGGTAAAGAAACAGGTACCTTCAATAAACTGGAGGGTATTTATTCCGTTTCGTGCGTAATCACAAAATCAAGTAAGTCTTTTTTTACAGGTCAACTTAAAGTAAAAGTAATAGAGCGTAAAGATAACTATGCGCGTGTGGCCGTACTGAAAGATTGGCCTGGCACGAATCGTGACTTCATTGAAGTTTCACTTAGCTATCATGTAACTGATAAGTATCCTATTGTGGGTGAGTTAAGCACTTTGTCGGCAGGCGAAGCGTATATCTATAAACACATTGAGCCCGATGGAACGTCAAGTGACTTTTCTATGGCTGCCAGTTCCCTGGATCTGATAGAGGGTGAACATTCAGAAATGCATAAGCGAAAGACAATCACCTACAAATTGTCTTACATGAAACTCTACCCAAAAGAGAAAGCCCAGGAATTTGTTTCTGAAAATTACAAGTAAATAGATCATGATTCTATATATAAAGAGGTTCGTTTTTCATCTTATTTTCATAACCTTATTAACGTCCTGTGAGTTATTGGAGATTTCCCCTGATCGCATGTTGATCAAAGAATTTACGGATCCTAAATGTTTTAAGCATCGGTTCGAATATGAAAATGGCCAGCTGTCTTCCTTCCAAGAGCTATTTGGAGAAAGACTTTCCACTCAGACATTTTTCTATTATCAAGACAATTTATTAACCCGCGTAGAATCGACTTGTGACAATGGAATCAACACCTTCATTGAAATTGAGTATGACAAGAGCGGGAGAAGAATAAGCCAAACGAGTGAGGTGACAAAAGACGGAGAAATTACAGGCTCAACAATCACGCATTTTACTTATGACACACAAGGGAATTTACATCTTTCCCAAACCATTTATCCGGTTAACCCGAATCCGATGTCTCCAACAGAAAAAATTTATGAATGGAAAAACGGTAACCTTGTTAAGCTAACTGATTACTACATCAATGATTCCGGCAAACATTTTTCAGGATATACCTTCATAGAATATGATCGCAAAAAGAATTATACCAACCAGGAATTGGCGTTTATGTTCACTAGAGGGTTAGGCCTTGAAACGGTGCTATCCAAAAACAATGTAACTTCCTCGATCTATGAATTTGGTCAAGTCGTTTCAACTCAAAACTATAAGTTAACCTATAGTAAACATGGATATCCAACCAGCCAGGTCAGGATTCTGAATAATCAAGTCTATCCAATCATTCAAATTAGTTACTAATCAGGCATCCCTCGGATGTATTCTGAAACTTTGGCCTTCTATCTCCTTATTGCTGGAGAAAGCTTAGAAGTTTTTTCGTATCACCTGAGATAATGATTTGTTAAGAATCATTACACGAGTCCCGCAAACCCCATAAAAGCCATGGATAAAATACTGGCGGTAATCAATGCAGCGGGAATACCCTGCATATATTCAGGAAGATCGGCTGTGTCGAGTTGTTCGCGTAAGCTGGAGAATAGTGCAATGGCTAATGTGAAACCCAAAGAATTTCCAATAGCAAACACAACGCTTTCAAACAGATTAAAATTATTTTGGATAACCAGAATGGCCACACCTAAAATGGTGCAGTTGGTAGTAATCAGCGGAAGGTAGACACCGAGTGCCTGGTATAGATCAGGGCTCACCTTTTTAAGTACGATCTCTACCACTTGTACTAAAAATGCAATCACTAAAATGTACGTAACGGTTTGCATATAGCTTATACCAAATGGGTTGAGTATATAATGCTGTACCAGGTAGGTGATGATGGTGGCGATGGTCATCACAAACATCACGGCACCACCCATGCCCACCGCGGTAGAGGTATTTTTTGATACACCCAAAAAAGGACAAATGCCCAGAAACTTCGCCAGTACAATATTATTGATGAAGATGCTTGAAATAATAATGATGAGGTATTCCATATAACAATGTTAATGGGTGGAAGTACGTTTTTTTCTTTTCATCCAGTTCATGACGGCAATGATGAAGCCGAGCGAAATGAAAGCGCCCGGTGCAAGTATGAACACCAGCATGCCATCTGCTTCGATGAACTTAAAACCAAACAGTGACAAACTGCCAAGCAACTCACGGATGGAACCCAGCAGCGTTAAGGCAAATGTAAAACCAACGCCCATGCCCAGTCCGTCAATGATGCTCGATAGTGGTGTATTACGCGAAGCAAATGCCTCTGCCCTGCCCAGCACGATGCAGTTCACCACGATGAGTGGAATAAATAAACCAAGTTGTTCATTGAGTGCAGGCGTATAAGCCGCCATCAACAATTGCACCACGGTAACAAATGCCGCGATGATGACAATGAATGCCGGTATGCGCACCTTATCAGGGATTACATTTTTTACCATGGAGATTACCAGATTCGACATGATCAATACGAAGGCAGTCGCCACACCCATGCCAAGTCCGTTTATGGCGGAAGAGGTAACACCCAGCGTTGGACATAAGCCAAGCAGAATCACAAACACTGGATTCTCCTTGAAGATACCCTTCATGAAATTTTCCTTTTGACTAATTGGCTGTGCCATGATCGCTGGATGATTTAAATGTATCAAATGCTAATTGAATCGCTTGAGAATAAGCTCGTGAACTGATGGTGGCCCCGGTGATCGCATCTACATCACCTCCATCTTTCTTAACTTTCAATGTCATTTGCGCAGGGTTCTTGCCAAGAAATTGATTTACAAAAGATGGGGTCGTCATTTTAGATCCTAAGCCTGGGGTCTCTTTATGCTCGATCACAAAAACATTTTGAATCTCACCGGTCATAGTAAAACCAACCATGATCCAGATGTCTCCGCTGTATCCCTTTGATGATTTAGTTTTGATGGCCATACCAATCAACTTCTCACCTTTCTTTGCGGGAAAAAATTCAAGACTATCTTTACCATCCGCAGTGGCCACTTTATATTTCTCCAGCACCGGATTGTTATCATATCCTTGTACTACTGATTCAATCGCTTTTAACTGCTTAGCCATTTGCGCCTGCGCAATAGGTTCTTTCGTCCATTGATATACATAACCCAACGATAAGGCGGCAATTAATGTGACGATGGTAAGCGTGAGCAAGAGATTCAGGAATGATGATTTAATGGTTGCCATAGTTATTTTCTTGTTGAGGCGTCAGACCGCTCTAAGCGGTCAGACGCCTTACTTCCATAGCGTGTTTCTTTTGCAAAGCGATTGATCATAGGTACAAATGCATTCATAATGAGAATAGCGAAGGATACACCTTCCGGATAACTTCCAAACAAACGAATCAACACAGTGAGCACGCCAATGCCAAAACCGAAAATCAACATACCCCGATGTGTGAACGGTGATGTCACATAATCCGTAGCCATAAACACAGCACCCAACATTACTCCTCCGGTAAGTACATGAAAGAAAGGACTTGCATATTTGGTCGGATCGATGAGCCAGAAAATTCCGGTCATCACAAAAACCGTTGCAATCATTGAAACCGGAGCATGCCAGGTGATGATCTTTCGATAGAGCATGTACACCAAACCAATCAACAGCGCGAAGGCCGACATTTCACCGAGGCTTCCTCCCTGCAATCCAAAAAAGAAATCGGAGTAGGAAGGCATTTGGGTCATGAGTGAATCAACCGGTTCGCCATTGCGCAACCCATCTTTTAAAATTCCTAACGGAGTAGCACCGGTAACGGCATCCAATGAAAAGGTGGCTCCTTGCGTGGGCCATGAAGTCATTTGCACAGGAAATGATAACAGTAAAAACACCCGGCCAACCAAAGCCGGATTGAATGGATTATTTCCCAAGCCACCAAAACTCATTTTACCAATGCCCACGGCCACCGCACTACCTACGAGAATAATATACCAGGGCAAATTGCTGGGTACGTTAAAGGCTAATAGAATACCCGTAATCACGGCAGAGCCATCATAAATAGTGGCAGCCCGGTTGAGAAGATACTTTGCAATCAGATATTCAATACCCACACAAAATACTATTGCGAGCACGGTAACATACACAGCCCCGAGCCCAAAATTATAGATCGAAAACAACAGAGCCGGAACCATGGCAATTATCACACCTCGCATGATCTGAGGCACGGTGAGTTCCGTATGAATATGCGGTGATGGTGAAACGGTGAGTAGTGCGGTGCTCATGGTTTCTTCGGTTTTCTAAGTTGTGTTTTCCCTAACCGTATGTAATCCAATATGGGTCGGTTGGATGGACAAACAAATGAACAAGAGCCACATTCAATGCAGTCGAGTATATGTTCTTCTTTGGCACGTTGGTTGTTTCCTTTCTTCGACATCAGCAACAGCCGATAGGGCTCGAGACCCATTGGGCATGCTTCAATACATTTGCCACAGTGCACACAGTTGTAAACTTCAGCACGCTTTGATTCTTCTTCTGGTATCAATAAAATTCCCGAAGTACCTTTTGCCACCGGCACATCAAGATCTGCTATCGCTTTGCCCATCATGGGGCCGCCACTTACAATTTTTCCTGTGCGTTCTGGCACTCCACCTGCCGCGATTAAAAGATCAATCACAGAAGTTCCAATTCTAACCAGAAAGTTGGAAGGTTGCTTTACTTCTTTTCCGGTAACGGTAACTACACGCTCGACTAATGGTTTACTCTTTTGAACAGCTTCGTAAACTGCAAAGGTGGTGCCCACATTATGAACAATGACACCAACATCAGCAGGCAATCCTCCGGAAGGAACCTCGCGATTGAGTAATGCCTGGATCAGTTGCTTCTCACCACCTTGCGGATAGTGTACCTCCAATGATTCTACGGTTATACCCGTTTCATTTTTCAATAGTTCCTGAAAAAGTTCAATGGCATCGTGTTTATTATCTTCTATTCCGATGATGGACGTATCCACACCAAGTGCTTTCATCAGGATTTTTATTCCTACTATAATTTCTTTTGGCTTCTCCAGCATGAGCCGGTGATCAGACGTGAGATAAGGCTCACACTCTACACCATTAATTAATAAATGATCAACCTGCTTGCCTTCCGGCACGCTTAACTTCACATGTGAAGGAAATGCTGCACCACCCATTCCTACCACACCCATTTCCATAATGCACGCTACGATTTCCTTCGGGGTAAGTTTGATTTGTTCTACGAGCACATCACCACGATCGATGCTTTCCTCCCAGTCATCGCCTTTCACACGAATTGAAATTGCCGTGTGTTTAAATCCGGTGCTGTCCATCACTTCTTCAATAACTCCCACTCTGCCCGATACGGATGAGTGAATATTGGCAGACACAAACCCTTCATGCACGGCAATCACCTGTCCTACCTTTACATTATCTCCTCGCTGAACAACAATTTTAGCAGGAGCTCCAATGTGTTGCGCAATGGGAATGATCACCATCTTGGGTAAAGCCAATGGCGTGATGGGAGCCGATGCAGATATTTTATTATCGTCAGGGTGAACTCCGCCTATTTTAAAAGTTTTAAGCTTGTGGTGTAGTGGGGTTTTCATTTTGCTGTGCCGCTAATTTTTCTGCTTCTCTTTTCTTGCGCTCACGCTCTTCGCGCTTTAATCGCTGCTCGTTGGCCGCTTGTATTTTTTCTGGCGTAACATTGGCCGTAATGATGTTGTGAACATCACAGGTGTCCACACATTCCATACACACCTTGCATTTTTCAGGATCAATGTGTGCCAGGTTATTGACCATGGTAATGGCATCGTAGCGGCATGCTTCAAAGCATTTTGAACAACCGGAACATGCCACCGCACATTCTTTGCGGGCCGTGCTTCCCTTTTCTTCATTAAGGCAAGCAACATACACGCGCTGATTTTTCTTTCCTTTCGGCCACAACTCTAAAATATCTTTTGGGCATTCTTTCACACAGGCATTGCATGCGGTGCATTTGTCCTCAATGATTACTGGCAACCCGGTTTTTTCATCCATGTACATGGCCTCAAAATCACACACTGCTACGCAATCGCCCATGCCAAGACAACCATATGCACAACCGGTATCCCCGCTATATAAAGCGGCCGCTATTTTACAGGAATCGGTGCCATCATAAATGTTCGTCTTCTTACGATATTCAAATGATCCCGAGCAGCGCACTACTGCTATATAGGGATCTTTCTCAACCGCTTTAATTCCTAAAATATCCGCTACCTGCTTCATCACGGCATTGCCACCAACCGGGCAGTGCAGGGTAGAGAGATCGCCCGCATTAACCACCGCAAGAGCAAACGCATGACAACCGGGTTGACCGCAACCACCACAGTTAGTATTCGGTAACACCTGCTCCACAGCACTAATGCGCGAATCTTCCACAACAGCAAACTTCTTTGAAACAAAGTAGATCACCACAGCAGCCACTATGCCAATAGCAGTTAAACTAATGATCGTGTATACAATTACCTGGTTCATCTTTTTTCGACATCAATGCTGCACTGACTTCTTAAATTATTTTTTTGCAAGTAGAGCATGCCATAATAAGGCACTAAAATCAATAGGGATGTTAAACCTGCAATTCCTTCATTATAACCCAGGTGTGATATTCCTGCTAATGATAGCATCATCAGTATAAATGGTATGAGGTACAACAATGCCACCGCCTTATACCCTGAAGCGAGATTGATTTTAACAATCACTTCATCACCGGCTTTGAATTCATTTTTGTTGGATGGGATCTCTACCTCTTTAGCTTTTGAATCCCCCAACATGCAGAGACTTTTATGACACGCAGAACATCCTGCACCGATCAGGGAAATTTTCACCCTGCCGTTCAGCGTATCGGTTACCAGTCCAACATGTTCAAGATAGCGCACCTCTTCATTCATGATGATATTGATTTTGTTTTTGTTCTTTTTCTTACTGGATATTTCTCCAGCATATGTAAACTGGTACGTAATATCTGCCCCATTGATTTACAGGAAAGAAAAGTATCATCCTGATATAATTCGGCCAACTCGCTTTTTAACTGTACAATATTTTCTGGCGTTGATAATGTATCGGCAGCCATGGTGCTGGTAAGTGACGTAAGCTGTCCGTATGAAGTAAGTACACGGTTGCGCAATCGCATCCGTTCTTCCCTTTGATACTGCAACTCTAAAACCGGTGACATGGATTTAAATCCCAGATTGATGATCGGATTATTCTCTTTGAAGTATTGCGGCATATAAATGCGGCTGCTGCCCTCATACGCCTCCTGGTCAAAGTCAATCGCTCGCAATCTGAAATGAAGTTCATCAAAATCAGGGATGACCTCTACAACAAAATTATCCCTGCGCATGTCGCCCAGAAGCTGAACCAGGCTGCGCTCATTGAATTTTATAAATTCCTTGGCAATGCGAAGTGGATTAAAATCATGATTCTCAACCAGGTAGTGATGAATAAATGTATCGCCCGGAATTCCCTGAATATGCTCTTCAATAAACGTATCCCCTTTTGTGAGATAGTTGATTTTGTTGGGGGAAAGAAGATGCTCCAGTTCCATTCCATAAACCCGGGATGCATCGGCTTGCTTGATGTAGAAATAATCAAACAGATCGTTGAGTTTGTTTACAATGCGAACCCGGATGGGATGCGTATTGGCATAAAGGCAGTAATCCACGCGATCGATATACAAGTGTTCGATCACGGAAATATCTCCACCTACCTTTAGCTGGGCGTATATCTTACGAAGATCTTCATGGATGTATTGCCGATCGGACTCGGAATAAATGAGTGTTTCCCAGAGTGTGTCTGCTCCCTTCTTATCAAACAAGGTAAGAGAGCTATTAAATCGTAATAAATCCTGGTAACCAATCGGTACATCGATTTCGCGATTAGTAGCGATCAGATAATTTCTTAGCGGATCGCCAACGGGAAATATGGGCTTCTTGAACCGAATGTCTCCCATGACTTTGTCATTGAAACTCAGGCTTAATTAAGGCAATCCAATCCGCTACTCGTTGGGCGGTAAGATCTTTTTGATTGTCTTCATCAATACCTAAACCTAAAAACTTTCCATTCACTACACCTTTCGATGCTTCAAAATTATAGCCATCGGTCGGCCATGCGCCCACAAATGTGGCACCCTTATCTTTGATGCGATCGTGGATAATACCCATAGCATCAAGGAATGTATCTGGATAGCCATCCGCATCGCCTAAGCCTACGTAGGTAACTTTTTTACCTGCATAATCCACATCACCTAATTCATCAATGAATGAATCCCAATCTTCTTGCAATTGGCCTATCTCCCAAGTAGGGCATGCAAAAATCAAATAAGAATAAGGCTTCATATCATCTGCCGAAGATGAGTTTACATTGTGCAATGCAGCTACTGCGTCCCCTCCCAGTAATTCGTGAATTTTTGTAACTACGCGCTCTGTATTTCCTTCCGTTGAGCCGTAGAATATTCCAATCTTTGCCATCGTTATTTAAGTTTAAATTTCATTCCAGTTAAGTTAGTTATCGTGATTTAATAATCCTCATGTTCGTTATTCAACTCTCCCCTTTTTGGATGATACTGCATGAACACTTCTGATCGCATTAAAATATCAACATATTGAGCACGTTTGTAAGAGAATGGATCAATCATATTCTCCTTCGAAAGTTTTCCTTTAAAGTCGTTTATGGAAGTATACTTCTTTTTCTCCATCCACTTCTCCATATCGATCAGCATGCTTTCGATATAATTAATACCACGCTTATAGATCGTGCTCACCACTTGTACGGCATCGGCTCCAGCCAATAACATTTTGATCACATCATGGCCTGAAAAAATACCTGTGTTGCTAATGATCGTGGCATCAATCTTCCGGTGCAATAGCCCTGCGTAGCGCAACGCGAGACGGTTGTCATTCTCACTGCTGAAGTTATAAGGGTAATGGTGAATTTCTTTTTCAATGTCAATGTCTGGCTGGAAGAGCCTGTTGAAAAGAACAAAGCCTGAAGCCCCTGCCTTATCCATTTTTGATATCACCGACAACGTGTTGGTGTAATAAGGACTCAATTTCACAATCACAGGAATGCGAATAGCCTGGTGAACGCTTTGCAAGATTTCAATCTGACTGTTGACGATGGCAGCTCCATCCAATTCGAAATCAATTTCACTGGCATAGAAGTTCAATTCGAGCGCATCGATACCAGTTTCTGCCATCTTTAGGGCATACTCTAACCACGTGTCGTGATACACACAGTTAAGACTTCCGATCAACGGAATCGATATCGCATTGCGGGCCTGACGCAGTCTAAGCAAGTGCTCGGCCGGGCCACCGTGTTTCAAAGATGGAAAGAACGAGTCATGCTCAGCATCCCAATTGCTATATGCTTCCTGCGACTGTTCCATCTCTAAGGACTCAAGCTGGATCTGCTCTTCAAATAACGACTTATATACAATGGCAGCAGCTCCGGCTTTCTCTAACTTAACCAGGTTATCAATATCGGTAACGATGTTACTGGCTCCAACCACAATCGGATTTTTTAAGGTTAATCCGCAGTATTTTGTTTTCAAATCTACCATGATGATCAGTGTTTAGAGTTTTATATTTCCGATAAGTGTTTAAGGTCCTTGAACCGTTGCTCATTATCCTTTATAGCAAGTTCTGTCAGGCGTTCTGCTTCTACCGGACTTGATAAGCTAAGTGTCTTGTAGCGCATCTCTTCTTCCAGGTAATCTTTGAACGCTACCTTCTCCGTTTCCGGAACATCCCATGTAAATGGATTCTTTCCTTCAGCACGCAAGTCTGGGTTGAAGCGATACATTGGCCAGTAGCCAGATTTAACCGCTTTCTCAGATTGCTTTTTCGCTTGTTGCATATTATAACCATGTGCGATGCATGGAGAATAAGCGATGATCAATGAAGGACCATTATGCTTCTCTGCTTCTACAAATGCCAGGGCTGTCTTTTCACGATCCATACCCATGTTCACTACGGCCACATAAGCGTTTCCATACGTGGTCATCATCAAGCCCAGGTTTTTCTTGCCTAACTTTTTCCCATCCGATGCAAACTTGGCAACCGCTCCGCGAGGAGTTGATTTTGAAGCCTGTCCTCCGGTGTTGGAATACACTTCTGTATCCACTACCAGTATGTTTACATTTCTGTTGGAGGCCATCACATGATCCAGTCCACTAAAGCCAATGTCATAAGCCCAGCCATCTCCACCGATCATCCATATGCTCTTGTCAACAAAATAATCCTGAAGCTCTATCACTTTATCCATCAATACACGGATTTCTTTATTACCTGTACTTCTCAATTTCTCCTCTGCCAGAAGGACTTTGATCACATCCGCATGATCTCTTGCTTCCCGTGTTACCGCATCAAAGAGAATCAATCCTTTTTCGAGTGCGTGACGGAGCGTGGCATTGCTAAGCAGAGGAGATAATGCATGCACATTGGTTTTAAGTTGCTTGCGATTGGCATCCACAGCCAGTCGCATACCCAAACCAAATTCAGCATTGTCCTCAAATAAAGAGTTTGCCCATGCCGGGCCCTTTCCGTTTTTGTCTTTTGTATAAGGAATGGATGGGAAAGTGCCTCCGTAAATCGAAGTACAGCCAGTAGCATTTGCAATAAGCATGCGATCGCCAAACATTTGGGTCACCATGTGTATGTAAGGAACCTCCCCACAACCTGAACAGCTTGGAGGATATTCAATGTAGGGTTCAGTTACGTTCACCTCTTTTACAAAATCAAATTTTTCAATCCAGGCAGCAGGATTACCAGGTACACCTCGATATTCAAGTTTCTTCGTACCGGTAGGAACTGCACCATTTAATGGCATGCGGGATACGGGGATGCTATCACCTTTCAGGCGAAGAATGGGATCGATTACTTTATCTGCCCACTCTCCAGAGTTTTCAGGAACCACATGAGTGATCTCAGCAAACTTCTCCGATTCTGTTGGGATCGGAACTTCTATGATGGATTCGCACGTAACATCAATCGCTTTCCAGTTCATCTCTACAATCTCTTTGCCTTTGCGCGCGAATTGTTTCTCAATGTATTTCTTGATGAGGGCGATGGCTTCTTGTTCAGGCACTACACCAGAAACTTTGAAGAAAGCAGTTTGCATCACAGAATTAACACGGCCACCTAAACCTACACTCTTGGCAATTTTGGAAGCATCAATAGCATACACCATAATCTTCTTCTTCCAGATCGTTTCCTGCATGTCTCGGGTAAAGAGACGAAAAATGTTTTCAGGCTTCTGACTGCTGTTGATCAGGAAGGTTCCGCCTTGTGTGATTCCTTCCAGAATATCATACTGCCCAATGTATTGCGACCGGTGCAATGCGACAAAGTCAACTTTATCCAACAGGTATTCCGATTGAATAGGCTGTTTGCCAAAACGCAGATGCGAAACGGTGTATCCCCCCGATTTATTTGAATCATACTGAAAATATCCCTGCACGAACAGATCTGTACTTTCTCCAATGATTTTAATTGAATTTTTATTTGCACTGACCGTTCCATCCGATCCATATCCCCAGAATTTGCAGCGAACGATTCCCTCTTGTTCTGTGTCTATTTCTTCTTTAACTGGAATGGATAGCTTGGTGACATCATCATTGATGCCCACGGTGAAACCATGCCATCCCTTATTATCAAGGTGATCAAATACAGCTTTCACCATGGAAGAAGTAAATTCTTTTGACGACAAGCCATAACGGCCACCGATAATATGGATCTCAGGACGCGAACGTAATGCAACAACGACATCCTGAAAGAGTGGTTCACCCAAAGAACCCGGCTCTTTGGTGCGATCCAGCACGGCTATCTTCCTCACGCTTTCAGGAATCACTGATAGGAAATCTTCCAACGCAAATGGTCTATATAGTCTCACTTTCACTGCTCCCACCTTTTCACCTTTCTTCATCAAATAATTTATAGTCTCTTCAATGGTTTCTGCAGATGAGCCCATCGAAATGATAATCTTAGTAGCTTTTGGATCGCCTACATATTCATAAAGTTTATAATTGCGACCTGTTTTCTTTCCAAACATTTCCATGTACTTCTTCACAATGCCGGGGCAAGCATCATAATACTTGTTCACGGTTTCCCTACCCTGAAAATACACATCCGGATTTTGAGCGCCCACCTTGCAAACAGGAGATTCCGGTCTTAGGGCAAGCCTGCGAAAGTCTTCGACATACTTCATATCAAGCATAGACTTGATCTCATCATAGCCAATGGGTATGATCTTTTGTATCGAGTGTGAAGTGCGGAAACCATCAAAGAAATGTAAGAATGGAATTCGTGATTCAAGGGTTGCTAAGTGCGAAACGACCGCCATATCCTGAGCCTCCTGCACGTTGTTTGAGCATAACATTGCAAAGCCAGTTCCACGAGTAGCCATCACATCCGAATGATCGCCAAAAATGGATAATGCCTGACAGGCGAGTGAGCGTGCCGACACGTGAAATACCGTGGGGATCATTTCACCGGCTATTTTAAACATAATGGGCACCATTAACATCAAACCTTGCGATGCGGTAAACGTGGTAGCCATTGCACCCCCGGAAAGCGCTCCATGGATAGCACCGGCCGCACCTGCTTCTGATTGCATTTGTACGACATCCACCTTTTCCCCGAAAATATTCTTTCGTCCTTCTGCTGACCATGCATCGGCTTTCTCCCCCATATCGGAAGAAGGTGTGATGGGATAAATGGCAGCTACTTCGCTGAATCCATATGCAATATTGGCAACCGCAGAGTTGCCGTCTGTATTGATATAGGGGGTTTTTGTTTTCATCTGGCCTTAATTTTATGAAATAAAATTAGGTCAATTGGCCCCCAAGCGTACTGTCTGTAATCAGGTCATTTTATGATTTATGTCACGTAAACATTCCGGCTGGTTTTGTATAGGCCGAAGGATCAAAAAACCATATTGTAACAGAGATGAGTATTCGATAATCAAAAACAAAAAAGCCTCTGAAATGATCAGAGGCCTTTGTCAATGGCATATAAAATAAATGAGTGAAATCAGATTAGTTTAGCCTGATCGGGATCCCAATTAATAATTTTCTTTTCGTAGTAACTTTTATTGGTCGCCAACGCGGGGCCGGCTGCTTGCATTCCAAACAAGGCATCTTCCCGAATAGGAGCCTTTTCACGAATGCCTTTGTAGAAATTGGTGTGGTGATCCAGGTTGGCACTGTAATCGAGAGGTGCTTTAAATTCAAGATCGGATTCAATGATTCCTGGCTTTGCGGCCGTGTACTTTGCCTTATACCATTTCTCGTATTCCTTTTGTTGCGATTCACTAAACGTATTGTAAGAATCCCAGCCACCATAGCCTGGGTCATTATCGATCTTATGACGGATTACTTTTACATCACCCCATCCCATAACAATCACCCCATCAGTTCCTATTAAACGTAAGCCCTCACCGTTCTCGCTTCCATCCACAAAATTCACACGCATTTGAAGATTAAAGGCACTGTGTTTATCGGTTTGAGGGTAGTCATACATTCCCATAATCACATCGGGCACATCCCTTCCATCTTTCCAATAGCGAAGGCCACCCGTTGCCAAAATCCGGTTAGGACCCTTTGAACTAGTGACCGCATGCAAGGCTGAAAAAAGATGCACAAATAAATCTCCCGCTACACCGGTTCCATAATCCTGATAATTGCGCCATCTGAAGAACCGTATGGGATCATATGCGCGCTTTGGTGCATCGCCCTGAAAGTTCTCCCAATCTACGGTGCCTGCATTCGCATCTGTAGGAATAGAATATTGCCAGGCTCCATTAGCGCTATGGCGATCCATCCAGGTTTCCACCATGATCAGGTCTCCGATAACCTTCGATTCGAACAATTCCCTGGTTTTGTCGGTGATAATAGAACTTACCCGTTGGCTTCCCACCTGAAACACCTTTCCCGTTTTCTTCTGTGTTTCAATCACAGCCGCGCCCTCTTCCAATTTATGAACCATCGGCTTCTCGCAATACACGTGCTTGCCTTTGTTCATCGCTTCGATTGAGATGCGATCGTGCCAATGATCAGAGGTAGCAATGATTACCGCATCAATATCCTTACGGTCAAGAATTTCCTTATAATTTTTCGTTACGAAAATATCTTTGCCATACACCTCTTTGGCGCGCTCCAACCTTCCTGAGTAAAGATCACAAACCGCAACCAGTTTTACACCGGGCACCTGCAACGTCCACAAAGCATTGTCAAAGCCCATTATTCCCATACCAATGATGGCTATGTTCACCTGGTCGTTAGGTGCATAGTTTTTCTTTTCATAGAAAGGGGATTCCAGAAACTGAATCTCCCTCGAGGAGGCCATTAAAGAAGGTGCTACCGAGGTTGCCAGTGCAGTACCGGCAATCTTCCGAATGAAATTTCTCCGTGATGATTTTTGATTGCTCATAGTATTCTTTTAAAATTTCGATTTAAATAATTGACAATGACTATTTATTAATTCTAAACACCTGTAATCTTCCTCTATTGATTCCCGCCATTACAAGTGATGTGTCTCCGGGAAATAAAAGTAACGATTCCACTTGCCCATTAAGTAGTAAGCCGCTCTTTGAAGGGGGCATCATGGTAAAAGATGAAGATGCACTTCCCAACAAAATCAATCCCTTATTGGCGTCATAATATCCGGTAGAAACATCATAGGAATGATCGTTTCCTGTAACCAATACATCTGAAATCTTATCACCATTAAAATCATACACCAGCATTCTCTTGATAGGTGAAGATTGAAGCATGGTAGGAAGTTCCTCCCAAGTAAAATTTCCTTTCTTATTCCATAGGACATAACTTTTTGCTGTATTCACGTAATATACATGTGCCTTGCTAATCGTATCTGGATTAATAATTTCCTTAGCTGTTGTATAACTGAATTTAGTATAGCTGGTAAAAATCTTTCTGAAAAACGGAGACTGAGAAGCTAACTCATCCAAATAATTAACAGGATACTCTTGCATCTTACCTTGCGCATCTTTCCAATAGGAGGTGGCAATAGGATCGACAAAACCATTCTTATCAAGATCAATAGCATATACTCGGAATGGATACTGATCAGATATAGTAAAACGATTATTCGCTCCGAGATTACCCACGATATAATCCGGATCGCCATCGTTATCAAAGTCGCCAGATGTAATGCCCGACCAAAACCCATGTTTCTCTTCCAATTGAGAACTGGAAACCATGCGTAGACTTTTTCCCTTTTTATTACTCAATATGGCAATGGAATTTAATTCCCGCGTCAATAATAAATCTTCCCATCCGTCACCATCATAATCAGACCACACGGCATCGGTCACCATTCCAGCATCAAAAATGAAATTACTATTCTGAGTCAACGTTCCATTTTCATTAATAAGCAGGTAGGATGATGGTGAAACCGGAAAGCTCCATTTCTTTACTCTGGCACCAATAAACACATCAACGTCACCATCATGGTCAAAATCTAATGGCCGTATGATAGAGGATGGAAATGATGGTACGGGTAATTCTTCCATGATGAACAAGCCGTTATTATTTCTATATAGAAAATGCTTGTACAACTTTTCATCTTCCACTGCATAACCACCCGTGACAGACAAAACATCTTGATCACCATCTTTATCAATATCTAAAATATTCAAATCAGCCTCCTGCCCTATTTTAGTTCCAGTGAGTCCTGAAATTTCTGTGAGAATAAACTTTGCACCCTTCCTTAAAAAAGCAACAGAAGGTTGCTCGTTTGAAGCACCAATTAACAGATCGTCTACACCATCCCCATTAAGATCTCCCTTGGCCATACGGGGACTGATTTGAGAAAACTTATGCTGTATTACGCTTTGCCCCTGAAAGAAGTCGATGTAGTCTTTTTCAGAACTAACGAAGTCAATCAGACCATCTGCTTTGGTAAAAAGATATTGATTTTTCTTACGTGGTTTTGTTGGCGCTGCAGGAGTTGCTTCACTTTCTTTAAGGCTCAGTATCTGATTCGCATTAATTGCCTTTAAAATCGTAACTTTATTACCTAACGGCCAGGTTACTTTAACAGAATCTATCAGGCTCTCCTTAGCTAAACCAAAGTGGATAAGAGGATCTACCGAAGAGGTGTAGCCCCTCGATAGGTGCTTTTCAATATATTGGTAATTACCCTTGTTCCACACTTCAACTTTGGCACCAATCGCTGCCAGGTTTTGACCTTCCCCAATCAGGGAAATGCGCAGATAACTGCTATTGTCATTCAATTTACCAATCGTATTATTTCGGTAAACAAAGGCAGGATCATTAATGTTGTTCACCACATAGTCAAGGTCTCCGTCATTATCAAGGTCCACAAAAGCGGCACCGTTTGAAAAAGATGGAATATTCATCCCCCAATTATCAGTTTCATTACTAAAACGAAGATCACCTTTATTTTCAAATGCATAATTAGTAACCTTCACAATAGGAATTTGCTCAATCATGTGTGCATCGTCAGCGAGTGAACCATAAACCTGAGCTTTGTAGTTTGTAAAATCTTTGTCAGTAAGATCCTTTGGAAATCCGTTGGTGATAAACAAATCTTTGTCACCGTCATTATCAAAATCAGCAAACAAAGGCGACCAACTCCATTCGGTTTGATACACGCCCGCCATTTGTGCAACCTCGCTATAGGGCAACATAATGCTGTCCTGAAATCCATTATGGACTTGCAACATGTTCCTCACTGATTGATTTTCATATCCATATTTTTCATTATTAACGTACACATAATAACTATTACCATTGATGGTTTGTTTTTTCCGGAAATATTGCTCGGGCATCATATCCATCGTTATAATATCCAGATTTCCATCATTATTCATATCTGCTATATCGTTACCCATTGAAAACCGTGACTGATAGGAAAGGTAATTTTTTGATTCATTCTTGAACGTGCCGTTTCTCTGGTTGATATACATTAAGTCATTGGCGATATAATCATTAGAAATATAGATATCAGGATATCCGTCTTTATTAATATCTCCAATGGCAATACCAAGGCCGTATCCTTCATAAACAATCCCTGCTTCTATAGTGACATTTCGAAAGGTACCATTACCCAAATTCTGGTATAATTGATCATTATTAACAGCACTGCCATCCGTAATCTTATACCTATAGTTAGTAGGCACCTCCTTGTTGATAATATTATTCAATATATACAGGTCAAGATCGCCATCCAGGTCATAATCCAGGAAGGCGGCATGCATGGAGTAGCCCATATCAGCAATACCGTATTGTGCAGCCATTTCTTTAAAATGAGGCTCACCATCTTTTAATCCCTCATTAATCCACAGCTGGTTTTTCCGCTTGAGACTATCCTTATTCATGGTGGATGTGAAATATAAATCGTTCCATCCATCAGCATTAATATCAATCACGCACACACCACTTAACCATTGTTGATTCGTAAGGCCTTTGAAGTTTTTAGTAATATCTGTAAAGGCAAACCCACCCTTGTTCAAATATATTCGGGAGGAAACTTTATTTCCTGTAAAAATGATATCCTGCAAGCCATCATTATTCAAATCACCAATACCCACCCCACCTCCATTATACATATATTCATAATGCATAATATTAAAACTGTCTTCTTCCAATACAACATTATTAAAATCAATACCTGTGTCTTCGCTATTCAAAAGCTCGAATCGCGGAGATTCCTTGAAACATGAAAACATAAAGAAGGAAAGGAACAAGAAAAAAAATCCCCTTGATAGGTTAACGTAGATAAAAAAAATTAGAGGCTGCATATATGCAATCTTAGAAATAAGTGATGGTAAAAAAAAGAGGCTGCTATAAATATAGCAGCCTCCTTATTAAGAAATACAAAATTATTATCTATTCTGTTTTAACAAGCCATTGGTGATATCAATCTGGTTTTGAGGAATAGGGAAATTAACATCTTCAGGTCCAACAGTCGCACTTCCATATAAGGATGAGCGCTGAGTTTTTTCATAAGTAAGGACCCTATTCAAATCAGTTTGAACATTGCCCCAACGCTGCAAGTCGAAATAACGGTGACCTTCCATACCCAACTCAAGCTTACGCTCAAAACGCAATGCTTTGCGTGCAAAAGCCTGATCTGCGAATGCGGGATAGGTGTTAATCACATAATTCGCAGCATTAGTTGTTCCATCTGCTTCTTTCACGAAGCCAGCCGAATTGGCCGCTCTGGCACGAATAAGGTTTATGTTAATCAACGCACCAGCTAAATCAGCCGTTTCGATTTGACACTCGGCCAATAAAAGTAGAATATCAGCGTAACGAATCAAGCGGTAACCATTGGCGGTGTAACCAGAAGTCCAGTTACCAACCTCTGTTAATTGACCTTCCTGAGACTTTCTATAAACTTGCTTTTTAGGGCTAAATGGACCCGCATAGGTCTGGTCACGAATCCAATCCTGACCACTATGTACACCCCAATCCAAGTATGGAATTCCGCGTCTTCCTACTGACCAGTCCAAACGAGGATCTATCGGTCCAACATCTTCAATGAATGCTTGAGCAACTGTTAAACCTTGATCGTTAAGAATCGGCAGAGTATTGTATGAATCATCCAATAAAGGAAGACCAGCAGAAGTTCTGAATGAATTTACGAAGTCGTGTGAAGGTTGGAAAAATCCGCAACATCCACCCGGAGAAGCGCCACTCTTATAGGGGAAGTTAAGAACTTCTCCCCAGCCAGCATTCCATCCACCTGAACCATCATTTACAGAATATTGAACGGTATAAACGTTCTCAGGGCTCGAGTTGCGATTAGCTGCATCGAAGATATCGCCATATTTGGCATCAAGACCAATAGCGCCTCCGTTAGGCTTCTTGCCACTGGTTTTTACTGATTCCAAAATTGTTTTGGCCCCAGCATAATCCTTCTTCATTTGCATTAAAGCCTTAGCATAAAGAACCTTAACAACTGTTCCATTAAAACGGCCTATCTGAGTCATGTTATCAGGCAGGGTTGTTCCAGCTAATAGATCGGCTAAAATTTTATCACGTACATCAGAATCATTAGTCAATGTTTTTTGATCAGTGGTCTCATCAACATAAGGAATTCCGCTTCCATCTGCTTTCGCCCATAATCTCCATGCTTCTGAGTGATAATAACCTCGCAATGCGAGAGCCTGCTTTCTGAAAGATTCTGCTTCGGCATCTGTCACTGCACCATTTTTCTCAGCGGTGGCTAGTACCAGCAACGTTGCATTAGTTCGGGCTATTCCATCATAAATAGATCTCCACTTTACATTCAAGTATGGATTTGTTGCTGCTTCAGCATACGTTTGAATAGGATTAATGTCTGGTTGATCACCAGCGTCAGTACCTTTATTGGCTTCTAATCCACGAATACTTCCATATACCCAGTTGGATGAAGCTGCTTCCCAGCCAAAACCATTGCTGGCAATGCCGTCCAGCATAGAGTATGAGCTAATTAAAAGTGCATCAACACCTTTAGCCGTACCCAATACTTGAGCATCAAGCGTTCCATTGGGAGTTATTGTCAAGAAGTCCTCCTTACAAGAATTTGTAAAGACCAACAAGATGGCAAATACAACACCTATCCTAAGATTTACTTTTTTCATCTTTTTTTCCTTTATAATTCATTAATTAAAATCCGATATTAACACCTACCGTGTACTGCTTTACAAGCGGATAGTTTCCCTCATCTACTCCAAATTGAGTATCAGCGCTGTTATTAAGATCAGGGTCAAGACCACTGTATTTCGTTAAAGTGAACAAGTTCACTCCTTGAACATAAACACGAGCACTGGACATTCCTACTTTGCTAAGAACACTGCTTGGAAGATTATATCCAATCTGTAGGTTCTTTAATCTCATAAATGATCCATCTTCAACATAATAGCTTGTTGATTGGGTATTTGTTGAGAAGTTAGATTTGTTAGATGCCTTTGGAGTGGTTGCACTAGTTCTTTGAGGTGTCCAGCTATTGTATAGCAAATCTGGGCTCTTCTGGTTCTGGAAAGAAGGCCAGAAATCAATCCACCATTTGTTGTAATTAAAAATATCATTACCCTGGGAACCGTAGAAGAATGCAGAAACATCAAAGTTCTTATAGGTTACCGATAAGTTCAAGCCATAGGTGAAATCAGGGTTTGGGTTACCAATGAAACTCCTATCATTCTGATCAATCACGTTATTGGATGCATCCGTATTTTCATAACGGAAGAAACCTGGCTCAGCACCATCTTGATCGGGCGCATTATCTACTTCTGATGCAGTTTGAAATAGACCAAGCACATTATATCCATAGAATTCAGATACGGCTTGTCCTACCTGGTTTCTGTTGAAAGAACCAATTCTTGAGCCTCCATCATCAAAGAATTTAACACCTTCCGTGAGTTTTACAATTTCATTTTTGTATTTGGTAAATATTAATGTCGCATCGAAAGAAAGATCGGACGTTACGATCTTCTTGTAAGACATTTGAATATCAATACCCTTGTTACTCATTTCAGCAATGTTTATATAGGCTGGAGTCAAAGCACCCTGAGTTCCTGGCAAAGGACGCTGGAACAACAGATCTTTTGTCTGCTTATTGTATACATCGATGGTTAACTGCAACTTATTATCAAATAAGCCTGCATCAATACCAACGTTGGTTGTGACGTTAGTCTCCCATTTGCCATCCGTGTTACCTGCTTGCGTTGGTCTAAAACCTTGAAGCGAAGAAGTGCCCGTTCCATTTAGGTCGTAATTGGAGTCAGATACTGAACCACCAAATAAAAAGAAATTATTAGAAGGCAGAATAGCTAACTGGTTACCCATCACTCCATACCCTCCGCGAATTTTCAAATCAGAAATGAATTCAAGACCAGCCATAAAATTCTCTTCACTAATTCTCCATCCTGCAGTTACTGATGGGAATACTCCATAACGGTTCTCCTGGCCGAAACGGGAAGAACCATCTCTTCTGACAGTAGCGCTCAACAAATATTTATCAGAAAAACTATAATCGGCACGCACGAATTGAGAAACCAATGTTGTGGGTGTACCTAAGCCTGAAGTGGCTGATTGAATAACTGCACCATTGTTAAGTGTTCTGAATGAAAAAGCATCAGAAAAATATCCTGCCCTTGTGGCTGTCAAGCCTCTACCAATGCCGTATTTAACTGATTCGTAACCAGCAACACCTAAAATCTTATGGTTTCCAAATGTTTTATTGAAAGTAAGTTGGTTTGTCCAAACCCAGTCACTTCCAAAATACGCGTTCTCATTATAGGTAGCAGTAGCAATGTTCTCTGCGTTTTCATAACTTATGCCTTGCCAGTCGGTATTATAACCATTTTGGAAAGTTCCTCCGAATGTTGAACGGAAACTTAATGACTCAAGAATCTTGACGTCCATAAAAATACTTCCCAGCAATCGAATATCTTGAGCAACATCATCTTTGTTGCGTTCTAATTCAGCAAGTCTGTTCCGTGTATTTCCTAATCTGGGTGCAATTCCATTTCCCCCGTATTCTCCCGGTTGGAAAGTTCTTGAAATACCCGGAGTAGTTTGCGTGATTCTAGCTGGAATGATTGGCTGAGTATTATAAATACCAGCAAAGGTGCTACCCTCTTCCCGATTACCTCCAGCGCCTAGACCTGAACGGCCAGTAACAGTAAGGTTTTCGCCTATGGTTACCCTGTCCTTTATTTTAAACTCTGAATTAACTCGAGCTGAGAATCTTTTGGAATAGTTAGTTATAACAATACCCTCCTGATTAAAATAGTTGACACCTGCATAAAATTTAGCATTTTCATTTCCTCCTGAAAGAGAAAGATCGTGATTCATGATCATTGCCTTACGGGTAAGCGTCTTATACCAATCTGTATCTGCTGCCCATGAAGGAAGTGTAGGACCTGCATTTGAAGAAGCACCATAGAAAGGGTGAGTTTCAGTAGTCCCATCATTTCTATAAACTAACCACTGAAGGTCAGCCAACTCTTGCGTGTTCAACAAGAAATCAGGCTTATTACCTGGATCCTGCGTACCATAATACATGTCATAATTTACTTTTATGCCATTCTTTGTGCCTTTTTTAGTGGTAACAATAATTACACCGTTGGAAGCCCGGGAACCGTAAATAGAAGCGGCACCAGCGTCTTTCAATACAGACATTGACTCAACATCATTTGGATTAAGCGTTGAAATGTCTTGGGTAGGAACACCATCAACAACATAAAGTGGATCGTTGTTCTGGAATGAACCGAACCCCCTGATTCTCACCTTTGCTGTCTGTCCTGGACGTCCGTCACCACTCACGGTAACTCCTGCAATGCGTCCCTGTAACTGATTTGTAATGTTACTGCTTGGTATTGCTGTTAAATCTTTCATTTTAACTGTGCCCACAGCCCCGGTCAGGTCTTTCTTCTCTTGAGAAGCATAACCGGTAACAACAATTTCACTCAACTCCGTAACATCCACCTTCATGCTCACATCCAGTGTGGTACTGGCACCCACGGCAACCTCCTG
>CAZIOY010000054.1:0-29501 GCA_964540915.1 uncultured Ohtaekwangia sp.
TCCAAAAAATCATCCCACTCATTGTGCGGGCTGTTGTTATCATGCAAAAAGAGTGCGTAAGAAGGTTTGTGTGGTTTCCGTTTCAAAAGCATTTGTGCTTCATCCGGGGTGAAGTCGCCTTTCTTCGCGTTGCATCGCTTGCAGGCAGTTACCAGGTTATTCCACGCGTGCTGACCTCCGCGTGAACTAGGTATCACGTGATCCAGCGTTAACTCTCTTCGTGTGCCGCAGTACTGACATTCAAAATTATCACGCTTGAATACATTTTGTCGGGTGAGCGCTACCCCTTTATACGGTGCATGTACATACCTGTTTAATCGGATCACGGAGGGCATCGGATACGAATGTGATATGGTCTTTAGTTTGTGACCATTGGCCGATCTTACCATTTCGCTTTTATTGAGATAAACCAAAATAAATGCACGTTGCACGGAGCAGACCATGAGCGGACTATCATCTTGATTCAGAACCAATACGCGATTGTTCATATTGAAAGGTAAACCGAATCTTCGGGTTTATCAAGACCATAAATTACCGGAAAATTAAGTCTATCCCGCTGGGTTGATAATTCGCCTGATCTCCTTCAAATAATGGGTGTAAATTTTAGAATCCGCCCGCATAATTCCTTCCTCCATCAAATGATCAACCCGCACGCGGCCAAATGCATGAATGATTTTCTCGTCACTGAGAATAATTCCAACATGAGAAATCTCGCCATCCCTCCGCGAAAAAAATGCAAGGTCACCGGCAATGGCTTCGCCTACGGACTTTACTGATTTGCCTTCGGATGCCAGGTGGGTCAGCGCGTGTGGCAAGGAGTAACCGGCTATTTTAAAGACCATCTGTACCAACCCTGCCGCATCTATGCCAAAAGGACTTTTCCCTCCTGGCAAATGTGGAGCATTCAAATACTTCATAGCCGTGGTTTTTATAAACTCCACATCTCTTTTTTGTCCAAGGCTTTTTGCTTCACCATTAAATGCAAACTGCTCTTCCATTTTAAAAAGCTCAGAATTTGAGATCGGCACTATGCTGCCCAGCAAAATAGTAATAGGGCTTTTCTTAAATAAAATATTGCAGGTAAGATCCGTTGTGATTTTGAAGTTAGCGTGATTGATTTGATCAAAGTATTCTTTTGATATAGCGTGATGTTGTTCTGCATCAATCCATCCCTCTGATTCATCGAAATGAATTTTTATATACACCCAATCCCCAGCCTCCGTTTTTTTTAGTACTTCATAATGATCACCAAAAAGGAGTTGCGTTATCTGTCTTGCATCTGCATGAGGTGCATTACGCAAGGCTACGAGAGCTAACCGGCTTACACCATAATCCAATATTTCTATGCCGTCTTTCATTTAACCCAACTTAACTCTGCTTAACTCTCTTTTCAAATCCTTTTCTTTGATACTATCCCGCTTATCGTGAAGTTTTTTTCCTCTTGCCAAAGCAATCTCCAGTTTAGCCAGACCGCGTTCATTGATAAAAAGCCGAATCGGTATCAGGGCAAGGCCTTTTTCCTCCACCTTGGCTTCCAACCTGGAAAGTTCTGATTTCTTCATCAGCAGTTTTCGCTCCCTAACAGCTTCATGATTATAGTGGGTGCCCTGGGCATAGGGAGTGATATTAATTCCCCTCACAAATGCCTCCCCGTTGGCAAAGTAACAATAGCCATCCTGCAAATTGACCTTGCCTTCGCGTATGGATTTAATTTCAGTCCCCTTCAAGGCAATACCCGCCACGGCTTTATCGAGCAACTCGTACTGAAAAGTAGCCTGTCTGTTGCGAATATTGATATTGTCAGAAAATCGCTTTTCAGCCATGGCCAAATATTCTTTTTAGTTTCTCCTTGTTTAGCATTTTCTGACCCGTTTTGCCAGTGGCGATTATACGCTCTCCCGATCGTGCCTCTATTATACAAATTAATTCGTTACCGTTAATTGATTCAATGGTGGCGCAAATGTGAACCTCTTCCCCAATTTGGGCAGGACTATGGTGCTCGATCTGCAAGAAAGTACCCACGCCCTCTTCATCATCCTCTTTCATTTCCAAAAAAAACAATCTTGACGACCATTCAAAATCGCGCGCTAGAGCGAATGTAGCATACACCGGATGCAGCATAGTGCCATGAAAAGCCGCCACATCCGATTCCGTTACTTTTTTAGTAAATGCTTTCACATCTCCCGGTTTAAAAATCACTTTCATATCCCAATAGCGAGGTTTGCAACCGGTGCTACATCCAACGTTGTAAATTTATTTTGAAGAAATTTATAATGAGCAGCCATGGCAATCATGGCCGCATTATCAGTGCAATATTGAAGGTCGGGAATAAAAACCTCCCACCTGTTTTTCGCGGCTGCATCCCGAATAGCACCTCTCAATCCTGAGTTAGCCGCCACCCCTCCCGCAATAGCTATTTGCTTTATGCCTGTTTCGTTGGCTGCCCTCCTAAGTTTTTGCATAAGCATGGATATCAAATGCGATTGCAGGCTGGCGCAAATATCATTTCTGTTTTTTTCCACAAATGCCGCGTCTTCCGCCAACCTGTCGCGAAGGAAATACAAAAAAGCCGTCTTAATTCCGCTAAATGAAAAGTTGAGCCCCTGCATAGCTGTATCCGGAAATGAATACGCCCTGGGATTGCCCTCCTTCGCATATTCGTCAATCAGCGGCCCGCCCGGGTAAGGCAACCCCATGATTTTGGCTGCTTTATCAAAGGCTTCTCCTACCGCATCATCCTGCGTCTCTCCAATCACCTCCATATCGAGATAGTCCTTCACCTTCACCAATTGAGTATGGCCACCACTAACGGTTAGGCAAAGAAAGGGGAAGGATGGTTTAGGATCGTTAATAAAATGGGCCAGCACATGAGCCTCCATGTGATTGACCTCAATCAGCGGAATGCCCAGCGCCAAAGCCATGCCTTTTGCAAAAGACACACCCACCAGTAGAGAGCCCATTAAGCCGGGGCCTTTAGTAAAGGCAATTGCATTTAACGATGAAGGTAAAATCCCTGCTGTAGTCATCGCCTCATTCACCACATCCAGAATATGCTGCTGATGAGCGCGTGACGCCAACTCCGGCACCACACCACCATATTTGTGGTGCACTGTTTGTGAGGCAATAACATTATTAAGTACCTTGCTATGTTGAATAACAGATGCAGAAGTTTCATCACAAGACGACTCGATGGCAAGGATAACGGGATGCATTTTATTAGCAAATGAAACTGCAAGTTATTAAAAATAGCGTGTTTAAATGGGTCAAAAAAACCTTTCTGTATGGGGCCTCTACGCTCGTCATACTTTTACTGCTTAGCTTTATTTTACTTCAGCTACCAGCAACTCAAAAATATATTGCAAACCGATATACATCAGCATTCTCACGCATCTCCGGATTTGACATCACCTATGAAAGGATTTTTATAATCTGGTGGGATCGACTTGAAATGGAAGGATTAACCATCAAAGATCCGGCTCAAAACAATATGATTAAAGTAGAAAGCCTGAAGATCAATTTTCGGATTTCTTCGCTACTACAGAAAAAAAATATAAACATCGATGGTGTTTCGTTAGAGGGTGGCAGTGTCAATCTCATTAAGATTCCCATTGGCGACACGTTGAGGGATTTAAATATTAATTTATTTATTAACGAAATCAATAAACTGCTGACCTCCGGTTCCGGTCAGGGTGGCGGTGCCAAAGTCAATATTGGAGAAATTGTAATCCACAATACTTTCTTTGCTTTGCATGATCCGGAAAAGGAATTACTGCGCGATGTTTTTGACTTCAATCACATCCAAATTGCGATTGATGAAGCCAATGCTCAAAATTTCAAGATAATCGGAGATACGATTGAATTCAATTTGAATTCACTTCTTGCTGTAGAAGAGAACGCAAAACTTCCCATTCAAAATTTATCCACTTTCTTCAGGGTATCGCAAAGTGGTATGGAGTTTTACAAACTGCAGGCCAAGATCGGAGACAGTTTTCTTTCCGACACGCTGGCATTTAAATACAATGCCATGAGCGACTTGAGCGATTTCAATAATAAAGTAACGATTCATGCAGCGTTAAAAAAAACAGTGATTACCCCCGAAGATCTTTCACGCTTTATGGGTGGTAAAATGGTTTTTGATCAGCCGATCTATCTAAGCGGAAAAATAACCGGCAAAATTTCCAAGTTGCTTTATCAGAATATGGAAGTCCGGATTGGGAATACAACATTGAAGGGAAAGCTTGAACTGGATGGCTTACCCACCATAAATGAAACATTCATCAATCTCAACGTGCGAGAGGGAAATATTGCCATTGGTGACCTGGAATTTCTATTTCCAAAAAATGTCTTTGAACGACTTGAACTGCTCGGTAAGTTTCGATTAAATGGAACCTTTACCGGATTCGTTGAAGACTTTGTTGCCAATGGCGAGTTTCAGGGCTCTTTTGGTCAAATTAAATCAGACATAAATTTAAAAATTGATAAGAACTATGTGGATCGATCTTCTTTTGAAGGGAAACTCGCGCTGGACAATTTTAATCTTGGATTATTTTTAAAAGATACCGTCAATTTCCAACGGGCTACACTTACCGGCATAATACGCGGCACAGGATTCACTCAAGAAACTGCCGATTTTAGATTAACCGGTGAAATCAACTCTATCGGCATCAGAAGATACAATTATAAAAACATCGTCACCGATGCTCGTTTTGCCAAAGAACTATTTAATGGCAAAGTGACCATCAATGATCCTAATTTACAAGTGGTGGCCGATGGCTCTATCAACGTTCGAAAAGGCGAAGAGATCATTAAAATAAAAGCAATCATTGATACCCTTTTTGTTGACCGGCTGGGTTTTGCAAACCAACCGCTGTTTATTCACACCCAGGCCGAAGTCGACACGGAAGGTTTAAAACTCGATAGCTTGTTTGGAAGTATCGTGTTACAAAATACATTTATCAAGTATCAGGACGAGTCGCTCGAGATTGACTCTATCTACGTGCGATCAGCTCTATTGGACAACAAGCGCAACCTATTGTTGAGAAGTTCCTATGCGGATGTAGATTTAGTGGGTGATTTTTATTATTCCACTTTGTTCAGCGACCTCCCACAGTTATTCAAAGAGTTTCAATTAAATGTTGGAAATGATAAAAATGAACTTGTCAATTATTACAACAACAAAGTTGATAACGAAAAAGAATATTTTGCTGCCTTTACGATAAAGCTTAACAACATTAATCCTCTTTTAAAATTATCAAAAATACCGGCTACACTTTCCCTTAAAACAGTCATCGAAGGGAAATTTTCAAACGGAGTGACATCCTCCCTTCAGGCCTATTCGCTGATCGATACCGCTTCTTACAAAGGGAAATATTTCTACGATAACGAATTAGAATTTTCTGGATCGAAAATACGGGACAGCACTGCTGCGCTGGTTATGTTTACGATACATTCCGAGAGACAGAAAATATCCAAGGCACTTAAAACGAAAAATCTGTTTTCGGAAATAATATGGGACAAGGATCATATTGATTTCAACCTTGATTTTGATCAGGATAGCACCAACAATTTTGTAAGACTGCAATCGGAAATTGACTTTCTGAATGACAGCACACGAATTAAAATTCTGCCAACCCGAATTAAAATCCTGGATAAAGAATGGAGTGTGAATCAAAATAATTACTCCCTGCTAAAAGGTAAAGAGTGGGCTATCCACAACCTGGAATTAGTTTATGAGAAAGAGGCGATCCGTTTGGATGGCTTTATATCGAATGATGTAACGCAAAGTCTTAGCCTGTCCTTTACTGATTTCAATCTGAACATTCTAAACTCAATCAGCAGATCCCGCTTCGGAGGAATTGTGGTCGGAAAACTTGAAGCCAGGGATCTTTATCATGATCTCTACCTTCAAAATAATCTTAACATTAACGACCTGACCGTGGATGACTTTCTAATTGGTACCGTGGACGGAAGTAATGTCTGGAATAGGGAGGAAAAGCGTTTTGATATTAACTTCACCATCGACCGGTTGGAAAAAAGAACAGTTACGCTGCAAGGTTATTATGACCCACAGGAAAAAAGTCCACTCAGTGTTATTGCAACGCTGGAAAAAACAAACGTGAAAATCATTGAGCCCTTCCTGAAAGGGATTTTTTCACAAATGGACGGCACCCTTTCCGGTTTATATAAAATTGAAGGAACGTTTATTGAGCCCATCATAAACGGTGAAGGTAATATTGAAGATGGCCAAATTATGGTCGACTATCTTAAAACGCTATACACATTTAACGGGGCATTAAACATCACGCCAAATAAAATTATTTTTGAAAACTTCACCCTCTACGATGCCCTTAGAAACAAGGGGGACCTGGATGGCTACCTCACTCACCGTAACTTCTCAAAATTCAGGATCAACCTGAATGCTTCATTCGCAAATTTTCAGGTACTCAACACAACCGATAAAGACAACAGTCTGTTTTATGGACAAGCGTACAGCACCGGTAATCTGAATATGTTTGGACCATTATCCAACATGAAAATATCGGCCACTGCACGAACGTCAAAAAACACCCGGATATTTATACCGATAAGCGGAGGCGGTTCGGTTGAAAAAAGTGAGTTCATCACCTTTGTAAATTTTAAAGATTCAACGCAAAATAAAATCAATCGAATCAAAAAGAAACAAGCGGAAGAACCTTCAGGCATTACCATGGATTTGAATCTGGACATTACTCCGGATGCTTATACTGAAATTATCTTTGATATAAAAGCGGGTGACATTATCCGCGGCTATGGTTACGGAGATATTAAACTACAACTGGATACTAAAGGAGAATTTAATATGTTTGGTCTGTTTGAGTTTGAGCGGGGCAATTACAACTTTACTTTGTATGATATCATTAATAAAGAATTCAATATCACCAAGGGCAGCAGGATAAGCTGGTATGGAGATCCATATGCCGGCCAACTTAATCTTACTGCTACCTATAGGCAATTGGCTTCACTGGCCCCCATCCTTGCCAACCAGGTTAGTGAAGCGGCCCTTTCATCCCCTCAAATAAGAAGAAAATATCCGGTGCAAGTATTGCTAAAACTAGATGGCCCGATGCTTTCACCTCAAATAGCTTTTGATATCACAGCAAAAGATTTGCCCGACAACATTATTGTTGAAGGCGAACCCTCACCCGTACGATTGAATTTTGCTTTCGATGCATTTAAAGCACGGTTAGATGAACAGGAATTAAAACGCCAGGTTTTCAGTTTGATCATCCTAAGGCGACTATCTCCCCCGGATGCTTTTAGTACCAGCGGATCACTTTATAATTCAGTAAGCGAGCTATTATCGAATCAACTCAGCTACTGGCTTACTCAAGTAGACCAAAATTTTGAAATCAACATCGATTTAGGGGCGCTTGATCAGGAAGCATTTAACACCTTTCAATTGAGGCTATCCTATTCATTTTTGAATGGCCGGTTGCGGGTTACCCGGGATGGCACTTTTTCTAACCAGTACAACCAATCAGAAGTGGCCAGCATGCTTGGCGACTGGACGGTAGACTACCTTCTCACTCCAGACGGAAAGTTTAAAATAAAAATGTATAGCCGATCTAATTTAAACGCAGTAACGAATACCCTCGGCACCCAGTCTGCAATAACCACTGGTATCAGTCTGTTATACACCCAAAGTTTTAATCAGTTTAAAGATCTGTTGAAAATAGCCCGCGAAAAGCGAAGGAAAGAACAGGAAATTACTATTGAGACAGAAGAAGCTATCCTGGAAGAAGATTAAAAGGATTTAAAAAAATAAAACAACCTATATTATCAAAACGCTGTACCTGCTTCTTATACTTATTCCATTATCTACTCATCCTTCAATAGGACAGCAAAAAGATTCTATTAACCATCCACGACTCACTACGGTAATTGTATCCGCTGGGGTTTTATATACCGGTGCGATGATTGGACTTAATTCAATTTGGTATAGCCAATATGACAAGCAATCATTCCAATTTTTTAATGATTGGCCTGAATGGAAACAAATGGATAAGTTCGGACACATGTATTCTTCTTTTCAAATTTCTTCCATCGGTTCACGCGCTCTGCGATGGAGTGGCGTTTCAAAAAAGAAATCTGATCTCAGTGGTGCCATCACAAGTTTTGCGATCATGTCTTCTATTGAAATCCTGGATGGGTTTTCAGCCGGGTATGGCGCCT
Organism: uncultured Ohtaekwangia sp.; assembly: GCA_964540915.1. Classification (GTDB taxonomy): domain Bacteria; phylum Bacteroidota; class Bacteroidia; order Cytophagales; family Cyclobacteriaceae; genus ELB16-189. The sequence continues at coordinate 8,212 of CAZIOY010000054.1, forward strand.
CGGCCACCGACTTGGCAGCCAATGCCGTTGGATCCGGTTTTTTTTTAGGGCAAAACTTACTTTGGAATGAAGTGAGGATTTATCCAAAATACTCATTTCACCAGACCTCCTTTGCACGGCAAAGACCCGAAACATTGGGAGATGGATTACTGGAGGAAATGATCAAAGATTACAACGGACAAACCATCTGGCTGTCGGTTGATATCGATAAGTTTATGAAGTTTCCAAAATGGCTTAATCTGGCTGTCGGTTACGGTGCTGAAAATATGATTTATGCCAATGACCCACAAAACAAAGAACAAGGGCTCTATCCCTACCGGCAGCTGTATCTAAGCCTTGATTTTGACCTTACGGCAATTAAATCACGATCAAAGGTGGTAAATACACTCATCTATTTTGCCAACATGATAAAACTGCCTGCACCGGCCATTGAGTTTTCTCAAGGTAAACCAAAAGCCCACCTGTTTTATTATTAAAATAGAACAGGTAAAATACTTTTCAATTTCATATCTTAGGCAGGTAAAAATCTAACTCCTATGGATATAAGTTCATTTCTAAAAAACTATGCAGATCAGATTGGAGGTCAGTATACACCCTACAATTCGGATCAATCGATCATTATTGTACCTGTTTCGGGCAATCGCTTTCAAACGGTAATAGGCACCATCAAAAAGAATGATCTTTACAATCGCAGCATCATCACGTTAAATTCGAAAGTGTGTGATGCAAAACCCGGCCTCGACTACAAAATGCTGCTGGAGCAAACTTCGTATTTTAACTATTGCCGCTTTATCATAAGCGAAAATCATTTGCAGATTGAAGCAGTCGCTGCCGTAGATGGAATCACCGATGCAGGTCTCAAGGAAATGGTGCAGGAAGTTGCCAACCTGGCTGATCAGTATGAAATGAAATTGACCGGATCGGACATTCATTAATCATTGAAATCGTAGTAGCTCATTAAGGCAATCGTTAAGAAATTAATGAATTGCTTTTAAGTGAGTACCTTTGCAGCGAATGCAAGCTGGCTTATCGTGCTGACGGTTATCGTCAGTAAGGAAAGTCCGGGCAACATAGAGCATCGTACTTCCTAACAGGAAGGTGCTCCGACTTGTCGGGGTAACAGAGAGTGCCACAGAAAATAAACTACCTCAACCCGATTTGTCGGGCAGGGGAAAAGGTGAAAAGGCGGGGTAAGAGCCCACCGCTCTGATGGTGACATTGGAGGCACGGAAAACCTTACGAGTTGAAAGGCCAAATAGGCCCCGATCAAGGGCGGCTCGTCCGCAGATTGCTTCGGCAATCCATCGGGGTTGGGTAGGCTGCTCGATCCTTTGGGTGACTGAAGGGCTAGATAAATGATAAGCACTCTGACGGTTCCGCCAGGGAACAGAACCCGGCTTACAGGCTTGCATTTACTTTGAATTACGTTTCATCTATATAAACACTACGTTGTGCCCAAAGTATTATTAATCGAAGACGAAGCCAGCATTCGTGCTGTATTGAAAGACATTTTAAAAGATCAGAAAGAGCTAAAGCTTGAAGTAGACGAAGCCAAAGATGGCGCAGAGGCTCTGGCCAAATTAGAAAGCGAACAATATGATGTTGCCTTTTGTGATATCAAAATGCCAAAAATGGATGGTATGGAAGTCTTGCAGAAAGCGAAAGAAAAAGGGATCGCGACTACCTTCATCATGATTTCAGCACATGGCACTACCGAAATCGCAGTGGACGCTACCAAAATGGGCGCCTATGATTTTCTTCAAAAACCACCTGATTTAAATCGTCTTTTGATCACACTTCGAAATGCATTGGACAAAACCAACCTGGTTAAAGAGACAAAAACGCTCAAGAAAAAGGTATCAGAGAAGTATCAGATCATCGGAAAATCAAAATCCATCATGGAGGTTTTGGAGATGATTGAAAAAGTGGCCCCAACAGATGCACGGGTTTTAATTACCGGCCCCAATGGTTCAGGAAAAGAATTGGTTGCACGACAACTGCATGAAAAAAGCACCCGAAAGGGCGGCCAGTTTATAGAAGTGAACTGCGCAGCTATTCCATCAGAGCTGATTGAGAGTGAATTGTTTGGCCATGAGAAAGGATCATTCACCTCCGCGATAAAACAACGCCTGGGTAAATTTGAATTAGCCGAAGGGGGCACCCTCTTTTTAGATGAAATCGGTGACATGAGCCTGTCTGCTCAAGCTAAAGTATTACGTGCATTACAAGAGAATAAAATCACCCGCGTAGGTGGCGACAAAGACATTCCGGTAAACGTGAGGGTGCTTGCTGCAACCAACAAAGACCTTAAAAAGGAAATTTCCGAAGGTCGCTTCCGCGAAGATTTATACCATCGATTATCGGTAATCATCATAAAGGTTCCGTCACTAAATGATCGTGAAGATGATATTGCCTTATTGGTTGATAAATTCCTGAATGACATTGCCAATGACTACGGCACACGTAAAAAAGAGATCAAAGATGAGGCTATAGAACTGCTCCAAAATAACAACTGGACGGGAAATATACGAGAACTACGGAATGTAGTAGAGCGATTGATAATAATGAGTGAAGGTCCTATCGGACCCTCTGAGGTTAAAAAGTACCTATAGGACTAGATTCTCTTTTCAGAAGATTCTTTCTTAACTTCTTTCTTGCTATAGGTAGGGCAAGTGTACTGGCTGCATGCTGTTAAAAAACCTACAAGAGCTGCGAATGCTAATATTTTTTTCATAACTATAGTTTGGTAGATACAAAGATATTAATCTTTCAATATTCTGCAAATCGGGGGGTGCATTTCAAATTGTGGCGATTCCTTTAGGATACCACTCTCCAAGAGTTAGAAAATTAACTTTTGGGATTAAAATAACCCAAACAAACTCTTGGAGAGGTGGGATTGTTTTGTTCTTCACGGACTGAAGTCCGTGGTTAGGAAATGCGCCAAGCCTACGGCTCTTATTCTGGCGATAAAGAGGCGCAGCCTCGGCTAAATATTATAACCACGGAATGAAGTCCGTGGGAAAACCAGAGCAACATGAAAGAACCGTAGGTTCGGCAAATATAAATGCACCTATCGACTTAAGCCGTTACGATTACCCGCTTATCTATCCTACCAGTAAATTACATCCTCGAACATCGCTATTGTCCATTCGCCCTAAAACCTCAAAATATCCTTCCTGGTTCACATATCCCAGATCTTGGGTTTCAATAAAAGCACAGGAGTGAAAATTGGCCAAATCTATAATGTTAATTCCACCTGTTTTGCTGGTTGGCAGGGTCTCAAAAGGATCATTAATGTTGCGTATTATTACTTTCATCGAAGCCGGACATTGATAATATCCTGAGCCCATGGAATAGGCTTGTGACATTAATTCGGTCATCCCATACTCAGAATGAATGACTTTTACATGAAATCGGCTGGTCAGGTAAGCATGCAATTCTTCGCGAATCCATTCCCTCCTCCTGCCCTTCATACCCCCGGTTTCTATGATAATGCAATGGCTCAAGTCTAACTCAAAAGCCTCGGCCAAATCTAACAAGGCAAAAGAAACACCCCACAGAATCACCGTACGTCCATTGGTTTTTAACTTATTGAGTTTCTCAATCAGCTCGGTATGGTTGTGCAAATAAAATCCTGAATACTCTGACTTGCTTCGAGTGATAAAATAGTTGATCATTTCAACGAGCGATGAGCCCTCTCTTTCAAGATAGGATGGCAATAAAGCGAGAAAATGAAAGGAGCCTGGATCGCCAAAGAAATGCTTAAAAATTGTTTCGGAATGGGAACGGTAAAAATCCAAATCATACACCTGATGCCGGCTAGAAATACTTCCGGTAGTGCCACTGCTTGAAAACTCAGCACAAGCTTGCCATTCTCCTGATTTGATCAATTGACTTTTAAAAAAACTGATGGGTAAAAAGGGAATCTGACCAAGACGAGAAACACTGGGCATGTCACAGTTAAGGCACTCCAGGTATCTTTTATAAACGGGATTGTTTACAGCTTGAAAATGGAACAAACGGAGCGCAATATCCTCAAAGTTGGCTTCGTTAATCTTTTCTAAAGACTGCGCAAAACTTTTGAATGTCTCCAAGCGTTAGGTAATTTACAGATCGATAAAGGTAGAAAATGCATTTGATACGAGGATTTGGTCTTTTTGCAATTATTTTAACCGGAGTGAGTGCCTGCTTCAACCCGCCAGAATTCCCTACTGAGCCAAAAATTGAATTTGAAAGCATTGATTATAAAGAATATGGCACCGGCTTCGACTCAGAATACGATTCACTGATTTTAACAATATCCTTCAAAGATGGAGACGGTGATTTAGGATTAGATGGCAGTGAAGACGCCCGCCCTTATAACAATAAGTTTTACTATGCTTTCCCTGATGGAAAATTTATTACCTATGCAACCAAGAGAAAGGTGCCCGGCTATGATACCCTGCCAGACTTTGTGAAACCCTATAACTGCATTAACTGGGAAGTTTATAAGGAAAATAACATCGTCAAAGACACGCTTTATTTTCAATTGAATCCTAATTACAATAACATCACGGTTGAATTCCTCGTGAAAAATTCAGATGGAACTTTTACGGAATTTGAATGGCGGGAAGCGTTCAACTACCCCAACTGCGGAATTTCTTTTGACGGAAGATTCCCAATTTTGTATAAGGAAAACCCGGGCGCTCCATTGGAGGGAACAATTCGATATGGAATGGGGTCAATTGGCTTCAAAATATTGTTTAGCATAAAAACATTAAAGTTGAGGATCCACATCAAGGATCGCGCGCTCAACAAAAGCAACACAATAGAAACGCCAGAATTCACACTTCAGTAATTTGATTTTCTATCAGTATAACGGAGGGAATTTTATCGGATCAACTTCACTCATCATCGCATACACTTTCTCAAAAATATCTTCCTGATTTGGCTTGGTGAAATAATCGCCATCCGATCCATAGGCAGGTCGGTGCTCTTTGGCAGGAAGCGTGCGTGGAGGAGAATCCAGATATCGGAAAGCACCCTGCACTTCAATCACCTGTTGCATCATAAACGCAGTAGCGCCACCGGGCACATCTTCATCGGCAAAAATAACCCGGTTGGTTTTTTTTATAGACTCGGTGATTGTGTGATGAATATCAAATGGCAATAAAGTCTGCACATCAATTACCTCTGCTGAAATACCTGCCTTCTCCAGGTCAACCATTGCCGCCATTACAATTCTGCACATCGATCCGTAGGTAACAATGGTTACATCCGTTCCTTCCTTCAATACCTCTATAACGCCCAATGGCAAAGAAAACTCACTGATATTATCGGGCAATCGCTCCTTCAAACGATAGCCATTCAGACATTCTACAAGTAAAGCCGGTTCATCGGATTGAAGCATGGTGTTATAAAATCCTGCCGCCTGTGTCATATCTCTGGGCACCAACACATGAATACCCCGTATAGAATTCAGGATCATTCCCATAGGGGAACCTGCGTGCCATACGCCTTCCAACCGATGCCCTCGTGTGCGGATGATAACCGGTGCCTTCTGCCCTCCTTTTGTGCGGTATTGAAGACTGGCAAGATCATCTGACATAATCTGGATGGCATAAAGCAGGTAATCCAAATATTGAATTTCTGCTATCGGACGAAGGCCTCGCAATGCTGCGCCAATTCCCTGGCCAACTATGGTGCACTCCCTAATGCCAGTATCGGTAACTCTTGCTTCACCAAATTTGGCTTGCAAACCAGCAAACCCCTGATTCACATCGCCAATCTTTCCAACATCTTCACCAAAAGCCAATACCCTTGGGTCTCTCTGTAATGCTTCGCGAAAGCATGCTTGCAGCACTTCCCGGCCATCCACCAAAGGTGAACTGTCAGAATACGTTGCAGGAACAGGTTTTACTTTCAACGCAGACCATTCGGAGTTACTATAGAGATGAGAACTGAAAAGGTCTTCATTTTCTTTTTCTACTTTTTGAATCCACTCAATGAGTGGCTGCTTTAAAGAATGAGCATGTGCAGACAATATCCGTAATGACCGCTTGGCTGCAACCATCGAATCCATCCTCAATGGATTGATTACTTTCTTCAACTCATTTCTTATTTCGCCAATTTCAGCAAACGATTCAGAGGCAGTCTCCAACAGTTGATCGAGCATGGAACGATCGCGTTGAATATCGGCATTGAAATACTTCCATGCCTGTTCCTTCGCTGACTTGGTAGTGGCTTTTGCTTGTTTTTCAATTTCACTTAACTCCTCGGAGGTAGAAATACCTTGCTCCACAATCCATTCGCGAAACTTACGAATGCAATCGTGCTCTACTTCCCAGTTCAACCGCTCTTTGGATTTATACCGCTCATGAGATCCCGAGGTAGAGTGCCCCTGGGGTTGTGTCATCTGCTCTACATGAATAAGAACAGGAACGTGTTCTTCTCTGCAAACTTTTTCCGCCTTCTCATACACCTTGCATAGCTCCTGGTAATCCCAACCATTCACCGTAAAGATCTCAAAACCTTTTTCCGTTTCGTTGCGCTGAAAGCCGGTTAATATTTTTGAAATACTTCCTTTTGTGGTTTGATACTCTTTTGGAACAGAGATTCCGTATTCATCATCCCATACAGACACCAACATGGGCACCTGAAGAACACCTGCAGCATTAATTGCTTCAAAGAACATTCCTTCGGAAGTGGAGGCATTTCCTATCGTACCAAATGCTATTTCATTTCCATTATTGCTTAATTCTTTATAAGACGCAAGTTCAGGATTATTTCTAAAAAGTTTTGATGCGTAGGCAAGCCCCAAAAGCCGTGGCATCTGGGCTGCCGTTGGAGAAATATCGGCACTGCTGTTTTTATTCCTCGACAGGTTTTTGAACGCCCCCTTTTCATCCAGCATTCGCGTAGCAAAATGACCGTTCATTAAACGTCCCGCAGAAGCAGGATCCGCTTCTACATCCGGATGAGCATACAATTGAGCAAAGTATTGAAGAAGCGTTAATTCACCGATGGCGAACATTAACGTCTGATCACGATAATATCCTGCCCGATGATCTCCGTTGCGAAAAACTTTTGCCATCGCAAGTTGAGCCAACTCCTTACCATCTCCAAAAATTCCGAACTTAGCCTTACCCATGAAAACTTCCTTCCGACCAAGTATACTCGCCTCTCTGCTTTCACACGCCAACTTGTAGTCCGCAACGATTGCTGCAATCTTTTTGGTGGAGAATCCACTTATCATGGTCTTCGTTTGGCTCACTTAATAAAAGTAGTTGTCGGGTAAAAATAGAGAAAAAGCTCCGAGGGTTCAAAGCAAAAAAAATTACCTTATAAAATGCCGCAAAATCGATTATTGTCCAAAGAAAACGACCCAATCGCCTGAATCAATCCGCAGATTATTTGCAGCCTCCTCAAAGAGAAATAGGGTTGCCTGGTCATCACCTACCTGAATTTTTTCTGTATAATAGCCGGCTTCCATCTCAATATCACGAATACTTCTTTCGGTTTCTGCATCTGAAATCCACGTCACCTCCACCAAAATTTTATGAGCAGGATTAGGAGACTTTATAGCAAATGGATAATTACCAAGTGAATATAACGCGTACCCCTTCAGCCACGCACTGTACGAATAATGAAGGTCATTTTTAAACTGCTTATGCAACCTCATTCCCCTGCGCAAGGAACCATAAAATGCATATAAAGTCTGGCTCATTAAATCCTCAAAAAATGTAAAAACACCTATCGCAATCGTGTCCGAATGCTATCTTTGCCCCGGATTTGATATCACCTCAAATCTACGTTAACAACAACAATGACTAATTAAATCATACGAATATGATCATCGGGGTACCAAAAGAGATAAAGAATAATGAAAACCGGGTAGCGATCACGCCAGCAGGCACTCAGGAATTTATTCGCAAAGGTCACACGGTTTATATCCAAACCAAAGCCGGTGAAGGCAGCGGATTCAGTGATGAGGAATATATCGGTGCTGGTGCAAAAATTCTGCCCACTGCCGAAGAAGTTTTCGCTATCGCTGAGATGATCATTAAAGTAAAGGAGCCTATTGAACAAGAATATGCTCTTATCAAAAAAGACCAACTGGTATTTACCTATTTCCATTTTGCTTCTTACGAGCCGTTAGTGCATGCCATGATTAAAACCGGTGCCGTGTGTCTGGCATATGAAACCGTTGAGCGTTTAGACGGAAGTCTTCCTCTCCTGGTTCCTATGTCAGAAGTGGCGGGAAGAATGTCTATTCAGGAAGGTGCCAAATATCTGGAGAAGCCTTTAAAAGGCAGAGGGATTTTGTTAGGTGGTGTACCCGGAGTAATGCCTGCTAAAGTTTTAATTCTTGGAGGAGGAGTAGTGGGAACGAACGCAGCGAAAATTGCTGCTGGCATGGGTGCTGACGTGATCATTACTGATGTGAACTTGAATCGTCTTCGTTACCTGGATGATGTGATGCCAAAAAATGTTCACACGATGGTTTCTAATGACTATACCTTAAGAGAATTGGTGAAGACACATGATCTGATCATCGGAGGCGTATTGATTCCCGGAGCGAAGGCACCTAAGCTAATAACACGCGATATGCTCAAGACCATGCGGCCCGGTACAGTGTTGGTTGACGTAGCCGTTGATCAGGGTGGTTGTATAGAAACCTGCACGCCAACAACACACGAAAATCCTACTTACATCATAGATGATATCGTTCATTATTGCGTAGCCAATATGCCCGGTGCCGTTCCTTATACCTCTACCCTTGCTCTTACTAACGCTACCTTGCCGTATGCATTAAAGTTGGCCAACTTAGGATGGAAAAAAGCATGCAACGACAATGGCGACCTTAAAAAAGGATTGAATGTAGTGAATGGCAAAGTGGTTTACCGTGCTGTGGCAGAAGCATTCAACACACCGTACGTGGATGTAAAAGAAGTATTGAGCTAAGCATCAGGAAATTCAGGAAAGGAAGCAAGGTGATTCGCTTCCCCTTTTAATGAAGGTTCAAAACAATATTGTACCATACCATTGCTGACAGCAACAAACTGTGCGCCAATGGTCATGTTATACACCGCCACCTGATTGAATGCCTTTTGAGTAAGTTTGATATTCGGAGCTTTGCATTCCACTAACATCCAGGGTTTCCCCTCGCGGTTATGTATAACGATATCAGATCTTTTTTGTAGTTTGTTATAGGTGAGACTACCCTCAATACGAAAAAGCGCTTTTGGATAGTTAAGATGATTGATCAGGTAATGAATAAAATGTTGCCGTACCCATTCTTCGGGGGTAAGCACGATATACTTCTTTCTGATAATGTCAAAAATCCATACTTTACCATCCTCTTTACGGACGGTAAGATTGAAATCCGGAAGATTTAACTTGAACATCGGTTTAAAAATAGGAAAATAAAGACGTATGAAGACAAAACAGGAAATCGTTGAAAACTGGCTGCCAAGATACACCGGTATAAAACTGGAAGACTTCGGAAAATATATTCTGCTCACCAACTTCGATAACTACGTAAAGAAATTTGCCGAATGGAACAATGTTGAAGTAATGGGTCAGGATAGAGCGATGCATAGTGCAACGGCCGGAGGTATTACCATTATCAATTTTGGAATGGGGAGCCCCAATGCAGCAACGATCATGGATTGTCTATCGGCTATTAAACCCGAAGCGTGTGTATTTCTGGGTAAATGCGGTGGCCTGAAAAAGAAAAATGGCATCGGTGATTTTATTCTTCCCATAGCGGCCATTCGGGGAGAAGGAACTTCCAATGACTATTTCCCTGCCGAAGTACCCGCGCTGCCTGCATTTGCTTTACAGAAAGCCATCTCCACCACCATCCGAGATAATAATCAAGATTATTGGACAGGAACGGTTTATACCACCAACCGTAGAGTGTGGGAATGGGATGAACACTTTAAAGAATATCTTAGAAAAATAAGGGCGATGGCCATTGATATGGAAACTGCCACAATCTTCTCAACGGCTTTCTATAATGAAATCCCTACAGGAGCCATTTTGTTAGTATCAGATCAACCTATGGTTGTAGACGGAGTGAAGACCGAAGCCAGCGACAAAGTAGTTACTACCAGTTTCGTTGACTTGCATTTAAAAATCGGTGTAGAATCTCTGAAGCAATTAATCAACAATGGAATAACGGTTAAGCATCTGAGATACTAAGGCTGCCGTTTTATGTTTCGACAACTTTTATACAATATGATTCAAATTCTCTTTATGGCGGGCTCTTGCGAGTGAAAACAAACCAAGGATAAAGAAAACGATCAGTATCAAAACGGAATTTTTCATTCCAAAGGTCTCATCAATATAACCAAAGGTGAAAATGCCTATTACAATGGCGATCTTTTCAGTGACATCATAAAAACTAAAAAAGGAAGCGGTGTCCTTTGTTTCCGGCATAAGTTTACTGTAAGTGCTTCTGCTCAGCGATTGTATGCCCCCCATTACAATGCCCACGCTGACTGCCAGTCCATAAAAATACAATTCCACATCAGCACCTTGTTCTTTCATGTTTACCACCGAATAGGCCGCCACGCAAACCACGATCCAAAAGAAAACAACTCCCATTAAGACACGAAGGTTTCCATATTTTCCCGAAAGAGTTGACATCATCATAGCCCCGGGTATTGCAACCAATTGAATCAATACGATGGTTATAATAAGTTTGTCGTCAGGTAACCCAAGTAATTGACTGCCGAACAAGGTGGCCGCCAGCATTACAGTCTGAACGCCCATACTATAAAACAGGAATGCTACTAAAAACCACTTCAGTACTTTCAAATGTTTTACTTGATCCCATACTTTTTTCAACTCCAGAAAGCCGACTTTAAAAATGTCTCCCATCTTTTTCTCAACAGGCGGTAAACTGTCAGGCAAATGGAAGAAAGTGATTTGAGCAAATGTGATCCACCAAATACCCACGAGCAAAAAAGTGTAAAGGGGGCCCGATGAGTTATCTCCCCGGGCACTGAAATAAAGAACCAAACCAAATCCAACCAATTGCAGAATAACGCTGCCGATATAGCCCATCGAATAACCGCGGGCGCTTATCCAGTCTCTTTCATCAGGCTCTGCTATTTCCGGAAGGTAAGAGTTATAAAAAACCAGACTTCCTATATATCCAATGGCAGCCACAACAAAACATGCGGTGCCCCACAAAACATTTGGTTGCTCGCCCTTAAACCAGAACAGTCCAATGCATGCCAAACCACCGAGGTAACAGAAAAATTTCATGAACTTCTTTTTATTGCCGCGCGAATCCGCAATGGCAGAGAGAATGGGAAGTGCCAGGGCAATAATTAAATAGGCAAAGGCAAGCGCATAATTATATAGCGCTGTGTTTTTGAATGTTCGCCCCAACAGAGGCACCGTATTTTCGCCATAGGCCGATTTTGTGATAGCCGCGAAGTAGATTGGGAAGAAAGTAGTAGTGATGACCAGGTTATAGACCGAGTTGGCCCAGTCATACATGCACCAGGCATTAATGACTTTGGGAGTTTTGAGTATGGAGGTTATCATAAAATAAGAAAGCCTTCCGAAGATACGGAAGGCTTTCTATTTACCTTAAATCAAATTACTATCTAATTATTTTTCTTCATCCTGCAACGTAGAATAAAGCAATTTTCTGGCGTTGGCTTTTCTAAGTTCTATCTCCACATCGGAAATCAAGCCTCGTTTAGAATCTTTATCTACTTTTAGTGATACGGTTAGCTGATCGCGTTCATTCTCAGCCAACTCGCTCTTCTTTTCATTGACCCACCGAACGATATCTTTAGGTTCAATAAACACATCATCAGCTTGAATTTTAGGCTCCTTTCCGTACAATCCAGGTTTGGTAGGCTCACCAATATAAAGGTTTGCAACCAATGATTTGCGCATTAATTTCCTGAGTTGAGTAGCCCTTGGTATTTGCTGCTTCACTTCAATGGAGGTTTCCCGTAATTCGGTAGTTACCATGAAAAAGAATAGCAACATGAACACTACGTCAGGCATTGAAGACGTTGGTATTTCCTGCTTTACTTCGGTTTTTTTCTTAAACTTTGACATAGTATTTTATCTTAATTACCACCCACTTTAGAGGGATCAGCTATAGAAATGTTTAACGGAATACCTGCCCTGCCCTTGTTATATATTGCTTTATTTTCGGGGATTGACAAATCTGAAGCTGCGTCTCTGAATTTCGCATTAGTAACACCCGCCTGCTCCGCATAAATATCATAGTATGCTCCTTGTATAATATCAAGAAGTTCTATGAATCTCTTATGGCTGGTTCCACGGTCTGTTTTGAATGAAACAATTGCCTTTTCAGGACTATCTGAACTTGCTGGATTTCTTCCATTATTCAATACAAATACTTTGATATCGTCCTTCAGTGAAGAAATATCTTCTCTGGGCTCTCCTTCAATAAGCAATGCATCAGAAGAGTTAATCTGGATCTTGAACATATTACGTTCCTGAATTTTTATATCTTCCGGTGGTTTTAACTCCGGAGGAGGTGGAAGCGCAATGCTTAATCCCCGATTGTTGGGCATCGTTGTTGTTACCAGAAAGAAGGTAAGCAACAAAAAGGCTATATCTGCCATGGATGCATTAGGGATTTCTGGTGTGTTACGTGCCATTATTTCAAAGCTTTACTAATTTCCGAAAAAACGATACCCACAGCAGCAGCTACCAAAACGAAATAAAATAGAATAAGGCCAGCTCCGATCATTTTTGATCCAGACCCATCAACTCCCATTGCTATCGCTTTTGAAGAAACTTCTGATCCAGAAAGTGAGTACGCAACTATGAACAGAACGACCAGGGCTCCAACTCCTACAAGGGATTTAACGAGTCCTGCAGGATGTTTTAATGCATTTATCAATGGCAATACAACGGCTGCTAATAACGCTACTCCCAGAAAGATGTAGGATAAGTATATACCAATATCTACTGACTCCATATTATATATTATTTAGAGAGCTTATGTTTTACCAAAATATCAACCAATGTGATCGATGCATCTTCCATACTGTTTACGAGGCTATCAATTTTTGAAACCAGGTAGTTATAGAATATCTGAAGAGTCATACCTACGATCAAACCACCAACGGTTGTGATCAAGGCCACTTTCATACCACCAGCAACAACCTGAGGCGAAATATCACCAGCAGCTTCAATAGCATCAAATGCTTGCACCATTCCAATTACAGTTCCAAAGAAACCAAGCATGGGCCCGAGTGAAATGAACAATGATATCCAGATCAATCCTTTCTCAAGACGTGCCATTTCAACACCACCATAAGAAACGATCGACTTCTCTACCATGTCAATGCCTTCGGAAGATCTCATAAGACCTTGTGTGAAGATAGAGGCAACAGGGCCTTTTGTGTTTTTTGTAACATCCTTTGCAGCTTCGATTCCGCCTTTTGCCAAAGCGTCTTCTATTCTAGCAAGCAGTTTGTCAGTGTTTGTTGTTGCAAGGTTCAACGTGATGATCCTTTCAATAGAAATTGCAAGACCTAAGATCAAACAAATAAGAATAGGCCACATAAACTCAGAACCTCCTTCAATAAACTTGTCTTTAATGCCCTGATGGAAAGATTGCTCATCTTCTGCAGCAACTTCTTCTACTGCGGCAACGTCTGAAGCGGCTGCTTCAACTGGTGCAACTTCTTCGGTGGCAGCTTGAGTGGTGTCAGTTTGAGCGTAAGATTGGGAGCTGCTGAAGGCAATAACTCCCAGAAAAACGAGAACAGTAAGTAATTTTTTCATGGTTTAAGGTTTAGATATACTTGAAGTGGCCAAAATTAAATGTTTTGATCATTTCTAAACAATGTTTTTCAAAAAAAAACTAAAATTCCCTTCTGAACATGAAGCATTCTGCCATACAATTCAAAATAAGTCCGTTAGTCACGGAATTTTCTCTCCTTTAAAATAAAATTTTATTCATTAAATATCGCCTAACACCCCTTTGGAATGGGAGTTTTAATCTTTTTCTTTGTGGGCTTTTTTTGGAGAGGTGTCCGAGTGGTTGAAGGAGCACGCCTGGAAAGTGTGTATACTCGAAAGGGTATCGCGGGTTCGAATCCCGCCCTCTCCGCATTCAACCCTAGCTTCGCCAAGTAGGTTTCCCTAATTCACAACCTCATGCAATTTGTATACATCCTCAAATACCCGGATAGTACTTATTCACCGGTTGTACCCAAAACATTGAAGATCGGTTATTATCAAGGGATAAATTTACTATAGGCTAATCTCGCCCGCTATAGGCTTGCTGATAAGTTGCTTCACTGTAGAACGGTCATATTCACCCAGCAGGACCATCAATTTAGTAACGGCCGCCTCCATGGTCATGTCTCCTCCACTGATTACGCCAATTTCACCCAGCGCTTTACTGGTTTCGTACCTGCCCTGCACAACCATTCCAGCAGGGCATTGAGATATGTTTAACACGATAAGTCCCTGATCGATGGATTCTTTGATGGTTTCAATAAACCAGGGTACTGATGGCGCATTTCCGGATCCAAACGTTTCCAACACCATTGCTTTTAAATCGGGGGTGTTTAAAATGGACCGAACCGTTTTCTGAGTAATGCCCGGAAATAGCTTCAGGATTGAAATATTAGTATCAAACTTCTGAATCAAATTAAGCGCACCCTTGCCAGGTTGGTGAATCACTGCATAATTATAATCGATCTTTACACCAGCCTTGGCTAAAGATGGATAGTTCTCAGACTCAAAAGCATCAAAATGCATGCTCTCCACCTTTTTTGACCGGTTGCCTCGCAGTAATTCATAATCAAAATAGATACATACTTCGGGCACAATCGCTTTACCGTCTTTTTTAGCGGATGCTATCTCCAAAGAAGTAATCAAATTCTCGCGGGCATCTGACCGGGGCTCACTGATTGGCAATTGGGCCCCTGTGAAAATCACCGGCTTGGATAAGCCACTCAGCATAAAACTTATCGCGGAAGCAGTAAATGACATCGTATCCGTTCCATGCAGCACCACGAATCCATCCTGATCGTTATAATTTTCAAAAATGATATTACCGATCAGCTTCCAGTGGGCAGGCTGAATGTTTGATGAGTCAATGGGTTCCTCAAAAGAAATTACAGTAAGATCTAGAAATAGGTTTCTAAGCGTAGGCAACTGCGAAAGAATCAACGAGAAATCAAAAGGGACCAGCACACCACTGGCATCATAGGTCATTCCGAAAGTTCCACCGGTATAAATAATCATGATACGCGAGCGGGGCTTCTCAGGCGTGGCCGTGTTGATATGTATTTTCTTATAACTCATCGTTCCTGAACAAATAAATTTAAGGCATTCTTAGTTGTAATCAGTTTAATTTCTTCTGGTGAGATTTTTTTTATCTCCGATATTTTGTCCGCAATGTGGGGTATGTATATAGGACTATTTCGCTTTCCGCGATGCGGAGTGGGCGCCAGATAAGGACTGTCTGTTTCCAGCACCATGTTTTTTAGCTCTATATCCGGGAGTATTTTATCCAACCCCCCGTTTTTAAATGTTACTACCCCCCCTATTCCCAAATAGAATCCCATCGAAATGATTTTCTTCGCCTGCTCCAGGGTTCCTGAGAAGCAATGAAAAATACCGGTTAGTTGCTTATCTAATAAAGGTTCTAATAATTCTATCGTCTGATCCATGGACTCCCGGCAATGAATTACGATAGGAAGCTTATATTTTTTTGCCCAGCCAACCTGAATTTTAAAGGCTTCCTTTTGCTGATCCCAAAACGTTTTTTCCCAATATAAATCAGTGCCCATTTCACCCACTGCCGCAAATTTTCTCTTCGCCAGCCATTCCTCCACTCTATATAGTTCACTTTCAAAATCTTTCTTCACCGAACAAGGATGCAACCCCATCATGGAAAAGCACTGTTTAGGATGCCGGTGCTCAACTTCAAGCATAGATTCAATAGAAGTATGATCAATGTTTGGCATGTAAATCCTTTTAATGTCGGAATCATCACACTGCCGAAGCATTTCAGTGCGATCCTCATCAAAATCCTTCGCGTAAATATGAGCGTGGGTGTCAGTCCAGTAATTCATAATGAAAGTTAAATCAAGCGAAGCAAGTCTTGAACTGCTTCGTTCAGCAAATTAGTGTGATGTACGCTTGCATCAAAACCGCTATACTCTTTAGATTTTTGAATTGCCTCAGTAATACTGAATTGATCTTGCGCTTGTGTATAGGCTACTTTTCTTCGTTCCAATTCATGCGCCAGGTATTCCTGTTCGGTTTGCCCCGGGGTTGGAACAAAAATCACACGTTTCTTACCAAGGGTGTGCAAATCCATGATGGTACTGTAACCGCTTCGCGAGATGATGAAACCTGCTTTTGATAGGATGCGCCCCAGTTCAAGAGCAGGCTCATGTGCCAATAAAGTTATATTACCATCCCTGGTTTCTTTCGGCATACTTTGCGGAAGCCCTCGAACAATCAGGGAGGGTTGATTCAATTTCTTAAACTCCTTAATTAACAGTTTTTCAAAGATTTCCCTTTGCGGCTCCGGACCCGATACCAATCCCACTACAAGATCATTTTGCTGAACAACATTATTCGGTACAAATCGCGACAGCATACCTACAAATTTTACTTTCAGTTTTTTGGTGTCAGAAAGCTTACCGCTAAAACCTTGCGAAGGAAAGTCAGGAACCCAACAAGCATAAAACTTTTTAATTAACCGATGATTCAGATAGTCCACCACAGGCTTACTCCAAAAAAGTATAGCGGGCATTTGGATGTTCAGTTGATGGGTGATCAACACGGAGGGCACTTTGTCAGAATAGCATCCATAGCGATTATCAGAGATGATGGCATCAATCTTATTCTCAATAACCAGTTTTTCTATTTGCTTTCTCTCGTTACGAATCGCGATGAATATTTGGGGTGACTGAAACAAAAGGTGTAAAAAGAAAAATCCGTTGGAAGGATACGTGACCTGATAAGGCGAAAGTTCATGAAAAGTCAGTTGGGGAAACTCCTGCCTTAATAACGCAAGCGAAGACCCATTGCCTGCCACAGACACCTTGCATTTATTCGCCAATAAACAATTGATAATCGGAATACACCGTGTAGCATGACCAAGTCCCCAATCGAGCACAGCTACTAATACATGTTTCGGCTTGTTGGAAGACATAGGACGACAAAGGTATGGAAGAAAGTAATTACACGTCCGGCCTAAAGAGCTTCAAAAGAAAAACCTTTTTCAGAAAAATGCTGCAGGTATCGGGGAAGTGCATACGTGAGATTGCGTTCTGCCTTCATGCTATCATGAAAAACCACAATAGAACCAGGCCGGGTCGCCTTTACTGAACCCTTCAAACACTTTTCCGATGAATAGGATTTTGCATAATCATGCGTGAGCACATCCCACATAATAATTTTGTAACCGCGCAACGCCTTGATCTGATCTTTTTTAATCCGTCCATAAGGCGGACGGAAGAGTGGAAGGATACCGGATGATGGCGGCTGAATTCCGGCTGAATTAAACTGATTGTTGCACAACGCAATGTTATTGACATATTCCTGCGTAGGGTAATTCCAGCCTTTAAGGTGATTGAACGTATGGTTGCCAATCGCATGTCCTGCTCCTATAATCTTTGCAAATACGGTTGGATGTTTTCTAACATTATCGCCAATGCAAAAGAATGTTGCTTTCGCATCAAAGGTCTTCAAAGTCTCTAACACAAATTCGGTATGACCTGGCACGGGCCCGTCATCAAACGTGAGAAATAATTTCTTTTCCTTAGCGTCTGCTCTCCAAACCAATTCCGGATAGAGCCACGGTAAAAAGAAAGGGGTGCGGAATACCATGATCAATACCCGGGTTTACTCCACCCTGCAGGTGAGCATGGTGATATCATCGCGATAGGCATTTCTTCCTTTGAATCCATCCAGCGCAACAATGATGTCCTGATGAATGGTGCGTATGTCTTTGGTGTAATTCTTCTCGAAATAATCCAACAATGACTGCATCCCAAATTCTGTATCTTCTTCATTCACAGTTTCAGTAAGGCCATCGGTGTAGGCGAAAAGTGTAAAATCGTCAAGATCAGTTATAAAGCCTTCGTTCATAAAAGGTAACGGATTCATAGCACCCAACACTGTTGAACCTTCCTCTAAAAGCCGAATCCCATGCTTCTTATCGATGAGTATAGGCGGATTATGACCGGCATTGACATACACCATCGTTTTCAAACTCAGGTCATAGATAGCTCCAAAGAAAGTAATGAACTTCTCGCCCTTCGTGTTTTCCATTACCTGGTAATTCAAAGCCTCCACAATCTCCTTCAGGTTAGGGGTTTGTCTCAACAGCGTTCTTAAGGAAGCCTGAAAGTTTGACATCATCAAGGCAGCCGGTATTCCTTTTCCACTTACATCGGCTACACAAATCAAAAATTGATTTTTATTGATGGGTATGTAATCATAGTAGTCACCGCCTACAAGGTCATGTGGCAGATAGCTGGCTTCCATCTTCAGTCGCTCGGTAAAAGGCAATCGCTCAGGAAACAAAAACTGCTGCACATCGCTGGCAATTTCAAGTTCCTTTCTAAAAGCTTCCTGATGCAATTGTTTTCGCACCAGCTTTTTATTCTCTACAGCAACGACAATGATGTTGCTCAAAGCCTGAATGAACTTTATACTATCGTTGCGCTCTTTATTAATGTTGTTATTAAGCCCTCCTATAAATACCAAAGCAAGCGTGTCGGATTTATGTGCTACCGGTATAACCAGATCAAACTCATGGAACTCACATTCTTCAAACTCATCCATGCGATGCACATTCTTAATGAGTGTGAAGCGATCGTCTAATTTGAGTTTATTGAAATTCCGCTTTGTGCCAAAGTTTACCTTGCAGTTCCAGACTTCATCAAAAACAAACAAGGCAAGCTTTTTAATATTAAGATTTGACCGAAGTGTAAAGTTGAAAATCTTATAAAGAGAGTCTTCTGGTACATTATTATTTATTGACTGGGTGATTTCCAGTAATGCATTGAGCTCTAACTCCTTCCTTTCCAGCTGTGCTTTTAATTCGAGTTCGTCCATAATCTTAGGTGGGTAAAGATAAAAATAAATGCAGTGCCTTCAGCATTTTAACAATCTGTTAACCCAGAGATGATTCCTTTCTTCCTTTCCATTCATAATCAAGCAGTTGGGAAAGTATTCCTATGATCACCACATAGAGGGGATACGCGATCTGGAGAATAAAAAGTGCAGGGATAGAAAATCGTTGATGCAGCTGCCTGCTGACTTTGAAAAGGAAAAAGCCTTCAAGTAAAATTTTTATACTCAAAAGCAACCCCACGCCAACGCAATATCTGCCTATGAATAAAAGGCCGATTGCTAGGATGTAACAAATCTGAAAAATCAAAACAAACAGAGCCAATGCTTTTGTTGTCAGGGAATCATTCGCTTTCCATTTTCCGGCCCACCGCAACCGCTGTTGAATAAAACTTTTCAAATTTGGTTGAGAATGTGTAGCCACCACCACCGAAGGCCAATGAATGGATTCTATTGAATCCGGAAGCTGCCTGATTAATTTCCTCATCAAAAACTCATCGTCCCCAGAAGGGATGTGAAAATTATTTTCATAGCCATTAACTGACTCAAAACTCTTTTTGCGAAATGCCAGGCTTGCTCCGTTGCACATCACCGGAAAGCCAAGCGCATGCAAGGCCATGCCGCTGCCCATCAGGCTGCTGAACTCAAGAGCCTGAAGCTTTGAAAACAAAGATGTATCCTGTTGGATTTTAACCAATCCGATCACGAGAGAAGTATCAGGATTAAATGACATCACCATCCTTGATATCCAGTCGGTTGGTAGTTCGCAGTCGGCATCTGTTGTGAGAATAAGTTCACCTTTTGCTTGTCTAATTCCTTCTGTCAGGGCGTGCTTCTTTCCATTACCGTTAGCCTGTACATAGCTGCCCATCATGTGAGGATTGTTTTTTATCCAGCCAGAAATAATTTGCACGGTATGATCTGTAGAGTGATCATCGACAAAGATTATTTCAAAGTTGCTGTGCGGATAATCCTGAAATCGAAAAGATGATAGCAGGGGACCAATCGAAAATTCTTCGTTGCGCACGGCTACTACCACCGATACAAACTCTTTGCTGGCTGCAATGGGAGTCTTTGGTTGCCGGGTAAATTTTTGCCAGCCTACGATACAGGCCAGTAGAAATCCAAAATAAATGCTGAAGATCAGAATGAGATAAATGAGCATTGACTGTTTCTCTGTAAGTTTGAGCCGTGAGCAAAGTTGAGAAAAAACCCGTCATTGAAAAGATTATTTTGGGACTGGATCCCGGCACGAATGTAATGGGTTATGCTGTTATTCTGATCCAATTGAGTAAAGTGAAGTTGCTTCAGTTTGGCGTAATTCAAATGGGAAAATACGGAGCTCATGAGTTGAAACTAAAAAAAATATTTGACCGGGTTCTTACACTGGTGGATGAATTCAAGCCCGATGAGGTGGCCCTGGAGGCTCCTTTCTTTGGCAAAAACGTTCAGTCTATGTTGAAATTGGGCCGCGCCCAAGGGGTGGCCATGGCAGCAGCACTATATAGAGAAGTGCCGATAACAGAATATGCTCCCAAAAAAGTAAAACAATCCGTTACCGGAAATGGTAATGCATCCAAAGAACAAGTGGCTAAGATGCTGATGCAGATTTTCAGCATTAAAGAAATGCCCAAACTTTTGGATGCATCTGATGCGCTGGCTGTGGCCGTGTGCCATCATTATCAGAATGGAATGACGAAGAACAAGAGTAAATCGTGGGAATCTTTTTTGAAGGATAACCCGGCTAAAATAAAGACTGCCTCTAAATCAAAGGCTATCTGACAATCGATAGTGATCCTTTTGTCTTATTGATGCACGTGCCATACAGTGTATAAAAATAGATTCCGTTGGAAAGATCGCCACCATTCCAATCATTCTTATAGTTGTCAGAAAAATAGACCTGTTTTCCCCATCGGTTAACAATCAACAGTTTTACTTGACCATACTCATCGTCATCTTCTTCCACTACAAAATATTCATTGTATAAATCTCCGTTAGGTGTTATTACATTAGTGAGCTCTGGCAATTCATACTTAGTGGGCGAAAAAGTAATCATATCGGTAGATTCACCGCACGCATTTTTTATTTTAACGGAGTAAACTCCAAAGTCTTTTGCGAAAAAGGAATCTCCAGTTGAATTATCCTGCCATGAAAATTGATAACCTGCTGAATTCGGGTAGGGTTTTAACACG
>CAZIOY010000055.1:0-29211 GCA_964540915.1 uncultured Ohtaekwangia sp.
TTACTACCGACCGTGCGATGCGAAGAAGGATCAAGTTACGCGAACGCGAACGAAGCCGTGAAAAAGAATTAAAACAAGCGAAAGAAATTGAAAAGGCATATACTGAATTAAAAGCAACACAATCTCAATTAATACAATCTGAAAAAATGGCAAGCCTTGGTGAACTCACAGCCGGCATTGCCCATGAAATTCAAAACCCGCTGAACTTCGTCAATAATTTCGCAGAAGTGAATAAAGAATTGCTGTTAGAAATGAATGATGAAATCAATAATGGAAATCTGAGTGAAGTAAAAATAATCGCACAGAACATTATTGATAACGAAGAAAAAATAATCTTTCACGGCAAACGTGCCGATGGTATTGTGAAGGGTATGCTGCAACACTCCAGAAGCAGTTCAGGCGTAAAAGAACCTACCGATATTAATGCATTGGCAGACGAATATTTACGATTAGCCTATCACGGCCTTCGTGCCAAAGACAAATCGTTCAATGCTTCCATGAAAACTGAATTTGATGCAAACCTTGGAACTATTGCCGTTGTGCCGCAGGATATGGGAAGGGTGATTCTGAATTTGATAACGAATGCATTTTATGCGGTAAACGACCGCAAGAAAAAAGGTGAGAGTGGCTATGAACCAACCGTAACGGTAAGTACGCATAAGATTGGCAATAAAGTTGAAATCAGAGTAAAGGATAATGGAAATGGCATCCCTCAAAAAGTGCTCGATAAGATCTTTCAACCTTTTTTTACCACCAAGCCTACCGGAGAGGGAACGGGATTGGGATTAAGCATGAGTTATGATATCGTGAAGGCACATGGGGGAGAGTTGAAAGTGGAGACTGAAGAAGGCGAAGGGGCTGAGTTTATTATCATTTTTCCCTTATCTTGAACGAATAATTTCTTTGCGTAAAGGAATTTAATAAGAGTAGTGTTAGCTTTATTCTATCCCCAAACTGGATTAATTCTGATTTATGAACATGAGGTCGATTAAAGCGATGCAACGGTTTCATTGCATATTAATTTTAATTCTGATTTCCTCTTGCACCAGGAGTACGAAGCCCATTCCTTTTCCTGCTGATAATACGGAATTTCCAACACCGGTCACGACTACCTTGCAACTTAGCGAGCCAAAAAAAATTGAATGGAAGGTAAGCAACACAGAGGGTGCCAAGCCTGCGGTAGTCAGAAAAGTTAATTTTGATAAACTCCCCACAAAACCATTTTATCCCGATGGCTTTCTTCCGTTGGGCGCACCGGCTAAAGAGGTCAACTTTGATTTCAATCAGTTACCTGATACACTAATTGATTTCAAAAACATCGAAGCTAAACCACTCGAGTTTAATACTTCGCTGATCGATCCTCCAACGATAGTAAAGTCCGGTTTGCCAAAATTGAAAAGGAATGCTTCCGTAGGAGTTTTTGAGTTTGGCGAAGATCAAGGGTTTCCAGGGTACATCGTTACTTCCATGATGCAGGATAGCCATGGGATGATCTGGATCGCCACAGATAAAGGACTCTGCCGATTCAACGGTGAATACCTTGAAATATATTCTTTCATCGATGCGACTTTTACAGGAGGCCTCCCAGATATATCCGCTATGATTGAGGATAAAAAAGGCAGAATCTGGATTTATACAAATCGGGAGGGAATTTATGTCTTTGATTATACTACCGGAATTGTTGACAGAGTCAATGGATCAAAAAATGTCTTTAATAACGGTTGTGATATGCTCATGGACAGCAAAGGTTTACTATGGCTTGGTTCCACACGGGATGGTGTATTTATCATCGATCCTGATAGAAAGACTCTTCGCCACATACCACGACTAAAAAAGGGAGATAGAGGAAATGCTAAGCAACTTGTTGAGGATGCCGTTGGGAACATCTGGGTGGGCGCTCCAACAGGGTTGAGTATAATTAATTATGAAGCAGGCATAATCAGGTTTTTAAACAATGAGAATGGACTCCCTGCCAACCAGGTGACGGGTCTGTTTAAGGATAATAAAAATCAAATCTGGACAAGTACGCTGGGAGCCGGTATTTCTATCATTCAATCAACCAAAGGAAGTATTCTCAACATGGGTACTGAAAATGGTATCAAACACGATGTCAATACTTTTACTCAAGACCATGATCAAAAAATATGGATGGCGACTAATTCGGGGGTGTATATTTTTGATGATTCCAACAACACCATCAAATACCTGAATGCTTCAAAAGGATTGAGTGATGATTTTGTAATCAGTCTAATCAACGACAATGAAGGTCAGGTGTGGATTGCCACCAACCGAGGTCTTAACCTGATTGATACAAAAGGCATTATGCCTAATTTTCTCACTGCTGCTGATGGATTGAGCGGGCCTGACGTCTGGAATTTTTTGGAAGACAGGCAACAACGGCTTTGGATTGGTTCTCGCCAGGGAATAGATATTTTTTATCCGGACAAGAACATCATCAAACAAGTTGAACATGAACTTCAATTGAGCAAAGGCGGACAGATTTCTTACCGCTTCCATAAACTAAAAAACGGGAAGTATCTGATTGTATCACCGGGCCTGGGATTTGCAATTTTTGATTCTGAAAGAGAAACCATAACTGCGATTACGAAAGAGCAGGGATTAAAAAACACGTTCCCTGGTTCCAGTATGGTAGACAATCAAGGCCGTATCTGGACAGGTTCCTTCGGCAATTCAGGAATAGAAATCATTGATTTGGAAAAGGGAACTTTTACGCTGCTTACGAACGAGAATGGATTAATAGGAAATATCGTTTGGGAGATTAATCAGGATCATCGCGGAATGATCTGGGCTGCTACGGACAAAGGAATAAATGTTATCAACCCGGTTGATAATACAATTTCCTCTTTAATGGAGAATGGAAAAATAAGCGAAAGAAATGGAGGTGCTATCCTAAATGATGATGCAGGAAGAGTTTGGCTGGGCACCCGAACAGGAATTGTGATAGTCGATCAGGAAAAAGGACTTCTTACCACGATCTCTACGGAAAATGGACTTATTAATCCCGCAGTCTATACTTTATATGAAAATCAAGGAAGGATTTATGCCGGCACAGGAAAGGGATTAACCGTTTTTATTCGAAAACCTAAAGGCAATTCACCCTCCGATAACGAATGGGACTACGATCTGAAGTCCTATGGAAAGGAGCAAGGATTTATCTTCACCGATTTTAATTCAGGTTCAGCTATTTCTGTTTTAAATAAATTATGGTTCGGCATTGAGACGCAGGCATTGACCGTCATTGACATTCCCAAAGATGACAGTACACACCATGCTACCCAGATATCAGGCATTACCATTTCTGATCAACTTCATAGTTTTTATACGAATCAATCGATCAGGAAAAAATACCCTGCGTTGGACACTTTGTATAGTGTACAAAGGGATACTTTTTTCATGATGAGTAATCTTCCAAAAGACAAAGGATGGTTGCAGGAAAATAATATCCGATGGGACAGCTTGAGTGGTTACTTCAACTTACCGGTGAATCTTAAAATACCGTATGAACAAAATTATTTGAGTTTTCAGTTTACAGGCACTCATTCCACAAACCGGGATAAAGTACGATATCGATACATACTGGAAGGGTATGATAATGCATGGAGTAAAATCTCCGATAAGCCATTCAGTGAAAATTATCGTAATCTCCCTGCTGGTCATTATAAGTTCAAAGTAAGCAGTCGAGGGTTTAATGGAGATTGGGGTCAACCTGCGCAGCTTAGTTTTACCATACTGCCCCACTGGTCAAATACCTGGTGGGCCTGGCTCATGTATTTGGTTGGTTTTGTATTAGTGGTAGGAAGTATTGTGCAGTACCGATCCAATATGCTGAAGCGAGAAAACCTGATCCTGGAGGAAAAGGTGAAACATCGCACCGTGCAGTTAAATAAGTCCATCGAAGATTTGAAATCAACACAAAGTCAGCTTATTCAATCCGAAAAGATGGCTTCTCTTGGTGAACTCACAGCCGGCATCGCCCACGAAATTCAAAACCCGCTGAACTTCGTCAATAATTTCGCAGAAGTGAATAAAGAATTGCTGTTAGAAATGAATGATGAAATCAATAATGGAAATCTGAGTGAAGTAAAAATAATCGCACAGAACATTATTGATAACGAAGAAAAAATAATCTTTCACGGCAAACGTGCCGATGGTATTGTGAAGGGTATGCTGCAACACTCCAGAAGCAGTTCAGGCGTAAAAGAACCTACCGATATTAATGCATTGGCAGACGAATATTTACGATTAGCCTATCACGGCCTTCGTGCCAAAGACAAATCGTTCAATGCTTCCATGAAAACTGAATTTGATGCAAACCTTGGAACTATTGCCGTTGTGCCGCAGGATATGGGAAGGGTGATTCTGAATTTGATAACGAATGCATTTTATGCGGTAAACGACCGCAAGAAAAAAGGTGAGAGTGGCTATGAACCAACCGTAACGGTAAGTACGCATAAGATTGGCAATAAAGTTGAAATCAGAGTAAAGGATAATGGAAATGGCATCCCTCAAAAAGTGCTCGATAAGATCTTTCAACCTTTTTTTACCACCAAGCCTACCGGAGAGGGAACGGGATTGGGATTAAGCATGAGTTATGATATCATCACAAAATCGCATCAGGGAGAAATTAAAGTAGAAACAAAAGAAAACGAAGGAGCAACATTTATTATCACGTTACCTCAATAACCTTATTATGAAAATTTTAGTAGTAGATGACGAACACGATATCAAGACCTTGTTTGAGCAGCGTTTCAGAAAGGAAATAAAAAGCGGTAAGGTAGAATTTGTCTTTGCTTTTTCCGGAGAAGACGCGTTGGTGCAACTCAATAAATGGGAGCATGAAGCGATGCTGATTCTTTCTGACATCAACATGCCGGGCATGAGCGGCCTGCAACTGCTGGAAAACGTAAAGAAAAAATACATGAAGCCGCCTCCGGTGGTGATGATGATCACCGCGTATGGTGATGCAGAGAATCATAAAATCGCCAAAGAACTCGGAGCTGATGATTTTTTAACCAAGCCGGTTGACTTTACAAAACTTAAGGAAAAACTTAATCTCATCAGTTCATGACAAAAATTTTAGTGGCCGATGATGAGGCAGATCTGGAGATGCTCATCAAGCAAAAATTTCGTCAAAAAATTCGTGAGCAGCAGTATGAATTCATCTTCGCGGTGAATGGAAATGATGCGTTGGAAAAAATCCGGTTGAATCCCGATGTCGATATCGTGTTAAGCGATATCAACATGCCAGAAATGGATGGGTTGACGTTGCTGAGCAGGTTGAATGAAACCAGTCCGCTGATTAAGGCGGTAATCGTTTCAGCCTATGGCGATATGGATAACATTCGCACCGCCATGAACCGCGGTGCTTTTGACTTCATCACCAAGCCAATCAATTTTGATGACCTGTCGCTCACCATGGAGAAGACCATCAAGCATGTGCTTCAGATTCGCGAGACATTGAAGGCTATCAAGGAAAATAATATTCTAAAGATGTATGTGGATGAAACGGTGCTCAATTTTATGGGTAGCCGCGAATACGAATCTTCCATAATGGCCAATGAAACGGTAGAAGCTACAGTCGTCTTTATTGATATTTGTAGCTTTACTTCCATCAGTGAAAAGGAATCTCCGGATACGGTGGTAAGACTTCTGAATGATTACTTCGATGTCATCGTGAAAGAAGTCATTGCACAAGGTGGATACATTGATAAATTCATTGGTGATGCGATCATGGCTGTTTTTCGGGGAAAGTTTCACCTCGACCGGGCCATCGATGCATGCCTGGCCGTAAGAACAAAAATTGATAGTTTACCAACTTTAAATGACAAAGTTAATTTCACTCCAAAAGTCTCCATGGGTATTAACAGTGGTGAAATGATTTCTGGAAACATTGGATCGGCTACCCTACGCAGGCTTGACTACACCGTGATTGGCGATGTAGTGAATACCGCTCAGCGATTGCAATCGACAGCCACCCCAGGTCAGATCATCATTAATGAGGCTTCGTATCAGAAAGTAAAAGAATCTTTCAACTGCCGCAAAGTAGGTGAGGCAATTTTGAAGAATAAAACTAACCCGGTCGTTACGTACGAGGTAATGGATTAACGCTATTATTGAACCTCTGTCACCATAAGTAAAAATTAGGATTTAATGGCTGGCCTGTCAGGTTTCTTTAAGAATTCCATTATTACCATAAGATTAAGTTGGTAATAATTCGGTAATATTTTGATAATATTGCCTACTCTCAATTCTGTATGAAAAACCTATCCTCGTGTAAGCCTACGTTGCTTACTATTCTGGCCACCCTATTACTATTCTCCACCATATCAATTCAAGGGATAGCACAAACCAAGCCTGCTGTTACTGTTTTCACCAAGAAGCAAAGGGGGGTGGGTTTTGTTACGGCTGACAGTGTGTTTTCACTCAATTTTCAATTTCGCATGCAAAACAGAGCGATGTATATCACGAAATCGGAAACCGATTTGGCTCCCGAGGCATTCGAGATGAGAGTGAGAAGATTGCGTATGAAATTCACAGGTTTTGTGCTCAACCCTAAGCTCACGTATTATTTTCAACTTGGTTTTTCACGAGGCGATATGGATTGGCGAGGTCCAGACGACAATAAAATAAATAGCAGTCCTAACATCATACGCGATGCGGTGATTTATTATAATCCAACGGCTAAGTTGCGATTAGGCTTTGGCCAGACTAAAATTCCCGGTAATCGCCAGCGCGTTATCTCTTCAGGTGATCAGCAATTTTTTGATCGCTCTATTGTGAATGCGCGATTTACACTGGATCGCGATTTTGGTTTTTTTGGACATTATACAACACCTTATGTAATCTTCCGCGGGTCACTTACTTCCGGTGAAGGAAGAAATTCCGATTTGTCTAACAACGGATTGGCTTATACCGGACGCGTTGAGTTTCTACCCTTCGGACATTTTACGGGTGAGAATGATTATCAGGAAGGAGACCTGGATCGAGAGCAAAAATTAAAAGTGTCACTCGCAGCAACTTACTCACAAAATGACAGGGCGCTTCGCACGCAAGGGCAATTAGGCAATGATTTATATGCCGCCCGCACCATGGATGCGGTTGAATTTGACCTGCTTGCCAAATACAATGGCTGGGCCTGGTATACAGAGTTTATGAATCGAACTACAAGCAATCCGATTACGGTCAATCCAAATAATAGTGCTCAGATCAGTGCTGTATATGCAGGGCAGGGATTCATGTCGCAGATGAGCTATCTCTTTAAAAATAATTTTGAGATTGCAGGAAGATTCGCAACATCCAAACCTTCCTCAAAACTCTATGAGAATGCGGAGGCACCTTCCTTAAATGAAAAGCAAGTAGAGAATTATGAGGTAGGCGTTACTCGTTATTTCTATGGCCATCGTTTGAAAGTTCAGGGTGGGGTGATGTATTCTAAACTGACCGATTTAACAACGGATTCTTTTGCAGACGGATATTATTCTGCAGTATTCCAGATAGAACTTGGGATTTAATTTTTTATTCTACTTGAGAATTGAATAAAGTTCAGGCTGCTTGAGTATCAATCTAAACCAGCGCGTGTAGTCATCGGGGTTTTTATCCGCATCTTTGCAGATGGCCTCAAGTGATTGATATTTCCAGGCCTTTGCTTCATCAGGATTGACAGAAGGGACATCATCATAGTAGCCAACCAGTACATAATCCCATTCGTACTCGGTTAGCTGGTTGTCGAGTTCCACCTTATATAAAAACTTGTGTGAGTAATTCAGGGAACAAACAAAACCCATTTCCTGGAGGAGTTTGCGTTGCCCTGCGGCTTCAATGGATTCTCCTGGTTGTGGGTGACTACAGCAGGCATTCGTCCACAAACTACCGCTGTGATATTTTCCATCGGCACGTTGCTGAAGTAACATCTCACCTTTCGAATTGAAAATGACAATGGAAAAAGCCCGATGCAATAAGGCTTTCTGATGTGCCTCCATTTTTTCCATGGTGCCTATTTCATGATCTTGCTCATCAACCAGAATAACGTGCTCCATATCAGAGAAGGTTAAGTTGATGTTTTACATACGAGTAAGCGAGTATGGAAATTTTTCTTCTGTTGCGAACACGAATGCGACTCTGTAGCACAACATGACACGGAGTATTTTTTATCTTTTCAAATAGTGCCATGTAGTAGAGGTAAGCTACATACACACCAAAGCGTGCCGAGCGAGGAAGCTGCTTGATGCCTTCATAACCCGCATGAAAATCTTTGGCGATGTCATCTTCAATTTCCTTCTTTGTTTCCTCGGTAAAGTGGGTGAGGTCCACACCTGGAAAATAGGATCTACCCATGCCATTAAAATCGGCATTCAGATCGCGCAGGAAATTTATTTTTTGAAAAGCCGATCCCAATTTCATAGCCGAGGGCTTAAGATGCTGATACATCTGTTCATCGCCTTTACAGAACACACGCAAACACATCAGTCCTACTACTTCAGCAGAGCCGAGGATGTATGCTTCAATTCCTTTTTGATCATACGAGGTGAGCGCCAAATCCATCTCCATGCTCTTCAGAAACTGATCAATCAACTCCCGTTCAAATTTGAATGTATTGGCAGCAAACTGAAAACTGTGGAGAATTGGGTTAAGGCTTATTTTATAGGTAATGGCATGATAGGTATCATCTTTAAACCGATTTAACAGTTCGGATTTATTATGATCATGAAACGTGTCAACGATTTCATCAGCAAAGCGAACAAATCCATAGATGGCATAAATTGGATTGCGCAATTCTTTTTCAAGACAGCGTATTCCCAGTGAGAAGGAAGTGCTGTAGGCACGTGTAGTGAGTTTGCTACACTTTAATGAAACGCTATCGAATAATTCTTTGCTCATGTACGTTGCTCAAGCGGTAATTATAAAAATTTATGCAGGAGTTCCTAATTAGAAATAGGCTCCTGAATTTAACTCTTGTCTTGCTTTACCAATTCTCGGGCAACTACCTGGCCTGAAATAAGGGATGGTGGCACACCAGGACCCGGCACAGTAAGCTGACCCGTATAAAACAAGTTTTTCACTTTTTTGTTTAAGATGGAGGGCTTTAGATTGGCAGTTTGTAAAATAGTATTCGCCAAACCGTAAGCATTGCCCTTAAAAGCGTGATAATCGGCTATAAAATCGTTGTGAGCATAGCTGCGCTTAAACACAACATGGTCACGTATCGATTGGCCCATAATTTTTTCAAACCGGGCCATCACCAGGTCATAATACTTTTCGCGGATCGAATCTTCATCGTTCAAACCGGGTGCAACCGGAATCAGAATAAAAATATTTTCATAACCGGCAGGGGCAACGGAAGGGTCTGTTTGAGAAGGGCATGAAACATAAAACTGCGGTGATGTTGGCCATTTTGGATCTTCGTAAATTTCTTTTGCGTGAACCGAAAAGTCTTCATCAAAGAATAACGTATGATGCAGAAGTCCTGAAATTTTTTTATCGAGTCCCAGGTAAAAAATCAGACTGGACGGAGCCATCGACCGCTTTTGCCAATACGATTCCGTGTATCTGCGATGCGACTCGGGTAGCATCGTTTGCTCTACATGATGATAGTCGGCACCCGCTACTACATAATCAAATGTTCTTGGCTTTCCATTTACAATCACTTCCTTAATAGAATTACCGGCCAGTATAAAGCGGTTGACTTCGCTGTTAAACTCAAACTTTACCCCTTGTTCAATGGCCAGCGTAGTAAGACCATCTACAATTTTATGCATGCCACCTTTCGGATACCACGTACCCAACGCCATGTCTGCATAATTCATGAGTGAATAAAGTGCAGGAGTTTTTTGTGCAGTTGCCCCTAAGAATAAAACAGGAAACTCCAGCAATTGAATGATGCGAGGTTCTTTAAAGAATTTTCTCACGTACTGAGAGATCGATTGAAAGACGTGCATCTTAAATACACCGGCTATCAATTTAAAATCTATCAACTCGCCTAATGAAATGCCGGGTTTATAAACCAGTTCGTTAATGCCGATGTTGTATTTGTATTTCCCTTCTTCCAGAAAGCGAAGGAGGTTTTTAGAACTACCGGACTCCAGCGTATCGAATAGTTTACAAAGTCCGTCCACACTGGCTGGGAGATCCATAAAATCATTGGCTCCATAATAAATTCGGTAGGAGGGACTCAGTCTTTCCAGTTCATAGTAGTCGGAGGGAGTTTTACCAAAGCGTTCAAAGAATTTCTCAAATACATCAGGCATCCAATACCAGCTGGGTCCCATGTCAAACGTAAAACCTTCTGATTGAAATTTTCTAGCTCTGCCACCAGCCGAATTATTCTTTTCCAGAACCGTTACGTCATATCCTTCTTTTGCCAAACTGGAGGCAGCTGCAAGGCCAGAAAAGCCCGCTCCAATCACCGCTATCTTTTTCATCATTCGAGTATAAAAAGAAAACACGGGTTTTACACCGTGTCCTTGAATTAACTATAACCTGTTAATTTTTTTTGGATTTCCTTTCGGGCGTGGAAGATTCTGTTTTTCACCGTTCCGATGGGAATATTGAGGTGTTCGGCTATTTCATGATATTTATAGCCAGTGGTGTGCATTTTAAAGGGAGTTAACAATTCGTCCTTCAAAGCATTAACGTTACGCCACACTTCTTTGAATTCTACGCTACTTTCGGGCCTGTTAAATGTATGTGTATCTTCTACGTTTAAAAAATAAAGTTCTTTCGTGTCGTCATGCGATGTTTTCGCACGCTTATTTTTTCGGTAATTGTTGATGAACGTATTTCTCATGATGGTGAAAAGCCAACCTTTCAGATTGGTGTCATCACGAAATTTATCCCTATAAGTAAGTGCTTTTAAAATGGTGTCCTGAACAAGGTCGAGAGATTCGTCCCGGTCAGTCGTGAATCTTCTGGTGAAAGTCCTGAGCGTGGGCCGAAGACTTGCTACTTGGTGGCTGAATTCGATGGCTGTCATTTGTTCAACTATTTAATTTAATTGTTGAACAAAACTATTCAATTATTTGATCAAGTCAATGTATTGTTTAATTTTTTTTATTAAAACTTAAACAGTTATTTTAACCCAACCAGCATCTCTCTGAGGGTGAGTGCGTTATAAAAAAATTCAACATTTGGTAACGGATCCACCTTAGCCTTTTTGAGCACGTGGCCGGAGACCAGAATTTTGGCCGAAGCTAAATCGGTACTCATTCTCTTTAAAAATCCACCTATTGCATGAGCCTGTGGCACCGTAGTGAACGCAGAAATGATTATTTGAGGATGATGGTGTTCACAAACATGAATCAGGTCTTTATAAGGCACGGTTTGCCCGAGATAATAAGTCCGGTAGCCTTCCTTCTTTGCGATGTAATGATAGAAGAGTAAGCCCAGTTCATGAATTTCATTTTCAGGAAGAAATAGCAGCGCTCGTTTCGCTGTTTTTGGTGCCAGCGGCAAAGCATCAATGGCAACAATCAACTTTTGGCGAATAAGGTGTGTTATGAAATGCTCCTGGGCAGGCGATATATTATTGGTGAGCCAGAGCACACCGATTTTTTCGAGAAAAGGATAAACGATTTCTATGATTGTGCTCTCAAAACCAAACTTGAGGATCAGGCTGGAAAGTATCTTTTCAAATTGTTCTTCATCCATATCGATCATGGAAATCACCAACTGATCGATATAAATTTCAATGCTATTTTTTGCTTCACTGAGTTCAGCTACTTTCTGGTTTATTTCTTCAATGCTTAAATCAACAATTTTGGAGATTTTCACACCGTTTGTATTGAGCAACGAAACGTTGATGATCTTCTTAAGATCATCGTCTGAGTAATAGCGTATGTTGGTAGGAGTTCGCTTGGGTTCAACCAGCCGGTGTCTCTTTTCCCAGATGCGGATGGTGTGGGATTTTATTCCGGAGAGCTGTTCTAATTCTTTAATTGAATATCTTCCCATAGTTGCAAGTATTGCCGTCAATAACATATCAAAGTTGAAAAAGTTATTGAAACTATTACTTAATTGAAGCATGGATGTTCGTGAGGACTTGGGTGTTCAGTGGTTCAGGCAGCAAGGCTGGAAGCCATTTGCCTTTCAACTGGAGGCCTGGCAAAGTGCTTGGAAAGGAGAAAGCGGGCTTGTAAATGCACCAACTGGCAGCGGAAAAACATATTCGTTATTGATACCCATCTTGCTGGAATACTATGAAAAGAGCGGCAATAAGATAAAACATCACGGTCCGCGTGCTATTTGGATAACGCCCATCCGGGCACTGGCGAAGGAGATAGAATATTCAGCAAAGCGCGCCATTGAGGGATTAAATCTAAACTGGCGGGTTGGCGTGCGCAGTGGTGATACGTCCGCACGGGAACGCGCCAAACAAAAAGAGAAGCCGCCCGATTTCCTCATCACCACTCCGGAAAGTTTACACTTGCTGCTATCGCAAAAAGGATATGCCGATTATTTTGCCGGACTGCAAACAATTGTATCAGACGAGTGGCACGAGTTGATCGGATCAAAGCGAGGCGTCTTGATGGAACTTGCCTTGTCGCGACTGAAGGCAGTAAATCCGGCATTAAAAATCTGGGGTATCTCCGCTACCATTGGCAATATGGAGCAATCGCTGCAGGTGTTGTTAGGTAATTATTATAAAACAAAACCGTATCGTATCGTAAAATCAAATATTGAAAAGGAAGTGGAGGTCATTTCCATTTTTCCGGATGAAGTAGAGCGCCTGCCATGGGCGGGTCATTTGGGAATTCAATTGTTGGATAAAGTCATTCCGATCATCATGGAAAGTAAGACTACGTTACTGTTTACCAACACACGTTCCTTTGCAGAAATCTGGTATCAGAAAATTTTAGAAAAAGCACCCGAACTTTCCGGATTGATTGCCATGCACCACGGAAGCATCAGTAAAGAATTGCGCGACTGGGTGGAAGATCAGTTGCACGAAGGAAAATTAAAAGCCGTGGTATGCACATCCAGTTTAGATTTGGGTGTTGACTTCAGGCCTGTGGAAACTGTGATTCAGGTAGGCAGCCCGAAAGGTGTTGCACGATTCTTACAACGTGCCGGCCGTAGCGGACATCAGCCCGGTGCCGTGAGCCGAATCTATTTTTTACCTACGAATATCTTAGAGTTAACAGAAGCAGCCGCTTTGCGCGAAGCGATGAATCGCAAAATTGTGGAAGACAGGATTCCTTATTTACGTTCATTCGATGTATTGATTCAATACCTGATTACACTGGCTGTTTCCGATGGCTTTAAACCAGACGAGATTTTATCGGAGATCAAAAGCACCGTAAGTTTTTCATCCATTTCGGAGGAAGAGTGGCAGTGGGTGCTCGGTTTTGTCACCACAGGTGGCGAAGCGCTCACTGCCTATAATGAATATCGGAAGGTGGTGGTTGAAAACGGAATCTACAAAGTGGAAAACAAGCGCATTGCCATGAAGCACCGGCTTTCGATAGGCACGATCGTGGGTGATAATCTTCTGTACGTGAAATTCATAACAGGCAAATACCTGGGAACGATTGAAGAATATTTTATCTCGCGACTTAATCCCGGTGATGTGTTCTGGTTTGCAGGCAAAAGTCTTGAGCTGGTTCGCATCAAGGAAATGGAAGTGCATGTGCGCAAGTCAAACAAAAAATCCGGAAAGGTGCCTTCGTGGCAAGGAGGGCGCATGCCATTGTCTTCACAGATGAGTGAAATGATCCGCATGAAGATTGATCAGTCAGCCACGAACACTGAAAATGATGAAGAGATGAAATTCCTGCGGCCACTTATGAACTTACAGAAAGAACGTTCGCACCTGCCAAAGAAAAATGAATTTCTGATTGAGTATTTTCATTCTTCGGAAGGCTATCATGTGCTGATGTACCCGTTTGAAGGTAGGTTTGTGCATGAAGGTATGGCTGCCCTCGTGGCATATCGCATCGCCCAAATCAAGCCGATCTCCTTCTCCATCGCAATGAATGATTATGGTTTTGAGTTATTGTCCGACCAGGAAATTCCAATCTATGAAGCTGTAGAAACCAATGTATTGGGAAACGAGAATCTCTTAAAAGACATTCAGGCAAGCATCAACTCCACCGAGATGGCGCGAAGAAAATTCAGAGACATTGCCGCGATCTCCGGATTGATATTTAAAGGATTGCCAGGCCAGAAAGTAAAAGAGAAGCACCTGCAATCCTCCTCACAACTATTCTTCAACGTGTTTCACGAGTATGAATCTCACAACCTGCTTTTGTTACAAGCCTTTGAGGAGGTGATGGATTTTCAACTGGAAGAAGCGAGATTGCGCCAGGCGCTGGATCGCATTGCTCATCAAAAAATAATTATTGCAGAACCCGACAAGCCTACACCTTTTGCTTTTCCAATAATGGTTGATCGCACCCGCGAGAAGCTGACTTCAGAGCGCCTTGAAGATCGGATCAAGAAAATGATGATCAGTTTTTATTAGGCTTACCAGATGGATCTGAAAATCAGGAACAAGGTACCCGCCATCACCATCACCACGGGTAAGGTAAGCAACCAGGCAATTAAAATATTCCGAATCGTTTCAGGCTGAAGATTTTTCACCCCTTTATTTGCCACCATACTTCCGGCAATGCCAGAGGAGAGTACGTGTGTCGTGCTTACCGGCAATCCGAAATAGGTGGATAATCCAATCGTGCTCGCAGCGACTAATTCTGCGCTGGCACCTTGTGCATAGGTGAGATGTTCTTTGCCAATTTTTTCACCCACAGTTTTCACAATCCGTTTCCACCCGATCATGGTGCCTGCACCTAATGAGATGGAGATCATAAATAACACCCAGGTAGGAGAGTAGTCCGTTAGTTTGCGCACGGATTTCATTTCCGCTTTAAGCGTAGTCTTATCGGCTTCACTAAGCCTCACTTCCTCTTTTCCCACCAGAGATTTGATATGCCTATCCATAACCATCACATCTTTTCTAACCCCAAATTTTTCATCTTTTGGTATGGCATTGACGGTTGTTATTGTAGAAAAGGTTTCTTGAAGATGATGGTTCATAAATCGGGTCTCAGAAAGTTTCTTCCGATCAATTATAGAAAGGGTAGTGGAGTCAATGGAAGAGATTACATTTTCAATTTTTGTAAGCGAGCCGGGTATTTTTGTGGGATCAAAATTCACATTGAGAGCAAAATAGGAAGGGACGATTCCAATCAAAATCAACATCACCAGACCAACCCCTTTTTGTCCGTCATTAGATCCATGGAAGAAACTAACCAGCGTACAGGTGATAAAAAGAATTGAACGAATCCAGAATGGTGGTGGTTGATTTTTCTTGGGCTCTTTAAAGAGTGTGTCCCCGGTCTCCGTTTTTTTGGTGGCCGTTCGTATCACATACATTAAAACAATGGTGACTGAAAAACCGAATAATGGTGAGATAAGAAGTGACAAACCTATTTCCTGAGCTTTCCCCCAGTTCACGGCTTCACTGGTTGAACCGGGTAGTAACGAGAAGGCTAAGCCCACCCCTAGAATTGAACCGATCAGTGTATGAGAACTAGAACAGGGTATACCCAGGTACCAAGTAAGAAGATTCCAGAAAATAGCCGATAACAACAGGGCCATTACCATGGATATACTGTGAGAAATGTTTTGGTCGATGAGGGATTCTACGGGCAAAAGATTTACAATCCCCATGGCTACGGCAATACCTCCGGCAAAAACACCTAAGAAATTCCAAAAACCTGACCATATTACGGCCACCCAGGGTTTAAGAGTATTGGTGTAAATCACGGTGGCAACCGCGTTGGCTGTATCATGAAAGCCATTTACGAACTCAAAACCGCAGGCGGCCACAAGACATAAAATAAGAAGAAAGGAGTAGGATAGATCTAAGTCAAACATAGTATCGAATTGTTCGAAATTTACAGGTAAGCCGGATGGCCAATGTTAATCCAATGTTACCATTTTTATTTATGTGTAAATCATTCAGGAGAGAAAAGAAATCCGTCCATACTAATAAAGTTTGATTCCTTCTATTTTGGCTCATAGAGCCATATTTTTAGCCAGCATGGAGATAAAACTATTAGCCGAAAAAGTCGAATTATTACCCCAAAAAGCACTTTGGTTTAAGGCCAGAAAACTGCTTTTGGTGGCCGATTTGCATTTCGGAAAAATCAACCACTTCCGAAAGTCAGGGATACCCGTTCCCGCAAAAGCCAATGACAAAAACACCGAACTTCTCATCAACATACTCAATCAGACTAACCCTGAAAGAATTGTTTTCTTAGGCGATCTCTTTCACAGCCATTACAATGAAGAATGGGAGGTGGTAGGCCAAATCAGAAAGCATTTTTCTGCTTGTTCTTTTGAGTTGGTATTAGGAAACCATGATATTCTAAGTCAGTTGCAGTATGAACGCCATTCGATGATCGTATACCCCAACGAACTTAAGGAAGGTGATTTTCTGTTTACCCATGAGCCGCTGACTACGGTGCCCAAAGGTGCATACAATTTATCAGGGCACCTGCACCCCGGTGTTCAATTAAGAGGTACGGGAAAACAGTCTATGACACTTCCATGCTTCTATTTTGGCAAGCACCAGGGCATTCTTCCGGCTTTTGGTTCGTTCACCGGGTTAGCCAGGGTGAATCCAAAAAAAGACGAGAGAATTTTTGTTATTGCAGAAGATAAAATCATAGCATACACCGATGCGTAGAGGATTACTTTTATTAAGCGCACTTTTTTTTCAACTGCTTGTTCAGGCACAAGACACAACACGCTTATCGTTACTTTTTGTAGGAGACATCATGCAGCACGATTCAAACATTGCGGCTGCATTTAATCCCGTCACCGGCAAATATGATTACTCGGCTTGCTTCGAATATGTCACTCCCATTCTTCAATCAGCCGATTTAACGATTGGTAATCTTGAACTTACCCTGGCGGGTAAACCGTACAAAGGCTATCCGCAATTCAGCGCCCCCAACGAGCTGGCTTACGAACTGAAAAGAGCGGGGTTTGATGTATTGGTCACCGCTAATAACCATAGTGTGGATCGTGGTAAAAAAGGAATTGAGCGCACCATTGATGTACTGGATACACTTACCATGCTGCACACCGGCACGTTCAAAGATTCTGTGGCCAGGGTCCTTACCTATCCGTTGCTGGTAGAAAAAAATGGATTCCGTCTTTCTCTGCTTAACTATACCTATGCCACCAACGGAATTCCGGTTCCTAGTCCGAGCATCGTCAATCTGATCGACACCGTTCAGATCAAAAAAGATCTTGAAAAGGCACGGAGTCAGCAGAGCGATGCCATCATCGTGTTCATGCATTGGGGTGATGAATATCAGAGTCTGCCCAATAAAGAACAAAAGCGATTAACCAACCTATGTTTTCGAGAAGGAGCCAAGTTGGTAATCGGTTCTCATCCGCATGTGCTTCAGCCGATGGAGTGGAGAAAAGAAAAAGACCAGTTGATTGCCTACTCACTCGGAAATTTTGTTTCCGGTCAGCGTCCCCGTTTCCGGGATGGCGGTGCCATGTTGTGGGTTGATCTGCAGAAAGTGAATAAGGATTCTATCTCGTTAACCTCCATCCGCCACGCGAAATATGAATTGGCGTGGGTTCAAAAATCCAATGATGCAAAAAAGGAGTTCGTCATGTTGCCCTTTCGTTATTTTGAATCGGATACTTCGTTTATAGAAGACAAACTTTTGCGCGATGCGTTTGATGTTTTCAGAAAAGATGCGAGGGCGCTGTATGCCAAACACAATGTGAATGTTTCAGAGAAAATAAATAAGGAGAGCTTGGATTCATTGCACTATTCAATCAGGCTTGATTCTTTTTCCGATGATCTGACTAACCTCATTGCGAATAACGTTGTGCTTCAATCGTATGGTTTGGAAAAAGTAACTTATGGAGCGGATCAATGGTATTGGTTGATCGGAAAGTTTTTGAATCGAAAAGATGCAGAACTTGCCTTAGCAGATATTCAAACCCGCACGGAGTTCAAAGATATTCGCATCGTCAGGCGAATAGGAGCGCAGAACAGCTATGGTAACGATGAATAGAGAGGTGATTTTATTTACCCGAAAACATAATTCCAATGGAAACTTCGAATCCGGTAAAATCAACTTTCGCATCTTCATAATTTAGTGTAACGGTTTCAATCGAACTGGTTCCGCCCGTATAACTTCCCGATAGCGGAAATTTGGCAGCACCCATCAGGTAGTTGAATTCAAGTGAAATGGCGAACTGCCGTGTTACATCAAAGGTAAATTCAACACCGGCATGATAGCCAAACCCAGGATTATTTTTATACGTCACCGATGAATTGGCCACCGTCCAGTTTTCATGCGCTCGAATGGCACGATCAAGATTTCCATAGTTTATTTTGTTATCAAATCCGTAGAAGAAGAATCCTCCGCCCTTGATATCAAATTCCACACCATTACCCTGTAGTTGAAACACTAGCTCAACGGGCACAAACACGGTGAAGTTAGGCCCCAGCAGCGGATCTTTCGTTTCG
Source organism: uncultured Ohtaekwangia sp. (assembly GCA_964540915.1). GTDB lineage: Bacteria > Bacteroidota > Bacteroidia > Cytophagales > Cyclobacteriaceae > ELB16-189. The sequence goes on from CAZIOY010000055.1 coordinate 18,521, forward strand.
AACGGCAGGTCTATGATATTTAATCCGGACATCCGGTATAGAGAGGCCCCTGTTTCGAGGGCGATAAAGCGATTCAAATTAAAACCAACACCACGAATGGAAAACGGACTGATGGGTGTGGAGAAATATCCATTGCGCGGAATGAAATAAGAAAATGAGAGACCAACTTCTTGTGCCGCAGCGGTCAGTGATGTGCCAGCTACCAATAGAGCAACGTAAAGAAATTTCTTCATGTTATCGGGAGTTATAATCGTGAAACAGTTTTTGCATGTATGCTTTGCCAAACGAAAGTTCTTTTTCTTTTCCTTCCTTTTTTAAATAGTTTTGAAGATCGAAATCATAGATGTTTTCGTTATCCGGGGCAACGTAGCCATATCCATTATTGAAAACGTACACGGCAAACGACTTAGCATCCGTGGCCATCATATTTTTGCTGAAAGTAAAGTCGGATGAGTGTTTCCCAAATTGATTTAACAATGTATTGGAAATGTCCGTCTGCACACCGAAGGTTTGTATGCTGGTATCTTGCTTCGCCACAGCACCCCCTAACCACAACATCGGAATTTTAAATCGTTCTTTTTCCTTTAACTCATCCGGGTTTGGGAAACGATGACCATGATCGGCAGTAATGATGATCAGGGTATTATCCCACCAGTCTTTTTTCTTTGCTTGTCGGATAAATTCACCTAAACTTTTATCCGTGTAATAGCACGCGTTAAGGAACTTTGAACTTTCATCATTCCCTTTAAAAACAGGTTCCATTGGAATTTCAAAAGGCTCGTGGCTGCTCAGCGAAAGCATCACTTTAAAAAATGGATTCCGGGCCGTATCACATTCTGCAAGCAGTTGATTGAATACGTAATGATCAGCTACACCCCACTTGGAGTTATCAATGTCGCTATCGAAATCATCGTCCGTGGTGAGGTGGCTAAATCCTGCATTGGTGAGATACGATTCCATATTAGCAAAACCGATATCGCCACCATATACGAAAGAGGTATGATAGCCCAGCTTTTCCATGGCCTTTGGCAAGTAGGGCAGACTCTGTGTTTTGTCGGGATACTTGATGATGGAGGTGCGCGGTTGTGCCGGATACCCGCTTAAAATGGATACGATTCCTTTATCGGTACGGTCTCCGCTGGAATAGAAGTTTGTAAAAAGAATCCCCTCTTCAGTCAGTGAGTTTAGCTCGGGAGTGATGTTGGGTAGTCCACCAAGCGGCTCAATAATTTTTGCAGTAAAACTTTCCAGGATAATGATAATGATGTTGGGTTTTTCGCTTGAGATCAATGGAGTTGTTTGTCCCTCCGTATGGAGGAGTGCATGAAAGTCATCATCATAGTCCTGAACAAAATTCTCCGGATACTTCCGCTTGTTATCACTGGTAACGCTTCTTAGAAAATTCCATACCGGGTTGATACCGGCATGATTGGGAAAGGCTTTTGTTTTATGGAAGTAAACAAACCCTGTATTCAACGGGGCTACACTAAAGCTGCTTCGTATAGGAATGATTAATGCTGCAGTAAGGATCAACCATACGGGCGCCCATTTTTTTTCAAGTGAACTAAGTGTTTTCAGCGCAGGCGCTAATTTTTTCCAATAGACAAATAGAAATGAAACGAAGAGAAAGATGAAAATGAATACTAATACAAGCAGCACGACCGGAGATACGCTGCCCGCAGCCTCCGATCCAATATACATCAGTGGGGTCGAGTTTATTCGGAAGCCCCAATGTTTATAAAGCTCCATATCCGCCACGGTAATGATTGAGCAGAGTATCAAAAATGTAATCGTGAACCCGCCTTGAATCAAGTATACCGCTCGATTAGAAATAAAAGACGAAGCCGTAAAAACCAATCCTGTAATAATCATCCAATAGCCGGTCATTGCGGCATCCATGCGCAATCCCAACGCAAGTGGTGTAAGAATTTCATTTAGTGTTAAGGCAGATGTTTGGGCGTGGAGATAAACAAGAAATAGTATTCTGCCCAAAACAAAAAAAGTTAGCCAGAACAAGCTAAGGAGTCCAAAAAACCGAAGACGATCTTTCATAGTTGGTCGCGAAGATACGAAACCAGCACTACTGTGCCGTTGATAAAAGAAGTGTTTGAATAATTAAATTGGTTAGTATTTTTGACCTTCAATAAAATTCAATTTTATGTCGAATCGATTTCAATCAGCAATTGCAGCAACATTCATAGCCTTAATAAGCCTGATCATTTTTAGTTGCTCGGATAAGAAAACTCCCGCTGATCTGATCATTCGTGGTGGCACTATCTATACAGCGGAAGATTCCAATCCCGTTGTTGAGGCGGTGGCTGTCATCGGAGATAAAATTGTTTACGCTGGCGATTTAAAGAATAGTTCAAAGTTTGAAGGTGAGAATACGAGGGTGATTGATCTGCAGGGGAAAACCATGACCCCTGGATTTATTGAAGGACATGGCCATTTTTTTGGCGTTGGTTATTTTGAGATCGATCTCGATTTAATGAAGGTAAAGAATTATGATGAAATCGTGGAGATGGTTCGTGTTGCGGCTGAAAAGGCACAACCCGGGCAATGGATTTTAGGACGAGGTTGGCATCAGGACAAATGGGATACGGTGCCATCAAAGATGGTGAAGGGTTTTCAAACGCATGAGAAGCTGAGTGCGGTTTCACCAAATAATCCTGTTGTACTTGAACATGCCAGTGGTCATGCCGTGCAGGTAAATGCAAAAGCCATGGAGATTGCAGGTGTTAACCAGTTATCGAAAGAGAGTTTGAAATCTGTTTCTGAAGAAGGAGGAGAGATTATCCGAGATAAGAATGGTAATCCTACCGGAATATTTAATGAATTGGCCACGGGTCTGATTTATAAATACATGCCCGCAGCTGATGATGACCGCGATCGTCAGGCAATTGAGTTGGCCACACAAGCTTGCTTGCGCAATGGCATTACTAGTTTTCAGGATGCCGGTGAGAATAGAAGAAGCATTGATTTTCTACGACAAGCTAAAAATGATGGAACACTTGGCGTTCGGCTTTATGTAATGTTAGGTGGTAATGATAAAACCTTGGTGAATGAATGGTTAAATAAAGGCCCGGAAATTGATTCTTTGAACATGTTAACCATTCGTTCCATTAAACTTTATTGCGATGGGGCTTTAGGTTCAAGAGGTGCATGGCTGCTGGAACCCTATACAGACCGGCCAGATTTTTATGGAATGGCCACAATATCGATGGACTCGGTGTTGGCTACATCGCGCAAGGCTCTCAAATCTGGTTTCCAGGTTTGCTCACATGCTATCGGGGATAGGGCCAACAAAGAAATATTGGATCGCTATGAAATAGCCCTTAAGGAAAACCCGCAAATAAAAGATCATCGGTTCAGAATAGAACACGCACAACACATTGCTCCGAATGATATCCCAAGATTTGGTCGATTAGGTGTGATCCCAGCTATGCAAGCCGTGCACATGTCTTCTGATCGTCCATGGGCTATTGATCGCTTAGGCGAGAAGAGAATCAAGGAAGGTGCCTATATGTGGCAATCACTATTGAAATCAGGTGCAAAAATTGTAAATGGAACAGATGCTCCGGTAGAGCCCATTAATCCGATTGCCTCATTCTTTTCTTCTGTTACGCGACAAACCTTACAAGGCCAGCCATCGGGTGGTTATGAACCAGAAGAAAAAATGACACGGGCACAGGCATTGAAATCGTACACCTTAGATGCCGCCTACGGTGCCTTTGAAGAAAATATAAAAGGATCGATCGCACCCGGCAAACTGGCGGACTTCACGATTTTCTCAAAGGATATTATGACGGTATCTGACGATCAGATTCTATCCACAGAAGTGTCGATAACGATAGTGGGAGGAAAGGTATTATACGAAAAAAAATAAAAAAGCCCCGACTGGTCAGGGCTTTCATAGATTGTAAAGTCAGAAGGTTATTTTAAAAATTTGTGAGCCCGGTCATAGAGCGTCCTTCTGTCTGCAGTTATGGATGGGTCAGAGTAGATCTTTGAAGACAATTCTCCAACGACCGCTTTCTTATATCCCAGCTTTTCAGCAATCAGTTCACAGAAGTGAATCTCGCTTCGAAAAACCTGTCCGTCACTTTTCATGAGTTGAATCAGATGATAGAGATTCTCAAATTTTTCATCTTCTGTAAACGCACTTAAGTCACCGATAGGGGAAGGTCTTTTGAGCATTTCATCAACTTCTTCTTTGGTAAGGCCATTGGCTTTTCCAATCATGTGAATGACTTTGCTTTCTTTTTCTCCCACCGACCTGTCGCTGGCTGCAAGGTTAATTAACACATTCAATTGCTCTTTAATCATAATGGATAATTTTTTTACAAAAATAATTATTGGATTAACGAAATTTAACTCAAAAAACGAATATTTCTTACATCTTGTCAAAAAATGTTACGATTAGTAAATGATCATGCAACCCTGTTTTACCTTGTTGGTCTTTCTATCAAAATGCTCGCATTATGAAAAAGTTGGTTAGTGTAATTTTATTGATTGTTGTTGTTTCCTTTTCGTTTGCTCAGGAAAGTGAAGTTAGGTCGGTAGCGAGTTTCACCGGTGTGAAAGCAGCAGAAGCGATTGATGTGTATCTGAAAAAAGGAGCTAAGGAGAGCGTGCGTGTCGAAACTACCGGTGCCCGGTTATCCGATGTGCTTACGGAAGTGTCAGGAGGTTATTTGAAAATTCACATGCGCGATGGCAGCTATCGAAACCGGAACGTGAAGGTGTATGTGACGTATGTAAGCATCAATAAGGTGTCAGCAAGTTCTGCAGCCAATGTTTTTTCAGAAGGAACCATCCGGGCGGGTTCATTTAATGTGAGTGTCTCCAGTGCTGCTTCCGTAGAATTAGCCATTGAGGCCAAGTCATCCACCGTGGAAGCTTCGAGTGCAGGGGATGTGGTGCTGGAGGGAAAAGTTAAAAGCCTGGAAGTAGAAGCGAGCAGTGCCGGAGAAATTGATGCCTACGGATTGGAGAGTGAGATGGTAGAGGCGGGCGCAAGCAGCGCGGGAAGCATAAAAGTAAATGTAACGAAGCAGTTGGATGCTCATGCGAGCAGCGGTGGAAGTATTCGCTATCGAGGGGCACCGGGCAGAACGAATACTGATTCCAGCAGTGGAGGTTCCGTCAAAAAATCGAACTAAGTTTACTATTAAAACAACCTCGTGTTTTTTCTTATAGAACTGATAAGCCTGCCTTCCTGCTGAAATAATTTATCTTCCTGGCGATTCAATTCCCAGTTGATGTGCGCCAGTTTGAAATTCCTTAAGTACGAAGCCTCCGAATTATTAATAACCAATTGAGGACGTTTAAGCACAAAGTTTTTCATACAAGTAACTTTTTTAACAAATACGTAAAAACAATGGATTTAGTTTAGGCTTTTGTCATCCGCTGAAGATCTGAAGCGTCTTTTTCCACTCTATTTCGATAGATGGTTTTGGCAACGTTTGCAATCCCATTCAATTACCGATTAGGGAGATATCACCCGGAATGATCTAATCACCCGAACGAACATCAGTTGCTTGTGTTTTGAATGCAGTGGGTTAATTTTTACCCTATAAAGCCAAAATATTTAGTGCTTTTTTAGAAAAGTATTTCAAAAAATATCTTGATGTATTGAAAAAGGAATAATTTTGCTGCCATCTGTTAAATAAACAACCACTATGGCACAATTAAGATTTGAAGCATTAAAAGGATTAAATGGTCGTGCTAAGGTGCATGTGGAGCCAATTTCTCCCAACATTTCTAAGTTCTTTGGGGAGTACGTGTTCGGCATGGAGCAAATGAGAGCGACTCTGGCACCGGCTGTATTCAAGAAGGTGAGTCAGGCAATTAAAAATCACGAAAAAATTGATGAGACAACGGCAGATGCAGTAGCAGCGGCAGCCAAATCCTGGGCAATTGCCAAAGGCGCTACGCATTTCACTCATTGGTTTCAGCCAATGACCGGTGGAACAGCCGAAAAGCATGACTCTTTCTTCGATGCCTTAGCGGGTATTGAAAAATTTAAGGGAAGTGAGTTGGTTCAACAAGAACCAGATGCATCTTCTTTCCCGAGTGGAGGTATCCGCAGTACTTTCGAAGCACGCGGTTATACTGCCTGGGATCCAACCTCACCGATGTTTTTGTATGGTAAGACCTTGAGTATACCCACCGTTTTCGTTTCCTATACAGGAGAAACACTGGATACAAAATCACCTTTGCTAAAGGCATTGAAGGCGGTGGATATAGCGGCTACCAAAGTTTGTCAGCTATTTGATAAAGACATTCAACATGTAGTAGCATCATTAGGTGCCGAACAGGAATATTTTGCTGTTGATAAGGCATTGTTTAATGCCCGCCCTGATTTAGTCATGGCAGGCCGTACCGTGTTTGGTCATTCACCGGCACGCGGTCAGCAATTGGAAGATCATTACTTCGGCACCATTCCCGGTCGCGTATATGACTTCATGAAGGATTTTGAAATTGAAAGCTGGAAGTTGGGTATACCTGTTCGCACACGTCACAACGAAGTTGCACCCAGCCAGTTTGAAGTGGCTCCTTTGTTTGAAGAAGTCAATGTGGCGAATGACCACAACCAGCTTATGATGGATGTGATGAGCCGCGTAGGTGAAAAACACGATCTTAAGATTCTGTTCCACGAAAAACCCTTTGCCGGTTTGAACGGTAGCGGAAAGCATAATAACTGGTCGTTAATAACCGATACAGGAGTTAACCTCTTTGCACCATCCAGCTCAGCCCGCGATAATTTACTCTTCTTGACCTTCTTCGTCACTACCGTGAAGGCTGTGCATGAACACGCTGATCTGCTTCGCGCAAGTATAGCCACCGCTGGAAATGATTTTCGTCTGGGCGCCAATGAAGCTCCTCCGGCAATCATGTCCGTATTCATCGGATCTCAAATGTCTGCCGTATTGGATGAACTTGAGAAAAAAGGCAATGTGAAGATTGAAAAAGGAGACAACATGTATATGAAGTTGGGTATCGATCAGATTCCTGAAATCATTCTGGATGCCACCGATCGTAACCGCACTTCTCCCTTTGCGTTCACTGGAAATAAATTTGAATTCCGCGCAGTAGGTGGTAGCGACAACTGCGGCACCCCAATGGCAGCCCTGAACCTGATTGTGGCCGAGCAACTCACTCATTTCTTCGAAACAGTAAGTGCGGAAATTGAAAAAGGTGAGGAGAAGAGATTGGCAATTGTTAAGGTGTTGCGCAATTACATAAAGGAATCAAAAGCGATACGATTTGAGGGAGATGGTTATTCTGATGAGTGGGTAAAAGAGGCAGAAAAAAGAGGCCTTAGCAACATCAAGAATATGCCACACGCCATCGAAGGATATGTGTCCAAGAAATCATTGGCGCTTTTTGAGAAGCATGAAGTGATGAATCATAAGGAAGTAGAAGCACGTAACGAAATAAAGTTGGAGAGCTATATTAAGAAGGTGCAGATCGAAGCGCGAGTAATTGGAGATCTGGCCATGAATCACATTATTCCTACTGCTATTGCTTATCAGAACAAGTTGATTCAAAATGCGAATGGCTTGAAGGGACTAGGTGTTGATAATAACGCTGTCCTACAAACTATCAGGGAAATCTCTGGTCATATTGAGACTATTAAAAACGGTACACGCGAAATGGTTGAAGAGCGCAAGCGCATCAACAAGATCACGGATACTCATAAGCGTGCGTTTGCCTACTGCGATGACATCAAGGAAAAATACTTTGATAAAATCCGCGATGCCGTAGACAAATTGGAACTCCTGGTGGATGACGAAGATTGGCCGTTGGTTAAATACCGAGAGTTGCTTTTCCTTAGATAAGTAATTCTTTCCTTAAAGTTTGAAGCCTGTTTTCTTAGAGAACAGGCTTCATTGTTTTTTAGCAGTTTTTGAATGCTGGTTAATCATTTCTGTGATTGCAGCGTTGATGATTTCCGGATTGGACCATGGTACAAAGTGATCCATGGTATCGACCATCACCAGGGTTACGGGCGCATTCACCATTTTTTCTTTTGCAAAAAACGCATTTTCATAAGGAACAAATCTGTCTTTTTTTCCTTGAATCACAATGGTGGGCGTCATCACCTTTTGCCACAAGGGCAACATGTTTTCTAACTGTGGTTTGAGTTGATAAAGTTCATCATTGGATGCACGAAAGGAACGCGGCAATATCCATCTTAAAAAAGGAGTGGCTAACGGAGCACGAAACCATTCATTTGGTTCCAACTTCGGATCAATTGATGGGGCAACCATGATCAACCCATCAACTAGTTCTGGATAATCCATGGCAACACGGGCAATTAAAGGCCCGCCCAATGAATGACCTACCAGGAATACAGGCCGGTTGTTTTTGGTTTTTTTAATGACGGATTTTAATAATTCAGCTTGCTTTTGCAACGATGGTTCTGCGTTCCCAAAATTGGCAGAACCAAATCCAGGCCTGTCTACTGAAATAAGTTGAGCCTGGTGAAGCAAAGAACTGTCTCCCAGAAAATCAATGAACGCGCTTAATGAGCCAGGGGAGCCATGAACAAAAATGACCAAGGGTTTATCGTCATCGCCAACAATCACATAATTAACGATCCGAAATCCTTCTCTGTAATTAATGATACGGCCTTTTTGCTTTTTATCTGCAAAGTAAGAATTGATCTCAGACGAACTCATTCGGAATTGCAGACAGGAGTGCAGTGTGCCGGCCAGAATGATTAATAGGAAAAGACTAAGAATCCATTTTTTTGCTTTTCCATTCTTCTTCATATCCATTATTCGATTCGAAGAATTTTTTTGTATTCAGATTGATTGTGCAAAACCTCCATAGCCTTTTTTACTTCGTTGTCATTTTTAAATCGGACCTCCACCGTACCCTTTTCAAAATAATAACGCGATACAATCTCTTCTTCTAAAAACGGTTTGATCTGGTCTTTGAAATTGATCAGATCATTCTTTCTTCCATCCGCAATGCGGGCCTTTATCAAATCCAGTTGAGGTTTTAAATCATCATAGGATCTTTCTCTTTTCGCCAAGGCAACCAGGTTATTTAACTCTGTCTCCAACGAGGATTCATAAGTGACGGCTTTCGTTTTTGACCAGGTCACAAACTCCTGATACTCCTGTTCGGTTAGTGAAAAACTCTTAGCCTCTGGTATGGTAGCGTGTGCATACGCATACTGTGTTGCAAAATCAAAAAGAAGTCCTTCACGGAAAAGCACCTGCGTTACCATAGCTGGTTCATCTGATTCTATTTTCACATCGGGGTCAATACCTCCGCCATCAAATACTTTTCTGCCGCGGGTTGTGCTGAATTCTTTTTTCAAAGAATCAGGAATACTGCCGGCACTTCCATCTTCCCTCCGGTGCGAGTAATCCAATACCTGAATGCAGCGACCGGTAGGAGTATAGTATTTTGCAGTCGTTATTTTTACCTGTGAGTTGTAGGATAGTGGTCGTGGAATTTGCACCAATCCCTTGCCGTAAGATCGTTCGCCCAACACTAACGCTCTGTCATAATCTTGTAGTGTGCCCGCCACAATTTCAGAAGCAGAGGCACTACCACGATTGATAATAACGACTATAGGAATCTCTAAATCAACAGGATTATTTAACGTCTCATACGTGATATTGTTCTCGGTCACTTTCCCCTTTGTGTCCACCACCTTTTTTCCTTTTGGAATAAATATGTTGCAGATATTAACCGCCTCATGTAAAAGACCTCCGGGGTTACCGCGCAGATCCAGGATAATGTGTTTTGCCCCTTTTTCTTTGAGTGCCACCACTGCATTTTTTACTTCTTTACCGGCATCAACCGTGAACTCAGTGAGTTGCACATAGCCTATATCAGGAGCAATCATTCCAAAATAAGGCACGTTGCTGATTTTGATTTTCTCACGCTTAAACTCAATATTGATCGGATCTTTTTGTCCCATTCTTTTCACGGTGAGTTTAACCGGAGTACCTACCTGACCTCTCATCAGGTGGTTGGCTTCCTCCAGGGTGAGTTTGGAAAGATCAACACCGTCCATCTTTAGCACTTCATCACCAATCTTCAAACCATTTTTGAAAGCAGGATATTCTTCATACACCATGGTGACTACGGTGCGATTACCCATGGTTCGGGTTACCGCTCCAATGCCGCCATACTGTCCTGTGTTTTGAGTGCGAAAGTCTTCTACCTGATCTTCAGAAATGAAATTGGTATATGGATCAAGTGACCCCAGCATCGCATCGATGCCGATGCGGATTGTTTTATTGGGGTTGATTTCATCCACATAGAGATTATTCACCTCTTTGAATACGGAGGCAAAAATTTCAAGGTTTTTAGCAATTTCAAAATAGCGTTCGGCAGGAGGTGTGAATGATAACGAAATCACCGCCACGGCAATCACACAGATACCAACAATCTTCTTTTTCATATAGCCTAAGGATGATTTGAACAATTCAATTACTAGTTTTAAAGATACGTATACCGTCTTACTTAGTTGAAGAGGTTAACATTTATTTTACAGGTTTAGATCCATCGCCCATAAAATTAGCTACTTTAGAATTCCCAAAATCTCAAAAACAATGATGAACAGATTAAAACAGGTTTTCTATGCACTGGCAGCCACACTGGTGATTGTTGCCTGCTCGGAGAAAAGCAAATATGAAACAAAGACCGCTGAAAGTAACGGT